>NZ_JBALFY010000039.1:0-53671 GCF_036916655.1 Nostoc sp.
AATGAAGCAACCGCAAAATCTTGGGATTGCTTTGCTACACTCCGTTTCGCTCGCAATGACAGCTTTTGGATCAATCATTCTGTGGAGTTCTCTTAGTGGCTTCTGAGGATGAAGACAAATCAGGATAGAGCCGCTACAGCCGGTGGCAAAGTTCTAAAATTAAGAAGTATTAAATCAAGTTGAGGATATCATGGCTGCAAAAATAGAAATTTACACCTGGAGGACTTGCCCGTTTTGCATTCGTGCCAAAAGTTTGCTGAAAAACAAGGGCGTTGAATTTACCGAATACAGCATTGATGGAGATGAAGCAGCCAGAAGTAAAATGGCTCAAAGAGCAAATGGACGCCGCTCTTTACCGCAAATTTTCATCAATGACGCTCATATTGGTGGTTGTGATGATATCCATGCTTTAGACAGTCAAGGCAAGCTGGATGAGCTACTAACTTCTAGTAATAGCGTTTAGATTTAGAAGGTTTGGCGTTAGCGACAAGCCGCTGCAACACGGCAGTCGCTACAACTCTGAAAAACTATGTGCCGCCTTGTCTACTGGCTTTTATCCCCATAAGACTTTACCCTCCAGGTTTTACTCAGCAGTACAGATGTACGTCAATTGGTAAGATCGTCAAGAGATAATAATTGAATAACTATTTAATTTCTTGGTGATTGAGGTACAAAGGGTGAAACTGGCTTTTATCATTGATCCCATCTATTTGCTTGATCCGTGTCATGATACCAGTGTTGCCCTGATGGAAGCAGCGCAAATTCTGGGACACGAAATTTGGATAACTCAAGCAAATCTGCTGAGTGTCGTGGAGGGCAAAGCTTGGGCTGTCCTACAGCAAGTCGAGCTTGTACCAGTCCAGTTGGTGGATAGACGGTGGGTAGCGGCGAATCTTTGGTATAAGTTGAGCGATTCCTACTTAACTTCTTTAGAGACAATGGATGCCGTATTTATGCGGACAGATCCACCAGTCAATGATTCCTACCTCTATGCTACTTATATTCTCGATTACATTGACCAAAATAAAACCCTGTTGATTAATACTCCCAGTGGTATCCGAGGGGCAAATGAAAAAATGTATGCCCTCCAGTTTACCAAAGCCATTCCAGAGACAATTGTCAGTGCTGATAAGCAGTTTATTCGCCAATTTGTCGAAGCAAAGGGGGCAACAGTTCTCAAACCACTGGGTAATAAAGCTGGGGAAGGAATTTTGTTTTTGCAATCAGGCGATCGCAATTTTAACTCCATTGTTGAACTCAGTACGCTCCAAGGTCGAGTACCAGTAATGGTACAAACCTATCTACCAGAGGCAAAAGAAGGAGATAAGCGAATTATCTTGCTCAATGGCGAACCCATTGGCGCGCTCAATCGCCTCTCTAGCGGAACTGATTTTCGCAATAATATGGCAACTGGTGGTACTGTCGCTCAAACTGAAATTACCCCAAGAGAATATGAAATCTGTAACCAATTAGCCGAACGCTTACGCCAAGACGGCTTAATTTTTGTGGGTATTGATGTTATCGGTGGCTACTTAACTGAAGTTAACGTCACTAGTCCTACCGGAATTCGTGAGATTGATCGACTAGATGGCACTCACCTTGGCGATCAGGTTATTCAATGGATTGAACAGACACTAGAAATCAAAAAATAATTTACATTTATTTTTTTGTTTTGTGTCCCCCACGAAATAGACTTTCTTCGGATATTTCTGGAGGCGAATTGTCTACGCAACTTGCTTTCAGTAAATATATTTACTTGTACCGAATATAAGTTTAACGGATCGCGAGGGGTAGATGTAGTGATGTCTATGACTGGCTCTAACGCATGATAACGCAGTGTTAGCCAGTTAGAAACGTCTGAACTATACAACCCTTCTCCGAAAGGAGACGCTACGTAAACAGGCATCTTCCTTTGAGAGAAGACTCGCTATCGATGAAGCATTTGTAGTTGGGCAGGTCTTCCTGTTTTTTTGTGAAAAAAGCATAGCTAGACATGCAAGCCAGCAGACTCCTGCCCAAGTTCATTTTATAAAGTAGCGTTGAGAGTTTTTTTCCAATTGGTAAAATTGGGGATGGCAATATGTTGCTTACCCCCACCTTTGGTAAACTCCTGGTGGAACTAGCAGATTTTATACAGCGTTCAGCCTGAACTGAGACTGCTAAGTTAATCTAAAATCGTTCGACTGAGCGCTCACGACGAAATCTCAAATCCAAAATCTTTTAATTCTTTGGTGTACGTCGGTTTCTCAGAAAATCAGGTATGTCCAATCCAGGTTTTTCTTTTGGTTCTGGAGTTGGTGTTGGTGTTGGAGTTGGACTTGAGGTTGGGGGATTAACTGTGGGTTGCGGGGTTGTTGGTCGCTTCGAGGTATTAGGTGCTACCCGAACGTTAGCCACGCTTTGTTGTACCGCTGCTTGCACTTCACCCGTAAACCCGGTGGCAATTACAGTTATTCTCACTTCACCTTGAAGTCTGTCATCAATTACAGCTCCAAAAATAATATTGGCGTTGGGATCAACAACTTCATAAATTGCTTCTGCGGCAGCATTTACTTCATGGAGGGTGAGATCAGTACCACCAGTAATATTAAAGACAACTCCTCTAGCACCTTCAATAGAACATTCTAGTAATGGTGAAGAAATAGCTGCGATCGCAGCTTCTCTAGCTCTAGATTTTCCAGAACTCACGCCAATTCCCATTAATGCCGATCCTGCATCTGCCATCACAGCCCGGACATCAGCAAAGTCAACGTTTACCAGACCGGGGATCGTGATGATATCAGAGATACCTTGCACCCCTTGACGCAGCACATCATCTGCATAGCGAAAAGCTTCTTGCACAGGCGTTTGTTCGGGGATCACTTCCAGCAATTTGTTGTTGGGGATAATGATCAGTGTATCTACTCTACTTTTTAGTCCTTCAATACCTTGTTCTGCTTGGCTGGTGCGACGGCGACCCTCAAAAACAAATGGACGTGTAACCACACCAACAGTCAAAGCGCCCATTTCTTTTGCTACTTCTGCCACAATCGGGGCTGCGCCCGTCCCAGTACCACCGCCCATACCAGCAGTGATAAATACTAAGTCTGCACCCTCCAAAGCCGTAGCAATCTCATCCCGCGATTCTTCAGCTGCTTTTTGACCGATGGCAGGATTACCACCCGCTCCTAAACCCCGCGTTAGCTTCTGTCCAATTTGCAATCGACTGGGAGCGCCAGCTAAGGTAAGAGCTTGAGCATCAGTGTTAATCGACCAAAATTCTACCCCAGATACATCAGACTCGATCATGCGGTTAACAGCATTGCCACCACCACCACCGACACCAATCACTTTGATGTTGGCGACCCGACCAGGAACAATCTCGCCAATTCGGCTATTTTCCGTAAAAATCTTCTTATTGTCGTGATTTTGTCCGAAGTTCATCCCAGAATTATTAAAGGGGTTAGTTGAGTTAACTGCCAGAGAGAACCCCGGCTGTCCCGTAGATTGGGAATTTTTATAGTTAAGTCCTTGGTTATTATCAAGTGTCATTGGATTTGTGAAAGGGTAGATAAACGACTTTTTCAGGTGTTATTCACCTCAGAGTCAACTTTAGTTTGACAGTGCCACAATACTATGGCATTGTTCTTTATTGTTTTCACTACTGCCAAGCCTAACAGAATTGGCAGCGCGAAAATTTGCTATGGGATAAGCTTTTAAGGCAGCCGATCGCACAGCTAATTCTAGAGAAGTATACCTATATTTATCTAAAAATGACCTGTATAACTTCAACCAGACATTAATCTCTTCGTTATTCTCAGCGGAGGGCATAACTTGTAAAGACACACTACAGGGTATTTTCTCTGCCTCAATAATCATATTGTTAATAGGTTTCACCATTAGGTATGATTGCAACTTTAGACACAAAATTTACCTTCTACTTACTTATTTTTTAGGCTAAACTGAGCAAGAATTTACTTGTCAGACTATACCTGATTAACTTGTTGTTTGGGGGGTCTTAATGGACACTTTGTTGGAGCAGTAGTCTATATGATGAGAACCCTCACTAGTGCAGTCAAACAATTTTGAATTTTAGATTTTGGATTTTGGATTGATCCTGAAATCCAAAATCCAAAATCCAAAATTGGCACGGTCAACAAATCAAGATTTTCTAAGAGGTTTCGTTACCCAATTAAGGATTACGGCACGGAGTAGTCCAAACTTATTAACCCAGAAGCAATGCTTACGCAATTTTGGGCGGCATTTTTCGTGACAGATTCAAATGGATTGGGTACTGAGGATTGGGTATTAAAAAAACTTTTCTCTAGTCACCAATCCCTAGTACCCAGTCCTCAATACCGTTCCCATCAGTGCCCTCAGAAAAGCGAGTCTGAATCTTGATGGAAAACTCAAGCATTTTTCTCTTTTCCACACTGGGTTTAGTCAAAGAGTGTATGGGCAGAAGGCATTTTATACGCCATAGACCATCATTAGATTGTCTGACATCTTGTACCCTACTATTAGATATTAGGGTAACAATTGAGGGTCTTTTACTCGCAATGGAGATTTTATGATTGATCTTCTCATTTTAATTAGAAGTTAATGCCGATTTTCGTGCGGTTTGCTAGAAAACTGAAAATAATAAATATATTTATCAGCATAAAGCTTCTTAATTTACTAGGAGTTATCAATACATTAAACACGTTAGATGTTTTTAGGGATTTTGGGAGTTAATTTCTGGTCTTTTTGGTTCATCTGTACTAATGGATATTCGGGATTTTTCAGATCAATATACTCTATTTGACCAGAATTGAATTTTGTTGCTAAAGGGCGCATTTGGGCGAGTACTTTAATTTGTTCAGACAATTGGGGACCTGGAACGCCGAGATGCACATTTCCTAATTCTGTTTTCAAAATTAAATTCGTTGGATTTTGGCAATTAATTTCCATTATTTTTACCGGACTCCGACTCACAGCTTCATGGAGTTGAGTCCAGTAGGAGCAGTATTGTTTTGCCGAGCCAATGACTCTGAGATTGGGTAATTTCTTAGTGGGATTGAGTGATGTGTATTTTTCTAAAGGCATCCAGGCCCCACTGGCATCTAGTAAGCCGATTATTACTTTTTTGTTGCCACGTGTTTGAGTCACTGCGACAGGCACTCGTTCTTGAATTTCGATGATTAATCCAGGAGGAAACAGGCGGCGTCTGACGATCGCTTGAGCAATAGTTGGTTGTTTTTTCAAAGAGTTAGCGATCGCTGACGGTTCAATCCGCCACAAAGACTGGGGGTAAGACAGCACCAACAATGACTGAGTTGTTTGATCCGATAGTAATTTATTGCCTGATTTCATCACGATTTGTTTGGGAGCCTTAAGTATCCACACTGGTTGGACTGCCACCCACAGCAATCCACCCGCCAAACCAGTAATGGCAAAGGTTCGCCAAATAGCCTGAATAATTTTCATTTGCCGCTGCCGACGCAATTTCTGACGACGCTGGGCTAGATCCGTGCGGGAAACTGATATTATGCCAGCCATTCACACCCCTTTCTGGTTGCAATTTAAATTCCTTGACACGCTCGTATCATTATTAATTTCAGTAAACACTGTTGGCATCTATTAGCTGTTCTCCTCAAGACTTTTTTTATTTTTAGTAACACTTTACAGTAACTACACAAAGATTATGGCGCTAGTTATTAGTCCTATTAAAGTTTCCGGTGTCCATTTTTAACTGACTGTAGTCTTTTTGACAAGTTATTTTTGAATATTTTCCCCTAAAGATTACAAAATCTTAATTGAGATGTGGGGGATTCTGTTTCCTTGACAAATAGATTGTGAAGTGATACACAAGTATTCCTGAATCTCTGTGTACCTTGCTATAATTCATACCAGTCATCCTCGCCAGTTATCCAAACTTAGAACCATGAAACTTTGTAGTTTTTTTTACTCAATTCCTAAGCCATACAATTTTTTATCCGATCAAACAAAAGCAAGAGATTGTCAAAACCTCAATACCAGGTGTAAAAAGGACAGATATGCTTAGACTATTAGAGTCAATTAAATCTCTACCATACTACTGACAGTAATCCTGTACAAGTTCTGTCCCTTGCAAGACACGACCAACTTGTGAATCAATCCTATGCCTACATCCCGGATTGGATTACTTGTATAAAAAATAAAACTAAAGCTGCATCTACATACACCTCTACATACATGAAAACGACGTTAAATTTGTCACGTTTTTATAAAGCATGTAACCCCAGTTACACGCTAAATATAAGTAACGTGCTAGATCGGCAGTATTACATAGATTTTGCTGATGTACGTGGTTGCAAGATTGTCGAAGAATTGCAACGGACTATCGTTAGGATTTCTCCTGATGAGCCAACCTGTCAGTTATTTACAGGTCATATTGGTTGTGGTAAGTCAACGGAATTGCAGCGCCTCAAGACAGAACTAGAATTGGCGGGATTTCATGTGGTTTATTTTGAGTCCAGTCAAGACTTAGATATGGCGGATATAGATATCAGCGATATTCTGCTGAGTGTAGCCCGTCAAGTCAGTGCCAGTTTAGAAGGAATTAGCATCAAACTTAAACCTGGTTACTTTACCAATTTATTTAAAGAAGTAGGCGATTTTTTGCAAAGCCCCATAGAGCTTTCTGGACAAGCAGAGTTGTCTTTGGGTATTGCCAAAATTACTGCTAAAACCAAAGATAGCACCCAGATGCGGAATCAACTGAGGCAATATCTGGAACCACGTACCAATAGTATTTTGCAAGCGATTAACGAAGAAATTTTAGAAAAGGCTGTTGAACAGCTAAAGCTAAGAGGTCAAAAAGGATTAGTAGTAATTGTAGATAATTTGGATCGAGTGGATATGCGCCCCTTAGCATCCGGGCGATCGCAACCAGAATATCTCTTCATCGATCGAGGCGAACAGCTACGCCGACTTAAATGCCACCTAGTTTATACAATTCCTCTAACGTTAATCTTCTCCAATGAGTACGAGACACTCAAAAATCGTCTGGGGGGAGGGATTGCGCCAAAAGTGCTACCGATGGTATTAGTGCGGCAAAGAGATGGCAGTGACTACGAACCAGGGATGTCACTAGTGCGCCAGTTAGTTTTAGCAAGAGCTTTTCCAGAAGTCCCTTTGAGTGAAAGGTTTCTATTAGTTACAGAATTATTCGATCGCTCCGAAACTTTAGATCGTATATGTCGCGTTAGCGGCGGTCACATTCGTAACTTATTGGGTTTACTTTATAGCTGCCTGCAACGACAAGATCCGCCTTTTTCTAGGGAATGCTTAGAAGCCGTAATTAAGGACTACCGCGACGATCTGCTATTAGCTATTGATGAATCTCAGTGGGAATTGTTGTTTGAAGTAGTGCAGCAACAGAGAGTTAAAGGTGAGTCTGACTATCAAAGCTTACTAAGAAGCATGTATCTGTTTGAATATCGCGATCCAGTAGGGCGCTGGTTTGGCATCAGTCCAGCCTTGGCAGAAACAGAAAAAGTTTTGGCTTGGCAACAAAAAAGTAATAGTCATTAGTTATTAGTCATTAGTCATTAGTTATTTCCCTATGCCCAATGCCCCATTCACTATGTCCAATACCCAATACCCAATGCCCCATATCCAATGACTAATGACAAACAGCTACACGTCTACACCAAAGAAAATCAGCATACTTTACAAAGACTGATTAGAGCGATCGCACTTTCCGAAGGTCAATTTGCCCTAATTTTGGTTCGATGTAACTATGGGCGATTACGTGAGCAAATGTTAGAGAATATTCGCTCCACCAGCCAGGAAATTAACATCAGAGAAATTTTTCTCAATCCATCAACTACTTCTTTACACAGCACAATAGTCTCAGAACTATCTTTAGATAATCCTGCTGTCCTTACAGATTCTTTGCCATCGGCTGTGATGGTTTTTGGTATTGAGTCAACTACCGATCTGGAAAACTTACTTACAGGCATCAACCAAGCACGAGATATATATGCTGCAACTTTTCCATTTCCAGTAGTATTATGGCTACAAGATGAAGTGGCATCATTGCTTTCAAGATTAGCGCCTGATTTTAAAAGCTGGGCTGCAACCACTATTAAATTTGAAATGGCCAAAGCAGATTTAATTGCTTTGATTCATCATGAAGCAGAATCTCTCTTTGCCAAAGTCTTAGAAGCCGGTGCTGAAACATTTTTATCTAATGCCTTCCTAGATTTAGATCCTAAATCCCAACATCGCCACGAAATCGAATCAGCCCGTAATGATTTGCTACGTTTGTATGGCGTTCAATTAACACCAGGATTAGAAGCTAGTTTAGAATTTGTCTTGGGGCGAGATAAATACGCCAACGATCAAATTAATGGTGCTTTAGCCAATTATCAAAGAAGCCTTGCATTATGGCAGCAAGAAGCGAGGAGAGTCGCAGAGTGGGAAAGTAATTCTTCTTTGCCGCTTTCATCTATTCACCCTATCCCTACCTCGTCTTTACTGAAGCAAGCAATAGTGCTATTCCACCTGGGGCTTTGTTATCACCGAATGGCAGACTTATACCAGAATACCAGTAGCTATTGCGAACATGCTCTGTCGTGGTTTAAACAATGCTTAGACCTATTGCAAGAAGTACAAAGAGAAGACTTAGTTGCTAAATTTATTTTGCCTGCTTGTGAAATGTTGCAACGCTTAGAAGCCTGGGATGAGTTAAAAGAATTAGCTCAAAAATCATTATATCTACATAAAACCTATGGAACTTCCGCCCAAGTTGCTCAAAATTATGGTTTTTTGGCAAATGCAGCTGCTTCTGAGTCCAATTGGGTGCTGGCTCATGAATTAGCGAATACAGCACTTTCTATTTCTGAAGAAGCAACACAAGTTTCTCTGCGAGACGCTTTGCAAAGACGACGACAAGAAAGTTGGTATCTTCTCTTGCTAGCACGTACACAACGGCATCTGGGTAAGGCAGAGGAAGCTATTAATAACTTGGAATGGGCGAAGGTAGTTTGTGAACTACAACATCAGCCATTACTTTACTTAGAGATTTTAGAAGAACTGCGATCGCTTTACTTTTTTGAGCGTCATAACTACACAGAAGCCTTTAAGCTCAAGCAAGAAAAAATTAAAATAGAACATCAGTATGGCTTTCGAGCCTTCATTGGGGCAAGTCAATTACAGCCGCAACGCCCCAGAATTAATCCAGTCCTGGAACCTCACAAAATACCATTTATTCCTGAAGAAATTGCTCAAGAAATATCTGCTTCGGGACGGCAACAAGATGTTAATCGCTTAATTGAAAGAATTGCCCGTGCTGACTACAAACTCACAGTAATTTATGGCCCATCAGGTGTAGGAAAAAGTTCAATTCTCAAAGCTGGTTTAGTCCCAGCCCTCAAAGGAAAAGCTATTGGTGAACGCATTCCTATCCCGATTGTTTTATCTGTTTATACTGATTGGCTCGCAATCTTAATCAGCAGTATCAATCAAGCCCTAGCATATACAGAAATATCGCTCGGTATTAAATCTACACCCACCATAATACTAGAAAAAATTCGGTTAGCATCTGAGCGCAATTATACTATAGTTATCATATTAGACCAGTTTGAAGAATTTTTCTTTGTTAGTAATCCTCCCACGCAAAGAATAGAATTTTACAAATTTTTTAGTGAATGTTTAAATATTTCATTCGTAAAAATTATTCTTTCATTAAGAGAAGATTACTTACATCATTTATTAGAGTTTGAACGTTTGAGCCATAAAAATAGTACTGGATTATATGATTTAGGCGTAATTAATAAAAATATTCTCGATAAAGACATTCGCTACTATTTAGGAAAATTTTCTAGCCAAGATGCAAAATCCATAATTCACAGTCTGACCCAGCGTTCACATTATGAACTGAGTGAAGAATTAATTAACCGATTAGTGCAGGATTTGACAGGAGAATTAGACGAAGTACATCCAATTGAATTACAAATAGTCGGCGCTCAACTACAAATAGAAAACATCACCACACTCGGACAATATAAGCTTTGCGGTGGCTCAACAAAATTAGTAGAACGCTGGCTTGGGGAAGTTATCAAAGACTGTGGTCAAGAGAATGAAGAGTTAAGCTGGAAATTATTATTTGAGTTAACTGATGAAAAGGGGACACGACCGTTAAAAACTAAAACTGATTTGGCATCTGCATTAGTTAATAATCAGGATATAGATACAATATCAAGCTTTGACAAAGTTGGGGAACTGATTTTGGAAATATTAGTGGGTTCCGGCTTGGTGTTGCGAGTCAGAGAAGAATTAGGCGATCGCTACCAATTGGTTCACGACTATTTAGTTGAACCAATTCGCCAAAAAAACAACTATGGTATGCTCGCCGAATTAGAAAAAATCAAACTTGAAAAAAATCGGGCGGAAGTAGCCCAAAAACTTAGTCAGGAGCAACTTAATTTAGTATTGCAACGGCGACTGCGAGAAGCACGGATAGCAGGCGCAATCCTGGCAATCATGGGGGGAACAATCGCAGCACTATGGTGGCAAGCCGACTTACAAAAAAGAGCCGCAGTCCGCGAAACTCTACGGGCTGAACGCAGTGAAACCAACTTGAACATTAGTGCAATCACTGCTGCTAGCGAAGCTTTGTTTGCCTCTAATAAAGAATTTGATGCCTTATTAGAAAGTTTGCGGGCTTGGCGAGGACTTAAACAGGCGGATGGAGTGCAACCAGATACCCGAATGCGGGTGGTGACAGCCCTACAACAGGCAGTTTATGGAGTAACGGAGGCTAACCGCTTGGATGGACACACTGATATTGTCTGGGGAGTAACTTTCAGCCCAGATGGTCAGTTGCTAGCATCAGGTAGCCGAGATCAAACGGTGAAAATTTGGCATCCTGATGGTACTTTACTCCAAACCCTCAAAGGTCACACTGATGCTGTTACCAGTGTAAGTTTCAGCCCTGATGGTCAAACCCTAGCATCTGCCAGCCTCGACAAAACAGTGCAAATCTGGCGTAAAAACCCGGTTACAGGTGAATTTGACCCCAAACCATATAAAACCCTCAAAGGACATGAAGATTGGGTTTATAGCGTTGATTTCAGTCCTGATGGCGAATTGTTAGCTACTGGCAGTAAAGATAAAACCGTAAAACTCTGGCGCAAAGACGGTAGCTTAGTAAAAATACTGAGAGGACATCAGGGGTGGGTTAACTGGGTAAACTTCAGTCCCGATGGTCAATTTATCGCCTCGACTAGCGACGACAAGACAGTGAAAATCTGGCGACGGGATGGTAGCCTCGTGACAACTTTGCAGGGACATAAGCAAGGTGTGACTGTAGCTGTTTTCAGCCCAGACGGTAAATTTTTGGCGTCAGCCGGTCGAGATAAGACAGTGAAACTCTGGCAGCGGGAAAGTAATAACTCTACTAAAGATGGTTTTGATTTTCGTCCTTACAAAACTTTACGGCAGCATAGCAGCACAGTATGGAGTTTGAGCTTTAGTTCTGACAGTAAAAAGCTAGCTTCCGCAGGCGAAGATAATACCATAAACCTCTGGAGTATCACTGGTACTTTACTCAAAACCTTCAAAGGACATAGCGATGCTGTTGTTAGCATTGCTTTCAGTCCAAATAACAAATTGCTGGCTTCAGGAAGTTATGACAAAAGCGTAAAATTATGGAGTTTAGAGGCTCCAACACCGTCTATTCTTCATGGGCATCAGAAGCGAGTTTTAAGCGTTGCTTGGAGTCCTGATGGTCAAATGCTAGCCTCTGGGAGTAGCGATCGCACTGTCAAACTTTGGCAACGATACACCAGTAATGGCGAGGTCAGAACCCGACTTTACAAAACTTTGGTAGGGCACACAAATAAAGTTCCTAGTGTCAGTTTTGACCCCAAAGGTAAAATGTTAGCTTCAGGAAGTTATGACAAAACTGTGAAACTTTGGCGGCTTAACGGTACTTTAATCATGACTCTCCACGGACATACTGATAGCGTGATGAGCGTCAGTTTCAGCCCAGATGGTCAGCTTTTGGCATCAGCTAGCAAAGATAAAACAGTGAAACTTTGGAACCGTGAGGGCAAGTTGCTCAAAACCTTAGTGGGGCATCAGGGTTGGATAAATAGCGTCAATTTCAGCCCTGATAGTCAAGTTTTAGCCTCAGCCAGTGACGATCAAACTGTGAAACTTTGGCAGCGCGATGGTACTTTGCTGAAAACTTTCTCGCCCCATGACAGTTGGGTATTGGGTGTCAGCTTTAGTCCCACTGATGAGTTGCTGGCTTCTGCTAGCTGGGATAACACTGTGAGACTGTGGGAACGGGATGGCACGTTGTTAAAAACCTTATTAAAGGGATACAGCGATAGCGTCAATGCCGTGACTTTCAGTCCCAATGGTGAATTCCTCGCCGCCGCCAGTTGGGATAGTACAGTGAAACTTTGGAGCCGTGATGGCAAATTAATTAAAAGTCTCAATGGGCATCGCGCTCCGGTGTTAAGTGTTAGCTTTAGCCCAGATGGTCAAACATTAGCATCGGCTAGTGATGACAACACAATAATTCTGTGGAATTTATACCTCGACGATCTGCTGGTTCGTGGTTGCAACTGGGTGGGTGATTACCTGAAGCACAACCGCAACCTTGAGGATCGCGATCGCCTTCTTTGTGATGGTATAACCCGTAAAAACCCTTTTTAGGGAACTCCAAGAAATAAATTTCCAATATTGTGGGGTGGGGTGGGCATCTTGCCCGCCATACAGATTGGGCGGGCAAGATGCCCACCCCACAAGATTTAATTGGATATCTTTTTATTTGGAAATCTCTTAATTACGAATTAAATTAAAGCCTCAATGAGCAACCGCTCTTAGTTTAGCGGTTGATGAGGCGATCGGAGTTATTAATTCAGAACTTGAAATTTATTTCTAGCTAATTAGCTAAAGGAGCGATCGCTCTCTAAAACTTCGTGGCTTTTTTCTTCGGGAGTCTCTTGTGGCAAATTCGCTAAAAAGGCTTGTAGTCTCATCCGCTCAATATAAGGCCAGCCACCCTCAGACTCAATATCTTTCAGCAGTGAGTAGAGTTGCCGACGGTTAACAGGTAAACTCTCTTGAAAAATCCCATCTCGGATTTCTCGGTGTAATTGCTCTAATTGGCGCAGCAAAGCCAAAAGAGCTACAGTATCGCCTTGGCAATCTTGAACGGCATCATACACCACAGCTGCGATCGCTTGCACATTACCGGACAACTTCTCTGATTCAATATTTTTCTGATCGTTCATGCCATCCTTTCCGTGTAAATGAGGTCAACTCAAATTTACCGGAGATTTTTAATTTTCCCTAGTTTGTCCCCTCACTTGCCCGACTCAGGGGTGAATATAACTAGATTTGTATCTTTATTAGAAGCAATTGCGATCGCTTCTAAAAGAGCGTAATCCCCTCTAGCAAAGCCTCCACAGTAGCTAGGTGCGATCGGAACGAGACTTTCTGGGATTTTGAGAACTTTGATTTTGAGTTAGAAAAAATCGTATGATCTGGCTGATTTACCCATCAAACAATGGGCTGTATGTAGTAGCGTCACATACATGATACAAAAAGACTTGGGCGACGCCGCTTTTGCCATCAGCAAAAGCAAAGTGCGAAGAGGGGAGTAGGCTTCGTACTCTTCGAGGTAAGCATTTATGCTGCTCTGTGTGAGGCTTACTCATCCACCCGCCCAACTCTAACAAATGCCACCAACAGTAAAACTGCTGGTTTTTTGCTCCTATAGTGACACACATCCAAAATGGATGCAGTGTGCTTAGTCTGGGGTTTACACCCCAAGCTCAAGAGAGCGACACGTTTAACTACGTTTAGCAGAGAAAAGTTTGAGCAGCGGTTGACAACCTAAACACAAAGGACACTTGCTTCAACTCTCTATAATCAGAGCCAAGCCGTGTCCATACAAAGGTAGCTTTTCGCAGAGTAGCGGCTTCTCATCAGAGATCAAAGCTTCGATGCAGTTTTACAACTTAGATATTAATTTTTGAGATTGAGGTTGACCATGAGGTATCGCGCTTTAATTGTTGCATTCTTGGCTTTGTGCCTAGGACTAATAACTGCTTGTAGTGATGCTCCTGCTAGTAGTAGTGGTAGAGATGTACTCACTTACGATCAAATTCGTGGCACTGGCTTGGCTAACAAATGCCCCCAACTAGCAGAAACAAGCCGTGGTTCCATTCCCATTGATTCTAGCCAGTCTTACGCCATCAAAGAACTTTGCTTGGAACCAACTAGCTTCTTCATCAAAGAAGAACCTGCTAACAAACGCCAAGAAGCAGAATTTGTTGCTGGCAAATTGTTGACTAGATACACTTCCACCATTGACCAGGTGCAAGGTAATCTAAAAATCAACACAGATAATAGCCTGACCTTTACCGAAACTGATGGTCTTGACTTCCAAGCCATCACCGTACAGCTTCCTGGTGGTGAGCGAGTACCTTTCCTTTTCACCATCAAAAACTTGGTTGCTCAAACCCAACCCAGTTTGACCAGTATTAACACCTCTACGGACTTTGAAGGCAGCTTCAAAGTTCCTTCCTATCGTGGTGCTGCTTTCCTAGATCCCAAAGGTCGTGGTGTCGTTAGTGGCTACGATAATGCCGTAGCACTCCCTGCTCAAGCAGATGATGAAGAACTTACCCGCACTAACGTCAAGCGTGCTGAAAATCTCAATGGCAAGATTTCTCTGCAAATCGCTAAAATAGACAGTTCTAGCGGTGAAATTGCTGGTACTTTCGAGAGCGAACAGCCATCTGATACAGATTTAGGTGCTGGCGAACCTAAAGAAGTCAAGATTCGTGGTCTATTTTATGGACGAGTTGAACCGACTCGTAGCTAAACCCTTGAAAGTCAGGCAACTAACTGGCACTCAGAACGAAAATTCTGTAAGTATCAGACTCGATCGCAAAAGTTAACTTATTTACCCTCTATTTTCAGGAGGGTAGATAGGTTTTTTACAAAGACGGGGAAAAGTTAAAGCCGAGCAAATTTGTGGGCAAAATAGCCCTGGCTAATTGGGAAAATTTCTATCCCTCAATCTTGTGGGTCACTTGATTTATCCCTTTAACCTTTTTCCTTTCATTAAAAACACTATAGACTTAAGTACAAAAAAGGGTAATATGCCCTTTTTTTTGTAGTTTTACGTAAATATACATAGTATTTATTGAAATAATTAGTAGTTTTTAATTATTAGATAAATCCCAGTTAAATAGGCACGTAATTCTACTGTAAATCTAACTTTTGCTTATCAAACAAAAGTTCAACTCCTGTTATTTTGTTTCTCTAAATTAACTTCATCATTAATTAATTCAAGTTAAGTACAATCTCGGTTTGATATTTAGTGATTAATTTTATATTTTATTCCTATGTAGTTCTAAAAAAGCTACAAGTCATACCAAAGATAAACAACCAACTAAATAGCGATTTCGCACATTTAAATTTTGCTCGATTAGTTAAGTAAGCTATGGAATTTTGATAGAAAATCTTTATTATCTACCATAGTATTTGCTAGCAAACATAGTGCGATATTGTCTTTGATATCGTGCGATCGCAGCTGAATTTAAAAGCGAATAATTTATTCTTTATTTGCTCAATAAACCCGGTGCTATGCCTACCACAGTCACCAATGAACTAAAGCACGAAATTTGGCAGTTGTTGCGAGAATATCAGCAATCTCCGTCAGAAAATATTCGCAATCAACTCGTAAAACTCAATTTTGGACTTGTGAGGAAAGAAGCTCACTACTGGACAAATCAATGTCATGAAACCTACGATGATTTGCTCCAGGTTGGATGTTTGGGTTTAATCAGGGCTATTGAAAGATTTGAAATTTCCAAGGGACATGCCTTCAGTTCCTACGCTCTTCCTTATATTCGGGGTGAAATTCAACACTATCTCCGAGATAAAGGTGTCACCGTGCGAATTCCTCGGAGATGGTTAGCGCTGCAACAGCAAGCAATAGGAGTATCACGTTCTTGGCGTGAAAAACACAATCGTCAACCAAGCGACTCAGAACTAGCAGCAGCACTAGAAATTTCTCCAAATGAATGGCAAGAAATTAAATTAGCATGGATCAATCGCGCTCCCTTAAGTCTTGATGTGCCAATCCAAGACGGAGAAGAAGGTTCTACGTGCTTAGGAGAATTGGTTCCAGATCCTCACTATCGTAGCTTTCAACTGGCACAAGAAGACCAACTGCGTTTACAACAAGCATTGGTTCAGCTAGAAAAACGCACCCGCGATGTGTTGGAATGTGTATTTTTGCAAGATTTGACACAAAAACAAGTTGCAGAACATTTGGGGATCAGTGTAGTTACGGTTTCCCGCAGAGTTAAGAAAGGACTGGATTTGATGAAAGAGCTTATGGGTGTGGCAGAGGATTAACTGCAAATAAAGTTAACCGCAGTTACCCTGGGTAGGCAGTGCTAAAAATAACCCTTGAAATGTAAAAAATTAGGTTATAAAGGGAAGATACTTTGCCTTGGATATAAATTTAAGGCATGTTGATTTCCAGTTTTAAATTTTCCAATGGCTTTTGAGAACAACTCATGGGCAGAACTTCAAAAATTACAATTGCAGCTATTCTAACTTTGGCGATCGCTGGATGTGCTTCTGAAGATACACAACAACAAGCCATCAATCCTGCGCCAATTCCCAAAATAGCAAAAAAGTCGCCACCAGCGGCTCAATCCTTTAAGAATCCAGTGATACCTGCCAAACAGGTTTCACAAGTTAATCCTGCATCTGCTAGCTTGATTCAATCCACTAATGCTACAGAGAGGCTACGAGAATTTTCGGCATCAAAAGATCGCAGCGATCCTTTTGCACAACTTTTCGGGCAGACGACTCCCGGAATGTCTCAAACATCTGGAAAACCAGTTCCCGTGTTGCCTAAGCTACCTACTGCATTAGTAGTAAAACCAAAACTTCCAACACGCAACATAGCTTTAAATCCACAGAAATCTGTACCAAAAAAAGTCAATTCTACCTTGACTTCAGTCTTACCTAAGGTTTTGCCTCAAGTTGTCGCCAACCCTACTTTAGTCTCTGTATTGCCACCGCCAGCACAACCTGAGTTAGCAAGAGCAGTGGTTGTGACTGGTGTAGTTCTAATTAATAAGGAACCACAGGCAATTATCAAAGTACCTGATGAGCCGACAAGTCGCTATGTACAGGCGGGACAGCGATTAGCAAATGGCGTACTGATTAAACGTATTGAAATGAATCAGGGCTACAACCCCATCGTGATTTTGGAACAATTTGGTATTGAAGTTGCCAAAATGGTAGGGGAAGGGGCCGGAAACTCAGCGCCGTCAGCTGCATCTGCCACTGGCAATCCTGTTTCAGTGACACCGCCCCCCGCAAATTCTTTAAAAGTGGGAGCTTCATAAAGATGGGAACTAAAGAAAAAATTGAATTTGCTGGTTTGCCTTTAGCTGTCTATAGAGAAATAGCAGCACATTTACGTCAAGTCAAAGGTGTGGAAGTGGATTTAATTCCCCAATCATCCCAGCAGTTTGATTACAATCAAAGTCAAATTGATGGTTTGAGCCTCTCGTGGACAGCAAATTCTGGTTTAGAAAGTCGGCAACGAGTTAACCAGATTTTGGCTTACTATCAAAGTCGCTATATTAACCCTATTTGATTTTTTGATTTGTGAGAATTGCAACCCGCAGATCCCCGACTTCATAAAAGTTGTCGGGGATCTTGTTGTTCAGGAGTGATTAAGTAAGGCAATGGTGTCTGAAGTTAGTTTTAATCCTCTTGCGGGGAATAAAGTTCGTTTTCATCCTCACTCCTAAATCTAAATTTCTTCCGCAGTTCAGATGAAGCGATCGCCTTTCCCCCTATCTCACAGAAGAGCGATCGCAGGATTTTAACAAGCAACGTTATGATAATTAATGCATTAATTGAGCTTGGGTCTAATAATAAATAAGTTGGCACAAATAAACCTCAATAGTACGGAGACGATTAATCGCCTCTGGACAGCAGTCAAAAACCATTGCTCTTGACTGTTATTTAGGTGCTGTGTCCAACTAAAATCAGCCGTTGTACAAATTTCCATAAGGATAATTGAAGTGACTAGGACTAATTCAGACTTTCTTGCCTCCAGCGATCCAGCGATCGCAGGGTTAATCAATGACGAACTACAGCGTCAGCGAGACCATTTGGAGTTGATTGCTAGCGAAAACTTTACCTCCCCTGCTGTACTAGCGGCTCAAGGTACGGTACTGACAAATAAATATGCCGAGGGATTACCTGGTAAACGCTACTATGGCGGTTGTGAGTATATCGACAAAATCGAGCAACTAGCAATCAATCGCGCTAAACAGATATTTGGTGCTGCTCATGCAAATGTGCAACCCCATTCTGGCGCACAAGCCAATTTTGCAGTGTTCCTCTCGCTACTGGAACCAGGGGACAAAATTATGGGGATGGATTTGTCTCATGGGGGACATCTTACCCACGGTTCCCCTGTAAATTTCTCAGGTAAGTGGTTCCAAGTTAGCCACTACGGTGTTAGTCAACAAACAGAACAACTTGACTATGACCAAATTCGAGAGCTGGCGCTGAGGGAGCGTCCTAAGCTCTTGATTTGTGGTTATTCGGCTTACCCACGTATAATTGATTTTGAAAAATTCCGTAGTATCGCTGATGAAATCGGCGCTTACTTACTTGCCGATATTGCTCACATTGCTGGTTTAGTTGCTAGTGGTCTTCATCCCGATCCTATTACTCACTGTCATGTAGTAACAACAACTACACACAAGACTCTACGCGGTCCTAGAGGTGGTTTAATCTTGACTGGCGACGCAGAATTAGGTAAAAAGCTAGATAAATCTGTTTTTCCTGGCAGCCAAGGCGGGCCATTGGAACACGTGATTGCTGGTAAGGCAGTAGCTTTTGGAGAAGCCCTCAAGCCTGAGTTTAAAACTTATTCTGCCCAAGTGATTGAAAATGCTCGTGCTTTAGCAGAACAACTGCAAAACCGTGGTTTAAAGTTAGTATCTAATGGGACTGATAATCATTTAATCCTAGTAGATTTACGCTCTGTAAATCTAACTGGGAAGCAGGCAGATAACCTAGTTAGTAGCGTAAATATTACTGCTAACAAGAATACTATTCCCTTTGACCCACAATCACCATTTGTTACCAGTGGTCTGAGGTTAGGTTCGCCAGCAATGACTACGCGGGGGTTAGGAGTCGCAGAATTTACCGAGATTGCAAATATTATTAGCGATCGCTTACTTTCTCCAGATTCCGAGGTAGTAACCCAAGATTGTCGGCAACGGGTAGCGGCATTGTGCGATCGCTTCCCCTTATATCCTCACCTGGAAATTCCTGTACCAGCACTAGCATAATTGGGCATGGGGCAATTCAATTTTAGATTTTAGATTGACGATAGCGCAGCGTTAGCGAGTCCGCGAGCGTCTTTTAGATTGAAATTTAATCCAAAATCCAAAATCTAAAATCTAAAATTCTTAACCCCCACTCCCCATTACCCCTTATCCCCAGAGGGGGCCCCACCTTCCCCACTCCCTACTCCCCTTCCCCAATCCAATGAGCGCAGAAATTATTTGTGTTGGTACTGAACTGCTGCTAGGAGATATCCTTAACGGCAATGCTCAATTTTTGGCGCAACAATTAGCGCAGCTAGGTATTCCCCATTATTATCAAACAGTGGTTGGGGATAATCCAGAGCGGTTGAAGCAAGTTATAGAAATTGCCATTTCTAGAGCGCAAATTCTCATTTTCACTGGTGGACTCGGCCCGACACCAGATGATCTTACCTGCGAAACCATCGCCGATTTTTTTAAAGTCCCACTGATAGAACGTTCTGACATTATCGAAGACATAACCCAAAAATTCGCCCAACGTGGTCGGGTGATGTCACCAAGTAACCGCAAGCAAGCTTTGATTCCCGAAGGTGCAGAAATTCTCCCGAACCCCACTGGAACAGCACCCGGTATTATTTGGCAACCTCGTCCAGAAATCACAATTTTTACTTTTCCCGGTGTTCCCAGTGAAATGCATCCGATGTGGGAAGAAACAGCCGTGCCATTTCTCAAAAGTCAAGGTTGGGGTAAAGAAATTATTCACAGTCGGAGTTTAAAATTTTGGGGTATTGGTGAATCGGCTTTGGCGGAAAAAGTTGCTTCTTATTTGAAGTTGCCAAATCCCACAGTAGCCCCTTATGCAGGTAAGGGGGAAGTAAGATTGCGAGTCTCTGCTAAAGCCACTTCTGAAACAGCCGCAGAAGAACTAATTGCGCCCATTGAGAAACAACTTAAAGAAATTGCCGGACTGGATTTCTACGGCGTTAATAATGATACTCTTGCTTCCGTTGTCGGTGAGTTATTGCGGGCATCAAAAGAAACGCTTTCGGTGGCAGAATCTTGCACTGGTGGCGGTTTAGGGCAAATGTTGACTGAGATTTCTGGGAGTTCTGATTACTTTTGGGGTGGAGTCATTTCTTATGACAATTCGGTGAAGGTTAGGCTATTGGGGGTTAACCAGGAAGATTTAGATAAATTTGGGGCGGTAAGTGCGATCGTTGCAGAGCAAATGGCAGTTGGAGTCAAAACCCGCCTTGCAACCACTTGGGGATTAAGTATCACTGGAATTGCTGGCCCAACTGGAGGGACAGATACTAAGCCAGTGGGTTTAGTTTACGTTGGTTTAGCTGGGCCAAAGGATGAAGTGGCAAGTTTTGAGTATCAGTTTGGTGCAACGCGAGGTCGAACTTTAATTCGTTATGTGAGCGCGAATGCCGCGTTGGATAATCTGCGGCGGAAGTTGTTGAGTAGGTAGGAGGTCTATTACGTTTGTCATACAAGTTGTATGACAATCGAACCTATTGAAAATCTGATGTTATGTTAAAAAACTCAATTACGAATTACGTTAGCGTAGCGGTAGCAAAAAATTGTAGGTTGGGTGGAGGCTTTGCGTAACCCAACATCCTAATATGTGTTGGGTTGCGCTCCGCTCCACCCAACCTACGTCTATAATGCACTATTTTTTTGCTTGCCACGCCACTACGGTGGGCTATGCCTATATGCTGCTTGTTTAAAAGGCAAATTAAATCAGTGCGATCGCAAGCAACCTCCGAATTTAGTCCAAAGTAACTTGTTTGCCGGATTTAGAGGACGATAAGGAAATAGATAAGTAAGGCAGAATGGCTTAATCATGTAGCTATGAGCAAAATTCCCATCCTCCAACTAAATAACTCGTACACTTTCAGGAGTTATTTTGAGATGTCCTTCGAGCCAGAAGATATACTGGCTGAATTTGGCTATTCTTTAAAACGTTCTTCTCTCAATCAACAAAAGTCCACCATTGAATTAGATAGACTCGCAAATCTAAAATCTAGAATTGAGGAGAGTTTGCCATATATTAGTTTGACTAGTGAGGCAGCCCGTAGAGAGTTACTAATTGCCCCAATTTTATTGGATGTTGTTCATTACACCCACGCCCAACTTAGAATTGAATATCCTCTTGTAGTTACAGAACAATTAAAAGGTTCCCTTGACTATTATCTCCATGCAGACCATAAACTCTTAGTTGTAGAGGCTAAAAATGCTGATTTGGCAAGAGGTTTTACCCAGCTTGCTGTAGAACTGATTGCTATTGATGCGTGGACTGATTCTCAGGAGGCAAATTTACAAGGGGCTGTTTCTACAGGAGATATTTGGCAATTTGGTCTACTGAATCGAGAAAGAAAACAAATAACTCAAGACCTCAATTTATATCGTGTTCCTGCTGATATAGAAGAATTGCTTAGGATTTTGGTGGCGATACTGGGCTAAGGATGAAGCACCATAACATTAATATTTTCTAATGACTTTTTTATTATTTGCCATTCTGTTGACAATTTGCTCATGTGCTGGATGTTATTTTACTCTATTGAGTAATATTTAATACATGAGTTCATCAACCATCAGCCATCTAACTCCTATCCATCAGCACAAATAATCACGGGATCGCTTGCTGTATTCTTCACAGTTTGTTACAAAAGTACAAAGAACTTCTAGAGACCCAAAACCACATGTTCGGCGGACTTACTGGTTTACAAGATCCTAAAGGCACAGATTGGGGAGAGCGGATGCTCAACACAGTCGCCAGCCAAACGATTCGCCACTTGTTTACGCAAAGCGAGTCAGTAGAAGTCTCTGTGCGCTGCTACCCCTCCAGCAAACTGTTGCAAGGCAGCATTGATAGCTTCAAAATGAGCGGTCGTGGCTTGGTGATTCGGAAAGATTTCGCGGTTGAGGAGATGTCTTTTGAAACTGATGCGGTGGCTATTGACTTCGGGTCAGTTTTAAGTGGCAAACTCAGCCTTAAGCAACCTACTCAAGCGATCGCTCAAGTTATATTATCAGAAGCAGGTATCAACCAAGCCTTTAACGCGGAACTGGTGAAAAAACGCTTGCTTAACCTCACCGTGCCATCACTGACGGCATTATCTGGCGGCGAACCAGTCTCCTTTACGGATGTTCAGATACAGCTATTACCTGAAAATCATTTGCAGCTTGTAGCAAAAGCAGATTTAAACAATGGCGAACTTGTACCCCTGAGTATGATCCTAGCTATAGGCATTGAAAGGCGGCGGCGAGTTTCTTTCAGAGATCCAAAAATCCAGCTTGACCAAGTGCCAGAAGCACAACGGGAAATCTCACAAACCTTGAGTGTGGCACTGGTAGAAATTTTAGATAATATGGTTGATCTCGATCGCTTTGACCTCGATGGAGTGAAAATGCGGCTCAACCGATTAGAAACTGAAGGTCAAAAACTTATTTTCAGTGGATATGCTGAAATTGAACGTATTCCACATAGCAGTTGATATCGTCTTGTCACGCAAAAAAGTAAAGTTTTTCTGAGCGGTTTTGCGTGAAGCTTTATACAAATTAAATACCGCCTAGATCATTATAGACGGTACTTTAAATCTCTAAATTTTCAACGGAGTTAGTTATTGATTATTCCTAACTCCTAACTCTCTATCTTCCCACGCCTACATATTGGAACCCAGCGCGTATAAGTGTTTCAGGGTCGAGGAAGTTACGACCATCAATAATAACGGGGTGAGCCATTAATTTTGCCATTTTCACATAGTCGAGAGTGTTAAACTGCTGCCATTCCGTGACGAGTACCAAAGCATCGCAGCCATCAGCTAGTCTTTCGGCATCAGTTTCTACTAACACCCCAGAAAGCCCATGACGCAGACCTGTTTGAGAAACAATGGGATCGTAGGCTTTAACTTTAGCTCCCAATCGGTTTAGCTGCTCAATTAGATTAAGTGCTGGGGCGTCGCGCAAGTCGTCGGTATCTGGCTTGAAGGTGAGTCCAAGTAGTCCGACTGTTTTGCCTTTGAGAATTTTTAGGACTTGCTGGAGTTTTTCTAAAGCAATCAACCGCTGACGTTCGTTGACACTGACAGCAGCTTTGAGTAGTTGGGCTTCATAGCCATAATCGTCAGCAGTGTGAATCAGAGCGGAGACATCTTTGGGGAAGCATGAACCACCCCAACCAATACCAGCTTGTAAAAACTTGTTGCCAATGCGGGAATCTAAACCAATACCTTTAGCTACTTGGGTAACATCAGCACCGACGCGATCGCAAATATTAGCAACTTCGTTAATAAAACTAATTTTAGTGGCTAAAAAGGCATTAGCGGCGTATTTAATCATCTCCGCCGAACTGAGGTCTGTTGCCAAAATTGGCACTGGGGGTAAAGATTGATCGGCTGCGAATTTGCGTTCGACAATTGGGGAGTACAATTGTTGCATCAAGGCTACTGCCCTTTGACTATTGCCCCCTAGTACAATGCGATCGGGGTTGAAGGTGTCATAAACTGCCGAACCTTCGCGTAAAAACTCTGGATTGCTGACTACATCAAACTCGGCTACAAATTCAGGTAATTTCTCATCACTCGGCACTCCACCTGCGGGTATTAGTGTTTTCTGCCGCTCTGCAACACCATCAAGAACAAGCATCCGCACCCAGTCACCTGAGCCAATGGGTACTGTAGATTTATTCACTATGACCTTATAACCACCGTTGAGATTTTCGCCAATCCCACGGGCTACAGCTTCGACATAACGAGTATCACTTTCACCTGTGGGTAAAGGTGGTGTTCCCACAGCAATAAACAGAATTTCGCCGTGAGAAACTCCAGCAGCAAGATCGCTAGTAAAATGAATCTTCTCTGTTTGAATGGCAGACTGCATAATTTCTGAGAGTCCCGGCTCAAAAATTGGAGACTGCCCAGACTTCATTAACTTAACTTTTTCTTCGTTGTTATCTACACAAATTACATCATGCCCAATATGAGCCAAACAAGCACCTGTAACCAAACCAACGTAACCAGTACCAATGACGCAAACACGCATTTTTTAACTCCTCACTTTTTTGGGCTTAGTCTTCAACAAGAAGTTCTCTAACAAAAAGTTCTCAATTTGACACTTACACACTGGCAGTAAACTCAGCCACTAAGCATATTAGTTATCGAGGATGAGCCTGCATGAAAAATCAGAGTGACACGAGATGCCACTCAGGTGATTGAATTATTGACATCGCTTTGAATGCGATCGCGAAAATCTTCTATTGTCAGTTTTAACCCGTCTTGCAGAGGAATGGTAGGTTCCCAATTTAACCAAGTTTTTGCCTTTGTGATATCAGGCTGACGACGCCGGGGATCGTCCGAAGGTAATGCCTCGAACTTAATTTGCGCGTCTGGATTGATCATATTTTGCACGGTTTGTGCTAATTGTAAAATCGTGTATTCACCAGGATTGCCCAAGTTAACTGGCCCAATGTAGTCGCTATTCATGAGGCGGATGAATCCTTCTACCAAATCGGAAACGTAGCAGAAACTACGAGTTTGCGAACCATCACCGTATACGGTTAAAGGATTACCCCGCAAGGCTTGAACGATAAAGTTGCTCACCACCCGACCATCGTTTTCTAACATTCTCGGCCCGTAGGTGTTGAATATCCGCACAACTCGAATATCAACTTTATTTTGCCTGTAGTAATCAAATGCTAAAGTCTCAGCAATCCTTTTACCTTCGTCGTAGCATGAACGTATCCCAATAGGATTGACGCTACCTCTATACTCTTCAGTCTGGGGATGAACTTCTGGATCTCCGTATACTTCACTAGTTGAGGCTAAGAAAAACCTCGCTTTTACGCGTTTTGCCAGCCCCAACATATTCAGTGTTCCGATCACGTTAGTTTTAACGGTTTTAACTGGGTTGTACTGGTAATGTACTGGTGAAGCTGGACAAGCTAAATGATAAATTTGATCCACTTCTAACCGAATTGGTTCGGTTATGTCGTGACGAATTAGTTCAAAGTACGGATGACCTAACCACTTAAGAATGTTGCGTTTGTGACCAGTGTAAAAATTATCCAAGCATATTAATTCATGCCCAGCAGCCATTAGTCGGTCGATGAGATGGGAACCAATAAACCCAGCACCGCCCGTTACCAAAATTCTCATAGTTTCCCAGTTACTTACAAATATTTTCAGTAGCTATTGCACTTACTTTTAGATTACCCAGCTTGGGTACAAAAATACAAAACAAATAAAAAGAACAAGGTTCAATCAAAAAGTGTAGTTGAACTTACCTATTTTTTTAGGGATATAATTTTGTGATACTTTTACCTGAATCCTGACGAATTTAATTAGCAAAGTAACAAACATTGTTGGAAAATTGTTATTTTTTTAGTAGAGCTTCATCAAATCTTCAACAAAATAAAGTGTTTTTAAGATTAATTATGTTTTTAGTTGGATAGAAGTTAGTCGGGAGTGGGTTGATACCCCAAGTCATATAGCTAATATTATACAGCAGATGTAATGCTGGTAGCTGTATTAGAAGTAATTACATTAGTTTGAGTGCGTTGCGGTTCTCCAAGCATGACTATGGAGCAAGTGAGTTGTCTGGCTAATTGGGTTGTGACATCGCTAATGGCTAACCCTCCAGGACTAGTACGATTACGTATAAAAGGTAAAACTACTAAATCATATAATCGTGCTGCCTGTAAAATTGCTTGGGCAACATTTTCGTGAGCGATGATTTGAATTTCGGGGGTATTGGCCAAAGCCAATTTTGATACTAATAGGGAAAGGTGCGATCGCCTCCAAGCAATTTTACTGGAACTAGTGCGGCGATCGCACACATTCAGCACAGTAATATGGCTCTGATTTGCTTCTGCTAGCATCTGGGCAAATTGTACGGGCTGTAATGTTGGCGCTGTTAAATTTTCTATTGGTACTAGAATACGCTGAATTTTTTTCGGTGATTCTACTAGACGTGTCACCGCTACTGGACAATGGGATGCCCAAAGCACGCCATCAATCACATTTCCAAATAAACGCGCTCGTAACCCAGTCCGTTTACCCCAACCCATAACAATTAAACTAGCCTTTTGTTCGCGAGCCGCTCTGCTAATTCCTTGGGCAAAGGCATCATCAATTCGCAGTACTGGTTCTGCGGTTACACCCAGAGCTTGACTTTGTGCTGTAGCTTTGGTCAATAACCACTCACTCCGTTGTAGAGATGTTTCTAATTGCGGTGCATCCATTTGAGCAGCAGCATTAGCGATCGCTAGCGGTATAATTTTCCCCTGAGACTGACGCGCTAATAACGCCGCCATTTCAATCAAATACTGCTGGGTCTGAGGATTATATACAGGTACGACTATAGTAAAAGCGCTATCTGTCTCTGGTGCATTTTGGTCAGGTAGGGGTGGTGTTGGATCTTCGGCTGGTGAAGAATTTAAACCAACAGCTATTCGACTGGTCAGCAACGGCCCCAAGGTTGATGTCACAAGCATTAAAACAATGACACTGTGTAATACTACTAGTGGCAGCAATCCAGCCCGATATCCCACTAACGTTGCTGCTAAGGTTGTACCAACCTGGGGAAGTGATAGCGACCACATCGTTAGTATTTCTTGCCACTTGTAGCGGTAAAGCAGTTTTGTCAACAAAGCTGCAATCAATTTACTGACAATCAAACCGACTATCATTAACAGGGTTAACTTGAGTGTGTCTAGGTTGTTCCCCAAGGCGGGTAGATCGATCAGTAACCCAAGATCAACAAAGAAAATGGGAATGAACAGCACACTGCCAATAAATACCACCTTTTCTTTGACTGGGCCTGCACCCACAGCTTCATTCACCGCTAAACCCGCTAAAAAAGCACCAACAATTTTTTCTACCCCAATTAATTGAGCGCCCACAGCCGCTAGAAACACAGAAAGCAACACAAACAAAAACTTGTTTCCTTCGTCGTCTCCAGAACGCTTGAAAAATTCTTTGCCGGCCCAATCAAAGCCGGTCACAACGGCCACAGAGTAAATAGTTAACCAACCCGACAAGGTGAGTAGTTTAGCAAAGCTAAATGTCCCAGCATGAGCGATCGCTACAGTCAAGGCTAATATCAGCACTGCACCAATATCTGTAAAAATTGTCGCTCCAATGGTGACAGTAACAGCTTCGTTGTTTACCACTCCCAAACGACTGATTATCGGATATGCCAAAAGGGTATAGGAAGCGAATAAAGAGCCAATTAAAATTGAAGTATTCCAGCCATAGCCGAAAATTAGCCCTAGTGAAGTTCCCATTACCAGAGGTACAGTGAAAGTCAAGCTAGCAAACCCCAAGGCGCGACTTTTTCTTTGGCGGAACTTTCCGAGATCGATTTCTAGCCCTGCGACAAACAGCAAATAAATTAACCCGATGTCTGATAGTAGGTTAATCATTGGTGAGTCAGGCTGAAATAGATTCCAGCCTGAGGGACCAAGTACTAGCCCTGAGAAAACCAAACCCACTAATCCTGGTAATCTTAGCCGCTCAAACATGATGGGTATAACTAAGATAACCACCAACAAAATAGCAAAGGGAACAATGGGTTCCTTGCCAAGAACTTGGGAGGTTGGTTCCAGAACAAGAACTTGTGATAAGAGTTCCATAGATAGGAATTGAAGGGGCTATGGTAAAACTGCGATTACCTTGGGGCGATCGCCTGAGCGATATAAATGGAGAAGCCACCTGATGAGAAATCGAAAATCTTAACTTACACTAACTAGGTAATTGTCTCAGAATTAACTACCTACGGGTGGATTTGACTCAAAATGAACCGCAAGCGATCGTAGTCGTCTTTAAGTAGCACACTTAAGTTACGTCCAGCTTTAATTAACCATTCTCGGTCAGCTTTGCGTAACTGGTATACATCTCGAATCGCAGCTGCGGTCAAAGATTCTATAGGCGCACCATTGATACAAAGTAGTGTCCGTAAAAAATCTAATTCTTCAGTAAATTTAATGATAGCTTCTGGTTCACATCGATAAACAGCTTGATGAATTTGCGGGGGACGCGGTGGAAGATACTGATATACTCTTTGGTTATAACTTTGATTTTGCGAAGATAGTTCAAATCCCACGATCGCAGCCCGAAATTCTGTGCGGAGCATAGCAAAAATTTGGGGTTGTTCCTCCCGTAAGTCTTGCAAGGACAACCCCAAAGCTCTCGCCCGGTGTACGGAATCTATGGGCATCGTTGTGGCATAATACACTACAGCATAAATTTGGTTGCCAGATTCTTCATCCACAGAACAGACCCAACTACCAAAGGGTGGCATGGAGGGAAAGCTTAAATCTTCCGGTTCCAAACACTGAGCTAAAAATTCCGTACTAGTAGTCTCAATCACCTCCGCAATGTGGTTGGGATGGCGATCGCCAGTGGCAAACTGTGGTAAAGGGAGGCGCATGGTAATTTAGTCATTAGTCATTGGTCATTAGTCATTAGTTTTTAGCCAAATGACAAAGGACAAATGACTAATGACTAATCTTATTTGGCTTTTTTACGTCCGGCTGTGGTTTCTACGAGTTCCAATTCACTCAGACGGAAGGTAACTAATTTATCCCAGTTACCACCTTCAAATAATACAGCTACTTTGCCATCACTCAGCCGTTGCACGAGTCCTTCGTAGCGATAATAGGTATCTGCGGGATTGTTGACGCGAACAGTTGCTCCAGGCAGAATCATGTTTTTAGCCTCGCTTGTTTCCTTCTAATAGCTTAATACTTGTTAATAGTCATTGGTCAACAAAGGGGAGTGGGGAATCGGGAGTCGGGAGTCGGGGATACAGCATTGGTTGAGGCTTGAAACCCTGACTAATGCTATCGCTTACACATTATTGGTGGGGCTTATGACGACTTGTGACGAAGAAGGTTGTTGCGTCCCAACTGGGCTTGGTCATTGGTTCTTACAAATGACTAATGACAAATGACGAATCAATAATACTTCTGCTTTTGTCGAAAATTTGCTACCGATTCTACTATTCCCAAGGAAATGAAGTTAGTCAGCATAGCAGAACGCCCATAACTCATCCAGGGTAAGGGAATTCCTGCCACAGGCGCTAAACCAACAGTCATGCCAACGTTCACAATCACCTGAAATACAATCATCGACAAAACGCCAATAGCCAACAAGGAACCAAAGTTGTCTTTGGCAGTTTGGGCAACATGCAGTAGACGCCAGCAAATTAAACAGAAAACAAATAATACTACCAAACAACCAATAAAACCAAATTCTTCGCCCACTGCCGAGAAAATAAAGTCTGTATGCTGTTCAGGGACGAAATTTAGTTGCGTCATTGGCCCTTTGAACAAACCCCATCCCCAAACTTCACCAGCACCAATAGCAATACGAGATTGAATTAGGTGATACCCAGCACCAAGAGGATCGTGATCGGGGTCCATAAATACAGTTAACCGATTTTTTTGATACGGTTTCAAAATATGGTTCCAAGCGAAAACACCTAATTCGCCACCCAGTATATTAAGAGTCCACGCACTGATAGCGCCAAAACCAAATCGACGCCAGGGAAGAGTTTGCCAGCCCACAATCGCCATCGCCACTGACCAAATTAGCCCTAGTGGGCCAAAAGATAGTTCTTTGAGTAAAACTATCGGTTCTGCAAATGGCCAAGATATACTAAACAAAATGGCGGCAACTACTGGAGAAATCATCAGAATTAACCAACCGGGGTTAGCATTTGCCCAATAAAGCATTCCTAAGACGATCGCACCAAATACCATTGATGTTGCTAAATCTGGCTGTAAAAATACTAATCCCCAAGGTATGGCGGTGATTGCTAGAACACGGAAAACACCTTCCAGGCTAGAAGCAGTGTTCCTGTGTAACAAGGCTGCTAAGGTGATGATCATACCGACTTTGGCAAATTCTGAGGGTTGCACGTTAAAGCCAGCGAAACTAATCCACCGCTGCGCCCCTTTGGCGCTAGTACCAGCAATCATCACGGCAATTAAACTGAAGTTCGTTAGTGAGTATGTTACCCAGTGCCACTGCATCAAGAGTTCGTAACGGATACGAGATAAAAACAGGGCTATAAGCACACCAATACCCGCTACCAACCAGTGCCACCACCAATCAGTTACCGGCTGCTTCAGTTCCGTACTGAGAATCATAGTGCCGCCAAAAATACTGATAGCTATAGGCAAGCAAAATAGTAGCCAATCTACAGACTGCCAGGGTTTAACCCAAGACTTCCAGCGAATTTTGGGGAGCGATCTTTTTAACAACATTGTGTCAGTTTAGACTTTGATTGTTGGGGATTAGGGATTGGGGATTGGGGACTGGGGACTGGGGATTGGGGACTGGGGATTGGGGATTGGAGATTGGAGATTGATTATTTCTCCCTCATCCTCCCCTGCTCCCTGCTCCCTGCCCCTGCCCCCTGCTCCTCTGCTTCCTCATGCCCGATGCCCAATCCCTAGTATTCCCAAGCTATAGCCGAGGAAGTAGATAGAAATTAAAATTAATTACGTTAATCATGTCAAAGCGGCAACTGATACTTTACCAGCAATCGTAAGAGCGATCGCTGTTAATGCTTTTGCCGAAGCTGAATCTGGCTCACCAACAACTATTGGTACACCACTGTCACCACCAACTCGTGTGGAAATCTCTAGTGGTACGCACCCTAACAATGGCACTCCCAATTCTGTGGCTGTTTTGGAGCCACCACCAGAACCAAAGATGTCATATTGCTTATCTGGTTGATCGGGAGGAATGAAATAGCTCATATTTTCCACAATTCCCAATACCGGGACATTCATTTGCTGGAACATCCGCAATCCCTTGCGAGAATCTAACAGAGCTACAGTTTGTGGCGTGGTGACAATTACTGCCCCTGCCATTGGTACTGCTTGAGTTAAAGTTAACTGAGCATCTCCGGTTCCCGGTGGCATATCTACAATTAAATAATCCAGTTCTCCCCATTCAACTTGATAGAGAAACTGGCGAATTACACCATTGAGCATCGGCCCTCGCCAAATTACTGGTTGATCTCGGTCAATCAAAAATCCCATCGAAACTAATTTGACGCCGTGATTAAAAGCAGGTTCCAGAATGTCACCTGTTTCAGTGGAACGCACAGTAATTTGGGCATCAGATAGACCCAGCATGGTGGGGTCATTGGGGCCATAAATATCAGCATCTAGCAAACCAACTTTCGCCCCAGTTTGGGCTAGAGCCACTGCTACATTCACTGCAACCGTACTTTTACCAACGCCACCTTTGCCGCTGGAAACAGCAATGATATTTTTCACCCCAGAAATGCCAGTGCGGTCAGGTAAACTTTTTTGCTGCGGTGTTTCTGCCGTCACTTCTATGCTGACATCTGTAACGCCTGGGAGTTTTTTGACAGCTTTCTGACAGTCTTCGACAATAAATTCACGTAAAGGACAGGCAGGGGTGGTTAACACTAAAGTGAAACTAACCTTACCACCGTCAATTGTGACGTTGCGAATCATGTTTAGTTCTACCAGACTTTTACGGAGTTCTGGGTCTTCTACTGGTCGCAAAACTTCTAAGACAGAGCGGGAATCGAGGACATCGTACATAAAAATTCAAAATTCAAAATGAATAAATACAATTGTGGAGAACGTCTTAGCTATTAACTGGATGCTTTCTTAAGTAAGGTCAGCTTAGTGTTATCACTGTCACTGCCGTAATAAAACTTAGCAAATAGCATTATTACCTAATAGGATCTTAACTTTCTTTGGGCATTGGGATTGGGTATTGGGCATTGGGGATTGGGCATTGGTTATTTATTCTCCTCTGCTCCTCTGCTCCTCTGCTTCTCTGCTCCTCTGCTCCTCTGCTCCTCATCCCCACTCCCTAAAAATCAAAACAACTGTCATTAAGGGATTCTTTCTTACCGGATACCGCTGGTAATGCCGTCTTTTCTACAGCTTCGACTAAAGACCGTGCAACGCGGTCTGCGTAAGGACGGGATAAAGACCAAATCAAGGGCGATAACCAACCCCGTAGCGTTACAGAATAAGACAAACAAGTACCACAAACCGTTGACTCTACTTGGTAAGTTACCCGTTCTTCTATTCCAGGAATCGCCATCACTCGGATACTCAGCATCTCTTTAGGATTGACGCGTTCTACAAAAATTCTGATGGGAATTGGCGAAAAGCGTGTTACAGCTTGAAAAATTAATCCTGGTTTGGGTACTAATCCGTAGGGTACATTAGTACTCTTAAGTTGTGGATGCCAGGAAACATCTGTTAAGTCAACCACTTTTTGCCACAGTTCATCTACAGAAGCAGAACTAATCTCTCGATACGTCCACACCAGAGAAGCGCAAAAACGACGGCGTTTGCGGTGGATGAATTTGGATAACCAACCTTGCATTTTCCTAATCCTCCTCCCTAGACACTTTTTGGTAACTCTGGTATGGTATGCAACTACGCTCAACTCCTAAATTAAAACTTTCTCAAAAATGTCCTAAACATAGCAAGCCTCGATTCGGTACAAACCCTAACAGCCAAGATAGTGAAACCCTTGATACCTCAAGCTTAAGACTAAAATCTAGTCTTTATACCAAAATATTCCAATTAAGAATTTCAAAAAAAACTAATTCAATACACAAGACTATACGCATTTGAGGGAAAATAACTAAATAACTCTAGTGATGCCCATCAATCGTATAAATGCTTAACCAGTAAGAAAAAAGCGGGTTGGGCAAATAGAGCTAGATTGTTGGCGCGTGTTTCCCCCAAATTTTAAAATGAAAAATTTGTGGCTTTCTGGAAATTGTAATTTAGGTTCGGGAATCTATGTTGACCAACTCGCAAACACCAACTGTAGAATCAGTATCATCCAAGTCTTTGCCCGCAGCTGACGCCCAAATTAGGGTCAGTCAGTTTATGAAACAACTGCAAGACGAAATTACTGAATCATTAGCAAAACTAGATGGTGTAGCTAAGTTTCATGAAGATAGTTGGGAACGCCCAGAAGGAGGGGGAGGGCGATCGCGCGTGCTGCGAGATGGTGCAATATTTGAACAAGCAGGTGTAAATTTTTCTGAAGTTTGGGGTTCCCATTTGCCAGCCTCAATTTTAGCCCAACGCCCAGAAGCAGCAGGACATGGCTTTTATGCCACGGGCACTTCAATGGTGTTACATCCTCATAATCCTTACGTGCCCACAGTTCATCTCAATTATCGCTACTTTGAAGCGGGGCCAGTGTGGTGGTTTGGTGGCGGTTTAGATTTGACACCTTATTACCCCTTTGCTGAAGATGCGACACATTTACACAAGACATTAAAGCAGGCTTGTGACCGACACCACCCAGAGTATTACCCGGTGTTTAAGAAGTGGTGTGATGAATATTTCTACCTCAAGCATCGTGACGAGACAAGGGGTGTAGGTGGTCTGTTTTTTGATTACCAAGATGGCCAGGGTGCTTTATATCGCGGGCCAAATCCCAATGGGGAAGCGGCTATTTATAGCAACGAGGTAGGAACACCAGCAACTCGCAACTGGGAAGATTTGTTTGGCTTTGTGCAAGACTGTGGTAGAGCATTTTTACCAGCCTACGTACCAATTGTAGAACGGCGACATGGGATAGAGTATGGCGATCGCCAACGGAATTTTCAACTCTACCGCCGGGGAAGGTATGTAGAATTTAACTTGGTTTATGACCGAGGCACAATTTTTGGTCTACAAACCAACGGACGCACCGAATCAATTCTCATGTCCCTACCACCCTTAGTCCGTTGGGAATACGGCTATCAACCGGAACCAAATTCCCCCGAAGCCGAGTTATATGAGACATTCTTGAAACCTCAAGATTGGATCAATTGGAAATAATGGGGAGTAGGGAGTAGGGAGTAGGGAATTATGATAATTATCCCGATCTTCCCCCAGTCCCCAATCCCCATTCCCCATTCCCCACTCCCCACTATTTTCCTGAGTTAAACTACTAGAGTTAAGCACTTAGCAGAAAAAGGTGACAATTTTAGCTATAGCTTGTTAATCTCAAGTGACAGCATTAGAAAATTCTGCAAGTAGTAAATCTTAAGAGAAATGTCACGGGGAGGACTTTAGTGATTCATATAGACCAAAAAACTTATACAACCCAAGACGGAAACACCGTTATTATCCTGACACCAGCAGGCCGTCTTGACATTACCACTGCTTGGCAATTTCGGCTGAAGTTACAGGAGTGTATTTCCAAACTCAGTCGCCATGTAGTCGTAAATTTGGCTCAGGTAAATTTTATTGATAGTTCTGGTCTTACGTCTTTGGTAGCTGGAATGCGTGATGCTGATAAAGTCAAGGGCAGTTTCCGCATCTGCAATGTACATCCAGAAGCCAAACTCGTGTTTGAAGTGACGATGATGGATACTGTTTTTGAAATTTTTGAAACAGAAGATGAAGCTTTAGAAGGTGTACCTCGTAGTATTGCCAGCTAAAAAAGAGTTAGGAGTTAGAAGTGAGGAATTAATTTATAACTCATAACTTATAATTCATAACTTTATCTTATTTAATACTGAGTTCGCTTGGTGTAGCGATAAGGCCCCATAATCGCTCCCCAAGTTGCTTTGCCGGTGGCTGGATCGATTCCTTTGTCGTAGCTGTAAAATTCTGTCGCTGTAGCTGCAAAACCTAAGGAAACATAGATGCTATTGCCAAGATAAGTAAAGCTGCAACGTGTCTCTGGTGGTGGGGTAGCGGTAAACTTGTAGCGATCGCCAGCTAGTTTTTCTTGAGTAACCGTTAGGATACAACCTGGTAGTAAATCTAATTGTTCTGGTGTCAGTGTGTTTAGTAGAGTAGGGTTATCACCTGCGCCTCTTAATGCATCTGGATCTTGAGGCATATAATATTGTGCTTCCACGGTTGTGTCAGAGTCGCTCCCCTGACGCAACCGGATAATTCGCTGGCGATAGGGTTGATCTAGGGTAATAACGTTAGCCTGTTCGGCAAACAAGGTGATGCTATCTTCTGTGAACAGATTAACTGGCCTTTGCCAGAGGCACAGGTGAACATACCAAACTGGTTCTGCGATGGCTTGTTCCCGATTATCAAATTTACCAGTTAGGTACTCACCTAAAGCAGTTAACTGTGGCGAGAAATTCATAAATGCAATAAACGAATCATTAAGGATAAGAATTTTGGGCTAGTTTTTTAGGATCAAAGGTCTTATCTCCTGTGACTACTAGCTTATAAAATACTTCTGACGTGTATATATTGTAAATGAAACCGTCACTCGCTAAAAGCTCAACTTGGCAAAGTAGCCTTTAAGCGACAAAATAAAGATACGTCGCCCTTAACATTTCTTTTTTCTTTGTGAATAACGTCCGTACAGTCTCCGATACAAAGCGAACTTTCTACAATCTTCACACCCGTCCGATTAACACTATTTATCGTCGGGTAGTAGAAGAATTGATGGTGGAAATGCATCTGCTGTCAGTAAATATCGATTTTAGCTACAATCCAATTTATGCCTTGGGTGTCGTCACTACTTTTGACCGTTTCATGGAAGGCTATCAACCAGAACGGGATCAAGAATCAATTTTTAATGCCTTATGTCAGGCTATAGAAAAAGATCCGCAACAATATCGACAGGATGCCCAAAGACTGCAAGCTGTAGCAAAAGGTTTGCCAGTTAAAGATTTAATTGGGTGGCTGAGTCAAACTACTTACTTAGATAGAGATACTGACTTGCAAGCACAACTGCAAGCGATCGCCAACAATCCTAACTTTAAATACAACCGTTTGTTTGCAATTGGTGTATTTTCATTATTAGAACAGTCCGATCCCGCATTGGTTAAAGACGAAAAGCAACTTACTGAGGCGCTAAAAGCGATCGCAGCCGGTCTGCACCTTTCCGATGATAAACTCAACAAAGATTTGGAGTTATACCGTTCTAACCTAGACAAGATGGCGCAAGCACTGATAGTCATGGCAGATATGCTCTCAGCCGATCGCAAAAAGCGTGAGCAACGTAAACAACAATCAACTACCCCAGTTGCTCCCCCAAGTTCCAACGAATAGTTAAGAGTTATTTAATTTTAGATTTTAGATTTTAGATTTTAGATTTTTACTCCAATCCAAAATTCAAAATCCAAAATCTAAAATTAGTAGAGTTTGGAGTTAGTAATAAATCATCACTCCTAAATTCTAACTCTTCGCTTCAGACGCCCAATATTTTGTAGATTAAGCTGTTAATTATAGTCAGTGCAAATGCACCAATAACAGCACTCCAAATGCCGTAACGCAAGCGAAAGCCTTCGACTAACCAAGCAGCAATACTAAAACAAACCACAGCAATCATAAATGTGAAAATGCTGGATAATAAGTCTAAGGTAAGTAAATTTGGTACTGCAAAAACGAGGCTTAAAATCGGTCTGACTATTGCCGTTACGATACCAAGCACTGCGGCAGAAAGGAAGGCTTTACCTGGAGTGTCAATTTCGACTCCCAGAGGCAATTTGCTAATTATCAACAAGCTGATAGCTGTTACGACCCAAACAATTAAAAGCGTCACAATATTCATGCCACAACCCCTGAAACGTGAATGGCAATTGGTGATAAATTACTTCAGTTTATCTGTGGAAAAATCTTTAAAGCTCAACCAATTATTTATAAATTAGCAGTAAATTTTTCTCTAGCCGAATTTTATTTCAGATATCTTTAGGTTTGGAAAAGAGATTGAAGAGAAATGGGAGTGGGGAGCAGGGAGCAGGGAGCAGGGAGCAGGGAGCAGATATTTTCCCCTCCGCCCCCCGCACCCTGCCCCTCTGCCTCTTTTCAATGCCCCATAACCCTATATCATCTTTTAAGAGGAGGTTGGGTTTGTTTGGGTGCTACAGGCGCTTGAGATGCTGGTGGGTTGGAAATACCAGGATTGATAGGACTGATGCCTCGTCCAGTTGGAGGCTGACTTATGCTAGGAAAGGGTACAGAATTAGGTGCTGAGGGAAATTTAGGGGTAATATTTCCTTCAGGATTGACACCTGGAAGTGGTGCTGCACCAGGATTGATTGGGAAAGCAGGGACAGTTGGCTGGTTAAGTGAGTTTGTGGGTGGTTGAGATGGGCCAGGGATAATTCCCAAAGAAACGCGATCGCCCCCGACTTGCCGCAGTAAGTCCAATGTCTCAATTACATCATTGTAAGTTGCTGTCCGGGAAGCATTCAGCACAACAACAGCACTGGGATTTTGTTGGAGATATTGTTTTAAGCTCTGTCTCAAATCTTCCTGTTTTACAGGTTGCTTTTCTATGTAAGTATTACCAACAGCATCAATAGTCACAATCACACTTCCAGTCTGTGACGTTATCCCAGATACACTACTAGGGCTGGCTTTAGGCAAATCAACATTGATTGCCTGTTGCCTGGTAAATTGTAATGCCGCTAACAAAAAAAACGTCAGAATACAAAAAACGACATCAATTAAAGGGATGATTTGAATTTGGACTTCTTCAATTGGAGTATGTAGATTAACTTTCATGTCTTACTCTAAAATCTGGTTCGGGGGTTGAATTTTTGACTATTAGTTAGCTGTATTCGGGGGTTCAGGAGGTTCAGGAAGCCTAGTCTTTCCTGGCTTGCGGGGTGGAGTGAAATTTTCCCGAACAATTGCTGGTGTCCGATTACTAAAATCCGGTGGAGACTGGCGATAGAGCAATTCCATCTCATTTCCTGCCCTCCGAAAAACTTTGACCTGGTTAACTACAAAACTTTGAAATAGGCGGTAAAATACCAAAGCAATAATCGCAACTATTAGCCCAGTTGCCGTACTAATTAAGGATTCACCAATACCAGTAGTCACCCCAGCGGTAGATTCAGTTCCCAAATCGCCAATTCTAATTGAGCGCAGAGAGCGGATTAAACCTAAAACTGTGCCCAACAATCCTAGAAGTGGCGCTAGGGCGATCACAGCTTCTAAAAGTTTTTCGCCCCGCCGCATCCCTGCTAATTCGTCTTCTGCTGTCGCCTCTAGTGCAAGTCGAAAAGTTTCCGCATCGTTTTTCGTCAAGCGTAGAGGGGCGTAGAGAAAACGCCCGACAGGCTGATCGCTTGCTTGTTTCGCGATGTCCGCAGCTAATTCCCAATTATCTTGGGCAGCATCCAGGATGCGATCGACTATTTGCTTTTCTTGAGTCAAAATTCGCAACCAGAACCACAAACGCTCGAAAATCACACTCACAGCCAGAATCGATAGAACAAGCATTGGCCACATCGCTGGCCCGCCCTTATAAAACAAATCTAAAATATCCACTGTTTAAGTTTCCTCCCTCCATGACTAAAGCAAATGTGCTGAGGCATTTTAATTCTAGAGATTAATGCAAAATGAGGGACTTCCAAAATATAAATTTCTCGAAAACCTCAAAAAACAGGCGTATTTGACTGCGACTACTATACAAACTTGATGCTGGGTAAGCAATTGAATGATAGGCTGATAATTTTTGGCGTACTTTTGTTAGACTTCCTTGTAACCTGGATTTCACCAAAAAATATTTTCACGTAAAGGAGAGCAAATTTTGGCAGCAGTCCGAGTCCGCCAGCATGTTAATCCACTTGGTAAAAAGTATCAAACACCAGCAAGTCCCCAAGACTTGTCAAAAATTTATGTAAAGCCAAATCAACCACTACATTTAGATATTGGCTGCGCTAAAGGAGTATTTTTATTGAATATGGCCAAGATAGAACCCAATTGGAATTATCTAGGCTTAGAAATTCGGGAACCGCTGGTGGTGGAGGCGAATAAGTTACGTTCTGAGTTAGGTTTAACAAACCTGCACTATCTATTTTGCAATGTGAATAACTCATTGCACTCACTTTTATCTTGCCTCCCTTCAGGAAGTTTACAACGGGTTACAATTCAATTTCCCGATCCTTGGTTTAAAACCCGCCATGCGAAACGTCGTGTAGTGCAACCAGAACTAGTAGCAGATTTAGCTAAGTATCTTGCGGTTGGGGGGTTGGTATTTCTGCAATCAGATATGGAATTTGTCGCTGTGGAAATGCGCGATCGCTTTGCAGAAAATCCAGCTTTTGAGAAAATTAGTATAGGAGAATGGTTGCCTGAGAACCCCCTACCAGTTCCCACAGAAAGGGAAATAAGCACGCAAAAAAAGGGTGAACCTGTTTATCGGGCTTTGTTTGTCAGACGAGATGACGGTAATAGTGCGATCACCTAGCACGATAAATGACAAATATAGCTTTTTAACTTGACATTTTAGATAGTTTATGTATTTTAAATCTGAATATAGACATTAGATATACTCTGTCAGTTGACAATATTTTCGGGACAGAAATATTTTAGTTAATGTTCAAAATTACCTCAAATATCAAATTTGAATTGATATGCGATAGTTTACAGCTTGAGTAACTGAATATATGGCTCTACACAACAATAGACATTACTCAAAAATCATCGTTTTTTCGTGACATAAAAGTTTTATTTCTGTCTAATTTAGAGTTCTTAATATATAGAGCGATTAGCTTCTTTTTTCCTAATATAGAGGACATATTAGGCAATTACACTGATTAGTATAATTGCCTGACAAATAATCAATAGTCAATAATTCAGAGGAAAATCAACATGGAAGCTAAAGAAAGAAAATATAACATTCAAATTGAAATTAACGATTTGATTGATGATGCTGTGAAAAATGCTGTGACACGTCGGAATGAAGCTTTGAATTCCGAAGAATCTTTGTTATTGATATCTGACGAAGAAGCCAAAAGCGTTGCAGGTGGAGAATCAAAATTGGTTCCCATAATCCTTGGTAAGATTTTTATTCCTCCTATTACTATAGGACTCGTCGCAGTTGACCCCTTACTTTCATAAAGATTCTCTCCACTGGAAGCTCAATTGATGAAAGATATTGCTGTGGATAAAACTACACTTTGCCCCAGTGCTAGAGCAGAATCAGAGGATAGTGTGGTTTTCGGAATTATCAGTGGAACAGTTGCAGAACCGCGTGTAACTTATCTTAAACAGCCCTTACCTATCACCGATGAACTAATAGCAAAAGCTAGTCCAATTACACCTGCTGAAATTTTTCGGACGGCGGCAGCTTGTGCGACTAAAGATTGTCAACATTTTGATGGACAAGATTGCCGTTTAGCAACACGAATTGTAGAAAAGTTACCGTCAGTAGCAGAAGAACTACCCCCCTGTTCCATCCGGCGAGATTGTCGGTGGTGGCAGCAAGAAGGGAAAGCAGCTTGTATGCGTTGTCCACAAGTAATTACAGATAACTACAATCCGTCTGAAGTAGCAATTCAAGTGTCAAAACTAGCTAACTGTTAAGTAACTTCAGGAGTAGAAGATTATGTCTTTAGAAGATGTTAAAGGTTTTTACGAAAAGCTAGCAAATGATGAAGCTTTCCGCAATCAAATTCAAGCCGTTAATAGCAAGGAAGAATGTAGCCAAATAGTTAAAGCTGCTGGCTACAATTTCACTCTAGAAGAGTATGAAGAATATACCACTCAATTGTTAGAGTCTGCCAATGGTGAAGGTGAACTCAAAGATTTAAGTGAAAAAGAACTGGCAGCAGTTTTTGGTGGATTAACTGGAAAGCCCAAAATTCAACCATTATATGGAGTTGTATGGCCACCCTACCAACTGATGTATGGAGTTATTCGGATAGATGACATAGTTTAAGAACAGATTAAATTTCAAGGGACGGATGGGGATCTGTCCCCTTTCATAAATTCAAAATAAAATCGAAATAACAGATAACAAAAGAATGTATAACATTCAAAAATTTATTTAGTTTAGTTAATCGAGTCCAGGAGAATTTTATGTCACTAGAACATGTAAAAGCTTTCTATGAGCAGCTAGCAAATGATGAAACTTTCCGCAATCAAATTCAAGGCGTTAATAGTAAAGAAGAATGTAGCCAAATAGTCAAAGCTGCTGGCTACAATTTCACTCTAGAAGAGTATGAAGAATATACTACTCAATTGTTAGAGTCTGCTGATAGTGAAGATGAACTCAAGGATTTAAGTGAAAAAGAACTCGCAGCAGTTTTTGGTGGATTAACTGGGTGGGGAAATTCGATTTTAATATATGGAGCGCCAGGTGGTCTCTGGAATTTTTGGTATTTATGAAAAACCCTTTGAATGCTACCGAGTTTTAACCACAAAATCAGACTTCTAAGAATATCTAGGGATTTATTCATCCCTTTCTAGAAAAATTAATTGAGGGTATTCTAATGACTTATCGCCGAATTAGTTATGCAGTTTGGGAAATTACACTCAAGTGTAATCTAGCCTGTCAACACTGCGGTTCACGCGCTGGTCATACAAGGACAAATGAACTTTCCACAGCAGAAGCCCTTGATTTGGTCAAACAAATGGTCGAAGTGGGAATTACAGAAGTTACCATAATTGGTGGTGAAGCTTTTCTCCGTCCTGACTGGCTAGAGATTGCCCAAGCAATTACCAAAGCTGGGATGTTATGTGGTATGACCACAGGGGGTTATGGTATCACCTTAGACACAGCCCGCCGGATGAAAGAAGCTGGTATTGGCGTGGTTTCTGTGTCGGTTGATGGCTTAGAAGCGACTCACGATCGCCTGCGGGGCAAACAAGGCTCGTGGCAATGGGCATTTAAGACTATGAGCCATCTCAAGGAAGCAGGTATCCCCTTTGGCTGCAATACGCAAATCAATCGTTTGTCTGCACCAGAATTTCCCCAAATTTACGGGCATCTCCGCGATGCTGGTGTCTTCGCTTGGCAAATTCAGTTGACTGTACCAATGGGTAATGCTGCCGATAATACTGATATTTTATTGCAACCTTACGAACTCTTGGATCTATATCCAATGATTGCTCGTGTTGCCGAACGCGCCAAACGAGAAGGCGTGCAGATGCAGCCGGGGAATAACATCGGCTACTACGGGCCCTATGAACGACTGCTGCGGGGTGGAGACGCTTGGTCATTTTGGCAGGGGTGTAGCGCTGGACTGTCTGCTTTAGGTATTGAAGCCGATGGTGCGATCAAAGGTTGTCCCTCACTACCTACCACGGCATACACTGGCGGCAACATCCGCGACTATTCACTGCGGACAATTATTGAAGAAACTGAAGAATTACGGTTTAATTTGGGAGCTGATACTCCCAAAGGAACATCACATCTATGGGGCTTTTGCAAGACTTGTGAATTTGCAGAACTCTGTCGGGGTGGTTGCAGTTGGACTGCTCACGTTTTCTTTGATAAAAGAGGCAATAATCCTTATTGTCATCATCGCGCCCTGACTCAGGAAAAAGGCGGTATTCGGGAGCGAGTATTTCTTCAACGTCGTGCAGATGGAAACCCCTTTGATAATGGGGAGTTTGGGCTAATTGAAGAACCAATAAATACTCCTTGGCCAGAAAACGATCCGCTTCATTTTACTAGCGATCGCATTCAATGGCCAGAAAGTTGGGAAGAAGATCCAGAGTTAACGGCATCTTTGCTTGTTTTGAGTTGAAAGCTAATTCAGAAATTTAACTCTTTATGAATAATATATCCACTGATTATGTACCTCTAGCTGATAGTTCAAAATCATCTGTTGGCAAATCTCCAGCTGATTTAAATTCTCAAGCAACTCTTTTACCTCGTTCGGCTTGGAATAGTCAAGTAGCTTATTTACGAGCTATTTTTAAAGCCAAGAAAGCTTTAGACTTGATCGAGAAGAATGCAGGTATTGCAAGAAGTTAGGAGAAATGGAAGAAGAATTCAGAATTCAGAATGAATATCTTGATTCTGAATTCTGAATCCTGAGTTCTGAATTCTTCTTATAAATTAAGTTTTTCTATCCCCTTAGGCTTATTAATTTTTCATGTTCCTGATAGTGGGGTATAAATATCTGTATAATCGCTGTTTAAATATGGATATTGTAAATCTATATTTAGCCGAGAGAATTGGTTGATTATAGCATTGAGCTTTTCTTCAGGCGATCGCTGATTTTTTATTTTAGCTTCGACTAAGCCATTAGCAACAATTTGACAACGGTTTGTTCCAAAGCTTTCGTAGTGATCAAACTTAACATCTGGCTCTTCTGCCAACCCAAGACCAGGAGCTAAATATTTTGTAAATAGTGGGATGTCGTTGCGAAAATAATCTTGGTTAACTAGATAAATATTTTGCAGAATAGAATGCACTAACGGGTAGTCATCCCTCTTAATATAAAGAACGCCTGCATCATATCTTTCATAGCCAGAGTAACTGTAAGAAGCTTTAAATGAAAAGAATATTTTATTTTCATTTAACTGTTGTGTTAAAGACTTCATTATCTGGACAGCGCCTTCTGAAATTATATTAAAATAAATTCGCACTATTGTATATTTATTCTCCATAACATCTATAGGTATAATACCTGTGTTACCTACTGCAATATAAAATCCTTCTTGGAGACAGTTTTTAGGCATTTTTATGGAAACCACTTCACCTACATTTACTGATCTTTGCGAAGCCATCAAGTGAAGTTCAGGATTAATATGTACAGTTAACTTACCCTTGATAACTGCTACGCTACCATCCACCTCCATCTTTTTTACCAGCCAGCCAGGATCAAAATATCCTTGCCCTTGGTTAGTTTCATGTAATTGTTGAAAAAGCCCTACATCTATACCAATCAAACTATCATTTTTTAAATTCTGTTGATTCACTGAATCCTCAAAATCCACTTTCAATTGAAGAGATTTGAGTAGTGAGCCATTATAGTAAATACCGTATAAGAAGCTTCTTAAATGTCTGGCTATATGCTTTTGCTGCACTTCTAGAGGTAGTTTATGAAAGCGATTTTTAATCTCTAGCGAAGTTTCCCAAAGCTGATAGGCTGGATGACGGACACATAACTCATCATCGAACTCAATATTATTGGTTATATCTTCCAATTTCTCTTGTAAATCTTTTGAGACACCCGACAATAAATGATGTGTACATTGACTATTGATCATTTTCTTTATCTCTAATTAAACATCCGAGCAATTCTTAAGAATTAACTATTATGCTAGTCAATTCTTTCTCTTGTATACCAAATATACTAACGAGAGAAATTTCAGGACGACAAAGCAAAGATTTTGCAACTTGAAGAGCGTAAATATCGCTATTTACTAATAGCTTATGATATTCAATTTTTGCTTGTGTTTGAATAATAATCGCTATACCTATAAACTGGAGTAGCTTCTTAAAAAAATTAGGAAAATGTTGTAAAATTTCGGGAAAATTATGCAAATAAGATTGAATAATAATTACAATAGATGGGCGGATGTCTTCTAGTGTAATTTCAGCTGATTTTATTGATTCTTCCATCTCCATCGAAGGATCTACCACCATACTTGATAGCCATATCAGTATGTAATTAGCTATTAAATTTCCTAAATCAAAGATAGGATCTCCCCAACTACTTCTCTCCCAATCTATTATTTTGACAGTAGATTGTTCTTGTGCTTCAGTAAATGACTTTACTTTTTCCCATTCTTGATGAACTAGAATATTAGCGATATTAAGGTCATTATGTACAATACAACACGCTTGCCAGGAACTAATTGCCTCTAATGTTGCTTGCTCAAGACTATCAAAACGTTGATAAAGGCTAATAAATTTGATGTAGTCTGGAGAGATCATACTCAAAATTTCAGGCGTAATCCGACCTTGCAATAAACTAAAAGCCGCACCTGTACTCTGCCAAAAACTACCTTTTTGAGTTACATAAATATAAGCATCTTCATCGTTGAATGTAGCACGATGTATTTGACCTAGTATTGAACCTATCCAAGCAGGAATAGTAACTGGGAATATTTTCTTAGACTCTAAAATACCAGTATGTAACTCTAGATAATTATCCAAGTATCTATAAATTGCAATTAAATTATCTTCATCATAGGCAAGCATCTCTCTGACAAAGATTTTCAGAGAATTTAACTTAGGAAGCTCACTGATGACTTTTTGAAACTGCCATTCATTAAAAATTTCTTGAGAGAAGGTTCCTGAAAGCGTAGGACGTTCCTGCTTAACTATAAATTTATGTCCATTTTGCAATGTGACTACAATACTAAAGTTTTTAGTATTAAGTTTTCCTAATTCTAGCTTTAGATTTAATAAATCTTGTTGAGAAAATATACCTGATTGTTCGAGATATTTACTAACATTTTTGTGACTCAATGAAAACATCATAGTTAAACAATTATTATTTGTTGATAATTTACATTAACTGCCAGCAATTATTACTACTTCACTACTACAAGCAATAGAAGTAGAATTAATTGCAATTCAATCAGATAAAATTAATTTCGTCTTCTCATGTTAAAAATCGATAAACAAGAAGAGAAACTAAAGCTCCTATCAGTCCAAAACGGATGAAAGTAGCTGAAGTGGTTGTTATTGTATTTAAATTGGGTAATGTAATCTCACTAATAGCAATGAGTAGCATTGTAGCTGCTATCACGTATTCTTGTTCTACAATTAGTGCTATGCCAACTATTGCAATTAAGTATGGTGTAATATTCATTGAAGAACCTCAACTATTAGATTTACTTGCTGTGCTACTCTTGCAAAAAGGTCAGGGCTATCAATATATTTCCTGACCTTTTTCTATTGTCAATTAAAAGAACATTTGCTGGTTAGTGAGTTAATTTATAAACTAATACGCCAAAACCAGCACCCGCTCCAAAAATAACAAGAGCGGTGAGAATAGCAGCTCCGGGTGTGACACCACCAATTGCATCACGAAGTTCATTATCAACCAACTCATCTAAGTAGCTTTCTCTGTCAAGAAAAAGACTGTATTCAGGATTGAGATCGTTAATAGTAATTGCCATCTGTATCTCCTAGTTTTTTAACTTATGACAAAACTTCTTTTATCTGGAAGCGAAGTAACCAGCAGTAGCACCAGCTGCAAAAGTTCCGAGAGCAAAACCAGTACCAAAGCTAACTCCCCACACGCTGACACTACCAAGCGCGGCAGCGGTAAATGTGATCACAGGAGTTATTCCTCCGACTGCTGCAACTAATTCACGATCTTCTAGGTCACTGAAAAAGTTTTCAGAATCCATGAATAAGTCTGCACCTGCTAAATGCAATTCGTTGATTTTGATAGATGCCATGATTAATTACTCCACAAGTGTTGTTAGAGGCTCATTAAACTAGCTAAGTACTTATTTATCTTAGCCTTCACTATAAATATCAATAAATATATTGGTTTTACAAGTAAAATACACTGTATTTCGGGACTTAAATGATTCAGTATTTTCATTGGTTGTTTATGTGTAAAACTGCCTAATTTAGCTATTTTCATTAAATTAAGACTATTGCTACCTTTGGTAATAGCTTTCTCTATAAAGTCAGCAAAATCGATTTTTGATATGCACCTAAAAAAAGGACATAAATAATTCACTATAATTCTATATTTTTGCAAAATTTAGATACTCCCCTTACATTTGCCCCCTTGTATAAAATAATTGATCGGCTTTGAACTCTACTCATTTAATAGTAAAATCTACTTCAATTAGCTCAGTCTCTATTTTTAGCCATGCAGAAAATAACTCCAGAATAATGGTAGAGCGTAGTTTATTATCCAGTTCTAGTTGAATAATTTCCTCCACTAAAACTAGGTGTACTCCCTTAGAAGTAAAAATTGGTTTAAGAAGCTGTGGCGGTTTAGCAGCAAAAATAGCAGCAGAGATTTCCGGCTTCAAATCTTTGCGGTTTATTACTCCTTGATATCCACATTTTCTGCGTAATTCGGTATCCTTAGTATATTTGTGGACAACATCATAGAAACTCACTTCACCTTCTTTAATCGCATAGAAAAGTTCTAGTGCTAAATCCTCATCATCTAGAATAACTTCATACATTACGACACCAACATAATCTAGTTGGTTTTCGTAGAAATAGGGTTCTACCTTATCGGCAAATAGATGTTCTACTAACTTTCCAGAAATCAGGGTGATGTAAGCGATTTCCTCAAAATCATCTATAGATAAACCATGTTTTTCTAACCATTCCCAGGTATGAGCAGCACTATTAAGCTTATTAGTTAACCGTATTTGGTCTGCTGCTTTTTGAAGTTCCTCAACCTCTACTTTTATCCCAGCTTTTTCAGCCGCCGCTATAATCACCTTACGGCGAATAATTTGCTCAACTATCTCAGGAATTTGACAAGATAACTTAACTTGGTGAAGAATATCTTCTATGTTAATGATGATAGGTTGTGACATGATATTTATCATAAATTTGGTTAACAAAATAAAATATGAGATCGTGACTTATTGGCTGGATGTAGAGACATTACATACAACATCTCTACATTCTCAATTCCCATGTCTTTTAGATGTAAAGAAGGAGATTAGGTTTTCTACAATTTCACCCCACCTTCTTGCAACTGCTTAAATGGATCAAGCAGAAAATCTATAATCCGACGTTGACGCACAATAACCTCAGCTGTTGCCGTATCCCCAGGATGCAAGGCAATACACTTATTAGCTGAGGGAATACAATTTTGGTTGAGGGCAACTTCCAAGTCATAAGCTGCTATCTTTCCATTAGGTGTTTCTACCTCTATGGTAGTAGGAGAAATCTCTAATAATTTTCCTTCCACCACCCCATAATCTTGAAACGGATAAGCATCAAACTTTAACTTGACTGGCAATCCTCTTCGCAAAAAACCACTCTCAGTTGTCGCTATTTGTGCCCGAATTATTAGCGGCGAACCTTGGGGCGAAATCTCTGCAATCATTGTTCCAGGCTGCACCACAGACCCAGCCCGTTGAATGGGTAACTGAAACACTCTACCATTTACGGTAGCTCTTAACTCTCGTTGCCCTAACTGAAACTTTAACGAGACAATCTGACTCTTACTTTGAGCAATTTCTGACTGAAGCGTAGTAATTTCTGTCTCTAAACTCTTCTGTTGTTCATCAATTTTTAGCAGAGATAGCTTGCTGGAGCGAGTCAAAGTCTGATAACTTCTTTCCTGTTCTTTCAATCGCAACTGTGCTTGTTCAATATCTGCATTTGCTTGCCGAATAGTCCGCTTATAGCTACTCTGTTGTTCTACCAAACGTAGTTTAGCCTGCTGAATATCTGACCTATTTTGTTCGTATAACTGTTGTTTGTCTTTAGCTATATCTTGCTTATCCACAAGATTAATTTCTGGAACAACCCCTGACTGCCAAAGACTGCGATATCGTTCAACTTCCCGCTCGGTACTCGCTAAACTACTGCCTACTAATTTATTAGCTGTTTGACTATGCTCAAGAGTTTGCCATGCCTGATTTACTTGAGCTAATTTTTCGTCTTTTTGTAAGTCATAAGAATTCCTCAGAGCATTCATATTCTGTCTAGCTTGATCAATTTGAGACTGCTTTTCTAACTGCTGAGATTGATTTTGTTGCTGTTGTGTTGTCAACGATACAACTAACTGGCTTTTAGATGAATTTAACTGAGAAAGTCGATTTAATTGTCCCTCCAATTTATCTTGTGCCTGCCGCAATTCTGCCTTAACTAATTCTGATTCCAATACCAATAAAGTCTGCCCAACTTTCACCGAATCACCCTCTTTTACCCGAATTTCGGCAACAGTGCCAGCCACCGCAGCATCTAGCCTAACTGTCTTTCCCTTCGGCTCAAGTCGCCCTCTTGCCGAACCAGTTTCATCCACCTTTGATAGCATTGCCCAAGGTAAAATAATCGACACAAATACTATTAAAAAATACAGCAATCCCCTTGTCCAAACCTGGGGTAAGCTATCAAGTAAATCTTTGGTCGCGTTAGCCCAATCATCAGTTGATCTAGCGGGTGTTTGCTCCCTGAAAAATTCCTTGTGCTGTTCTACCTCATGGATTTGGGTTTGAACCTTTCCATTTAATGTGTTTGGCATGATTTTTCCTGATGTCAATTTGGGATTTTAGGAGTGCAAAGACAAGAAAAACCTCTTCCTTTTCCTTTGGTTTCACCCCGCAACATCCAATTGCTGATGATTGAGATAAAAATAATGTCCCCGCTTGGCCATCAACTCTTGATGAGTCCCCCTCTCAATCAACACGCCTCTATCTAGCACCAAAATTAAATCTGCATTCCGCACAGTTGAAAGGCGATGAGCGATTATTAAGGTGGTTCTGCTCTTCAGAATTGTGTTTAAATTTGTCTGAATAATCCTTTCTGACTCTGCATCCAGATGGGAAGTCGCCTCATCCAAAATCAATAGCTTGGGATTGCCTAACAACGCCTTAGCGATCGCTATTCTTTGTCGCTGTCCTCCAGACAACATCCCCCCTCCTTCACCAATCTGGGTTTCATAACCCATAGGTAACTTTTTAATAAACTCATCAGCACCCGCCAATCGCGCCGCCTCAATAATTTCTGCCAAAGTTGCGCCAGGATGTGCCAAGCTAATATTTTCCCAAATCGTTCCGCCAAACAAAAAGGTATCTTGGTCAACTACCCCAACTTGTTCGCGTAAAGAACGCAAGGAAAGACTGGTAATATCGTGACCATCAATTAACACTTTGCCATCTGTGGGGGGATATAACCCCAAAACCAGTTTAGAAATTGTGGTTTTTCCCGAACCACTCCGTCCCACCAGGGCAACCATTTGACCGCTGTGTATTTCAAAACTAAGATTTTCTAAAACATTGATATCGCTTTCAGGGTGATAGCGAAAAGTCACGTTTTCAAAGCGAATGTTACCTTGAATAGGTGGTAAAGATTGCCGTGCCTGGTGCTGCAAATCCTCTTCTGGTTCCGTATCCAATACATCATTAATACGTTCCACTGCAATCACCACTTCTTGCAATTGATTCCACAAAACTGTTAACCGTTGGAAGGGTGTAATAATATTTCCCAACAACATATTAAATGCTACCAATTGCCCAATGGTTAGCTGGTTGTGAATCACTTGGTACGCTCCAAACCACAGCAAGATGGTAGTTACCACTGCTTCAATTGTGTTGCTGAATATTTGCAGGCGATTGCTGATAACTTGCCCGGAAAAGTTAGTTTTTATTTCCTTACTTAATAACTCTTCCCAATGCCAACGTACTGTCTGTTCTACTGCTGTAGATTTAACTGTTCGCACACCAGAAAGGGCTTCAATCAGATAGCTACTTTCATTAGCAACAGCATTAAAGATTTCCCTAGAAATCTTTTGTAAAAAAGGTGTGGCAATCACTGCTAGCAGGAAATAAGGCGGTACAATAACCAATACTAGTAACGCCATTTTCCAACTGTACCAAAACATCAATCCTAAATAGATAAAGACAGTGACTAAATCCAATAGGATGGATAACGCCTCACCGGAGAGAAAGCGTTGAATTTTACGGTTTTCCTGTACGCGAGAGATAATATCCCCCACATAACGAGACTCAAAGTAACTTAAGGGTAGCCGCAGGGTATGGCGAATAAATCCCACAATCAGGGCTAAATCCACTTTATTCGCCGTGTGGTCTAACAGATATTGCCGCAACCCCGTCATCGCTACACGGAATAAACTGAAAATTAGTAACCCTAACCCTACTGCTGTTAAGGTTAGTTCAGAACGCTGCACCACCACTCGGTCTAATATTAACTGGGTAAATAAGGGCGTAACGAGTCCGAAAATCTGGATAAATAAGGAAGCGACAAATACTTCCAACATTACTAAAGAGTGAGGCTTCATCAACTCAAAGAATTGCCAAAAGGGGGTTGTAGCCTCTTTGGCATCCTTTAACCAGGCTGTGGGTTGCAGCAGCAGTGTATAGCCTGTCCAGTTAGCTTTAAATTCTTGGTGGCTGAGGGTGCGTTGACCGATGCTAGGATCTGCCACAATCACCTGCTTAGGAGTGATTTCATAGACAACAATGTAGTGCTTACCCTCCCAGTGAGCGATCGCAGGTAATTTTTGCTTTGCCAATTGATCGAGACTCGCTTTCACCGGTCGCGTGGCAAACCCAATACTTTCCGCCGCCGCCGATAACCCCCGCAATGACGAGCCATTGCGGTCAACATTGGCGATATCCCGCAGGCGATTTACACTAAAGTTTTTCCCCCAATAACGAGACACCATCACTAAACAAGCTGCACCACAATCCGATCCACTTTGTTGGGCAAAAAACGGATAGCGCCGAATTACACGTTGCAATAAATGCCCGACTCGCTGCGTGGAGTTGGGAAAATATGCTTTGTTAATCTTTTTCTCGCGTGGCTCTACTGCTGGCGTTGACAAAATCTCCGTTTCATGAAGCAGTTTTGAGTCAGATGGGAGGTTCCCCGAATCTACTTGTTGAGGATTACGAGATAGTGCCTTAGCCCATAAATGCTCCCGAATTTGCGGGTATTTAGCCATCAGTGGCCACAACACTTCTTCAGGAATGAAGCATAATTGCAAGTTTACTGAAGCCCTCGCAGCATAAGGTCTAAATTCACCCTCCTTAAACAAGGTAAATTCCCCAAATGAGTCTCCTACCTCTAAAGTGGCAATTAACTCATCGGCACTATCCAGCAACCGGACTTTGCCTGCGATCGCAATATATATACCAGCTTTAGCATCAGTTCCTTGCCAGAATTTGCCGACTTTTGGGTTGATAAATTTAACTTGTTGAAGACAGTGTTGAAATTCCTCTGTCGAAAGAGAATAACCCAGAGTATTGTTGAACTGTTGCAGAGAAACTAACCGAGCAGATATATCTTGCGCCATAAACGTCTAAATCTTTTCCTAATTTTGCAAAGTTAATAGGTAAAAATTCGGAATTATCAGGAATAGCTGCCGATTTTAGGTCACTAATCAAGATTTTGGAACTCGTAGTCTGCTCATTACTGCTTTGTTCAGCATTGCTGGGTTTTGGTAGTGTGGATAATCCCATCTGTTTGAGCAGTCGCTTGAGATGGCGATCGCTTACCTCAATCCCAAATTCTTTTGCTAGATGTTTCGCCAGCCAGTTTGCTGTCCAGCGTCGAAAAGCATACCCATGATCGCGAGGACTGTTGTTAACTAGTTGCTTCAAACGCTCTAAATACTGATCATTCACAGCCTTGGGGCGACCAATGGGGCAATCTTGCCATTGGTGCGCCATCCCAGCCCTGGCTATGTGTGTCCAATGTCGTACTGTTGCTGCACAACATCCCAAGGTTTGACAGATATCTGTTTGAGTTTTCCCTTCATCTGCCAACAACATGATTTCAATTCGTTGGCGGTAAGATTCAGGTAAATTATTGTGCAAACTTTGTAGTAGCAGTTTCCGCTGAAACGGTGTTAAACACTTACCACCAGATGCACTTAAGTAGTTGGTTTCAGGTTTCGCTTGGCAGTCGGACATATACGTAGAATTTGCTAGTTTTATAGATCCACAAATGCCCCGTGCTTGATGCATAATTTATCAAGCGTTTCCAAATGAGTGTTTACACGTGCAGATTATTACACTAATAGCGCACATTATTTTATGTATTTTTTATTTATGGATATACCAAGCTACCAATCATCTTTTTAAATTCCAAAGATTAAGCTCTGTATAAGTTTTGATGAAATATTGGCTAAATATATTAATTAAGTATAATTACTAAATTATTGGTATTTAAGTATAAAAAATAAATAATTGTAAGTAAGTTTTATCAAGTAGTGTCATTAAAATTCTCCCTGAAAGTTTTTACAGGGAGGCAAAAAATTCTCTATACAGGGATCTGAATACTCAAAAGTATTTTCCTGAGTGACAGTTGATTACATCCCGTCAAATGTATTAAATATCACTTCAATCAGCATTAGCCTAAATATTGAGATTTTAACCAAAGGGAGGTGAGGATAAATGTTATAATTATTGCCCCAAATTGACTATTGACTACAATTTACTCCCCGTGTGCATCTACGCACTTTTTGGCGATCGCTGCCTCTTTAAGGGACATCCAAATAAAAAAATATCGAATTAACTCCTGTGGGGTGGGCATCTTGCCCGCCCAGTCTAGATGGCGCTCATGTTGCCATTGGTGTCAACTTAACGCGAAACCGCTTGTCCGCCGGGAATTGAAATTCCCGTCTCATAGCTCAAGTCATCTGAAGATGACTAAAAATCTCCAGTCTACTTCAGTAGACTTAAGCTAAAAGCCAAAGAAATTTATTTTTGAAGTAATAAGTAATGGGTATTACTTATTACTCATTACTCATTACTCATTACTCATTTATTTATTTCCGGGCGGGCATGAAAGCCAACAGATAAGCTATTTCCAGCTTAAGTTGACACCAATGGCAAGATGCCCACCCCACAATATTAGAACTCTTGCAAAAGTTTTCTATGGTATGATAAAAGGTTTGGCAATTTTCGATCAGGAATTTGAGGAGCAGTGAAAATAGAGAAAGCCAAG
>NZ_JBALFY010000040.1:0-49558 GCF_036916655.1 Nostoc sp.
TTGGCTAACACCCACTTGAGGTTCTTTCTGGTTTCGTAAGTGTAGCCGATCCTAGACATCACCATCAATCCTAATTTAGTTCATTTTCTCCGGAAGATACTAGCTGCCCCTAGAAGAGATTATTGGTAGATGCACCCTGATAACTCACTCCCCTGTAGGTTAACACCAACTGGGGTTTTTTTATTTAAAAAAATAACTGACCTTTGTACAATTTCATCCGGAGTATGGTGTTCAACCTGAGAACATTTAATTGGTAGATGCACCCTGATAACTAACTCCCCTGGTTGGCTAACGCTCACTGGGGGTTTTTTTACGTAAACGCAAAACAGTTAGGGGTTGCAGTTTCCGTCGTTAGATATCGCCTTAGCATTTTATGCCCAGATGACCGGAGTGCGCCACTACTCTTGTTGCTACTGCTGGTAGACCTTGAGTATCCTCTTGATGTCGGGATAGAGGATAACTTGCTCACTCAATTCCTGAATCGCTTTCTTTTTATTGTGGGCTAAAGATGCTACTCCAAAATGATTGCTATGATATTTAATCACATTCTTAATTTTTTTTCTATATTTTCACCTTAACTCTTTGTCTGACAGCAGGATTGCTGTCAGAGAACATCCAATTGTTTAGCTAGCTGAGATTAGACGGTATTTGTCTGGTAAAAAAGCGGTCTAGAATTTCTGATTTCTGTTCGGAACTGAAGTTTTCATAACGATTTTCCTGCTTCTCAACTAGTCCGAAATTTCTGAAAGTCTCTAAATTAGAATCTGGTTTTTCAGTTAGAGGTTTTTGTCTATTCTGGGAATAAGTAAGCATTTCTACTGTATTATTACCCTTCCGATGCACAAGCTGCATCAATAAATCTATAGCTACAGTTGGCAAAACGCGGTAGGTATAATTTACAAAAAAATCAAAAGTCATATTGCCTAGACGGATGCGATCGCCATCTTTGAGCTTTATCGGATCGACAGCGCGATCGCCATTTACAAACGAGCCATTGGTACTGTTGAAATCAATTAAGTAAAAGCCTTGCTCGTCAATATGTTGAATAGCAGCGTGGCGACGAGACAAATGATTATCAGCAATGCAAATACCACTAGTGCGGTTACGACCTATCGTCCAGATCCTTTGTGGCTGTCGTAAACTTTGAGTCTGATTGTCGCACAAGTTAGTCATCAAATAAACAGCAGCACTATCCACTACACCATGTACATAACACGCATTGACTCTCGTCAACGACGGTTGAGATAGGTTTTCTAGCTGAAGAATTTCATCTAAAAGGCTGCTGTGGTGTTCATATAACTTGAGGAATACTTGATATAAAGTTAATCGCCGTTCTATTTCTATTTGTGCAAAGTCAGTCATTATACGTAAACCTTGTATTACCTGATTTCGGTTGTGAATATTCTGTTTCAGCCTACAATCAGGGATAATTGATTTTTCGCTTTCCGCTGCCATCTGAAAACTTGAGTGGCTTAAGAGCGTTTTATTTTACAACTTTTAGGCGCGAGATTCCCTGTTGTTCCTAGCCATAATAAAAAGCATGGGAATATTCTTAAAAAATTATTATGATGCTTTATTGTTTATTGTAAATAATCATTTGTTATTTGTAACAGATAGAAATCATAAAGATTTCATTAAGAATTGCTAATTATCTACGTATTTCTGCTATAAAAATGGATCTTTCTTAACATTTGCGAGAGCAATGACTATCGATAAATCTAAGCATTATATCTATTTGGTCAATTCTGAATAAATCTGAGTTTTTAACCTGAATTATCAGGGCTAATTTTCCAAGCTAGTAAGAAAAGATCAGCTTTGTGATCCTTATAAAATAAGCATTTTATAATTTTCAATAAGAATTTAACTAAGTAGAAAGACTTAATTAAATTAAAGCTGTTAAGAAGCGGCTCTAGCTCTTGCAAACCTTATATAGCTCGATAAATATCTAACTAGAAACAGAAGCTTAATTTTACATTTAATTACGTCTATAAGAATTTGTGTAAAAGTTACGAACAAAAATATCCTGGCTTCTTGCAGAAGTCGGGGATCTGAACGTTTCACTGAGAGCAAATAAAACAGGAGTCAGAATTCAGAATGGGCTACGCCCCGCTACGCTAACAGAATTCAGAATACTCTACCCATAAAGGGATAGAGTTTTAAGGCGAGAATATTTTAATTTTTTTTCGCCCACTAGGGGCGAGGTTTTAACCAATATTCATTACCCACTCGTATAGAATTCATACTGAATTCTGACTCCTGAATTCTTCTTATAAAATAGGATTGATATACCATTTCATGGATCATTAAAAATGCAGTGAGACTATTTTACCAATCGAAATAATCGGTTTAAATCAAAAGCATTCATCTGTAAAGATAGTCTAGAATATAATATTCAAAATTAATTAAAAAGTAAAAAGATAATCCCCATAAATAAATTTAGGGGCTTGTGACCATTTTTATTTTTCTTTCTTTTGCCTTTTTACTTTTTACTTTTGCTTGTTCGGTCACCCAATCTAAAAATCATCCCACTTTGCTTAACTCTTGCTACTAGAGCAAGCAAGTGGTTTCCAAGTTTAAACTTTCCAATCACAACAAGCCTCGTTTTCCATTGGGGCGCACGGTCATCCAATTTGTTTTTGCGAGTGCTAGCTGCTCATCAGAAATCTTGGCGCTGGTGAGATTAGCACCACACAAATTAGCTCCTCGGAGGTTAGCATTACTGAGATAAGCATTACTGAGGTCTGCGCCTCGCAGGTCTGCCCCTTCTAAATCAGCATGGTTAAAGTATGCTTTGGTCAAATTAGCATCCTTAAGATTTGCTCGAGTGAGACTGGCTCTGCCAAAGTCACTATTGTGGAGATTAGCCCCTTGGAGATTGGTTTTTTGCAATTGAGCAGAATGGAAATTTGTTTGGGATAAGTCAACACCTTGCAGATTCAGCAAACTTAAATTGTGTAAGGCAAAATCCCGCCTTCCCTTCAGATAGGCTGTTAACAAACTTTGGGTATCTAATTTACGCTCAACTTTTGAATTTTGAACTTGTGAACTATTGCTGTTGCTAGCGAAAGTGGTTGATTTAGCCATCCCAGAACCCTGGTGTAATCCCCCTGCTTCCGCTGTCTTGGCTCGTCTAGCACGAATTGCTGCCGCTACTTGTGCCACTCCAGTACTGGTAGCAGAAGGATTGTTACATAAAACAGCAGAATTTTCCACGTGGTTATGTGTTCGATCTCTAGATCCACTTTCAGATTTAATCAGTAAACCCTTGGCTAAACTATCTAAGTATGGTTCTATTTCCAATGCTCGGAGAACATCTGCTGCTGACTGATAGCGATTACGTACAGATACATCTAACATTTTTCGCAATACATTGCTCAGGTGATCGCTCACTTGCACAAGCTGCTCCCACATCATCTCGCCAGTGTTGGGATTGTAATCTAAATCTTTAGGAGTTTTGCTAGTCAGTAAAAAAATGCATGTCACCCCCAATGCATAAATATCACTGGCGTAGACTGGACGCATGGCCATTTGCTCTGGAGGTGCAAAACCAGGAGTACCAATAGCATAGGCAGTTAATGCTGTCTGTCCTGATGGACTTGTCGTACTTTGGCTGATTTGATTTTTGACGGCACCAAAGTCTATCAGTACCATTCGGGAATCTTGAGTCCGGCGAATTAAGTTGGCTGGCTTGATATCACGGTGAATCACTTTTTGCTCGTGGATGTATTGCAACAGTGGCAAAATCTCGCTCAAAAATTGCTTGACTCCTGTTTCACTCAAGATGCCGTTAAGTTTGACCTCCTCTTGCAAGGTATCACCACTGATATATTCTTGAACTAAGTAAAATTGTTCATGATCTTCAAAATAGTCTAACAATCTTGGTACTTGGGGATGATTGCCAATCTTACCTAGAGTTTTGGCTTCTCGCTCAAAGAGTTCTCTGGCCATCTGTAAAACGTGTGGGGCGCTTCCTGATGGGCGTAATTGTTTGATTACGCAGCTCGGTTCTCCTGGTAAACCTTGGTCATTGGCTAAGAAGGTTGCTCCAAAGCCACCCTGACCTAATGGTTTGATCACCTGATAGCGATCGCGCAACAGTAGTTGCGAGCCACAAGACTGACACTTTTGGCTATATACCAAATTTTCTGGATTGGGACAGGTCGGACTTAAGCAGTAGCTCATGCACTCTCAACTCGCTGCACGAATAATCACGGGGAATGTTATACTCCCTTCCAATTATTTAGATATTAATCAACTTCTGCCAGGTAATTTTTGCGGTAAATCCTTTGAAGAGTTGCTAAAGTTTAGCTGAGATTACGTATAGCGATCGCTAGAACCAGATGATTTATTATACTTAAACTGATAAATAATATTTATGTTACTTTATATCAACCTCTCCCAATTCACTAACGTAAGCAGGTCAGTGTAAATATTTTTAGTTGGGATAAGCCAGGAGGCAGGAGGGAAGAAAGTTTTAGCCTAGTTAATTTTTCTTCACATAGTTTGATTTTTTCCCACCCACTTAATTTGCAATTGAGAAAGTTTGCTTTAATTTAGTGGACTATGTCAGTAATTTTGATCGATTTGTAGTGCGTGGCTGTAGCTCTCACCTAAGTACTTAAGTGATCACTACGAAATCCATTAACCTGTCATCATCCCTACGATAGATTATTAAGTTTCTCTGTGATTGTATATACAGGACTTTGCAAGTAAATGAGGTACGGAATGCTGGACTCTAAATCAGATATAGTGCTGAGTGGGGAATCTCACTTCTTTACTCAGGACTAAGTACTGCTAAAGGGAAAGAGAAACTTATTTTGCCTCTTGCCTCCTAATTAGTACTTAGAGGTATTGGAGGGCAGTGTCCAACACCAGTTGCTATACTTGGGGAGACCCCAAGATCGCACTGGCTTCCCTACAGAAAATCACTGTGGTATTTTGGATGCCCAATTTTAGAGGCAATTTAGAATCGTCTCCATTAGTCCTTGAGAGACTATTAAACCTCGTCTACCTTGAGAACCGTAGTTTTATAGGTTGGTGCAGCGATAGCGTAACCCAACATAAAATCTGGTGGTAATGTTGGGTTGCGTTTCACTCCACCCAACCTACATAAATGTATCTTTTAAAAAACTCTAGGTTTCAACATAGATGAGGTTTAGCTTGCTTTCATGTTCACACTAATCAGCTGTTCGATAAGTGCAAAAACATCACTGCGGCTAAGTTTCTCTTTACCATTAGCAAGAGCGTCAAGAGTGCCGTTAGCTAAAGTGAAGGGAATTTGGCAAAAATCTAAGGCGGGCCCCGTAGGAAGGTCTTGAATGTAAGTTTCTGCCAGTGCTAGGTTGCGCCGGGCATATTCCTGCATATTGTCTGCACTCCAACCATCTGGGAAGAATTCTACTCCACGCCCCAAATCTTCATTATGGTTACGTAGGATATTGACTGCTTGTAAACCTCGACCAAACCCAATGGCTTGGGTACGGTTTGTTTGTGTTCCATCATACCAATTCCATAAATCTGAAAGTAACAATCCCACTGCACCTGCAACCCCAAAGGTATAACGATCTAAATCAGATTCAGTGTGAATTTTCCAGTTTCTTTCTGCCCAATAAGCCATTCGGTCTGCCATTGCAGCAGTAGCATCCCAAATTCGAGGTGCAATGGTGTCTGGTGCTAGCAGTGACCATTCTCTAACCCTCAAAGTGACTTCTTCTAATGAATTCTCATACCCACTAAATCCTGCAAAGAAAGCATCTAGTGCAAAGCCATCAACTCCTGCCTGTAATGTCAGACTAATCGTTCTTAACAGCTTGGCTTTAGTCGCGTTATCTAATTCAGGATGATCTTCAATTTCATCAATGGCACGCATACACAAATATGCTGATGCGACTGCTTCTTGCAATCCTGGCGGTAAAAGACTAATTGGGATATAAAAAGTTCGGCTAGTTTCTTTGAGGATTTGCAATGCATCTCTACGTAAATTCATGTTTTCACTCCCCGCTTGATTTTTGCACCACATGAAGTTTGCAGTTTTTTGATGATACTGGATATAGTTTTGACTAAACCTTAAAAACTATAGACTATAAGATAGGCTAGTATTTCATCTAAAAATTAATGGTTTTTGGTGTTGCAATTAACAAAACTCTCAAATTGATCAAAGTCTAGTCTAGTATAGAGGTTTTTGGTTGCAAAAGTGTTTGAGGTGTCGTTTGATATCGCTTTCATAAACTTTTAGTATAGATATAAAGAATTATGGTAATATTTGGTTGAATATTGCGAAAACTTTCTATGAGCAAACATCCATTTTAGGGATTTGAAAGTGTTTGAAGTCTGCGTTAATCTGACTAAAAAAATGTAATTATTGTATATATAAAGACAATTCAGGAAAAGTCGGTAGCGGATAACAGCATCTATACGCACTTTTTCATGCATATAGCGGTTTGCCGAAAATCTAAGGTAAGTAAAATTGGACACAGAGGGCTGCGGTTAGCTAGGTCTATGCTAATTAGAGAGTGACATCAAGTGACCATAACCCAGAACCAGAAGTTCCCGTATACTTACTAGATTGTTCCTAATTGCCCAGAAAAAACCCTGAAGAAGATATTTGCTTACCAGCTAAAATATGGGTTTGGCGTTTTTATGCCTCAATTCTTTGGTTTTCCCATTAGCCGTTGCTGTTTGATTGGTTCTAGCTTTGATTTCGAGACTCTTCAGATGTACGGATTTTTTTTAAAATCACATAGGAGTCCTAAACTTTATAAGAAGAATTCAGAATTCAGAATTCAAGAGTCAAAATTCAGTATCATTCTGTACGAGTGGGTGATAGCGCAGCGTAAAGCCAACTCTTAGAGAGGCTCCGCCAACGGTATGGCAACTCTTAGAGACGCTGCGCGAACGCTTAGAGCGAGTCCGCGGTAGCTAGTATTTTCGAGTTGCGTCTGAATATTGGTTAAAAGCAAGTGGAATGGTGGGCGAAAAAAATTAAAATATTCTCGCCTGAAAACTCTATCCTTTTATGGGTAGAGTTTTCTGTATTCTGACTCCTGTTTTATTCCCCATCTCCAAATAGCTGATAACTAATGACAACCCTCGAACATCAATCAGGGGTTGTTAAAATCCCTGAATACTTTAGAGTGAAATAATCAAGCTTTTCTAGAGCTACATTCCCCCTCTCACAGATAAAATTTATATATGAACTCTACACAAGAAAAACTCAAAAATCGGGTTGAGCAGGCAATAGTTGCGGCTTTTGGCGCTGACTTCGCTGGAGTAGATCCAATTTTGGTTCCTGCTAGCAATCCTAAATTTGGTGATTATCAGGCGAATGTGGCTTTATCCCTGAGTAAAAAGTTAGGATTGCAACCAAGAGCGATCGCAGGTGCAATTGTTGAGAAACTAGATGTATCCGAAATCTGTGAACCGCCGGAAATCGCTGGGCCAGGATTTATCAATCTGAAACTGAAAACAGTATACTTAGAAGCGCAACTCAATGGGATTCAAGCCGATCCCAGACTGGGAGTTCCAGCCGCAAAAACGCCGAAGCGGGAAATTGTCGATTTTTCCAGTCCGAATATTGCGAAAGAAATGCACGTCGGACACTTGCGTTCTACAATTATCGGTGATGCGATCGCCCGGATTTTAGAATTTCAAGGACACGATGTACTGCGGTTAAATCACGTAGGTGATTGGGGTACGCAGTTTGGCATGTTAATCGCCTATCTGCGGGAAGTTTACCCAGACGCACTTACCACTGCTAATGCTTTAGATATTGGTGATTTAGTCTCTTTTTACCGCAAAGCCAAATTGCGGTTTGATGCAGATGAAGCTTTTCAAGAGACAGCACGTCAAGAAGTTGTCAGATTACAAGCAGGTGCAGAAGATACACTCCATGCTTGGAAGCTGCTATGCGAACAGTCACGGCGGGAATTTCAGATAATTTATGAGTTGCTGGATATCAAGTTAATTGAACGTGGAGAATCTTTCTATAACCCTTTACTATCTGGCGTTGTGGAAGATTTAGATAAATCTGGGTTACTGGTAGAAAATCAAGGGGCAAAATGCGTTTTTCTGGAAGGTTTTACAAATAGAGAAGGTGAACCTTTGCCCTTAATTGTGCAGAAATCAGATGGCGGCTATAACTATGCCACAACTGATTTAGCATCCCTGCGCTACCGAATTCAGCAAGATGAAGCAAAGCGGATAATTTATGTAACCGATGCTGGACAAGGAAACCATTTTGCCCAATTCTTTCAGGTAGCACGCAAAGCTGGATGGATTCCCGATGATGTGGAATTAGTGCATGTTCCCTTTGGGTTGGTGTTAGGAGAAGATGGGAAGAAATTCAAAACTCGTTCTGGGGATACTGTGCGGTTACGGGATTTATTAGATGAAGCTGTTTCACGTTCCCATGCTGACTTAAAAACTAGATTACAAAAAGAAGAACGCCAAGAAACGGAAGACTTTATTAATGAAGTTGCTAAGGTAGTTGGAATCAGTGCAGTTAAGTATGCAGACTTAAGCCAAAATCGCACCAGTAATTACATCTTCAGCTACGACAAAATGCTGGATCTCAAAGGTAATACTGCGCCCTATATGCTGTATGTTTATGCGCGGATTCATGGGATTAGCCGCAAGGGTGATATTAACTTTAAAGAGTTGGGAAATAATGCCGTTTTGTTACAGCATGAAACAGAATTAACGCTAGCAAAATACTTACTTCAACTAGATGAAGTTATTAGTAGTGTAGAGCAAGACTTGCTGCCTAATCGTTTATGTGAGTATTTGTTTGAACTGAGTCAGAAGTTTAACCAATTCTATGATCGTTGTCCCATATTACAAGCTGAGGAGCCACAGAGAACATCCCGCTTAGTTTTATGTGATTTGACTGCTAGAACTCTGAAGTTGGGATTATCTCTGTTGGGAATTCAGGTATTGGAGAGGATGTAATATTTTTTAACGCAGAGTTACGCTGAGGTAGCGCAAAGGTACGCAGAGTAAGAGTTAAGTTAAAGCTTCTTTGTTTCCTTTGCGGTTCTTTTATTAGAATTGCTGGGCTGGAGGCGATTATGATACGGACACCATCAAAAAATATAACTTTGGCAGAATTTCTGACGTTAGCAGAAACGAAGCCCGCTAGTGAATATATCAATGGTGAAATTATTCAAAAACCTATGCCACAGGGAAAGCACAGTACAATTCGAGGTGAAATGATTAGCACTATCAACTCAATAGTGAAGCCCAAGCGAATTGCTCGTGTTTTTCCAGAACTGCGGTGTACTTTTGGCGGAAGGTCAATAGTACCAGATGTTTCTGTGTTTACTTGGCAAAGAATTCCCCGCGATCAAAATGGTCAAGTTGCCAACCTATTTCAAGCAGCTCCCGATTGGACTATTGAGATTCTATCACCTGACCAAAGACAAACTAAAGTTACAAAAAATATTTTACATTGCTTGAATTATGAAACACAAATGGGTTGGCTGATCGATCCAGAAGAACAAACAATATTTGTGTACATTCGCAACCAACAACCAATCATGTTAGATGAACTAGATGCTTTAATTCCTGTGCCAGATTTTGCAAGTGAGTTGAGGCTGACGGTGGGAGATTTATTTGGTTGGCTGTTGGAGTAAACCAAATTCTGACCAATTGAATAAGGAAATAGGCCAAGTGCAACAGGTTTTATGGGTAGGAATCGGTTGTAAACGGGGAACATCATGGCAGTTGATTGATTGGGCAATTGAGCAAGTGTTTCAAGAAAATCAACTTTTTACAAGTGCGATCGCAGGTATTGCTACCATTGACACTAAAGCCTCAGAAGTTGGCTTAGTAGAACTTTGCCACCTCCGCAACTTGCCTCTCAAGACCTTTTCTGCGGAAATCCTTCGCTGTGTGTGTGTCCCCAACCCTGCCACAATTACTGACCACAAAGTAGGTACACCTAGCGTAGCAGAGGCAGCTGCTATTCTTGCAGCTTCTCAACTCACATCGTTGACTATTTTTACCTTTACAAACATGGAAGAGTTGCGAGTAAGGTTCCTACTTCCCAAACAAATTTTCCAGCGAGAAGGGCAACCAGGAGCGGTAACTCTAGCTGTTGCCCAAGCTTTAAATACTACTAGTATTACAGAGCTTCACTAATTTTTCTAGTCAACAACTCTCAAAAAATAGTTAATTACGCTAGAAACAATTGCTAGCACAATTGAACCTAACAAAGCAGGTAAAAAGCCTTTAATTTCAAAACCATAACCAGGAGTTAGGGCACTTGCCAGCCAAAGTGTTAAAGCGTTGATCACAAATGTAAATAAACCAAAAGTGAGTAAGGTAATTGGAAACGTCAAAAGACGCAAAATAGGCCTGACAAACGCATTAACAAGACCAATAACCACAGATGCAACAAGAGCGACAACAAAATTATTGACAATAAAACCATCAACAATTCTAGAAGTAATCAATAACGCCACCGCAGTACCGAGCCAAGTTAATAAAAAGTGTTGCATAAGTTTTTTTAGAGTAATTAGCAGTAAGTTTAATTAATTTCACTATTGCCATCTGTGATCTGTAACACGATTAGGTATCTTGTGCTTGACTCCTAAAGTTGCCATCATGTTTTATCAGTCTAAAAGCAATATGAGAAGGAGTCAGGAGTCAGAATTCAGAATTCAGAATACTCTACTCTGTCAAGTCAGGGGTTTCGCTAAGAAAGAATTTTAAGATCGTGCGCGTTTAAAATCGCTTGCTCTAAACCTCGATTCTCCATCCAGTCGCACATAATCCATTTTGGATTCTGGCTCCTGAATTCTGAATTCTTCTTCGGTAATTTTTCAGTGCTGTCATACAGAGATACTCCTAATCGGTATATCTTTATCGTATTGCAGGATGTACCGGATTAAATTCATAAAAAATGTTGGGAAGCGCAAAACCCCTACAAAGGTTTCTCTAATCCGAGAAATCTCAGTAATTAGGGATTTACAAGAAATAAATTATCCAGTTTTATACACTTAGCGTCTTACCTGCACCTCTGGCTAGGAGCGAGAAAGGGACTTCCAAATAAAAAAATATGCAATTAACTCTTGTGGAGTGGGCGACACGATAGCCCAGTCTGTATGGCGGGCAAGATGCCCACCCCACAATATTTGGATAATTTATTTCTTGGAGTTCCCTAAAACGCTAAGTGTAAGTATGAAGAGTAGGGATAGGGTTAACGCCGCAAAAGAACCTCCCAGGTAGAGCCACCAACTACGCCGTCAGATTCTAATCCATAGCGCGTTTGTGCAGCTTTCACAGCTGTCTCTGTTGTCACCCCAAAGTCTCCATCGGCATCACCTTTCAAGAAACCAAGCTTTTTCAGTTGTTGTTGCAACTTCACAACTTCAGAACCACGTAATCCTATACGCAAAATTGGCAATCCTTCTGAGGTGTATTGAATACCAGGCGTTCGTTTCGTAGTTGTATTTGACTGAGTTTGAGTGGTTGATGTAGTACGATTTGGTGTTTTCTTTGTGCTGGAAGTTGTAGTTTTTCTTGGGGTAGCAGGTCTTGGCTCAGGGCTGGTTGCAACTTGTGTTACAGCTTTTTTTGGGGTAGTAGGTTTGGGTTCAGGGCGAGTTGCAACTTGTGTTACAGCTTTTTTTGGGGGGTTGGGATTTGCAACGTTGGTGAGGTTGCTAGCCTGGGTTGGAACAGGAAAATTTGTAGCTGAGTTAAATCTTGGCTGGGATGAAGGGACGGTTGATGCTACTGCCGGTTCTTTTGGGAAAAGTCGTTGCCAAGTGCTGGCATCAACAATACCATCTGGATTCAAGCCGGCAGCTTGTTTAAATCGGGCAACAGCACTAGCTGTATTCTCACTATATGTACCATCTACAGCACCAGAGTAAAAACCCAAAAGTTTTAGAGCTGCTTGAAGTTCAGATACGCGTTCGCCTTGGCTACCAATTTTGAGGATAGGGCGGTTGATGCTATCTCCAGGATTTACTTGAGCAATTTTTTGTGGCGCTGCTATTGATACTACAGCCGTTGAAGCAATCAATAGAGGCGTAGTAGAGAACAAGAGTATTTCAATGGCCAATAAAGATTTAGACCTCTTTGGCCACCAACCCTTTTGCCGTTTTTCCATTCTAAAGCGATTTACAGTTGGGTCTAGTAATTTTAAGTAACTCAAAATACTTTCTGTCAGGCTGCTTTGCATGGAATTTACTCCCAGAATATTCTCATGCTAATGGTACAGCCGCTTGGTCTAAAAAACAGCTGATCGTTTATGATGTCTTCGACGGGCGTAGCTACGGCACATAATTCAATATGCTTTCTCTCTAATTATTCTCAAAAAGGAGAGAATTAGAGTCCAATACGGTTCGATTAAGGTTTTTTGATGGAAATTGTTGAGCGCAAAGATCCGATAAATCATTATAAAGACGCGATTCATCGCGTCTCTTGTCTTAACCGAACTTAAGCTGAAACTCCTTTAAAATCTCGTTTCCAGCCGGAAGCTAGAAATGCGACTCAAAAGCGGCTCTGGCGCGAGTTCGAGAGCCAGAGCCTCAAAGACGAGCATTCCCAGTCGGAGATTGGGAACGAGGCAATCTAAAAGCTAGTTCTAGACTTACTTTCACGTTAAGTTGACACCAATGATTAGAGTCGGCCTAGATCGCTCGATTAATTGCTTCTTCTTGACCAACTAAAGATAAGTAAGGCTCTTTTAAATACTTACAAGCTGCGGCGATCGCATCCTTGGCACTCACCGCCGCAATCAATTCTTGAAATTTGGTGTCAAAATCAATTCCTAATCCCAAAATTTCATACCAGCCGTATATCTGAGCAATTTGCCCATTCGTTTGTTTACCCAAGGCGTACTGCCCCAGAATCTTGTTTTTAGCAGCTTGGAGTGCGCTTTCGGATACTTCGGTGGTAGACAATAAATCTACTTCTGTACGCAGTCCTTCTAGAGCAATGCTGGTATTCTCCGGTGCTGTACCAATATAAACCACAAAAGACGCTGGAAATAGCCTTGTGGAGTAAAAGGCGGATACTTCGTAAGCTAAACCGCGTTTTTCCCGTAATTCGACAAACAAGCGGCTAGAAAGCCCATTTCCCAAGTAGGTACACAGCAATTTCAGTGGGGCGTAGTCAACAGAATTCACCGATGTTCCCAAATAACCGAGCATCACGATTGATTGTTGTGTCTGTATTGGCTTTAGTCTTACCTGCGGTTCTATCTTAATTTCAGGTAAATTTAGTATTGGTAGTGCCTGGGCTGGCGCTTGCCAATCAGCAAAAACTTCTTCCACCAACGCTGCTGCATCTGTGGGTGTGACTCTACCAGCAATACTAATTACTACATTATCTGGGCGGAAATAAGTTTGGTGATACTCCACTAAATCTGCACGAGTTAAGCGGCTCATGGTAGATTCATCTCCCAGTACTGACATAGAGTATGGGTGATTTTGGTACATTACCTGCCGCATTTGTTCAAAGGCGACATTGAACGGTTGCTCTTTTTGGGAACGAATATCTTGGAGTGCTAAACGCCGTTCTAATTCCACTTGAGTTTCGGGAAAAGTGGGCGATCGCAAAATCCGCCCTGCCAATGTTAAAATTTCCGCAAAATCGGATGTTACCGTCTTGAAAGATAGCAAAAAGTAATCAGTGCCAGCATCGGCACTCAAACTCGCCCCTACAGACTCGACTTTTTCGGCAATTTCCAAGCTAGAAAGTCCATCGCATCCCTTTGTCATCACTGCTGAGAGCAAATGTGCCAACCCTGCTTGCTCCCGGTTTTCGTTACAACTACCAGCACGCACAAAGATTCGCGCTGCAATAATGTCCGCAGCCGGATTTTCTGCCACCAGCACGACAATTCCATTGTTCAATACGGTGCGATGGATGGGCGATTTTTGCAGCAAGGTTGTCATTTATCATTTGTCCTTTGTCATTTGTCCTTTGTCCTTTGTCCTTTGTCATTGGTCATTTGTCTTTTGCTAATGACTAATGACTAATAACTAATGACTAACACGGTTTAAGTATAGTAACCGCGTAATTCTCCGGCGAGAGATACTGTTTAGCTAATTTTTGCAATTCTTGGGCATCAAAAGACTGAATCTGCTGGGGATATGTCACAGCTAATTCAGCTTGGGCGATGGTATTGTAATATCCATAAAGCCCTGTCAGCTGATTTGGTGTTTCGGTAGAAAATGCATAATCGTTACATAGCAACCTACGTGTACGAGCAAGTTCCTGTTCGCTAATTCCTCTAGTCTGCAAATCATCCAAATGAGCGCAAATTAAAGACTCAACTTCTTCCAGATTTTCTGGTTCCAACCAGGCAGTAATTGTAAATAAACTTGATTCTCGTTGTAGAGAAAAACTACTGCAAATTCCCTGTACCAATTGCGAATCTTCGCGCAAATCACGCACTAAACGCGAAGTCCGCCCTTCTGCCAATAACACCGACAAGAAATCTAAACCATAGCCAGTACGGATATCTTCTACTCCGGGTACTAGCCACGCCATCAATAAGCGCGCTTGCTCTATGCGTGGTAAACACAATTCTTGACGGTGAATTCCTGCTATGACTGGCTTTGCCACTTTCTCAAACTGCGGACAATTTGAGCGTTCGGCAAAATCAGCAAATGAATGATTTACCATTTCCCAAGCTGGTTGCTGGGCTATACCTCCAGCAATTACCACCGTCATGTTTTCCGGCTGATAGTGGGCGTGATGAAAACAGCGCATTGCTTCTGGTGATTGCTGCATCAGTTCTTGCTCAGTACCTAGCACCGAACGTCCGTAAGGGTGATGCGGATAGATGCTTTGAATTAGAGCTTGAAATCCTATCCAGTCGGAATCGTCCTGACAAGAGCGAATTTCCTCTAGCACCACATCGCGTTCGCGGCTAAATTCATCTTCTGGAATTGCCGCATTGAGCAGTAGTTCTCCTAAGTAGGGCAGAGTATCTTTTAAATAAGGGGCGGCTGTGGTGACTGAATAATGAGCATAATCATAGCTTGTCGCCGCATTACTCACGCCACCCCGGTTTTCAACTTTGGAATCGAACATTCCAGGGGGTAGCGTCGCCGTACCTTTAAAAATCATGTGTTCTAAAAAGTGCGCCATGCCAAACCACGGTTTTGGCTCTAGGCTGGCTCCAGCACGCACCCAAACATCCGCCACAACTACGGGAGTGGTGGGAATTTCTTGATGAATAAAAGTTAAACCACTCTCTAGTCGGAAGACTGAGGCTGGAAATACGGTATTAGTTAGTTGTTTTAACAATTTTTTGTAGTTTTAACCACAATTTGAGGCAATTGTGTCATCTTAACTCTGAACGATACCTAATTTAGAATCAAATTATACAGATTTGAAGAATTATGCGATCGCTGTTCTCTGCACTACCGAAAAATTAGACGCGTTATGCGTTGAGAGGAAAATCACAAATTAGTTAAAACACTGGAATCTCAATGACAAATTCTGTTCCTTCGCCAAGCACAGAATTGCAACTCAACCGTCCATTATGGGTTTCTTCAACAATTTGACGAGCGATCGCTAATCCTAATCCTGTTCCTTTCCCAACTTCTTTGGTTGTAAACAGGCGATCAAATATCCGCGATCTAACCTCCTCTGGCATCCCCTGACCGTTATCTTTGATGCGAATTGCTACCATGCTTTGTTCGCTGGATACTTCGGTATGAATCAGTATTTGATGATGATTGGCTTGGGCTTGGGCAAAAGAAAGCCCTTTGCAGGAAGTATCTAAGGCATCGATGGCGTTAGCGAGGATGTTCATAAATACTTGATTTAGCTGTCCTAAAAAGCACTTAACTGGTGGTAATTTACCGTATTCGGTGATGACTTCAATTGCTGGACGTTTTTCGTTAGCTTTGAGGCGATACTTCAAAATCAACAGGGTACTCTCAATCCCTTCATGGAGGTTACAAGCAACTTTTTCGGTTGTATCGGCTCTGGAGAAGGTGCGGAGACTGATGCTAATGTCTTCAATCCGTTCTGAGGCTACCTTCATCGAGCCTACTAGCTTTGGTAAATCCTCAGTCAGGAATTCTAAGTCAATTTCTTCGCTATGCTCAATAACTGCGATCGCAGGATTGGGATAATGTTGTTGGTAGCATTGGATATGAGCAAGTAAGTCTTGAGTATACTCTTTGGCATTGTTAAGGCTGCCTTTGAGAAATCCAATGGGATTATTAATTTCATGTGCCACCCCAGCAACCAAATTACCCAAGGTTGCCATTTTTTCATTTTGCACCATTTGTAATTGGGTATGCTCAAGTTCTTGTAGCGATCGCTCTAACTCTTGGGCATAATTTTGAGATTCTTGATAAAGACGGGCATTTTCTAGAGAAATGGCAGCTTGAGCGCATAGCAGTTGAATTACTTCAGTGCGATCGCTCGTAAATGCGCCAATCGTCAACTTATTTTCCAGATATAGTAACCCGATTAATTGGCCATGACGCAAAATCGGCGTACACAACACACTTTTGGGTTGTTGCTGCATGAAATATTGGTCAGCAAGAAAATCGTTTTTGGCTGTTGCATCATCCAGCACCACAGTTTTTAAGCTGTGTTTGACATAGTTTATCAATGCGATCGGAATGTTTTGGCTGCTTGACAATGGTACAGATACTAGAGTTACTCCTTCTTTGATGGTGGCTACAGCTTTAACCACTAAGTTGCCCTGTTCGAGTACAAGTAGGGCAGCTTTTTTCGCTCCAGCATTTTCCATCACCACTTGCAAGAGGGTAGTGAGCAATTGCTCTAATTGAATTTCACTAGAGAGGGCTTGTGAGACTTTAAAGATGGTGGCAAAATCGAGGGCTTCCGAAATGCTGCTGCTAGAAAGATTTGTGTGGATGGTTTGATGTGGAAATGATGAGCCATCGACGGTTGAACTCAGTTGAAAGTGATTAAGTTGCGCTAGTAAGATGGGAGCAAGAAGTTGAGGATAGCATTTTTCTAAGTTGTCAGTTTTGGCTTTAGCGCCCCAACGAGCATAGCAGTAATAAGCTTCCTGCATATAAACTTGGGCGATTTTTTCTTTACCCCATTCGAGGTAGAACTTGGCAGCTAACTCATTGCTCAAGGCTTCTTCTTGGATATATTTGTTTTCTTTCGCTAGAGTTATGGCGCGATCGTACAATTCTATTGCTGCTATTTTTTCGCCCAGAACCCGATGCCGTTCTGCTTCCACCAAATCAAATTTGTGCTGGAAATTCATCGGTGCAAATTTGGCTCGAAACTGCAATTTTTCCTGATTTTCGCCAACCTTTAAGAGTAATTGTTCTTGTTGAGATGGTTCAGCCGTTGGATAGACAGCCAGCCGAGACAGAGAATCGTAATAGTAGAAAACAGGCACAGATAGCATTCCTGCGCCACCGTTGAGGTATTGCTCTCCCTGATTTGCATTCTCAACTGCCGCCGGAAAATTCTCAAACAAATAACTGAGTGTTAATTTACTTAGGAAAAATATATGGAGTGTTAATTCGTCATTTTCTTTAATTAGCGCAGATAAGAGTTGTTCATCTTGATAATCTTCATCAGTGAAGCGCTCTGGATTATCGCTAGATTCGGTTAAATTGTTAATGCTTTGACAGATTATATTCGACCAGTTTAATAAGCGCTGATTTTGGGCAAAATTAGACTTGTAGGCTTTGATATCTGCTAAGAGAATTTCCAAAACTTCTGTGCCACTTAAATAGACATAGAATAACTTGAAAATCATCGATGCCAGCACATGAAAAAAATCGCCTGTTTCTAATCCAAGACTATGTGATTCCTGTAATAAACTAATTGAGGTGCGAACATGTTGTTTATTAAATTGATTCAATGCACCTACTTTAAATATAGTCATGCTTTGAACCGATTTTGCTTTAAATCTATCCACAAGCATTAAAGCTAGCTGGCCAAATTCGTAGCCTGACTCGATTTGGTTACAAATATTAAGTACAATTCCAAAATCTGCATATCCTGGTGCTGAGAGTGGTGCATTGCCATATTTAAGAGATACATTCACCTCTTCACAGGCAATAATTGGGAACAGATAAGGGGCAGTTTGGTGGATGGCGGGAGCAATGCTAGCCATAATCCGCAAAGCAACCAAAGCTTTAGTATCATCCATCAATGGTAAATCAACTAAGTCCTCAATACTTCTGGCTGCTAAGGTGGAGAGCGTGTTGAATACAGATTGCTGAATGTCTGGAGGTGTTACTGATTCAGGTAATGTTACCCCAAGTTGAGCGAGAAGTTCGCGTCCAGTTGCGAGCGCTTTGAATGATTGATTCCGCACCTGATCGGCTTGGAGTTGCACTTCATAAACTTTCACCCTATCCAGTAAGGTGGTTGTTTTTTCAATGACAACCTGGATCAGAGATTCCATTTGGTCAAATTCGTTATTGAGAAAAGCCGCTTCGGCAGCTTCTTCGTATAAGCTTCGAGTCAATTCGTAGGCAACTTCCCAACTATTAATTGTCAACAACTCCATTCCAGAATAGAAGTAATGAATTGCTGCACTATAAGCTGTAGCTTCTTTCGCTTTACGACCAGCATTCAGATTTAACTGAGCTAATTGTTGACGTTCAGTCGGTTGGGTGATTAGTAATATTCCTCGATTCAACTGACTAACAATCTCAAAAATTCGCTCCTCTTGCTGTGACTCAGAGGTATTTTGCAAGAGTAATTGACCAATTTTAAGATGGGTAAATTGTTTCTGGTCAGCTGGAATCAGAGAGTAAGCCGCTTGTTGTACCCGGTCATGTAAAAATTTGTAGATGGGGACTTGGACATTGCAATTTAATGGATTTGAGTCAGAATCATGCCCACTATATTGAAAGAATTTATAAACTTCAGTAGTAGGTAAAACTAACCCTTCTTGTAAAGCTTTCCACAAAGATGCTGCCGTTTCGGTTTCCGATTGTTCAGAAACAATTGCTAAAGTTCGCAAATCAAACTGGTTGCCAATACACGCAGCTAATTTCAACACATTTTGCGTTGCTGCTGGCAACTTTTGCAACTGTAGCGCTAGGAACTCTACAACATCATCGGTAAGGGCAAGTGCTTTGACAGCAACAAGATCGCATTGCCAGTACCCTTGTTCGGAATTAAAAGTAATCAGTCCATCTTCATATAATATTTTGAGAAAGTGTGTTGCAAAAAATGGATTTCCTTGAGTTTTTTGATAGACGAGTTGCGTTAGAGGTTGGGCAGTTTTAGCTGAACAACTCAAGGTATCAACCACCAATTGATTTAAACTAGCTTTACTTAACGGAGCTAAAGTAATGCTGTTAATTGTCGCATTGGCTTTGCGAATCTCCGCTAAAGTCAACATTAACTGATGCGTGGTAGATACTTCATTGTCTCGATAAGCGCCAATTAAAAGTAAAGAGCCACTTCCTGACTCGCTCATCAACAACTGCATCAATTTGAGCGATGCCGAATCAGCCCACTGCAAATCATCGAGGAAAATTACTAATGGATGTTCTTTTGTGGTGAATACCTGAATGAACTTTTGAAAGAGTAAATTGAAGCGATTCTGGGCTGCACTCTGTGAAAGTTCCGTTGCAGGTTGTTGTTGACCAATAATTTGTTCTAGTTCGGGAATTACCTCAAGAATGACTTGCCCTTGATCGCCTAGCACTTGTAAAATTTTATTTTTCCAAGTTGACAATTGGACATCACTTTCACTTAGCAATTGCCCCATTAAGTCTCGAAATGCCTGCACAAAAGCGGAAAAGGGAATATTTCGATTAAATTGGTCAAATTTGCCTTTGACGAAGTAGCCCCGCTGCCGGACAATGGGTTTGTGAACTTCGTTAACAATTGCCGTTTTACCAATACCAGAAAAACCAGCCACCAGCATTAATTCCGTCTGATTATTGGTAACGCGGTCAAAGGCTTTAAGCAGAATTTCAACTTCATCCTCGCGACCATAGAGTTTTTCTGGGATAATAAAGCGATCGCACACATCCCGTTGAGCAATTGGGAAACTTACAATCTTCCCCGTCTCCTTCAGTTGAACCAAACAATTTTCTAAATCATATTTCAGGCCAAATGCACTCTGATAGCGGTCTTCGGCATTTTTCGCCATCAGTTTCATCACAATGTCTGACAACACTTGTGGAATCTCTTTCCTCTCCCCTAAAAGTGGCGGAAGTTTGGCAATATGACAATGTACCAATTCCATCGGATCTTGTGATTGAAATGGTAATTGCCCTGATAATAGTTCGTAAAAAGTTACACCCAAAGAATAAAAATCAGTCCGGTAGTCAATCCCTCGATTCATCCGTCCAGTTTGCTCTGGGGACAAATAGCCCAATGTTCCTTCTAACACATTAAGACTCATCAATATTTGAGTTTCTCGTGGTAGCAGAGATGCAATACTAAAGTCAATTAACTTAACTTCTTTTGTTTCGGGATTAATTAAAATATTGGCGGGTTTAATATCTTTGTGAATGATTCGATTACGAATTAGAATATCTAAGGCATCACAAAGAGCGATCGCAATTTGTAAAAACTCCATCAAAGATTCTACTTTTCCCCCCACTCCCCATTCTTTCAAGGAAATTCCCCCAAAGTCTTCCATCACTAACACATAGCCATTCTGATAGGTTTCCAGGCTGTAGGTTTGGATGATTCCAGGTAGATTCAGATTTTTGGCGATGGTGAACTGGTTGCGAAAGTGTACCAATTCGCTAAAGCTGGGATAAGCAGTTTTCATCAGCTTAACCACTACAGATTTTTGGTCAGTCTCTCGATTAGCGCGATAAACTAAGGTTCGAGAACCGTTATAGAGTTCTTTGCTAACGTGATATCCGGGAATGCTGACCATAGGGCTTAATTTTGAATACCTCAATATCTAGGGTTCCCAAAAATATGGCAACATTTACTAAGCTCCTTCTCTACGAGAGGCTGCGTCAACGGGGCAGGAACAGGGAACAGAAAAAATTAGCCCCGAATAATAGGGTAACAGCGCCCTAAATTTATTTATGAAAGGAATAAAAATATTTTTTAAGTGGACTCGTAGTGCAAGAAAAGAATACATCCTCATACAAATTCCCTGATTTGAATTATGGGGATTTCCCTGTTGCCCGTTCCCTGTAACTTTTTACAGCAGTTTTGATGTATTTGAACCACATCTGTCGTAAGGACACAGCATTGCTGTGCCCCTACCGTGTAGTCTATTTACCTGAAAATAGCTGTAATATCAGCTTGCTTATTTGGGACTTCCAAGAAATAAATTATCCATCTTGTGGGATGGGTGTCCCCACCCATCTCAGATTTAGGGCGCTCATGTTGCCCACCCCACAAGAAAATTTGGGATGTTTTTTATTTGGAAGTCCCTTTGAAACTGATTGAAATAATTAAAGCTCCCAAGTTCTAATTGACTTTGGGAGCTAATAATTTTAAGTTCACCGCGACGCCGTTTTACCTAAGTTTATGACCTGGGTTTATCCAGGTGGGAACCTAAATTCCTCGTTTAAAGTTTCCGGGTACATGCCCGGTATACTGCCACGAGAACAGTTGACTCCCTTGTCATTAAAGGCATAGATCAAAAAACTTGATGGCAGTCACCAACGTCGTAGTGCAACTCATTCATTATAGCTTTCAAAAAGATGTTGTGTGTTCAACATCGAAACTTTCTGATTCATTTACCTGGGATACCAGATAGATTCTATGGTGTGGGCGATATCGTTGGCGTATGCAGTTGCCGATTGTTGATTTTGATTATCCAGCAAAACGGTGACGTGTCCTAACTTTCGCCCAGGACGTGATTCTGTCTTCCCATACCAGTGAACGTGCGCTTGGGGAATTGCTGCTATTTGTTGGCGCTGGCTTTGGTAGTCGCTGTGAGAATTTTCATATCCCAGTAGGTTCACCATTACAGCACCAGGGCACTGCAAAGCTGGATTTCCCAAAGGTAAACCACAAACGGCTCGAAGATGCTGCTCAAACTGAGAAGTTTCGCAGGCGTCAAGAGAAAAATGCCCAGAATTGTGGGTACGAGGGGCAATTTCATTTACCAGGATTTTGCCATCAGCACGGATAAATAGCTCAATTCCAAAAATTCCCACTACTTCTAGGCTATTTAATAGAGTATGTGCGATCGCTTCGATTTCTGCTACTTGATTGGGAGTAATCTCGGCTGGCGCAATCACCCGCCGACACACTTGTTGTTCTTGTTGGGTTTCCACCACTGGATACGTGACAATTTCCCCATCCACAGAACGAGCTGCAATTATTGCTAGTTCTCTTTCAAAAGGGACAAATTCTTCTAATAAGAAAAGTGATTGATTGAAAGTTTTTGTTATGCTTTCATCACTTAGCTTTTGTTCTAAAGTAGCAAAATCCTGAATGATGAAAGTACCTTGACCATCATAACCATGACGGCGAGATTTGAGGACTGCTGGAAAACCTAGATATTCTATTTTGGATTTGAGATTTTCCACCTCGTCAAGGGCGAAAAATTGAGGAACTGGTAATCCCAAGTCGCGTAAATAGCAACGCTGATGATATTTATCTAAAAGAGGAGCTAAAGCTTCTAATCTGGGGCGGAAACAAACGCCTTGCTGTGCTAAAAAAGATAAAGCTTGCAGGTTAACAAATTCGTTTTCAAAGGTGATGACATCGCATTTTTTAGCTAATATCTCTGTAGCACTGGCGTCATCTACCGGAGCGAAAACGATTTCCTCAGCAATTGACACGGCCGGATCGTGAACGCTTGGAGTTTGTACTACTAATTCTACACCTAGCTTTTGTGCTGCATCCGCCATCATCCAGGCAAGTTGTCCGCCACCAATTACACCAACACGTTTCATTGACATCCTAGAGAATCACGAGTTTGCACGCCTGTTTTGGAATTCACACCACTGGCTTTACCGCACAGTTCTTTGATTTGCGCTCTATCCAAAATTGCATCTGTAAAATCTGCACCGTCTATATTTACATCATTAAAGATAGCGCGGAGCAAAAGAGCTTCTTTGAAAACTGCATCGCTCAAATCTGCCTTAGTCAAGTTTACCTGATCGACCATTGCATTCGTTAAATCGGCTCCGTGGAGATTTGCTTTTGTCATCACCGAAGCGCTCATGACTGCTCCCCGCAAGTCAGCGTTTGCAAAGTTAGCCAGTTCCATATTGGCGTTAGAAAACTCCGCAGCCTGCAAGCTTTCACCAGAAAAATCACGTCTTGATAACTCTGCATTACTAAATGACAGTGGATGAGTCCAATCTACTGCCAGTGCGGGATCAGCCACACACCAGATGATAATTCCCAGAAGGAACGCCAACCCTTGCCGAAGGATATCGAGAGCCAATTTGGTGTCTAATCGCTGCATTTAAGCTTACCGCATTTGAATGTTAGCAAGACTGATCCAATCTTGCTACTGAATTTGGGAGATGTGTATTTCTCTAGCTTAATATTTTGTAACGCAAAAAGGTTAGATGCGTCGCAGTTTGTAGACATGGCTTTTCATTATTAGCATTGATGGAGCGTAGTTTACCGCCGTAGGCATCGCACTCAATATAAGTCGGTATCGCGGTTCCCATTCAGATGCGGTACAACATTATATCGCGATATCGCGAGGTGTAGGGGCACGGCAGGCAGCATTGGTGTCAACTTAACGCGAAACCGCTTGCTTATCCGCCAGGAATTGAAATTCCCGTCTCATAGCTAAAGTCATCTGAAGATGACTAAATATCGCCACAAATCTCCAGTCTACTTCAGTAGACTTAAGCCTAAAAGCCAAAGAAATTTATTTCCGGGCGGGTATGGAAGCCAACAGTTAAGCTGAAGCTCCTTTTTAAAACCTCGTTTCCAGCCAGAGTCGGGAAATGCAACTCAAAAGCGGCTCTGCCGCGAGTTCGAGAGGCGGAGCCTCAAAGGCGAGCATTCCCAGTCGGAGACTGGGAACGAGGCAAAACGAGGCAAATCAAGGTTTTGTTTGTGTAGACGCGGTTTCTAACTGCCCGTTTCACGCAACTCAGCCCTCTTCATACATCACGCGCTTTGAAAAAATTATAGATAGCAAGGGCAATGGCTAAAAGCAACACTGCATGAATTAAATTTCCAGCAATATGAAGTGCCAGTCCCAATGCCCAAAAAGCAACCAGTACAACAACAATGCCCCAAATTATACTCAACATATAATATTTGCTCTGATTCAAGTAAGTTTTTATTTGCTCATATACTTTACTCCTACCTTGACTTTGATTCTATTTATCTTCAGAGAGGTATATAACTTTAAATCATCGCTCTTGAGAGAGAAAACTAATTTAACTCAGGTTGAAAACTAATTGAGGTCACGTTGCTTCTCTACGATGTCGCAGACAAGACTTGCTACGCGTAGCTTGCTTGTCAGGATACGCTATTGGTGAAGTTTGTTGATTTGTTCACAATTCTTCATTTTTAGATTTCAATTTCAAGATGTAAAGAGTTTTTTGAGCAGTAATACTTACCGAGTTATTTACAATTCTTGACTTTCAATTTTTCAAGTAAAGTTTGTTGTCTTTTAAATTCAATAGCCCCGATCAACTGTTAGTCTTTTAATTAATGAAAGCAAGGTTTGAGCGTAGTTATATTCGTCTCAATTGCTTAACAAAGCTTAAAAGTTCGATAGTTAGCGTTAATTTTATAGCGATTAGTTAGTTCTTCAGGAATCTCTAAGAGTTGACATTCACCAAGTACACAACTTCCACAAACCGAACTCCCAAACCCGATGATGAATCATTACTCACTTCAATGGATTGAGGCATGGTGCCAAGAGAATGGCTGGACAGATTTGTTTGTCGAGCGACGTAATAACTTCTGGGCTTTCCCTCCGGGTGGGGTAATGCCAGAACCGATTCCAGTTCATGCTCTCAGATTGATTAAAGCTGAAAATGGACTGACTTTTGAAGAACGATTGTGGTCAATGTCCGCAGTGATTGGCACAATTTTAGCTATTCTCTTTACTTTTTGGTTTCAGTCGCCGATGCCCTTAGTTTTAGCTTTCGCTTTGAACGCCGTTACGGTAGCTCAATTTGAACTTGAAGATGCCTAAATTTTTATTTTGGGCTTTGCGATTAAAAACTGCTCTTGTCTACTTTCAGCAAGAGCAGTTTTTAATTTAACAAGAAAGAATTCAGGAGTCAGAAAATAGAATTCAATTCTGAATTCTGTGCAACTTGCTACCTCTGCAAATAAACAAGCCACGCGCATCGTCTCGTAGAGAGCATCTTGATTCAGAATTCAGAATTCAATGATTTGTATAGCAAATGTCTAGTCTATTAGGACATAACAATTAGAAATTACTAACACCTCAAATCAGCTAGCAGGTACAGCTACCTTTGCGTGTTTGTTAACGTAGTCCACAAATAATTGTTTCAATCGGGGACTAATACCAGCGTGTTCAAAGAATCCAAAGCCCAGACTCTTAGCTTTTGCTAGGGTTTCTTCTGGTGTTAATCCTTCTTGGATAGCGATACTTAAGAGCGCAATTCCAGTTGAGCGCATCCCAGCAGCACAATGCACAACGGCTGGTTTAGGAATTTGTTCGAGTGTCGTGAGGATTTTGGTAATCACCTCTTCATTTAAATTTTTTAGATCCACCTTGAGTGGAACATTTTGATAATACAGCCCTAATGCTTCTGCTATTTTTTGCTCGTCCTTAGAAAATCCTAGCTCATCAGGCGATCGCAAATTTAGAACGGATTTAAAACCTTCTTGAATAGCTTGCTCAAGCTGTTTCGGTATGACTTGTCCTGTAGTTGTCAAGTTTTCGTTAATTTGTATGGCGTTGATCACATTCACTCCTTTTAACTTTCTAATGTCTTCCAGCTTGGTTAATACTCTAAGGGAGCAAGCCTTGAGAAGATATTCAAAATAAACACCGCAAAATTAGCTAAATATCACAAGATATTGCTTGATTACTTCAAAATTAGTCTTTTGAAGCCGATTATTTTATTGCTTTATCCATAATATACGGTTTGTCGATGGGTTTACTGGTGATTAGATGTTGTTATACTTTATCCCGATAAAATTACCGTAGATTATATTTCGGGAGCTATACTATTGGGGAGGTTGGGGGAGCAACTGAATCAAGATTTTCGTGAACAAGGGTATAAATAATGACTGCCATAGAACAAGTTCCTTTTCTATCCATTGGAATAGTATTGTTCCCAAATTTGACACAGTTAGATTTCACGGGCCCCTATGAAGTCTTTGCCAAATTGCCAAAAGTGCAATTATATCTGCTAGCGGAAACACTCGAACCAATTCGGAGTGAGCGCGGCCTCACCTTTTTACCTGACACCACCTTTGCTCAAGCCCCAGCCTTAGATGTGTTATTTGTGCCAGGAGGCCCGGGTATCAATGCCAAAATGGAAGATGAAAAGTTTCTCAACTTTCTCAAGACCCAAGGTAAACAAGCCCGCTACATTACAGCTGTCTGCACTGGTTCTTTGCTGCTAGCGGCGGCGGGGTTACTTCAAGGCTATCGCGCCACTACTCACTGGCGATCGCTGGATTTGCTTGAGATGTTGGGAGTTGAGACAGTTACAGAAAGAGTTGTCATCGATCGCAATCGGATTACAGGCGGCGGTGTGACAGCTGGCATTGATTTTGGGTTAGCGATCGCTGCTGAGTTGTTTGGGGAAGCAATCGCCCAAGGAATTCAACTAGCGATCGAATACAATCCCCAACCACCCTTTAACAGTGGTTCTCCCCAAACTGCCCCTGCGGCTGTACTTGCTCAAGTTACTGCTGCGAGTCACAATCTTCAAGAAATCAGAAAACAAATTGTCCAGCGCGTTGTAACTCAATTGCAAACTACTATCTAAGATCCAAAATGGTATAATCTGAATGCCAGTCCTGAACCTATGAGCGCTAACGAAATCTCTCTTCGACCTGCCCAGGAAACAGATGCCTGGGTGCTGAGTGCAATTCATATTGCTGCTATCAAAGCTCTGCCTGCAACTTTTTACACCCAAAAAGAACTTTTAGCTTGGCGTAATTACCGCAACAAAGCTGATGGTTCAAATATCTTGAAAAGTATGAAAGCGGAAACTTACTGGGTTGCGATCGAGGGAGACGCTATTGTAGGTTTTGCTAGTTTCATTGTTGATGAACTAATCGGGCTGTACGTCCATCCTAAATATCAAGGAAAAGGGATTGGCCGTGCTTTAGTTAAACATTTTTGTGAAGAAGCAACTAAGCAAGATGTAAGTAAAGTAATTACAACTGCTAGCCTTTATGCTGAGGGGTTTTATTTACGACTGGGATTTACTGCCATTGAAAGAGCGCCTCATTATTTAAGAAGTGGGATAGTTGTTCCAGTTACTAAAATGAGTAAAACATTAGCTCCTGCACCGAAATCAATTTGAGAGAGTAAAGATTTTCAATAGCTTTAAAAATGCTGGCATCACGATTATTTTTTCCCAAGTTACAACCGCTTTTTCTACATAACATATTATTGAAGTAAGTACTTGCCAGCATCAATGCATAAAACCATCCGTTCATCAACTCTTACCCGTACACGTTTGATAGAAGCTGCCTTGCAGGTATTTGCTAGTTTAGGTGTTCAAGGAGCAACTACCCGTGAAATAGCCCGTGTTGCTGGTGTGAATGAGGTGACTTTATTTCGCCACTTTGCTAGCAAAGAACAACTTCTGGGAGCAGTAATGAAAAATGCTTTGGCACTCCAGACAGAAGCCCTTGCACATCCCGAAGCCTGGACGCAGGATCTAAAAATTGATTTAAGACAGTATGCCTATCTTTACAATACGATGCTAGAGGCACAGGAAGACTTAATTCGTACCTTCATTGGAGAAGCCAAACGTCATCCTGAGGCAGCCAAACAAGTAATTCAAGAAGCTGCCAAGCCATTAGGGGAGAAACTGGTAGCTTACCTGCAATCGAGTCAGAAACGAGGCACTGTCAGAGCAGACCTCGATCCATTTCCGGCAGTAGATATGTTTACAGGAATGCTGTTAGCTGGAATGCTATGCCGCACTGTCAAATTCAATCAAGGCAACTATAGCTGTGAAGACTATATCGAAACCTGTGTAGATATTTTTGTACGCGGTATCAGTACTAATCCTCTGTCAGTTGTCAATGCAGATGTCAGCCATGAGCCAAATTAGACAAATGTAGAGACGCGATTTATCGCGTCTTGAAATACCAATCAGTAGAAAACTCAGGACTGATGACCAGTCAAGTAAAATTTGGTACTCTTAGCTTGGAATCACTGTAATTACGTCCGTGACCAAGATGAGTAGTTCAACAGCCCGATCCTACGCTTTCTTATCGATTGCAGCAGCAATCGTCACTATTGGCATAAAATTTGGCGCTTACCAGCTAACCGGGTCAGTAGGTTTGCTTTCAGATGCTATTGAGTCAATTGTAAATCTCCTGGCTGCATTGGTTGCTCTATGGGCCTTGACCTATGCTGAGAAACCAGCCGATGCCGAACACGCCTTTGGGCATTCTAAAGCCGAATACTTCTCCAGTGGTGCAGAAGGTGCGTTGATTATAGTGGCAGCCATTAGCATTGCTGTTGAAGCTTGGGGACGCTTGCTGCATCCAGAACCATTAACACAGTTGGGATTCGGGTTGGCACTCTCCCTATTTGCAACCGCAATCAACGGCGTTGTTGCCTTTATCTTGCTACGAGCAGGGCGACGGTTGCGTTCCATTACACTGAGGGCTGATGCTCACCATTTGTTTACCGATGTGGTGACTTCGGGTGGTGTGATCGTTGGAATCTTACTCGTCAAGCTAACAGGCACTCTCGTACTCGATCCAATTGTCGCCCTAATAGTAGCAGCAAATATTACTTGGACAGGATTTCGTTTGCTGCGGGAAACCAGTAGCGCGTTACTGGATGCAGCTTTACCTAAAAAAGAAATTGACGCAATCAAGAGCATCCTTAACGAGTACAAACGTCAAGATATCCAGTTTCATGCCTTGCGAACCCGTACTGCTGGAACCCGCCGCTTTGTTTCCTTTCATGTTCTTGTGCCTGGATCTTGGACAGTGCAACAAGGGCATGATTTATGCGAGGCAATTGAGCTTGCTATTCTTGGGGTGCTGCCTTCAACTCATGTTACAACTCACCTAGAACCTGTAGAAGATCCAGTTTCTTGGGACGATTTGGAGTTGGAGCGTCCGAGCAATCAGCAAATGCAAGATATAAATTGAAGAAGAATGCAGAATCCAGAATTCAGAATTCAGAATCAAGACGCTTGTTCGCGTAGCGTGTCGCAGACAAGACTTGCTTTTTGCGTTGCTATCTGCCAGTCATACAAAAAAGATTGCTGTTGGCGGATAGCTAAGGTTTAGCTTATTCTGACTCCTGATATCATGTTCGACTTGATGCTTATGTCATTGCGTTCGCGTAGCGTCTCGTAGAGAGCGGAGCGCAGCAATCCCAAACCTTTGCGATTGCTTCATTCCACTTCGTTGCATTCGCAATGACATATCGTAAGTGATTTACAGAACATGATATGACTCCTGAATTCTGTTTGATAAGAGATTAATTGCATTGTTACCGATCGCATCTCTCATCAATTAACTTGCGATCGCTTATAGCAGGTGGTTACGCGATCGCAACTGTTTTTTTACGCGAAGGACGCTTGCGATCTGATTTTTTCTTCAGTCCTACTGCTTGAGCTTGATCGCTATCTGAGCCATATTGCCCGCGTACAACTTCTTTCATCGCTAATACAGCATTATGAAATTCCCACTCTGCTAATCGGGCAGCATCAGCAGCCGCACGGTATAAAGCTAGTTTCTCAGTTTCGGCTTGCTGAGAAATCAACATCGTCTGATAAACTTCCTGTAAGTTTGCAGTTGAGGCATCAGCACGAGTTGTGTTGTAGGTGCTGACCGTTTGCAAGCCGTGGAATGAGTCAATATCTTGACTAATAGTTTGAGGACGTAAACGGCGTGTTGTGTCTTGGATAGTCATAGATGTATACAGTAGTTTAATGTATATTTAATGTACCCATTGCGACTAATAAATCTATCAGTAAGACAAAATTTTAAATTGGGCAATCTTAAAAAAGAGTAAGTTTTTGCAATTCATCGATTGGCATTGTGAATGCATCGACTTGCATTGTGAATGCATCAACTTGCATTGTGAATGCATCGGCTTGCATTGTGAATGCATCAACTTGCATTGTGAATGCATCAACTTGCATTGTGAATGCATCAACTTGCATTGTGAATGCATCAACTTGCATTATTAATGTATCTTGCGGAGTATATTTCAAAACACACCTTAGTTAGAGTCTCTATGTCAGATTGCCGTGATAGTATACGGCTCATTCCTGTTGTTACTTGATAGGAGACAATTATGGAAATCAGTAGACGCAGCTTATTAAAAACTGCTTCTGCTTTGGGATTAGTGGCAGCAGGATTTGCAGTTTCGGAAGGATTTTTGCAACCGATTCTCGCTCAAACAAAAACTGTTGATGAAAATACTCAACTGTTAGCCCAAAGTTTGGCTACTCCAACTTGACATGGCGAAATGTTATATCGCAACCTCGGACGCACCAGAGAACAAGTATCTGTGATTGTCTTGGGGGATATCACATTGGAAAAATTCAATAAGAGCAAGAAAGTATCAAGTTAAATCTAAGGAGAACATTGATTATGTCCAACTTCAAAATACTCTCTACTGGTTTAGTAGCGATCGCCTTATCTCTGGCGACTGGTTGTACACCAACTACTCCCCATGACCAGAGTACATCTGAAGTTCCATCTGCTGTACCTGTACAAAGTACTGAGACTGCATCACCAACTCCATACCCAACTACCTCACCAACTACATCACGGCAAAATAAACTCAGTTCTTTAGACAGAAAGTTCGTGACTAATGCCGCTCAAGATGGTTTAGCGGAAGTTCAACTAGGACAACTGGCATCACAACGTGGAACCAGTGATGCAGTAAAACAGTTTGGACAGCGTATGGTTCAAGATCATACCCAGGTAAATAATCAACTCAAACAGTTAGCGATTCAAAAAAGTGTCACGCTGCCAACTGCTATCGGTACGACAAATCAGCAAGCCTTGCGACGCTTATCCGCACTTTCTGGTGCTAAATTCGATCGCCTATATATAAATGAGATGCTTCAAGGTCATGAAAAAGATGTCTCCGCATTTCAGAATGAAGCTCAAAAAGGACAAGATCCAGATGTGAAAGCATTTGCGGCTCAAGCGCTACCAACCCTCCAACAACATCTGCAACAGGTTCGTGCCATTGCTAATTCTGGAAGTTCAACTAGCACCCCAACTCCAACTAGCACCCCAACTCCAACCACTACCCCGTGAAACAATACAGTTCAAAGCATATTTTCTTTTCCTTTGCGTCTGCTGTGCGTACTACTGCAAAGAAGCAAAATACGCGTAGCGTGAAGACTGCATAAAAAATACTCAACTACTTCTTATTGTGGGGTGGATGTCTCGCCGTTGGTGTCAACTTAAGCTAAAAGCCGAAGAATCAGTTCGCTTTAGAAATCGATCATTTTGCAGATTGTGTGATTCACAACAAGCAGATTAGATACCACTCGTGGCCCACTCCCAAAATGCTGAAGTAAATATGTGCATACCGCAGTTATGACAACCTCTGCTTGGAGTCCGCTCCGTAAATCTTTGTTTCGCGATCGCTGGATTGCCTCAATTGTCTAGCAATTGGTAGTATTGTTTGGGGTGCGGCGGCAGAACATTGGGGAACGCCAAGTGCCTTATTCGTTGCTGCCCTTGGCTTAATTGGAGGAACTTTCACCGCGTGGCGTTACCCGTTGCTATCAGGAAAACTTGATTTAGCTCCAGCATTACGACGAGCTGAACCGCTAGTAGTAATTGAATTGCAACCAGAAGAAGGGCCTGTTTTAGTCACACTTGAATATTGTATTAACCCAGATCAAGCAGAGGAATTCATTGCGGCAATTCATGCCCTGCGAGTAGTGCGGTTACGAGATGGTGCGATTCGCTGGGGTATCTTTCATGATACATCTGTGCCGAATCGGTACTTAGAGACATTTATTGTCGAGTCTTGGGTAGATCATTTACGCCAGTATGAACGCTTTACGGTAGCAGATCGAGAGATTCGCGAAAGGGTTTTTGCCTTTCATCAAGGCAAAGAACTTCCAGTTATTTCTCACATGATTTATGCTCACCAATCCTAAGCAGCACGATGGGTAGCAGCAAGGTTATATGTAATTCCGATCGCGATCGAGCCGCAGTGATTGCAGCTGACTTCTGAATTCTTCTTCAATTCTGCACGATTCGCTAACGAAGCTACTCAAGAGGCGACGGTTTTAGCGATCGCTGTATCAATTGCTTTATCCCAGTTCGGCTGTTGTTTGATCAGTCCCAGACGAGCCAGTAGTTGCGATTGTGTGACAAGTTCTTGGCGGTATTCCTGATTAGGCGGCTCAAACAGTAAGTTACGACGACCCAAAGTCAAAGCTGCGGCCTCTGGTGAAAGCTTATTCTCTTTAACTAGGATATCCACCGCCGCCTGACGGTTATCTTGAACCCAGGTTAGCGCTTGCTTATAGGCTTGAAGAAACCGCTGTATTGTCTCTGGGTTTTGTTCTATGTACTCTGTGCGCCCAAACAGAGCGACATAGTTCAACACATAGTCGCCACCATCTACTAATGGAACTACTTCTTTAGCAACTTCAGCACTGGCATAAAAAGGGTCCCAAGTTCCCCATACATCGATCGCACCTGAAAGTAATGCGGCTCTACCTGCATCGTTTTCTATCTGAACCCATTGCACATCAGTGTCTTTTAGTCCAGCCCGTTCTAGTACTTGTACTGCAAAAAAGTAGCTTTTTCCCGATGGGTTGCCGATTTTCTTACCCTTTAAATCAGTTACCTTCTTGATGGGTGAGTTAGGTAAAACTAGCAATCCGTGAGTCTTTGGGCTGCGTTCAACTAAGGCGATGACACGGATAGGCTGACCCGCAGCGATCGCAGCTACAGGTGTACCCCCTAAACCTAAATCTAAAGCTCCAGCAGATAATGCTTCGGTCACTGGCTTGAGCGAGAGTAGGCGACGGTACTCAAAGCTGGTTGATTGTCCTGCAAATGCCTTCTCTAAGAATTTTTGTTGCCGCAGCGCAAATACTGCAACATAGGGTGGCTGAAAGCCTAGACGTAGCTTGCTTGCACTTTTGCTTGTCGCCGCCACAGGAGCTACACTAGGCGTTGTTGATGGGGCATTGGCAATCTTTCCACAGGCTGCCACGGCTGCTGTTGATATGCCCATTCCTAGTAAGTGACGGCGTTTAATGCTCATATAAGTTGCACTACTAATCTACGGCAAGTCGATTGACTTACGGATGTTGGCAACTAATATTGACATAGCTACTAGCAAAAAGCAAGACACTAGTACCGCAAGGCGGAATCATAATCATGGTTAAAGACTTATTATTTAGAGCGCAGGGGGCAGGGAGCAGGGGGAAAGAGGTTTTTCCGATTTTTGCACAGATGCAGTAATCACTTGTGATTAGCCGGACATGATATCAAAAATTAATACTTAGACTTTTAAAACAATCTCTAAGGGAATTCCAAATCAAAAAATATCCAATTAACTCTTGTGGGGTGGGCGTCTCGCCCGCCCAGTCTGTATGGCGAGGATGCCCACCCCACAAGATAAATACCAGCCTATTTACAAAAATCAGGATATATGAAAATCTTAAAAGGGAAGGTTGTCAGTGGTTTTGGAAACTTTTCTTACTGGATTGAGAAACTCCAGGAATATTACTTGAGAAAAACGGGAATGAAATTCTTCCCTGGAACTTTAAATATTCATTTAGATCGACCTTACTATCTGCCAACGAATGTAATTCGTCTGGAAAAGGAAGAATATGGAGGCACTGTTTCTGTGAGCATTGTTCCCTGTAAAATATTTGGCAGAGATGCTTTTATCTTAAGAACAGATAAAAATAATACCGAAAATGGAGATCATCCGAGAACAATTATTGAAATAGCTTGCGATGTGAAACTTCGAGAGCTATATAACCTTAAAGATAACGATTTGATTGAAGTTGAGATTCACGATGTCAGATTTATCTGAATTAAAAATCTGTTTGGAGATGAAGCGTTAATCCATTACGCGACCGTATTTTTGATCCGCAACATGGCAAATTTATATATTGAATCGTATTGAATCCAAGCTGATAAAGCGATCGCTCTATCAGCCAAAACCCATTTGAATGCTACTGACTCGTTTTGCCACTAACAATCCCTGACCACTGAACTTTTTTCTCTTTCTCCCGGCGGTAAGAAAAGAAATGCTCTGGTGTTTGGAAAGTACAATAAGGTGCGATCGCAATTTGTTCTGCACTAATTCCCAAATTTTCCAGCTGTAAAGTATTCACCCGCCGCACATCTAGCTTTACCTTTCCGGGATCGGGGTCTTCTAGTAAAGGTGAATTTGGTAGCTCGTATAATGCAGTGAGAATTTTTTCTTCGCTATTATGTGATATAATACTAGCCCCAATTTCGGCAGCCACTTCAATCGAGACTTGGTAAACCTCACCAGCGATCGCTGGCCCCATCGCAATGCGTAAATCATCGAGTTTACTGCCTTGAGATTGTAATCGAGCGATCGCTTGGGGCACAATCTTCTTCGCAGTTCCCCGCCAGCCCGCGTGTAATGCTGCCACCCGTCCAGATTGCACATCCCCAATCAACACGGGTGTACAATCTGCGCTAGCGACCCAAACAGCTTGTAGAGGCTGCTCACTCATTAAACCATCAGCCGATGCTAAATCCTCCTCAGCAGAGCTTAAAAAGCTTTCAACCTCTTGAGGGGTGAGAACAGTATTGCCATGAACCTGCTTTAAGCGATAGACTGATGCCTCTGGTTGCAATACTTCTGTGATAACTTGTGGCGATCGCGGCCAAAACTGCTGGGTAAAAAAGCCGTGATGCCAACGTTCCAAAAGACTACAAGTTAGATAAGGCAGTCCTTCCCAATTGCGCCAGTGCCAAGTGTGCATCTTGAACCAAACCTAAACAAATCAATGCTAACTTGAACAACGGAATTTGGGTTAACTACTGTGGGATTTAATCTGCAAAACTTGGAATTAGCCTTGCAAGCAGGGCGTAAGCATACATATTTACCATTTTCCCTTCACTTTTTTGAAAGCGTCTCCTCAACCAATCAAACCCTCTGGGACTTACTCAGCCAAGGGGCTATTTCAGGAACAGTAGTAATCGCAACTGTACAATCTGCTGGGCGGGGACAATGGGGCCGTCAGTGGATTTCTCCGGTTGGCGGATTATATGTTTCCGTGGCGATTTCTTTCGACCACAAAATAGAAGCTACTGACAGCTATCAGCTAACTTTCGCTACTGCTTGGGGAATTGCGTCTCAATTGCGCCAACTCGGCATAGACGTTGGGATAAAATGGCCTAACGATTTAGTGCTAAATGGTCGCAAACTCGGCGGCATTTTGACAGAAACCAAAGTAAACAAAGGACAAATCACCCAAGCAGTAATTGGTGTTGGTATTAACTGGATAAACCCAGTACCCGAAACTGGAATCAATCTGGAATCGTGGCAAGCATCCCAAAATTTCAGACCAATCTCTTGTCTGGAAATGTTAACCTCTAAAGTCCTGCTGGGAATAGAATCCGGTATGGAGTGCCTAGAACAAGAAGGAGTAAGCATAATCTTGTCTCGCTATCTAGATTTGCTTACAAACATGGGCGATCGTGTGTACGTCAATAATCTTTCAGGTACAGTAGTTGGAGTGACATCTCAAGGAAATTTACGAGTTGATTTAGAAACACATGATACAAAGGAACTAATTACACCGGAAATTTATATTGAACCCGGTACAATCAGTTTGGGGTACCATAAATCTTCCATTTAAATTTGAGGTTTGTTCAAAATTTCGCTCTTTGGGCAAGACAAACCACTAGCATCATCTCTTTAGGCTAATTACACACAACTGAGAGAACAAATGACGCAGCGCAAAAATTCTGCCCCTGATAGTTTGCATTACTTATGGCAGCAAGGTCTGACAAAAAAACGTTTTGCCTCAACACTACCAGCCCAGAGCCTCTGTTGGCTGAGTAGCCTCAGCCTCCTCAGCGGCGGCTTTGTGTTTGCCCAAACGGAAACACAAATAGACAACATCGTTCCCACTGTTGAAAGTTCTCAACCAACAGCAGTTATAAATCCAGTCAAAAAACAGGCTGTTGTACCGGAAGCCACTCAAGAACAACCAGAATTTTCTCAACGGCGAGCCAGACTTAGACAGAGACTAGGCAAACCAGAGGTTGCTCAATTAAAAGAGCCAGTTAGGCAGTCTACACCCAAAATCGAAGCTGCTGAACCTGTTGTAATTACTAGACAGTCAAAGCCCAAAGTAGAAGCCTCCCAGGTTACTCCTGCAAGGGTAAGGCAAGAAAAACCCAATACCCCCGCCCGCTCTTTACCTGAAAAACTTCCAGAAGTTGCTCAACCAAATAACTCAAACAGCCCTGTCAATGCAACTGCGGGGAAAACCAAGGATTATAATAACGCCTATATCGATCCTAATAGTTATGACAGTGGTGCTACAGGTACTTATCAAGCACCAAACTCCGTAATTCTCACAGAGCGCTCTAGTGGCTGCCGAGCCATTTTACCTTCAGGGCAAAGCGTATTAGGCGGCGTTTGCGCCAAAGCACCCGAAAGGAGTGTAGCTGATTCTAATGGTAAAGCAGCACCTACTTGGCTCAGAAGAAGTGAAAACGCCCAATTACCAGTAGTTTCACCCGTGCGGCAAATTGCAAGTACTGGTAACACTAGCCGATGGCGTGCTACTGAAAGTGGTTCTACTGGTGACACCAAGAGCGCATTTCGCCCGAATCGGTTTATCCCGAGTCCTGCCGAGTTCAGCCCCACAACAGTTAGTGCAACTCCCATTGCGCCGAGTGGTGGTACTTTACCTCCACCAATGGCAGATGGTAATATTGCACCCCGCCCCAGCAACGTAGCTTACGACTTCTCACTGGCATCAGTATTGCCACAAATCCCCTCTATGGGGCGAGTCGCCTATAGTGGTACGGGAATGATGTATCCCTTGTCTATTCCCGCTCCCATTACTTCTTTGTTTGGTTGGCGAGTTCATCCAATTACAGGAACCCAACGCTTTCACGCTGGTACAGACTTGGGTGCGCCCACAGGAACACCAGTTTTGGCGGCGGCGGCTGGTCAAGTAGAAACTGCTGATTGGATGGGCGGTTATGGTTTAACTGTTATCCTAAATCACAAATCCGCCGAACAAACTCTCTACGGCCATATGTCAGAAATCCTTGTGAAACCTGGTCAATGGGTACAGCCTGGAACTGTCATCGGGCTAGTTGGCAGCACCGGAGCTTCTACAGGGCCTCACTTGCACTTTGAAGTCCGTCACCTAACACAAGATGGGTGGGTTGCTACTGACCCAGGCGTGGAATTACAAAGCGCCCTCAGCCAGTTAGTGCGAGGCTTACAGACTGCCCAGGTTAGTCAGCAACCAGGTAGCTAGATTGGAAATTTTGGATTTTAGATTTTAAATTAATCTAAAATCCAAAATCCAAAATCCAAAATGTCAGAGATACCCGTGTTCTGCTAAGAATGCGGGTGTAATGCCATCCATACTATTTTCATCATGGACAGTGGTGTTTGGGTTGCCAGAGTAAAGGAATTTTTCGACGTATTTGCCAAGAATATCTCCTTCTAGATTCACCAAATTCCCAGGAAGCAAATAGCGGAGATTTGTCTCGCTGTATGTGAGGGGAATTACCGCGACCTTGAATTGAGAGAGTTCTGGCTCATAAGCGGCAACTGTGAGGCTGATGCCATTGACGGCGATGCTACCTTTGGGGACAATGTAACGTGCGATCGCCTCGGATGCAATAAAGGTCATTTCCCAAGAACTAGCCGTTTGTTCTGCCACTAGCAATCGACCGATACCGTCTACATGACCCATCACGAAATGACCGCCAACTTTGCTGCCTACCCTGAGCGATGCTTCTAAATTGACATATCTCTGTTGCGTTTGCTCACCTCCCAACGTCGTGCGGCGTAGCGTTTCTGGTGAAGCAGTGGCGATAAACCCATTCTTTAAAACTTTTTCTACTGTCAAGCAAACACCATCGACAGCAACACTGTCACCATAAGCCAAATCTTGCATAATTACTTCACCCGACTGGCTCACACAAGTAATTTGCCAAGAATCGCCCCCTAAGGGTTCCATCGTTCCTAATGCCTGGATTAATCCTGTAAACACGGCTTTTTTGTCAAACTAACTCTATTTATTGCCTAATTTTGGCTGAAGTCAATTGATAATTGTCACAGAAATCTCTCACATTCAAGTATATTTTCTGACTTTTTTTCGTATAGGGATATTAACACATTAGCATCCTTCACGAGGCATACTTGGGTAAGAAGGTTATTGTCTAAGAAGATCAGTTTGACTTACTCTGGTTTTCACCACAAGTTCGGAGTTTAATAGAAGCAATTATAGAGAACGAATGCTTATGTTTATTACTGTCGCCAAACCGCCGAAAAAGGGGTACTATTTGTTACACAGCGTCCAAGGCTCTCAAAGCATTGTAGAGGCCTAGCCAATGATTGAAATGAAAGTTGCTGGCATAGCATTAGATGCCATAACCCGCAGCCCGATCGTACTTTTGAAAGATTCTTCAGATCGGCGGGCTTTGCCAATTTACATCGGTCAGGAACAGGCTAGGGCCATTATGGGCGCACTGGAGAATCAGAAGCCTCCCAGACCCTTAACCCACGACCTGATTGTGAATCTTCTAGAGACTTGGAACATGACTCTAGAAAAGGTAATTATTCATTCCCTGCAAAAGGATACATTTTATGCAGCTTTAATTGTCCAGCAAGGTGAAGTTAAAAAAGAAATTGACGCGCGTCCTAGCGATGCGATCGCTATTGCCCTCCGTACAAATACCCCCATTTGGGTAATGGAAGAAGTCATTGCCGATGCTTCTATCCCTGTTGATCGTGATGCAGATGAAGCTGAACAGCAAGCCTTCCGTGAATTTATTTCCAATCTCCGTCCTGAAGACTTGATCAAGCGCTTTGGTAATGGCGACAGCTAGGCAATTTTAGATTTGGAATTTTAGATTTTAGATTGAAGGAAAAATCTAAAATCTAAAATCTAAAATTGAATGACTCCTAACTTTGTTAAAAATGCAATACCGACGCTTTGGAAAAACGGATCTGCGCCTCTCGGTTTTTTCTCTGGGAACAATGCGTTACCTGGCTTCTTTTGAAAATGCTCACCAAACCATCGAAAAAGCCTTAGCGTTAGGAATTAATCATCTAGAAACCGCTAGAGGTTATGGTAAAAGCGAGGAGTATCTTGGTAGGGCGCTAAAAGCTGGGTTATCAGTACCCCGAACGAGGCTTTACATCACTACCAAAATCTCAGCTACAGCAGATGGTGACTCCATGCGTCGGTGCATCGACGAATCCCTAGAACGATTACAGCTAGATTATGTAGATTGCTTAAGCGTTCATGGTTTAAACACTTGGCAACATTTGGAGTGGGTGCAAGCCAAAAATGGCTGTATGCAGGCCGTTGAGGAAGCTATTGCCGATGGACAAGTGCGACACGTTGGTTTTTCTACCCACGGGTCATTAGAGGTAATTCAGACTGCAATAAATACAGATTTATTTGAATTTGTCAATCTGCATTATTACTATTTTTTTCAACGGCACGCACCAGCGATTCAACTAGCTGCCGAGAAGGATATGGGTATTTTCATTATTTCCCCTGCTGATAAGGGAGGACGGCTCTACACGCCACCTCAGACTTTAAAAGACCTCTGTTATCCGTATTCACCCTTAGAAATAAACTATCGATTCTTACTTTCTAACCACCGTATTACTACTTTGAGTATAGGGCCAGCCAATCCAGAAGAATTAATAGAACCTTTGCAAGTTGCTGACCGTGATGGAGAGTTAATATCAGCAGAAATTTCTACTTTTTTGCGTTTAGAAAATCACCAAAAAGTTGCTTTGGAAACTGATAAGTGCAGCCAGTGTTATGCTTGTTTGCCCTGTCCAGAAAACATCAATATTCCAGAGGTATTACGGTTACGTAATCTTGCAGTAGCATACGACATGAAAGACTATGGTCAATATCGTTACGGAATGTTTGAAAATGCCGGTCATTGGTTCCCTGGAATGAAAGGCAATCGGTGTACAGAATGCGGTGATTGTTTACCTCGGTGTCCAGAAAAGTTAGATATTCCAGCTTTGTTGTCAGATACTCACGAAAGATTAAGTGGCAAAGCAGGTAGGAGATTGTGGGGTTGACACTCTCCGGTCTAAAGACTGAGTTCAGCTAATGGCATTTGAGAATCTCCTCGTCTGAGGGCTGGTGAAAGGAAGCGATCGCCCTCTCATTTTAGCCTCGCGATCGCGTGCAATCTGGCTTCTGGTTAGTACTGCCAGAGAAAAGTAATGCTGGGTTTCCTGTTGTCAACCCAGCCTACCTGTGCAATTGCACCCTCTGGAGCTATATGTATACGACGTATAACGATGCCCATCACCCGCCGCAGATAACCTTTGAATTCCAACAGATACCTTCTCGACAGTCGGTATGCATGGGCGTTGTTAGACTGCGATCGCACTTGCTTAAAGTCCACAAAATCCTGGTGCGTCCCCTGGAATTTATCATTGGAGTAATTAAAAGTTGTCGTGGGGAACGCACCCTACAAGATCGACGATTGCACTAAATTTTCAAGTATTTTTAACTAGGATCAACCCTGACTAAACCACGGGCTTTGCTGGGGTTGTCCTTTGGCGAAGATAGAGCTACCTTCCCTTGCACTCTGCCCTTGAGGTTGTCCGTTAGCGAAGATGGAGCTACCTTCCCTTGCACTCTGCCCTTGAGGTTGTCCGTTGGCGAAGATGGAACTCCCTTCCGTTGCACTATGCCCTTGATCATATCCTCATCGACCTTCGTTTGCATAATCTCACAGCTCTTGAGCAGCCAGTAGATGGAGAATGCCCAGATGCCTATCCACTCTAACCACAAGACTGTGTAATCTGTCTTTGTAAAAAAACACACTACTGAAACAAGCAGCAGTGAGAACGGCATAACCCACCTAGCATAGTTAAAGATGTTTCTCCAAAACGTCTGTTTCTCTTCATCTTCTATGACATCAACGCTGTCCATCGCTGTGAAGATGCTGACCAAGATGAGCATCAGGAAAAAGATAGAAGCTGCTATGAAATGGAGCCTAATATCCTGCCCCAAGAACTTAATATCAAGGTTCAGTAATTTACTACCGTCGAAAACCTCGTTTCCACACTTTGACAGCATCTCCTTTTCGGGCCAGTCCATCGGGAAGAAGGCAACACAAGCAAGACTTATGCCGGAAACGTTGAGCAACCAGTTCTCCAATTTGCCGAAACCTGTGTAGATAATCAGGCAAAGGCTGAGCGCAACAAGAATACCCACAAAGAGATTTCGGTAGACTCCAGCAAACGCTGTACACATGGTATCGGCATTAACTCCGGCATGATAATAAGCGCTAAGGGAGTGCTGCATTTCTAGCGGAGATGAAAGCCAAAATAACTTGACAAGCCCACCGACCACGAGCAGCAATGGAAATATAAGGCTAAGAATACCCATACACCATCGGAGCATAGAGTAAGAGCTTAGGATATGCTTGTCCAGTTTTGGGGGATCAGTGATTTGTTTAACGGTTCGTTTGATGGCTCGTCGTATTTTTACCATAAATTCTTAAAAGACCTCATAATTCTAGATGCGTACCAGGAAATTACTTTATGCCAGTTATTTCAGGAGGATCTTGATAATCTTCAGTGCATCTTTGCTTGATTGAACTATCTACAAAATTTGTCTAAGTAGGTAGGCACAATTAAACCGAACTGTGTAAACTAATCACGATGATTTACACGCATGTACTTAATAGGGGTGGTAAAGCTGTTCGTAGTCCGCTTGATTAGAACTACTGGCATAATATATTTTGTATGAATTTTTAAGACCTAAAAGGGTACAAAATTTAACACCATAGCGCGTTAGCCTACGGCATAACACACCCTACAAAACTAGTTTTTAGGTTTTAACTTCGGGGTTTTCAGCGAACATTCTTAGAAAAATGTAAAATTAATAAAGATTTAATAGAGTTAGGAAGATCCGCCCAAGCTGGGGTATCTCGCGGCAATAAAGATGAAGATTAAAAAAAAAGAAATATCCTACGCCAATCGCTGACGGTTTTCCGTTATAGTGGACGGGCTGTAAACTTGGTATGGACTACTAGCCGATCGCTTACTATTCTTCTGGCTAGTTTAACTTTAATGGCTGGTCTTTTACCGGCGGCAATATCCTACATCAGTAAATTAATTGTTGATGCAGTGGTATTTGCCTCTCAAGTTCATTCACAAAGCAATGGTTTTGTCAATATTTATCCTTCCCTATCTTATGTAGGATTAGAAGCGATCGCTGTAATTTTACTAGCAGGCAGTCAGAGGGGAATCATCATTTGTCAATCGTTATTGCGGGCGCTAATGGGTCAGCGAGTAAATATACTCATCTTAGAAAAGGCGCTGACACTGGATCTTAGGCAGTTTGAAGACTCAGAGTTTTATGACAAACTGACCAATGCCCGACGAGAAGCATCAGTTCGTCCTCTTTCTTTAGTAAACCGCACCTTTGGGTTAGTGCAAAATGCCCTTTCCCTGATTACCTACGGGATTTTGCTAGTAAATTTCTCAGGTTGGGCGGTAGTAGTGCTGATTTTGGCAGCTATGCCTGTATTTATTGCCGAAACAAAGTTTGCTGGAGAAGGCTTTCGCTTGTTTAGTTGGCGTGCGGCAGAAACTCGTCAACAGCACTACTTAGAAAATCTTCTAGCAAGAGAAGATTTTGTCACAGAAGTCAAACTCTATCAGTTGGGAGAGATGTTGCTAGGACGTTATCGCAGCCTATTTGAACAACTCTATGGCGAAGATCGTGATTTGACTCTGCGGCGAGGATTGTGGGGGTATCTCCTGAGTTTAATCAGTACTGGTGCTTTTTACCTAGCTTATGCTTGGATTGTGCTGGAAACAGTGCTAGGTAAGATTTCCTTGGGAGATATGACCATGTATCTTACCGTTTTTCGCCAAGGACAATCTACTTTTTCCAATGCTCTTACTTCTATTGGCGGGATGTATGAGGACAACCTATATCTATCAAATCTCTATGATTTCCTTGAAGAAGAAGTACCAAAGTCTTGGGGTAAAGCAACCATTGGTTTAGATTCCCAAGATGGTATCCGTTTCGAGAACGTATCATTTACTTATCCGGGAAGTTCCAAGCCAGCATTGAGAAACATTTCGCTGCATTTGAAACCTAGAGAGAAACTGGCTATTGTCGGTGAAAATGGTTCTGGTAAGACTACCTTAATCAAACTACTTACCCGACTCTACACCCCTGACTCTGGGCGAATTTTGTTAGATGGCTTGGACTTGCAGGAATGGGATGTGCATGTGTTGCGGCGTCGCATTGGTGTGATTTTTCAGAACTTTGTCCGCTACCAGTTCACAGTGGGTGAGAATATTGGCGTGGGCGATGTCGAACATCTCGACAACAAAACCCGTTGGCAAAGTGCTGCTGAAAAAGGCATGGCCGAATCTTTTATCGACCAATTACCCCAAAATTTTCAGACTCAACTTGGTCGTTGGTTTAAGGGAGGACAGGAACTTTCGGGGGGACAGTGGCAGAAAATTGCACTGTCTCGTGCATTTATGCGATCGCAAGCAGATATCTTGGTGTTAGATGAACCAACATCAGCAATAGATGCCCAAGCTGAGTTTGAGATTTTCAATCATTTTCGCACTGTTACTAAAAATCAGATGGTACTTTTGATTTCCCATCGCTTCTCAACGGTACGAATGGCTGACAAAATCCTAGTTATAGAAAACGGCGAAGTTATAGAACAGGGAACTCACGAAGATTTGTTAAAGCTAGGAGGACGTTATGCCAAATTGTTTCTCTTACAAGCAGCCGGTTATCAATAGGAAAAAAAGTTAAAAGACTTTGTGAATTTAGATAGCGATGCCTATGGCGGGCTGCGCCTACGTTCACTTTGTAGAAAGCACATCGCAATTCTATTCAACCACGTTAAACTGTTTGGTAAACATGGGTCACTAAATGCTCCGTATCGTTAAACATTGTTACCTGATAAAACTATGCAAATAACACAACAGCGATACTATACCCCAGAGGAATATTTAGAGCTAGAAGAAGTTGCTGACTACAAAAGTGAATACATTGACGGGCAAATAATTCCTATGGCGGGTGGAACAATAAATCATAATCAAATAGCACTCAACTTAAGTACTGAGTTGAATTTTGCTTTTAAAAAGCAGAACTACCGAGTTTTCATGGGTGATGTTCGTCTGTGGATAACCCAAAACCGTACCTATACCTATCCAGATGTGATGATTCTGGCGGGTGAACCAGAGTTTTTTAACAACCGAAAGGATATAATTCTGAATCCGCAGATTATTGTTGAGGTTTTATCAAAATCTACCAAAGGGTATGACCGCGAAGATAAATTTCAGGCTTACCGGACTATTTCTACCTTCCAAGAATACCTATTAATTGACCAAACTCGGATTCATATAGATCAATTTTCCAAAACTGGGAAAAAACAATGGACGCTTCGTGAATATGATGAAGAAGATGAAGCGATCGCACTTGTAACCGTACCCTTTGAGATTTCTCTACAAGATTTATACAACAAAGTTAAGTTTGAGCCTGTTGAGTCAGAAGGGGAAAATGCTGATGTTGAGGGATTGGGGTAAGGTGCGATCGCTTGCTTGAATTGAGCGATGCGTAGCTTGTAAAATAAATGTAAATTAATTGTTATTCTAATAGCCCATTTAATTTAGTTATTATATACTCAATTAAATCTTACTATTCGCATTATGTCTAATTTACCAATTAAGCCTCCTGTTTCTTCTCTCCAAAAAGAGCTTGCAATTAGGAGTGAGCCTATTCAAAGAATATATAATTTTTATGTTAACAATCAATTTTATGTAAATCGTAAATATCAGAGAAAGCTTGTCTGGACTATTGAAGAGAAAAGGGCATTTATCGATTCAATTTTACATGGGTTTCCAGTGCCTATAATATTACTAGCTCAAGTTAAAGAAAATATAGCTTATGAAATAATAGATTGAATGCAAAGATTGAATGCAATTACTGCTTTTATTGAAGGTGAATTTGATGTCTACAGCAAATTTTTTGATTTGGCTACAATGGTAGAATCAAAATCTCGTCTTGATCAGGGTTTTGTAAATCAGAAAACACCTGTATTAGAAAGAAGTCTATCTGAAGGAATAGCAAGTTATGTAATGCCTCTTTCTGTTTACTCTTTTAATGATGAAGAAAGAATAGACGAAATATTTAGAAGAATTAATTCTAATGGCAAATACTTATCTAGGCAAGAGTTAAGAGCATCTGGAGCAACTGCATTTTTTCCTGACCTTGTACGAAAGATATCTAGTGAAATCCGAACTGATACTTCTGCTTCAGATACTTTGCTTTTAAATGATATGAAGTTAATAAGTATAACTAATAAAAATCTTGAATATGGAATTAAAGTTGATGAAATTTTTTGGGTAAAAAATGGTGTTCTGACTAAAGAAATGGTTAGAGAATCAAAAGATGAAGAAATAGTAGCTGATCTGGTTGCTTATATGGCATTACCAGAAATACCAAGGAGTAGTTCGGAAGTACTAGACGAATTTTATGGTTTAAAAGAAAGTCCCAGACAAAAGGAAATAGAAGCAGCACTTCAAAAAGTTAATCCTGACATTATTAGAAGGCGCTTTATTAAAGTATATGATCAAATTCGCAAATTATTAGAAATATCTCAATGTAAATTTAGTGAATTAATATTCTCACAACCACTTCAAATTATACCTCGCTACTTTCAAATAATTTTCCTAAGTATTTATGAATTAATGTTCAAAGAGAATATGGAAGTAAAAAACTATCAAGAATTGTCCGATAAGCTAAAGAATATTGGGCAACACATTAATATAACTACTGGTGGAAACTGGAGTACGAAAAATAAAAGCAATAATATAGGTGGAGTGAAGGGGATTATTCGAGATACTTTTAAGATAAAGGAACAGGTAGACCCTGCTACTGATAGTTGGTTGACTGAGTTTGAAACTTTACTTACACAATCTCGAACAGAGCAAACTCTTTTTGACTTTAAGCAAGGATTTACAAGATTAGATGGAAGAGGAGAGTTTGATGAAAAAAGTTTTAGTAAAATAATAAAGACTCTCACCGCTATGGCAAATCACTCTCCTGGAGCAATAGGATATGTATGTATTGGAGTCGCTGATAATGAGAAATGATGCAAGTAAAATAGAAAATTTATACAATATTATTAGCAATAAATACCAAAATTTTCACATTACTGGAATAGGTCATGAAGCTACAAGATTTACAGGAAATATTGATAGTTTTTTTAGATTATTGATACAAAAAATACAGCCTCAGCCAATTGATCAAGCTGTTAAAGATAATATTGGTAGAAATATTAAAATAGTGAATTATTACGGTAAAGACGTGGTGGTATTTTGTATCAAAGCAGGAACAAGCCCTGTTATGTATGACAACAGATATTATCAACGTATTGGAGCAAGTGTAGAAGAAGTTAAGCCCGAAGGTTTTCTAGAGTTTTTTCGACGGTTTACTTAAGTATTTTCTACCAAAGTATACTGGTCTACAAGCAGTTCAAGTAAAATTTACTTTACTAACTAGATAGTTAGTGATCGCCCTTTACCCATCAACTTAGATAAAAGCACTATGGTGCTACTTAACTAAATAGTCAAATTTTCACGGTTATATAATTGGAGATTAGCTATAGTTAACGGTTAACAGGCAATGGCTAAAAGGAGTTAAAGAGATGGAAACTAAGCCAACTGACCCATCGTTAGCACTCATCGAAATTCCCCCAGGCTATCTCAACATTATGGGTTACGTCGATCAGTCAGAAGTTAATGGCCCTGGTTGTCGTGCAGTCGTCTGGGTGCAAGGTTGTCTTCGTGAGTGTCCTGGCTGCTTTAATACTAACTCCTGGTCATTTGAGGCTAACCAATTGATTGCTGTTGATACCCTTGCCGAAAATATTCTCAGCAATTCCCGCAACACAGGTGTAACGTTCTCTGGTGGAGAACCGTTTTGGCAAGCTACTGCACTGGCATCTTTAGCTCAGAAGGTAAAAGCTGCTGGCTTAAATGTCATGTCTTTTACTGGATTCACTCTTAAGCAGTTACAGTCTCAATCCGCGCCACCAGGTTCACAAGCATTGTTAGAACAACTCGATATCCTGATTGACGGGCCTTTTGTGCAATCTCTAGCAATTAATTCTCCCGACTCTCCAGTCTCTTCTAGCAATCAAAAAGTTCGGGTGTTAAACCCAGCTTTCCAAGACCAAATTACTTGGGCTAGCGACCAGATAGAAATCCACATCCTCAAGGATGGTGGCCGCATTGTCACTGGTTATCAAGGTGGGCTGGGACTGACGTAGTTGGGCATGGGGCAATACTATTAAGTTAAGGCTAAAATCCTTTTTTTAACGAACCGCATACTCCTACGGAGAAGCAAGCTACGCGCAGCGTCTCGTAAGAGTTGGATGCAGGGCAAGAGAAGAAAGAGAGGCTTAACTGAACTGTATTGTGGTGTGGGGCAAAAAGTTAAAACTTAAAAATTGAGCCTCTGAGGTTCAAATTTGACCTTCTGAGGCTCGACTTTGACCTTCTGAGGGTCAAAGTTCAAATTTTAACTCCCTTCTCTCCTTGTCCAATCTCTCATTCCAAATGCATCTATGTCTGAGACGAATTATATTAAAAAAAATACACATCTAAATTTGACTAGACTAATTGAGACAATTTTTACTAAACATCGCGTATTTTGGGCTGTTTTACTCCTTGGCATAGCACTGGTGGTAACGCTAGGGCTATCGCTTTCTCAAGGGGCAGTACCCTTAAATATGTCAGAACTTTGGCAAGCCATTCTCCGCAAAGGCGATCCGGTTAAACAGACTATTCTCTGGGATTTACGTCTCCCGCGCATTACTGTTGCTCTGATTGTTGGTGCAGCTTTGGGAATGTCAGGAGCATTGCTACAAGGAATGCTACGCAACAGTCTTGCCGATCCATTTATTTTGGGCATTTCAGCGGGTGCAGGATTAATTGTGATTCTGATGATTGTGTGGCACATATTCCCGATCGCAATTCCTCTAGCAGCGTGGATGGGAGCAATTTTGACTTCTGCGATCGTTATTTTGCTCGGTCGTGCGGGGTCGGGTATTTCTGTTGAGCGGTTGATTTTAGGCGGAGTGGCGATCAGTTCTTTATTTGGTGCTGTACAAAGTACATTGTTGCTTTTAGCTGAAGACGGTCAAATTCAAATTGCACTCAGTTGGCTAGTTGGTAGCCTGAATGGGCGTGGTTGGCAAGAAATTGCTACGGCTGGCCCTTACATCATCGTTGCATTGATCGGGGGATGTCTGCTGGCGCGATCGGTAAATGTGCTGGCTTTAGGAGATGATTTGGCTGTCGGTTTGGGGGTTTCGTTAACGCGATCGCGCTTGTTAATTGGTGGTGTCGCCACTCTATTAGCCGCAGGTGCAGTCAGCATCAGTGGCTTGATTGGATTTGTTGGTCTTGTTGTTCCTCACGGTGTCCGCCTCATCGTTGGTACAGATCATCGCTTTGTTTTACCACTTTCTGCCCTTGCAGGTGCATGGTTACTGACTTTTGCAGATTTACTTTCTAGGCTAGGAGCAGTAGAACTACCAGTAGGTTCCGTCACTGCCTTGTTGGGTTCACCGCTGTTTATCTGGTTACTTTATCGTCGTTCTGCTGACTTTAATAAATTTTGAGCTAATAAAAATTGCTGGTATAAGTAAGTCGGTGAGAAAATTTATAAAGTCGGTGCTGTCATCACTCCCGGTACGACTCAATTTCTCGATCGTAATTGCATTACAATTATTACTGAACTTAGCGATCAAAACTTATAGAGAGGGCGATTTATCGCGTTTTGAAAACCCAAAATTTTTGCCATTCGCCCTTAACCCAAGCGTATTGCTCTGTACTACTGTCAAACTAGTACATCGTGAGAAAAATTTTCTTTCACCTCTCTCTTTATTCTGAATGAGGGAAACAATTTGATCGAGATCGAAAGGTTTAAGTAAATATTCTTCAAACTCTACATCTGGAATTTGCTCGTGAGTACCTGTGCTAGAGGTTGAAGTCACAATAATTGGAATATGATTTCTATTGTCAGCTTCTATAACATGCAGTGTATTTATCGAAGACTTCCCGAATTTCGTTAAAAAAGTATTGGAAATTGTACCTCAAAATCAGGCAACCAGTTATATTCTCGAAAGACCCTTTTTAGCAAAATATCTGCGAGACGGGCATCACCGTGCCAAAACGGGAAAATTGTACGCTAAGGCTGAAACCTATATTACATAAGCATTTTAGCGATACTTATTTTCTTTAACCCGCAAA
>NZ_JBALFY010000041.1:0-43372 GCF_036916655.1 Nostoc sp.
CAGTGGAGTATGCTTTCATTCCAGATACACTTTGCTACAACATTCATCATCTTCCCACATTGTGTATTTCACTCAAGCGAGAACCGCTATAGTAACTTTATTGCACGTCTGTTCGGTTGCCGATGTACAGATTACTGAACTGAGATTACTAATGAAATTGAGCCAGGATCAAGCCACTCATTTCCTTCGTAGTAGTCAAAGTGGTGATGATAGCCTGATTCTGTACTATTGTCAAAATTAAACCAGTCTGCAAAAACTTCCAGTTTCTCTGGTGTTCCTTCAATCTTTAAAGAACTGCCAGCAACCATAACTTTGAGAGAACAATCACTCTTACGAATGAGGAACGAATTTAAACAAGAATCATAATGTGCTGGATCAACTTCATTAGCAGGAATACAAACTTGCACATCCTCAGCTTGAAGCAATTCAATAATCGATTGGTGAATGCTTCTCAAATCTCCCGGTGTACCTGATAGATCAATCTCACCGCCATAATGGTTGTCACTAAAACGGATATGAATCATACTTGTCCATCTCAACCATCCATTACCTTAAGCTGGATTTTTACTATTCCTGTAAAACGGTCTTTGATACAATCCTAGTTTTCTTGAGATCTGCTTCCGAAAGTTCTTCACCAGCTTGCAAGCGAGTGGCTGAAGTTTGCAACACTGTCGCCGCCCCTTTATCTCCGATTTGTAAAGCGGTTTTAGCTGCCGTTTGTAGCATTGTGGCTGCACCAGTGCGATCGCCTTGTTGCAATTTCGCCTCAGCTAACTGGGTTTGGCGATACTTGGCTAATGCTAAAATAGACTGTTGCACCTGGGGATTAGAAGTCGGTTGATACGTCCGCACTACATCTGCATAAACTGGCATCAAGGGCGAAAGTAAACCTTCTTCGTTAACCAACGGGTCATCATAACGGATTTGCAGATGAGCGATCGCTTGTTTACCTTCTGGCAATTGTCCCAGATAAATGTTTGCCAAAACTACCCTTTCCACATCCTGCATCAAATCTCCCAAACGGACAGCAAAGCTACCATCGGCTTCGGATTCCACTGGTAACTCGATTGTGTCTGGGGCAACCTGGGCAATGGGTTTCAATTCTGCTAGTCGGACATTGGGCACTAGAGATAAGAGCAAGTAGGCATTAGTTAGCCCAATCGATTGAATCCGTCCAAACAGTCGGCTAAATTGCTCTAGAGCTTGTTCAGGATGCTCAATATGGGCTAAAGTCCCACCACCGACATCGGCAATTTTTTCTAGCAAATCTTGATTCCAGCTATTGCCAAATCCAAAAGTGTTGATAGTTAGGTTTAGCTTGGCAGCCTTTTGCGCCAGTTTGAGACAGCGCTTGTTGTCATCTCGCCCGATATCCCATTTCCAAATCCGCAAAGCGCTTTCACCATGCCCATCCGTCAGCAGAAACGCCTGGGAAACAGCGCCTCTCGTCCCCTTCATCAATTCTGTAATTCCCAGTTCCAAACCATCAGCGATCGCAGTGCCACCGCTAGCAGTCAGTTTGCTTTTTATTTGAGATTTGATGCTTTCGGGGTCTTCGATCGCTTGGTTAGGGATAATGACTTCCGCAGTGCCAGAAAAAGCCACAACTGAGATGCGATCGCCTGGTTTCAACTGATCGATTAATCCTTCCACTGCCTGGATCACCGTCTTAATTGGTTGTCCATGCATGGAACCACTTCTATCCAAAATCAAGCAAAGATTAAGGGGGAGATTTTGATCGGACTCACCAGCGATGGCAAAAATTGTTATTGCTAGTTGACGTTGGCTACTTGTTTGAGCCACATCAACATTATTGTCATTTAACGCCGAGAGCAATTTAACTTTCATTGGGGAGGGGTATCTTGCAAAATTGTTTTGGAGACAATTCTGGTTTTCTTGCGATCGCTTTCAGATAAATCTCCACCAGATTGTAGCTGGGTGGCAGAAGTTTGCAACACTGTCGCCGCCCCTGTATCTCCCATTTGCAAGGCAGTTTTCGCAGCCGTTTGTAACATTGTCGCCGCACCAGAGCGATCGCCCTGTTGTAATTTCGTCTCGGCTAGCTGGGTTTGGCGATACTTCGCTAATGCTAAAATAGAATGCTGCACCTGGGGATTCAGGTCTGCTTGGTAATTTTTGACTACATGGGCATAAACTGGGATATTTGGTGTAACTAAACCTACTTTGTTGGCAGATGGATCGTCGTAGCGGACTTGCACATTAGCGATCGCTTGTTCACCTGTTGGCAATTGTCCCAAATAAATATTAGCTAAGATTACCCGTTCTGCATCTTTCATTAAATCTCCCAACCGCACAGCGAAACGTCCATCAGTTTCTTGTTGCAGTGGTAACTCAATTGTGTCTGGGGAAACTTGAGCAACCGGTTTGAGTTCCGCTAGCCGGACATTGGGCATCAGGGAGAATAACAGATAAGCGTTAGTCAATCCCACCGTTTGAATGCGGCTGAATAGGCGATTAAACTCTTCCTCTGCCTGTTCGGGTTTTTGAATATAAGATAAAGTACCTAAACCAGCATCAGCAATTTTTTCTAAAACATCTTGGTTCCAATTGTCACCAAATCCCAAAGTGTTCAAAGTCAAATTATAGCTAGCAGCCAATTGAGCAAATTTTAAACAGCGATTATTATCACCGTGTTCATTTTCGCCATCGGTTAAGAGGAAAGCTTGGGAAACAGTATCTTTTTTGCCCTTCGCCAACTCCTCAATCCCCAAGCGTAGTCCTTCATCAATGGAAGTTCCACCATCGGCGGCTAGGCGGTTAATTTGCTGTTTGATTTTTTCTGGATCTTCGATACTTTGACTGGGTACTAAGACTTTGGCACGGTGATCGAAAACTACCACACTGAGGCGATCGCCAGGATTGAGTCGATCTACCAGACGATTCGCTGCTTTTTTGACCGTTTCTAGCGATCGCCCATTCATTGAACCACTATGATCGAGAATTAAGCACAAATTCAGGGGTACATGGCGGTCTTGAGTCTCTGCGATCGCCGAAATCGAAACTCCTAACTGACGCTGACTGTTCAGTTGATTCGCGTCCAAATTACCATCATTCAAGGCAGGCTGCAAGCTAACCTTCATAACTCAAAGTCCTTATTCAGGAGATACATATTAAAAAATAACTTCAAAGCACTACTTTAACTCTACGGAAAACCTATCTAACACAAATACACTAATATAATCAGAATATCTTAGAAGCCAAGCATTGGCAGATGCGAAGCCGCCTTGAGCATTAGGGAGAAATCCGCACCTTGAGGGAGGCGTGCATCGCGCTAGGATGTATTACAGTTAACGGCATAGTTTCAGGCGATCAGTTGCTATGGACATTTCCCCAATTAAGGCTGTTCAAGCCCCATATTACGGCGATAACTTTTACCGGACACCGCCGCCAGATTTACCTTCCCTGTTATTGAAGGAGCGAATTGTCTATATTGGGATGCCACTGGTGCCTGCTGTCACCGAATTAATCGTGGCCGAATTGCTGTTTTTGCAATCCGACGACCCGGAAAAACCGATTAAAATCTATATCAACTCCACCGGCACTTCCGGCTACAGTGGCGAACCCATTGGCTTTGAAACCGAAGCCTTCGCCATTTATGACACCATGAAATATATCAAGCCTCCTATCCACACCATCTGCGTCGGTTCCGCGATGGGTATGGCAGCAATGCTACTCAGTGCTGGTACAAAAGGTTGCCGTGCTAGTTTGCCTCACTCCTCAATTATCCTGCATCAGCCCAAGAGCTACGCCCAAGGTCAAGCAACGGATATTCAAATTCGCGCCAGGGAAGTTTTGGTAAATAAAGGGGCGTTAGTTGATATCTTACATCGCACCACTGGACAGGCCCCAGAAAAAATTACTAAAGACATGGATAGGTTGTTGTATCTGACACCTTATGAAGCGAAGGAATACGGTTTGATTGACCGAGTTTTTGAGAAAGAAGAACTTGCAAATCCCCCACTCCCTGCCAGTGTTCTTTAATTTGTCCTACCCTGCGGGAAGCCGCTGGCGCGTCTATGTCATTTGTCCTTTGTCTTTTGTTAATAACCAAAAATTATTAATGTTAACGACCAATGACTAATGACCAATGACTAATGACTAATGACTAATGACTAATTAAAAACGGAGTAAATTATGCCTATAGGCGTTCCTAAAGTTCCTTACCGGATGCCCGGTGGACAATATACAGATTGGATTAGCATCTATGATCGCCTTTACCGAGAACGGATTATATTCTTGGGGCGTGATATTGATGATGAAATTGCCAATCAAATTATTGCTGTAATGCTGTATCTGGATTCAGACGATCCAGGTAAAGATATTTATTTATACATCAATTCCCCCGGTGGGATGGTTACATCTGGCATGGCGATTTTTGACACCATGCAACATATCAAATCAGATGTAGTGACTATTTGCGTAGGTTTAGCTGCTTCAATGGGGTCTTTCCTGCTGGCAGCTGGCACCAAAGGCAAACGGTTAGCATTGCCGCACTCACGGATTATGATTCACCAGCCTTCAGGTGGCACGCGTGGACAAGCAACCGATATCGAAATTGAAGCTAGAGAGATCCTGCGGATTCGTCATCAGCTTAATGGTATCTATGCCGATAAAACAGGTCAGACCATAGCAAAAATTGAAAAAGATATGGATCGTGACTTTTTCATGTCTGCCGAAGAAGCTAAAGAATACGGTTTAATCGACCGTGTGATTGAAGAACGAACCTCGGTAATAACTGGGGAGTAGGAAGGCAGGGGGCAGGGGGCAGGGAGCAAGGGAGGAGAGTTTTCCCCTCTGCCCCCCGCACCCTGCCCCTCTGCCTCTTTCCCACTCCCCACTCCCCACTCCCTTCTTTAAACAAACTGTCAACATTGAACTTTAAAAAAGCAAATTAGCCCTTATTATTGATAGTTCAGGCGTGAAGCTGATAGCTGATAGCCTCTAGCTGCATATTCGATAGCTCATAGCTCAAGATGGATCTTGGAGATTGCTACCGTTTATTGGGTTTAAGATCGGGAGCTTCTTTTGCTGACATCAAGGCGTCTTATCGACGACTGGCGCAGCAATATCATCCCGATATCAACCCAGATGACAACAAAGCCAAAGATAAATTTATTGCCTTAACAGAGGCTTACAAACTCCTGCTGACAGTAGTACTGCCAGAGGAAACTGCTGCACATTCAAGTCAGGTGTCAACATCTGGGCATGATGATACCAAGGCAACGCAGCGGCAGAAAGCACCAGTAACAACGGTGACAAGCCAAGAATCAGGGAAACCAAAGCCGCCTAATCTGTTGGAAATAGAAGAACGGCTGAAGTGGAAGACTTATGAGCAATTACAGCGATTTTTGCAAGAAAGACGATTTCCCCAAGCGATCGCCCTAGCGGAAGCTTTAGCAGATCGGTTGTCAACAGATGCAGAAGTTCGCCAATGGCTAGCGATCGCTTATCAAATTTGGGGACGGGCGTTAATTTCGGAAAAACAACTACTCAAAGCCAGAATTTATCTCAAAAAAGCTCTGAAGACAGACCCCCATAATAAAAGTCTCTGGTATGAAGTCCAGCGCGATTTTCAACGTTTAGAACAAATTTTTTAAGCTTACAAACTTTTCAATCTTGTTTTCATGTCTAAGAGGCTGTTTGAAAAGTCTAATTTAATACCAACCCTGGCGATTAGAAATCGCGGCTATACAGACAAAACCCACCTCCGTGGGTTGAAGAACTTGATTTTGTGTTAGTCCTCGGAGGCGGACTTCGCCTGTGTAGTAGCGAATTCTATTCGCCCACAACTTTTCAAACATCGTCTAAGAAGGAAATGCTTTTCGTTGCTGGGAACAAGGTAACAAATTACGAATTACGAATTACGAATTACCGCCATTCGCGCAACACTTTTCCCAAGACAGCAATTCCTTCGACAATCTTCTCCGTTGTTTGAAAGCTAAAAGCTAGTCTGATGGCATCATCTCCCTGGCCATTGGCATAGCAGCGAGTTCCTGGTAGAAAGCTGATGCCGTATTCATTGGCAGCAGTTAGGAGTGCTTTGGCGCTGATATGTGGTGGCAATTTACACCAAACGAAAAAGCCGCCACCTGGTCGCAAAGCAACTACATCACTGGGAAACTCGTGAGCGATCGCTTCTAACAACAAATTACACTTATGTTTGTAGCAAGCAATTAGCTCCTGAATGTGATGATCTAGTTTGCCTGTAGCACAGTAGCGAGCGACCACATGGCTGACAAATGGCCCCACAGGCCCCTCACTTTTGAACATTGCCAGCCGTTGAATAATTGCTGGATCGCCGCAAGCCCAACCCAGCCGGATACCAGGCGCAATAATTTTTGAGAAGGTACTCACATATAAAACCCACCCATCCTTGTCAAGGCTTGCCAGAGAGGGCACTGTTTCACCTTGAAATCGCAAATCGCTATAAGCATCGTCTTCCACTACCAGCACACCATATTCAGCCGCTAACGCTACCAGTTTTTGGCGGCGAGATAATGGCATAGTCGCGCCTGTGGGATTATGAAAGGTGGGGATAGTGTAAATAAATCGGGGTCGAATCCCCTGTTTTTTCAAATCGCTCAAAGTTTCTTCTAAAGCGTCCACATCCATTCCTAATTCATCCACAGGAATGCTAATTAGGCGTGCGCCAGCGTGGACAAATCTAGTCACTACTCCCAAGAAGGTTGGCCCTTCCACAATTACCACGTCACCAGGTTCGACAAATACATCTGGTAGCAAACCCAAAATCTGACCAGAACCGTAGCCAATAATCACGCGATCGCGATCAGCAGGGATTCCTTGAGCCTGCAAGCGGACGATAATTTGCTCATAAAGTTGGGCTGAAGGTGGCCCGTAATTGAGAGCGATCGGAGCCTCTTCTGCCAGCACAGCTGCACTTGCAGTAGCCAAGTCGGCATGGGGAAAGAGAATTGGGTCAGCTAAACCATAGGCAAAGCTAACAGTGATAATTTTGGTTAATTCAGTGCCATAAGTTGGTGGTGCGATTTTTATCGCTCGTTCGGCGAATAAATCAGTAATTTGGTAAGCAGAAGTGGTGGGAGGCATAGAGAGGGAGTTGTCTTCTAGGTTAATGTGAAATCAGCATTTTCTCGAACAAATACTAATATTAAAGAGGCAGGAGGACGTTCGCGCAGCCTGTCGTAGACAAGAGGTAATCCCCATAAATAAATTTAGTTGCTCTGAGACCTTGTGGCAGAGGGCAAAAAAAATATTTTCTTCCTCCTGCCCTCTGCCTTTCTTCGGTCAGTTTTATTCTAAGCACTGGCTTCTCTGTGTGAGGTCAAAAAATCTGAAAATCAGTGTCAGGTGAATTAGTGCGATCGCTGCACGAACAAAACTTGGATAGTGGTCTGAATCCCCGAATAATTTTTCCAGTCCCCAGTCCCTTTTTCAACCACATCATATTTGCGAAACCGCCTCACCACCCAAATAAGCATCACGAATTTGCGGGTTATTCAATAATTCACCAGATGAGCCAGACAGCACAATTTGACCATTTTGAAGTACATAACCATAATGAGCAATTTGCAGTGCTAAATTGGCATTTTGTTCAACCATAAATATGGTTACACCCTGCTGATTAATCGTCTCAATTAATTCCAGCACGCGCTCGACATACAAAGGTGAAAGACCCATCGTTGGCTCATCCATGCAAATTAAGCGGGGTCGGCTCATGAGTGCGCGAGCCATTGCTACCATCTGCTGCTCACCGCCGCTAAGTGTCCCCGCACGTTGGCGCAAGCGTCCACCCAGGCGGGGAAAGAGTTCTAGAACCCGCTCAAAGTCTGCATTGATTGTTGCGCGATCGCTACGGGTATAAGCTCCCATTAACAGATTTTCCCGTACTGACATCGCCCCAAATAGCCTTCGCGCCTCTGGTACTGAGGCAATTCCGCGTCGAATTAGTTGTGGCGTGGATAAACCTGTAACAGTCTCGTTGGCGAAGGACACAATACCACTACGGGGACGCACTAAACCCAAAATCACCTTCATGGTGGTTGATTTACCGCTTGCATTGCCACCAAGTAGACAAACAATCTGTCCTTGATTTACTGCCAAGCTTAAATCAAAATGTACCTGTACTGAACCGTAGTAAGTGACAATTCCATCTAGTTTGAGAAGTGCAGTACTCATGTTTCTGCCTCCACTCCCACCATCGCTGCCCCGATTTTGCGATGTCCCAAGTATGCCTCAATTACTTCTGGATGGTTACGCACAAATTGGGGTAACCCTTCAGCAATTTTTTTACCATTATCCATAACCACTACGCGATCGGAAAGCTCCATTACTAGTGACAATTTGTGTTCAATCAGCAAAATTGTCAGACCACCAGCTTTCAGTGTGCGGAGCAATAATAGCATCTCGGCAGTTTCGGTGGGATTCATGCCAGCAGTTGGCTCATCTAGTAACAGCAGACGCGGCTGTAAAGCCAGGGCCCGAGCGATTTCGATGCGCCGACGGTTGGCGTAAGATAGACTATGAGCAGGCAGATTTGCTCGTGGTAAGAGGCGATCGCCAAATAAGCTGAGAATTTTCAGCGCCTCCTGACGTAGTTTTTCTTCTTCTTCCCTAACAGCAGCAGGCTGTACCAGTGCCAATAGTAATTCTGCCAAGGGCCCCAGCAATGGCAATTTGGGACGCACAGCCCGTAGTCTGGTATGGGCACCCACTAGTACGTTATCCAGTACACTGATATTTCCGAAGACTCGCCCATGCTGAAAAGTCCGGGCTAATCCACGGTAGGCGAGTGCTTCTGGGCGCAATCCGACAATTGATTGATTGTAAAATTGGATACTACCTGTGTCTGGTTGGTCTAATCCACTAATTAAGTTAAAAAGTGTAGTTTTGCCTGCACCATTTGGCCCAATTACACTAACTACCTCACCGAGTCCTACCTTGAGGTCGAGGTTATTGACAGCGACTACTCCCCCAAATGAGCGAGAAAGCTTCGCAACTTCCAGGATATTCATATTGTCCCCATCAGTCCTTGGGGACGGAAGCGAATTAATACCACAAGTAATACGCCATAAATCAAGATCCGTTCTTCGACAAAACCCCGAAAGAACTCAGGGAGGATAATTAACAAAATTGCACCGATTACCGCACCGACGGTATTACCCAAACCTCCGAGAATTGCCATTGTCAATCCCAGAATCGAAATCGTGTTATTGAAGGTTTCGGGGTTGATATAAGAGTACATGTGTGCTGTGAACGCCCCACTAATTCCCGCAGCAAAGCTACTAACGGCAAAGACTAGAGTTTTATAGCGATTCAGGCTGATGCCGTAACATTGGGCTGCAACTTCATCTTCGCGGATGGCTCTGAGGGTACGTCCTAAATGCGATCGCACCAGGCGCATTTGCAGCAGTGCTACCAACAACAATAGAATCAGCGCTAGCCAGTAAGTAGCTTGCGGTGTAACAATCTGCTGTCCTACCAAAGTTAGCGGCGGAATGTTATTTAAACCCACAGGGCCAGCCGTCAAACTTTGCCAGTTAAGCAAAATTAAACCAACACTTTCACCAATACCCAAAGTGGCGATCGCTACGTAATGGCCCCGCAGTCGAAATGCAGGTAATATCAACAACGTACCTAAGCCAGCAGTAATTAATCCCGCCGCAGGTAACGCTACCTCAAAGGGCAATCCTAACCTCATCACCAATAGCGCCGAGGCATAGCCACCAATAGCTAATAATCCCGCGTGCCCCAAGGACATTAACCCTGATGTCCCTGCAACCAGTGTGAGGCTGAGAGCTAGCAAACCATACAACCAAGCGTTGGTAAGAGTTTGTAATACATAACCGTTGGAAACAAACAAAGGTAACGCTAAAGCTAGCAAGCTCAAACCCCACACAAGTCTCGGTGGTAAGCGTAACGGCCGACTGATGGCAATAAATGTACCTGTAAGCGGCTCCGGTGGTAGCCCCCGCTTCCCACCAAATAACCCATTGGGAAACAGTACCAATACAATCAACAAGATGATAAAAGCAAACAGATTGCGATAGCTAGCTCCCAACCATGCCACCCCGTAGCTTTCCGTTAGTCCTAGTATTAAACTACCAGCGATCGCACCAGGGATATTACCCAGTCCTCCCAGTAGTGCCGCCGCAAAGCCCTTGAGTCCTGCCTGATAGCCCATTGTCGGAAAAACAACGTTGAAATACATACCCACGAGCATTCCGACAATCCCTGCTAGGGCTGAGGCAATGGCAAAAGTCCCCTGGTTAACTAAATTTACATCCACACCCATCTGCTGCGCCGCATCCCGATCCTGAGCCATTGCCCGGACTGCCCAGCCCAAGCGGGTGAAGCGCAAAAAGCAGTAGAGAAACAACCCACTAGCAAGACTGATTCCAGCAATCAGCAAATCTAGAACACCAATGCTAACTCCAGCAATGGGAATGCGTTCTGAGGGTAGTGGACTGGGAAATGCTTGGGGAAACGGGCCAAAAACGATTTGGGCTGTTTGTTCCAGAATCAAGCTGATACCGAGAGTTGCCAGCAAGGGTGCAATCCGGGCTGAACCGTAGAGTGCCCTTAGTCCAATGCGCTCAATTCCTATCCCCAAACCCCCACAGAAAATAGCCACTAATCCAAAGGTTACTACTAACGGCAAGTGCAACCGAGTGATACATAGCCAACCGACATAAGCACCAGCCATGTGAACTGAGCCGTGGGCAAAATTCAGTACATTTGCCACTCCGAATATCAGCGCTAACCCAATAGCTACTAAGGCATAGAGATTACCAAGTACCAAACCATTGATAGTTTGATCGAGCAAAGCAATACCAATCTGCTCAGACATATACTTGTACCATAGCCTGCGCCAACTTCTTGCCGTCCCAGAGTACGAATTTTCCGTTTTTAATGATTAAGCGCCTATCTACTGGTTTAACTGCCCGCCGTGTTTCTGGATTGAAAGTAACTTTGCCATAAATAACGCTAGGTACATCTTTGAGTTTACCCAGTGATTCTTTAATAGCGGTGCGATCCGGGCCACCCAAGTCAATCGCAGCTGCCACTAACTTAATTGTGTCGTAAGCGTGGACGGCAAAGGAATCTGGTTCCTCATGATATTTAGCATCGAACTTTTTCAAGTATTCCCGTACTTCTGGGCGTGAATCAAAGGGTGAAAAATTGGATGTCAGATAAATGCCTTCTACTGCCTTACCACCAAGTTCGAGAAACTTGGGTGAGTGGTTTGAGCCAGTGGTGACAATTGGTAAGTTGATGCCCAGCGATCGCGCCTGCTGAATAATCAACGCGGCGTCACTATAATATGAAATCAACGCGATTCCATCAGGTTTAGCTTCACGTACACGAGTTAGAGAAGTCCGAAAGTCTTTTTCATCAGCCAAATAAGGTTCTGTGAATAAAATCTCAATGCCGTTTTCTTTAGCTCTTTGAGCAAATAAGTCATAGCTAGTTTTTCCCCAGTCAGTGTTGAGATGGAATACGGCAATCCGCTTTAAACCCAAGGCTTGGATATAATTGGCGTGTAGTGGCGCTCCATCTTTTTGACTAACTGCATTACTCCAGATATAATCACCGCCCTTGGTGAAATCGGGATGGGAGTTAGTAAAGCCAAACTGAACTAGTTTGTTACGTTGATAAATTGGCGATGCAGCCATTGATGCTGGGCTGCTAAAATCTCCCAATTCAATGACAATTTTAGGGTCAGCAACAAATTTCTGAGCAATAACCACAGATTGCTTCGGATCGCTCTGGCTATCTTCAAAAATATATGCCAGCTTACGCCCTTTAATACCGCCAGCCCCATTGATTTCGTCGAGTGCTAAATCAAACCCTTTTTTCCACTGGGCACCATACTGGGCATTATTACCAGTCAATGGGCCACTCACCCCAATGTAAATTGGCTCCGTCGCTGAGGATTGTACTTGTTGAGAACTGGCACTACAAGCGACCACAATAAAAGTTAGCAGTCCAAGTAGTACGTATGTATATAGCGATCGCTGCAAATTTGACAGAAGTGACATTAATCAACCCCTCCGGGAATTAAAATCGAAAATTTCTACAGAGCAATCTCAATAGCTCAAAAAATGTATGTTTACAGGTGTAGATAAAAGCAAAATTAAACTAGTCACGTAGTCGCGGCGATCGCGCAGCTAATACCCAATCTCCAGTTCCTTTTACAAATATGTTGGTTGATTTCCACCATGCTGTAATAGCCTTATCCTGGGGTTGAGAAGCTGGAAATCTCGCTAAAATCATTTAAACTACGGCAAGCTAATCGATTTACCGTTGTATTAACTGAGTAAGAACATCTCACACCTAGCTAGAAAAATCAAGAGGGGTATTGGGCATTGGGCATGGCCCAGATTTCTCACGAGTGAGAAATCCAGGTTTAGCTAGCTTAAAGTATGTGATTCTTCTATGCCTAGAATATGTTTTTTAAGCAAGCGGATTTCTACTGCTAATTCTTGCCGAGTCGAATCTTTGAGCAAATAGCGGAAAGCAAACCAAATTGTGTAACCAAGTCCAATTAATTCGAGAAATGGAGAAACTAGGGGAATATCATTTATGGCCTTGAGTACTGCTAGAAAAATTCTTAGTGCTGTAACTGTTATCACAAGCAACACAAAATAGACGCTGTTGCAGCAAAAAAAAGTCTTGACGGTAATTTTTATTCCAACCTCTTGCCTTATTCACACAAGGTTAACAGCCGCCTCTAACATTTGTATTGTCCCAAGTTCAGCATTTATTTCCACTTCTACACCGATTGGCAAGGTAAATTTATCCTTAATATGACCAATCATGGAACCATACCAAGCGGGAATACCTAAAGGAAGTATGTGTTGTTGCAATACTTGCATTAACGTAAATGACGGTTCATCTCCAAGACTACATTTAGTGCATTGCCCAAAGATAAAACCTCTAATTTGATTCAGTATGCCAGCAGTTTTTAATTGCGTCAGCATCCTATCTATACGATAAACATCCTCGCCAACTTCTTCCACAAACAGAATGCTTTTGTTCCAAGAAGGTAGGTAAGGTGAACCTACCATTGCTGATAGTACTGATAAGTTTCCACCCACAAGTTTACCCCTCGCCTTTCCTGGTGCTATTATCTCCAAGCGTACTTCGCTAGGGTTGAGATTTTGCATAGTTACCGCTTCACCATTAAATAGGATGCGCTTGAAGTAATCTACTGTAAATTGATTCCAGGTAGATGTAGCAACTGGCCCATGAAAAGTAATCATTTGACTACGGGAATTAATTGCTAACAACAGGGTAGTAATATCGCTGTACCCGATGATAATTTTTGGATGGGAACGGATCAGCGAATAGTTGAGTAAGGGTAAAATGCGATTGCAGCCCCAGCCACCACGCATAGGAATAATTGCTTTGATGGTGCGATCGCTAAACATCAAGTTTACATCATCGGCGCGATCGGCATCTTTACCTGCTAAATAGCCGTAATGGTCTAAAATATGCTTCCCCAGCTTGACTTTTAACCCTAACTGTGAAAATGATTGCTGCGCTGCTTCAATATCTTTGGCGTCAACGATACCCGCAGGGGAAATCAATCCTACTGTATCACCAGCTTGCAGGCGAGGCGGCTTGCTGCTGGTGTTTAGAGATGGCTTTCCTTGGGCGGTAAATGATGGTATCTGGGTGGCTAAGGTAGCAAGTCCACAAGTTGTGATAAATTCCCGACGTTTGATAGTCATAACCATTGAGTTGGGGACTAGAGATTGTTTTCCTAATACCCAGTACCCAGTTTGGCAAAGATGTAATTATAACATAATATGCTTGGGTTAAGACTAAAACCCTTTGTCAAAGTCAATTTTTTTAACGTAGACGCAAAGCGCTGCTGAACCCGGAGGGCTTGCCGCAGGCTACCACAGAGACGCAGAGAAGCCAGTGCGTTGGGCGGGTTCCCCGACTTGTTCGCGTAGCGTCTTCCCCTGGGAGAAGCAACTGGCGCGGCACTGAGAGAAGAGACAAATGCTTAACTTAACTGTATTGTGTATAACTAAATACAGTTAAGAATGAGCAACAAAACACTTGTAGAGACGGCGATTTATCGCGTCTCGAAAACCCAAGCGTATTGTAATATTAGGACTTCTAGAAATCAATATTATTGCTGACTACTTAAAATTTGAATAGGAATTTCAATTTGAAATTCAGTCCCCTTACCTAATGCAGAGATACAACTGAGCTTACCCTGATGCTTTTCGACAACTATTTGATAACTGATGGACAACCCTAAACCAGTTCCTTTACCAATAGGTTTAGTAGTGAAGAAAGGATCAAAGATATGTTCTTGAACCTCTGGATTCATACCAGAGCCATTATCTTTAATACTAATTAAAACTCTCTCTTTATCTATAAGTAAAGTCTTAATTTGAATAGTTGGTATCTGGTTTTCAGACTGCCAAGATTGAATATTCTCCTTTAAGGTATAAATTGCGTTATTAAGAATATTCATAAAAACCTGATTCAACTGGTTTACATAACAACTAACCTTTGGTAGGTTACTATAGTCCTTAACTATCTGGATATGAGGTAATTTATTGGGCAGAGTCAACTGATGATTCAGAATCATTAATGTGTTATCTATACCTTCATGAATATCTACAGACTTCATTTTTGCTTCATCTAGTCGTGAGAAGTTCCGTAAGCCAAGAACAATTTCTGTAATTCGCTCACTACCTACTGTCATAGATGTCATTAATTTAGGTAGATCGTCACACAAATACTCTAGATCAATAGTATTTATTTTGGCTGCTATGTTGGGATTTTCTTGAGGATATTGCTCTTGATAAACTGCAATTAAATCTAGTAAATCATTGATGTAGCGATTTGCATATCCGAGATTACCAGCAATAAAACTAATGGGATTGTTAATCTCATGAGCAACCCCCGCTACCATTTGTCCTAAACTCGACATTTTTTCACTGTGAACCAGTTGAGCTTGTGTATGTTGTAAGTCAAGCAGAGCCTTTCTTAATTCAGCTGTTCGTTCTGTAACTTTTCGTTCTAACTCGTTGTTAGCCTTTTGTAAAGCTTCTGCGGCTCTGACGGTTTCTGTTGCAATACTGGCAATATGAGTAGCTGTTTTCAGAATTTCTAGATGATGCGGAGTTGGATGACAGGGAAATTTATGAGATATAGCAAATGTCCCTAAAACTTCACCAATTTGTGAAGTAAAAGGTGATGACCAACAAGCTCTAATATTGTAACTCAAAGCGAAATCTCGAAAATCAGCCCATAAAACATCAGTAGCAATATCATTAGCAAATACTGAATCTCCTCGATAAGCAGCAGTACCACAAGAACCACAACATTCACCAATCATCAAACCATCCACACCCTTAGCAAATTCTTCTGGCAAAGTTGGTGCTGCTCCTCCCCGCAGTTGTCGATTTTCTCGATCTACAACTAAAATTGAGCAATACGCCCCTGGTAATTCTTGCTCTAGCAAAATACAAAGATTATTAAAAATTTCATATAGGTTAACTCCAAAAGTCACTTGTTCTAAAATTTTGCTTTGGGTGTACATTAACGCTTCTGAACGTTTGCGTTCAATCGCTGTTGCTAAGATATGGGTTACAGATTGCAAAAAATGAACATCATCTGAAGAAAAATCTCTCGCCTCACTAGCATATACTTCTAGGAAACCTAAAGCTTTACCTGCACCAGGAATTAATACACTCAAACCAGTAACGCTATCTGGAGGAGAAGGGATAGTTAAATCATCTATCTCACAAAAGGGCGTGTTGAGCTTAATAATTGGCTGAGTATTCTCTAATAATTGTTGGACTTGTTGATTAGTTGTGATATTAATCTCGGTAGAGTCTGTTTCTAAGGGTGTTTCTCCAACGCTAGCGACTTTACGTAAAGAGTTACTATCTGAAAGTAGTTGCCAAATTCGACTATATTTTATATCTAGTATTTGAGCTACTAACACAATTGTATCTTGGAACAAATACGACAATTCAACCCCTGAAAGTGCTTTTTGTCCTAGTGCATTCACTGCGGCTTGATAGCTGAAACCCATTGATAAATTATCAGCTTTATACCAGTTGTTGTTTGAATCAGTTGTTTTGCTTGATGTCTCTAAATTTAAGTTCATAAACAAAGTATTATCTTATCTGTGTATCTAATGCTCCCCTAAAAAAGGTTTAAATTCAACCCGATATTAAGAAATTTAAGAAAATAGAATAATTTATAAATCAAAGATAAAGTAGGGGGCAAACTAAATACATTTAAATTATTAAACATATTTCCCCCTAAGTACTTTCTCGTAATATTTTTCAAAGAGTCATCTGGATTCCTATATAAAATCTGTATTACCAATTACGGGCAAAAGATTGTCATATAATTGCATCGCCTGCAAACAAGTATTAATACTAGAAGTGGCTGAATTATATGCGCCAATATTTTCTTCAACAATATTTAATAATCGGCGATTATTCGCAATTTTTTCTTCAGCTTCTTGTTCTAGTGTTTTCTCTAGATAAGCACGCGCCTGTGGATATTGCTGCAAAATCTCATCTGCTTGCTGATCTGCCATTGGTAACAACTGAGTTTTGAGTGTTTGGTTGATGGTTTGACGGAAAGACTTACGAATAGTTTGGGAAACTTTGGGTTCAAAATCTAACTTTAATAACTGTCTAATTGCTGGTTCTGCTTCTATGATACTTTCAGCGTCATAACCTTGAGAAGTTTGTGATAAAGTTTGGCGAAATTGATATATAGAAAAAGTACCTTCATCGTAAAATCTGGGGCTTTCTCGCACGAAGCGATCGCACTCTACGCTAGCTGCACTAACTAAGGCTTGACTAACTTGTTTTTCTAAATTTCTCATCTCTTGTTCAATGCCGCCATCACAATCTAATAAACGATACAATTGGCGATAGTATTCTGACTTACGAATCTTTTCAATCAACCGCTGAAAATAATTTGCAACTAACTGCTGAGAAGATTCAACCAAAATATCTTCTAATTGATTTGCTAAGTAATAAAATGCCTCTACTAAAATAGCAATCAAAGGTGCAGTGGCGTTGCGGGGATGGCTGATGGTTGCACGTCGATAAGCATAAGCTACAGAAAAAGTATCTAGCAATTCATCTAGACGGCGAATCATTCGTGATTGCAATTGCTTAAAATCTGCTTCAAAACTATCACAAGAATTATTAATTACATGGTTAACTTCTTCTGTGATATGCTCACTAAAATCTTTGCCAATTTGTTGGAGTTGCTGATTTAGTCCTTGCAATTCTTGCGCCTTCATCGTCTCAATTTCTTGAGGCTGACTATCTAAATTGCGTTGGACACTCTGATAATGTTTCTTCAGTTTAATACAAATATCTTCCAAATCATCAGCGAGATTTTTAAATAATTGTGGGCGCTTTTCTTCGGTAAGATAGCGAGTAATTGCTGTCCGAAATTCTTCAGTACCACTATCTTGAATTAGCTGTTGTGTTAGTTCATTTCCCCAATCTCCCAAAATCCGCACATAATTTTGATTTGGGGTTTCAAAGCCATTCACAGAGACACGAAATTTAGTGGAAGACAGTTTTCCTGAATTTACACAGTAATTGTTAAACGCATAGACAAATTGTGGTGTTTCTTCTTTACCATCTAAACCTTTGATACTTTCTGCGAAAACAGAGTCTAAACCAAATCTATCTTTTTGGCTTGTCTGTTTAATCTGACTGCCGTAAAATCCTAATAATCCACTGGTTTTATAAACCTTGCTGGAATTGTGAAACTGCCCGCTAATTAAATCGTCTAATCGTTGTCGTAGTTGGGTATTGTACCAAGTCTCATCGATGCGGTTGAAGATATAGAAGACGCGATCGCGTACTCCGGTGTTCTCTCGCATTAATTCCAAAAGTTCGGTTTCTTCTTTTGTCATCTCACCCGCTGAAGCAGGCTTTAACACACACACCACTGCTGAAGTATCAGGATGTTGAATTTTGGCATAAGTTAGCTGTGCATCCTTTTCTACTGGGGCATCGATACCAGGAGTGTCAATAATTACATTACCATCTTGCAGTAGTGAGTGATTACAGTAATATTCTATTCGCTTCAATACGGCACTGTTAGAACCACGACGGGCATATCCCGCAGCTTCCTTGAGGTTAGAAAAATTAAATTGCTCCATTGAATATGTAGCATTAGTTACAGTGTTGATGCGATCGCGGTTTGCCCAATATCCCTGTAGCAACAACATTAACGCCTTCGCCTGTTTTGCACGTTCTGATTTACTCTCACCACCTTCCTGCTGAATAATTGCTTCAGAATCTTCACGTAGCAAGTTAATTACATCATGTTGGTTGATATTAGCGACTATTTTAAATTCTAAGTGCTGACACAAAGAAGCTACTTGTTCGCGAATCTCTGCTTCACTTAAAAAAGTTAAAACAACACGTTCTTTATCTACTTCTGCATACTCGATTTTGCATTCTGTACCTGTAGCATGTCCCTCTGCACTGTAGAGTAATTCCCTCTCTAGTAGTGCATTAATTAGCATTGATTTGCCAGCACTAAACGCACCTGCAAACACAATCTCAAACTTGGGAGAAATCGCTTTACTTAAAGAAGTTTGTACAGGTGTAATATCTTCAGAACATAGGGTTGGTTCTTGTTGTAAAAGTTGTAATATAGATTCAACCTGCTCTTTCAAATTTTTGCACTGAAGCGGAAAATCTAACATATTTGGCATCCTGATAATACTTATCTATATATTAGTAATATTTATTGTCTTGATGGTTCAGTAAAAATCCTGATAATTTTCACATAGTTTAATTGCTGGATATTACTTAAACAACCAATTAATGACTATTGACTAATGAAAGTTTTTGCGATCAGATTGAAACCCCACGAGGATTTAAGACAAAGCTTAAAGAATTTTGTCAAACAGGAAAATATCAAAGCAGGATTTATATTAAGTGCCATTGGTAGCCTAGAAGCAGCAAAAATTCGCTTTGCTAATCAAGACGTTAGTACAGTGTTAACTGGAAAATTTGAAATCATCGCTCTCAACGGTACAATAGCAACTACAGGTGTGCATTTGCACATTGCTATTTCTGATCGAGAAGGCAAAACTATCGGTGGACATCTCGACGATGGATGCATTATTTACACAACTGCTGAAATCGTTATTGGTGCAAGTGAGAAATTTACTTTTAATAGAACTTTTGACCAAGAAACAGGTTATCAAGAACTAGAAATTATCGAACAGAACTCAGTAGTCAGAAGTCAGAATCCAGAATGAATTTTGTACGACTGACGGATACGCAGCGTTAGCGAGTCAGACGCTCAAGGATTCGCTTTGCGTGATATCAGAGTTATTGACTATCTATCTTTATAGATTGTTAAACACCACACAAATATTAACATTATGTAATGTACTAGACAGATACAATAGAAAATGGTTAAAAATTATTGCTAGCTACAAGATTGTTGTGCTTACGGCTAAAGTAAAACAAAATCTTTAAGTCGGCATTTGTTGTTAGACAAAATTGAAATGTAATTTGTTATGCAACCTTCTCTGCCTCTTGCTGGCTTAAATATTCTTGTAGTTGAAGATGATGATGATATTCGCTTTTTTATTACTACAGTATTAGAAGCAGATGGAGCCACCATTGTAGCAGTTCCATCAGCACCAGCAGCACGGGAAGTCTTACCCCAATTGCAACCTGATGTCTTAATTTGTGATATAGGTATGCCTGGCGAGGATGGCTACACTTTTATCCGAAAAATACGGGCGCTTAAGCCAGATATGGGTGGAAAAGTTCCAGCTATTGCCTTAACTGCTTATGGCGATAGCGAGAACCGGATTCGCGCTTTGGAAGCTGGATTTCAGACTCATGTATCTAAGCCAGTTTCTCCAGGAGAACTAGTTGAGATTGTCGCTAATTTGTTTGCTTCTTGTAATTGGTAATCAGATCATATTTTTATCAAGTTGAGAAACTAAACCCAACATATTACAACGTTTGTTGGGTTTAACTTTGTTCCACCCAACTACTAAGGGACTAACAATTAAAAAAATATCCAATTAACTCTTGTGGGGTGGGCATCTTGCCCGCCCAGTGCATAAGGTGGGCATCTTGCCCACCCCACAATATTGGATAATTTATTTCTTGGATTTCCCTAATATTCTTAACTGCCTCCTCATCTCTTTTGAGGGACTAATACAGGCAGTTGGCGGGCACCGGCTACAAATTTGGCGTGTTGTCCAACAGTCAAAACATTAAACTGACTGGATATAATTTCTAAACTTTTGTTTACTATTGCCAGCTTTTTGTAGGTAGGGACACTCATACCAGGAAAGAATGATAATTCTGGCACATCCTCTTGACTGATAAAGTCTGTGGGATGGAGTAGCAAAGAAGGCTGGACGCGTGTAAGTTTACACAGCCACAGAGCAATTCGCAAGTAGAGTAAAGCCAATTCTGAAGAAAATGTACTCAGAAACATGATGTAACTGAAGTGAATTGGCACTTTAAAAATGGGCATGGTGGTAACGGGAATCTCTGTTAGTTTATCCTTACCCAGATGCCATTGATAAGGTTTTAGAGGCTGCAAACCCTCTTTAAAACCGCCAAAAAGCGCTTCCCGTTTCTTACGTTCTTCTTTGCTTAATTTACAGGTTATTAAATAATAGGCTCGTGCTATTGGCCCCAAAAATGTGGGAAAAGTTGAAGCATCATATTCGTATCCCCGTCGTGCTAGAACTTTTAATACTGCTGGAGAGAAACTGTATCCTGGCCCTCGAAAACCGATAGGATGCTGATGAGTGACGCGTTTGATATGTTGTTCGGCGAGGGCCACTTCTTCTTCAATTTCATTCTCTGAATATAAATGTAGCCAAGGATCGTGATAAAATGAATGATTGCCAATTTCGTGACCGGCATTCGCGATCGCTTGTATAGCCTTAGTATTCTTTTCTAGCGCTGCATCCTGACCTACAATGAACACTGTGATTGTCAAATCCCATTGTTGAAGAATATCTAAGAAACGAGGCACTGCGATATCTAGGTAAGATGGGAAAGTCTCCCAACCGGAAGCGCCCTGATTTTTTAAATAAGACCAAATATTATCCAAGTCTAAAGAAAGACTGGCTATTGGTCTATTTCCTTTTTGCTTGGTTTTCATTATTAGTTCAAGTATTTGGACAATTTTAAGGGTAAATATAGTCTTAGGTTTGGGCTTTATCGGTAAAGTTTCATACTTCCAATTAGAGATGTTTTCAGTGTAAACCTTATGTCAAAAGGTTTACTGGTTCTGAACTTTAAGAACAGCATTCTGCGGGCGTAGCCTATAGTAGACATCGCTGAGATTAGTGTCCCATATTTATAAAGAAATTCTGCTTCTCTGAAAATATTCCGGGTGAATTTAGATAATAATTTTCTTTCTAGCGCTGCTTTGACTCGACTCGATCAGTTTTTCGGACAATTTTTTACCCTCATACTTAGGTACTGGTAATTAATATATCATAACTAAGATACATTTCAACTTATACAAGCAAGTTTTAGCAAGTAATGATTTGGGTGTTGAGTTTATACAATCGCCTGAAATCAAAAGCAATCATACAAAAATTTGATTCACATCTTAGATATTGATTTGCTGCTTCTGGGTCAAACACATTGCAATTCCTTTTTCGTAGTAAGCTGCTTCATTAATAAAAATCGGCCAAACGGTAGATGCACCCTCATAAACAATTGTTTTACCATCAAAGGCTATAAAAATTGGATCTCCGGGATTCAAGGCTTGATAATCATTGTCCTGAAGCTCTGGATGAATCATCCCAAAGATTGTTCCATCGGATTTTTTTGGGTAGTCCACAGTTGATAAGTGGTCATAGAGAACCAACGTTTCGTTATTTGATGGGATTTCACCCTGGTTAAACTGTTCTAGATAGTCTAGAAGCGCGTGAACAAGTTCCTCTGTTTGTTGGAATAATGTTGCTTTTAAGATACCTTGGGCAATCGGCCCAACCTCGAACGCAAAGCCTAATTCGCACAGAGAATTTACAAATGGGTTTTCTTCAACAGATTGAAATGAACAGCGATAAATTCTAACCAAAGGATTAATCCGGCTTAGATAAGCAGCCAATTTCAAGTTTAAGGGATGATTGTTTACCAAAATAATTGTCAAACCCATATTAGCTGTACTGCTGTGCAAGTCTAAGATGAAATCTGCTTGTTTATCCCCATTTGATGTTAGAGCATTCTGGATTAATTTAGCTTGCAATTCTTCATAACTTTTCAGAGTTGGATCTTGTAAATCTTCCTTGAGAAAACAGCGATTTAAATCTTTCTCTACATATCGTCTCCTGGCGGCAAAAGCATTGGGATTTGCTAATAGAGTGACTGTCTTAAAACTCGATCTAGTAATTAAATCAGGAAACTGGGCAAATTTTTGGATCAGGTAAGCTCCTGTAAACTCATTGCCATGAGTTCCACCGACAATTGCAACTCGATTAATCTGGTTCATAAAGCATTCACCTTACCAATGCGATCGCGATCGTGTGGTTGATTAAGATAGGACATATCAGGGCCATTGGGAATAATACCGCCGGGGTTGAGTGGAAATAAGTTTCCGTAATAGTCCCGCTTCACGGTTTCTACGTCGCAAGTCTCAGCCACACCTGGAAGCTGATACAAATCGCGCAGATAAGCTCCGAGATTATGATAGTCTCGAATTCGCTGCTTATTGCATTTAAACAGCCCATAGTAGGCACTATCAAATCGAAATAAGGTTGTGAATAACCGCACATCTGCAAGTGTCAGATGTTCACCGCAGAGATAGCGATTAGTCTGCAATGCAAGCTCAATTTCATCAAGAGTTGCGAACAATTCATTACAGGCTTGATTGTATGCTTCTTGAGTCTGGGCAAAGCCGCAGCGATACACACCGTTATTTACCGCGTGATAAATCTTCTCATTCCACCAGTCAATTTTCTCTTTAAGTTCTTCTGGGTAAAGATTTAGCGTCGGATTGTTGGCGAACTCGTTAAACTCAGAGTTCAGCATGACAATAATCTCTGAACTCTCATTATTGACGATCGCTTTTGTTTGGTTATCCCATAATACTGGAACTGTAGAGCGTCCACTGTAGCCGGGTTCTGCCTTCTGATAAAATTCAGCTAGTGTCCGACAACCTTCAACTTCATCGTTAAATATCCAACCGCCTTCAATGGGAGAAGGAGAGACGATACACACTGATATTACCGCTTCGAGTTTTTTGAGCGATCGCACAACCAAAGTTCGATGCGCCCAAGGACAACCCAATCCAACATAGAGTTTGTAGCGCCCCGTTGCTGCTGGGTGGGGATTTCCTTCGTCTGTGCCGATGAACTTGCGAAACTGGCTATTAGGACGAATATATGCTCCAGACTGATTGCGAGGAGCAAGGTTTGACATCATTATCTGCCACATAGTCGTCCAGACAAACTTTCCTACCCAGATAATCAGCTTGGGAGGAAGCGACTTACCTTTCTTCTTGGGGAGCTTTTTCTCGTCATCCATTGGAGTTGAGTTAGTCATGGCGACAATTTTGCTTTGGGAGCGATCGACGTACCTTCAGATTTCTTACTTTAACTCTACTACGCTTTGCATGAACTATTGGAGCTATATGACAATATTGTTGATACCGATATCGATTTAAAGACAACTCATAAGCTAGCGATCACTTATTTTTAAGAATAGTTTATTCTGTTTCAGAATCTCTATCCACCTTGTAAGCCTGTAATAAATATTCTCCATTGAAGTGAATGAGATGAGTAGAATCTTCCGCAACCCAAACATCCGTTTCCCAAGCAATTTCAGCCAAATACTCCACCATTGCTTTCCGACTTAAAAAGGTTGTTACCATTACAATGGGAATTTTTATATCGGCAAAGATAACTTCAAGTTCTTTCTTTCGTTTAGGGTTAATTGGGCCATGAGAAGTTACAGCTTCAATTAAAACAAGCCAATCATTTTTTAGATAATGGATAATCACATCAGGCATTTTTCCATGAGAATCGATAGTAACACCTAAATCTCTCAATGCCACTTCATTAAAATGCGCGAATTTCTCATCTGTATCACCAACATAAATCAGTTTTGCTCCAGGTGTAAAACGTTCTGCAAAGTCCTTAATAATCTTTTCGATCAGAATATTCTGTCCACCTGGCGATAGAGTTTTCACCTCTCCTTCAATTACTATCGGAATACGTGATAGTTCCCGTTCTTGAGCATATCGTTTTTTCAAAGTTTCAACTGAAGCTAGGTAAGTATGAATACTCTTTTTCCATTCAGTAGTTCCATAAGTACGTAAGAGTTCAAGCGCACTTTCTTCAATCTGATATACTGTTTTAGGGCTATTAACGGGGCGTTCAGGTGCATCTGGATTTACAATTATCAAAGCCGCATCTAAGAATTGATGGACTGTTTGGCGGCGAACAGTTTCCCGTGTATTAGGTTTATATGTTTTGCCATAGTGCAGTGCCATAAATTCCATCATTGGCGTAATTCCCATTAATGGAAATGCAGCAGTTTCCCAAGAATCTGTTGGCTTTAAGTTAAGTAGAGCCAGCAGGGTTAAGGCTGAACGCTCATTAAGTTGTGCCCGTGGAAGTCCAAGTTCAATTAGAATTTGGAGTGCTTCATCAATACGGGTTTTAATTATTAAGGGGTTGTTTTCAGACTGATTGCTCATACTCAGTAACTCTTCTTGCAAAAGTTGATCAATTTCTTTTTGTGATGGAAAATGCTCAGTAATATATAGCCCTACGTTCATTAGTTGTGCTATTGTCGGATATTTTAAATTTCGTAAATCGGTTGCATTAACCTGAGTATGTCCATTAAATAGCCGAAAAAATGCGTCAACGAGGCTAGAGTTAAGATATGCAGCAAGACCACGTGCTAGGGTAAGATTAAGTCCTCCTCCGTCCTTGTGAAAATAATTCAGGTGATTTTCAAAACCTACCCAAGAACAATTAATTTGATTAGCATCATATACAACGGCAACAACTCGTTTTTTTTCCTCTTTTGAGGAGAATCGTTTAGTTAAAACATAATGTTCATTGGGTACTAAAAGAGAGATAGTTTCTTCTGCATAGACCAGAGCTTGGTGTTTTTTAGTTACTTTGGGATAATCAACATATCCTGCTGAAAAATTCAATGGATAAATCAAGGGGACAGTATCTTCTTTTGGCATTAAACACAGATATTCTTTAGCACGAAAATCTACAACCCGCCCAGTTGATACGGTTAATTCTAGGTCTTTTAATGTGCAGGTAAAATTAGCCATTTTTTTAATGACCTCCTGACTTAATGTATCGGCGATAATGTGGATAAATTGTTGTGAGTCGTTGGGAAGAACTATCTCTGTATAAGCTAATGAATTGGACAAAATGAAATCATCATCAGCATTTGAACTTGTACTGATGATTACATGGTCAAATTTTGGTTTTTGTTTAACAGCATGAATAATAATTGTTTCCTGCAAAACTTCATCATCACTAAAAGCCTCCTGTCTGGAATCAAAAAGATGTATCTGGTCTAAAGCCATGATTTCCAAAAACATTCTGCGGAAGTCTCGAAAATATGGCCCATTACAGAAACTACGCGGCGAAATAGCTACAAGCTCTCCTTTTGATTCAAGAAGCTGAACTGTCGCAGCGATAAAACCTGTATATAGATTGCTGGTTTCTAATCCTATAGAACGTAACAAATCACGAACTTTGGAATGAGCGTTAATTTTTAAATATGGGGGATTGAGAATAGCGTGGGTAAATCTGTAATTGTCAGGATTATCGAATAAACTAGGGCCAAGAAGTCTGACTGCATCCTCAATAAAATCCGTATTCCGGATCTCATAGTTTAAAGATATCCCAGCTATTTGACATTCTCTATCACATAATTTCAATGTCTGATGCAAATACCCAATCAGAAAAGGATCGATTTCATAGGCAACAATATCTAAATTAGCTGGACGTTTTTGGCTGTGACAAAGTTTAGCTACAAAGGCTGCAAGTAATGAGCCAACTCCTGCTCCAGCATCAAGTAGAGATATTTGAGGACGAGCGTATTCGCCAAACATCCCAACCATTAATTCTGCGACTGGAGCAGGTGTCAAAAATTGGCCTAGTTTTCCTTTTTGCTTTTGATCCTGTTTCAAGGTTGCAGCAATCCTCAGAAAGTCTACTTCACCGAGCAAGTTTCTGGCAGAACATTTCGACAAGCTTTTGAATTCCAACGGCTTGTGATGATTGTCTGTAGACTCTCTACTGCTTGATTGGAACATCACGGCTCATTTTCACAGAACAAAAACCAACTTTATCAGGTTTTGAATTTACGCCATGATATTTTAAGGACAACTGATGCAAGAAGCGTCCCTTTATCCAAAAATTATTTTAAAACTATGCTTCAGGCTAAAGTCTTCGTCACTCGTCGCCTACCCATCGAATTAGAGCAACTGCGATCGCTCGCCATTGTCGAAGTTTGGCCAGAACGCCAACCCCCTCCATACGAAATTTTACTAGAAAAAGTCAAGGAAATAGATGGATTGCTATGTCTGCTGACTGACCAAATCGATCGCCAACTCATCGAAACCGGGAAACTTAAAGTCATCAGTCAAATGGCGGTGGGTTACGATAACATTGACATTGCAACCGCTACAGCACGACAAATTCCCGTCGGTAATACTCCTGGCGTGTTAACGGATGCTACCGCAGATTTTGCCTGGGCATTATTAATGGCAGCTGCACGGCGAGTAGTGGAGGCAGATCGGTTTACCCGTGCAGGTTTGTGGCAGACTTGGGAACCAGATTTGTTACTGGGGCCAAATGTTACAGGTGCAACCTTGGGGATTGTTGGTTTTGGGCGGATTGGACAAGCAGTTGCTCGTCGTGCCAAAGGTTTTGAAATGCAGATTTTGTATACGAGTAGGCAACGATGCAGCCCAGAATTAGAACAATCTTTAGGTGTGGAGTTTGCTACGTTAGAACACTTACTGCAAGAGTCAGATTTTGTGACACTGCACACACCTTTAGCTGATGATACCTATCATTTAATTAGCGCTCGCCAATTTGAGTTGATGAAGCGATCGGCTATTTTGATTAACACGGCGAGGGGAACTATTGTAGATCCAGATTCTCTGTATCGCGCCCTTGCCAGTGGTCAAATTGCGGCGGCGGCTGTAGATGTCACCGAACCCGAACCGATTCCCAGCGATAGCCTATTGTTGACCTTAGATAATCTAATTATTGCACCTCATATTGGCAGTGCCAGCCGTCAAACGCGCTCAAAAATGGCAACAATGGCGATCGCTAATTTAATCGCGGGATTGAGGGGCGATCGCTTGGCTAATTGTGTCAACCCTGAAGTTTATGAGAAGAATTCAGAACCCAGGAGTCAGAATTCAGCATGAATTATGTACAAGTGGGTGATAGCTTGCTGAGTGCGAGTATTCTTACCCCTACAGGGAAGCAAGCTACACTTTTAGTTCTTGTTGCAGCAGAGTTTCTCGATCTAGACGGTTGCGATCGCTGAGAATACCTGTAACAATCAGGGCAAAAATTGCAATTAATCGACAGCCTTAACCTTTTTCCATAAATCCAACATCATCAAATGTAAGTTGCTGGGATACTTAACAAGTTTTTTGGTTAGCTTCTGGAACATGAATATATCAGCAGTAAGTTTATTTATTAAATCTAACCAATCCTTAAAGAACCAGTTGACTTTTTTGACAAATAACTGTTGATTTACAATCTTATTTAATTTATATACTTGCAGATATATATACAGCTAAATGCTCTATATATCTAGATATACAGGAGCTACCTAACTCATATATCTTAGTTTAAATATTAAGTTATACCTTGTTTTCTGACAAAAAAAGCTCCATGATTGATATCAAAAGCACCTAAATACATGGTGAGTAGTGCTTTGAAGATAGGAGACATTTGCACGATTAACACCGATACTGAGTACTTATTCGGCAATTATTCAGATAAATTTGGCTCCAGGTTTTGGCATCTAATATGCTAATATACTTCATTTATTTTTGTGAATCATGAAAGTAAAATATCTAATAACCATCTCAAATTTACTCATATCGGAGTTTAACTAACTCATGCTACAAGGATGGATTCAAATCGGATTAACGTTACTAATTATAGTAGCGATTACTCCCTTATTTGGGAGATATATAGCGCGTGTATTCCTAGATCAAAGAACTTTTCTCGACGTGATTTTAAATCCAGTTGAGCGAATACTTTACTCTTTGGTTGGTGTTCCAACCCAAGAAAATATGACGGGTTGGCAGTATGCGCGATCAATCCTGTACAGCAATGTAGTCATGGGGTTGCTGATATTCTTCATCATTGCAAATCAGGGATGGCTAGCGCTTAATCCAACCAAGGTAGATGCCCCAACCTGGGACACCATTCTACATACCACTATTTCCTTTATTACTAACACCAACCAGCAGCATTATTCTGGTGAAACCTACTTGAGTTACGGTAGTCAAATGTTGGGGCTAGGCTACCACATGTTCACCTCTGCGGCAACAGGTATCGCAGTCGCGATCGCCTTTATTCGAGGATTGACGGGTAGACCTTTGGGTAACTTTTATGTAGACCTAATTCGCTCGATTACCCGAATTTTGCTACCGATTAGTATTGTTGGCGGCATCATCTTTATTGCCCTTGGTGTGCCAGAAACCTTAGCTGGCCCAGCAGTATTTCCGACCTTAGAAGACCCTAACATTAGTCAGGCGATCGCTCTTGGCCCAGTTGCCCACTTTGAGATTATCAAACAGCTAGGCGAGAATGGCGGCGGCTTTTTTGCCATCAACTCGGCACACCCCTTTGAAAATCCCAACGGCTTTTCTAATTTAATTCAGATTGTGGCCATGCTTTCGATTCCCACATCCCTGATTTATACTTATGGGTTGTTTGCAAATAACACCAAACAAGCCTGGTTACTCTACGGAATGGTGGGTATAATTTTTGTCGGATTTCTGATTGTCACCGCCATTGGAGAATATAACGGCAATCCGGCTGTAAATACGCTTTTGGGCGGTCAGCAACCGAACCTAGAGGGGAAAGAAGTCCGGTTTGGTTGGGCAGAATCCGTGCTGTTTGCGGTAAGTACAACTGGTACTATGTGCGGCGCTGTCAACAGTTTCCACGACTCCTTCATGCCCGCAGGCGGTTTTATTTTTCTCTCGAATATGTTCCTGCAAATCATGTGGGGTGGACAAGGCACTGGAACAGCTTACCTCTTTGCCTATAGCATCTTAGCAGTATTCGTCACAGGTCTGATGGTGGGACGCACCCCAGAATTTCTGGGACGCAAGATTGAAAAGCGTGAAGTCGTCCTGGCTAGTTTCCTAATTTTGCTAGTTCACCCTATCGCCATTTTGATTCCAGGGGGAATCGCCTTAGCTTTTCCTGACCAATTGGCAGGGATTAGTAATCCTGGCTTTCATGGCTTTTCTCAAGTTATCTATGAATATGCCTCAGCTGCGGCTAACAACGGCTCTGGGTTTGAAGGTTTAGGCGATTCACAACCCTCTCCCTTGGCGATCGCAACTGGTACAAAAACTACCGTAACCGCCCTCTGGTGGAACCTAAGCACCTGCTTCAGCCTCTTAGCCGGACGCTATGTACCAATCATCGGTCTACTGCTGCTAGCAGATAGTATGTCCCGCAAGCAAGCTGTTCCCTACACAACTGGTACATTACGAACCGACACCGGACTATTTACAGGTGTCACCGCAGGCGTAATTTTAATCTTGGGCGCACTCACATTCTTCCCAGTGCTGGCATTGGGGCCCATCGGTGAAGCCTTTTTTATCGGCAAAGGTATCGGGTAGGGAGTGGGGAGTGGGGGCTGGGTACTGGGGGCTGGGGACTAGGTACTGGGTACTAGGAACTAAAGACTTAATTTTCTTGCCAATGCCCAATGCCCAATTCCCAATCCCTAATCCCCAATCCCCAATTCCCAATCCCCAATCCCCAATCCCCAATTCCCTAAAATTTAATCTATGCCAACTACTACTGATTCTCCTTCATCCCGGATTCCATCTGGAACTCGTGACTCGCGCAAGCATACTCCCAAAGCTGATTTACAGGGACTTTACCAAAGAGCAGTTCGTGAGTCATTTATCAAGCTCGATCCTCGAATTACTGTCAGAAACCCAGTTATGTTTGTTGTTTGGGTAGGGACAATTGTCACCTTTCTTGTCACCCTTAACCCAAATCTGTTTGGCACAATTCAGGCAGATATCAACCAACAACGCCTTTTAAATGGGTTGATTACCTTCATTCTCTTTTTCACACTCGTTTTTGCAAACTTTGCCGAAGCCGTTGCGGAAGGGCGCGGTAAAGCACAGGCTGATTCACTGCGATCGACGCGATCGGATACGATCGCTAATAAAATCCTCCCTGATGGTTCCATAGTAAAAGTCAGTTCTACGGAACTGCGACGGGGCGATATAGTTCAGGTGGTGGCAAATAACATGATTCCTGCCGATGGGGATGTTATCAAAGGCATTGGTTCAGTGGATGAGTCGGCCATTACTGGGGAATCTGCCCCTGTACTAAAGCAACCAGGTACAGATATTGCCAGTTCGGTGACAGGAGGTACACGCTTACTTTCCGACGAGTTGACGATTCGCATTAGTGCCGATCCTGGTCAAGGCTTTATCGATCGCATGATTGCCCTAGTAGAAGGGGCACAACGCACTAAGACACCCAACGAAATTGCTTTGACGGTATTGTTAGCAGTACTAACACAGGTGTTCTTGATTGTAGTGTCAACCATTCCCCCCTACGTGGGTTACATTGCCACCTTTATCAGCACAGCCTTTGGCCCTGAGGCGGGAAACAGTTTGCGTACAGGTGCTAGTGTTGCCATTCTCATCTCACTACTGGTAGCTTTGATTCCCACAACTATTGGTGGTTTGCTCAGTGCGATCGGGATTGCGGGGATGGACAGAGTTGCCCAATTTAATGTCATTGCGACCTCTGGTAGAGCGGTAGAAGCCTGCGGTGACATCAATACCCTGGTGCTAGATAAGACAGGCACTATTACACTGGGGAACCGGATGGCTGACGAATTTATTCCCTTGAATAACCACTCACTAATAGACGTGGCGCGAGTTTCCTTAGCTGCTAGCTTGTTTGATGAAACGCCAGAAGGCAAATCAATTGTGATACTAGCAGAAAAATCCCAGGCTGGGGTAGATTTCAATATCGACAAAGCCGAAGGTGTGGAATTTTCGGCAAAAACCCGGATGAGCGGCACGAATTTACCTGATGGCAAACAAATTCGCAAAGGGGCGGTAGATGCCATTAAAGGGTTTGTCCGTTCTCGTGGCGGCCAGGTTCCTGATGATATAGACGCAGCTTATGAGCGAGTTTCTCGGTTAGGAGGTACACCCTTAGCTGTCTGCCAAAATGACGATATTTATGGTGTTATTTACCTCAAAGATATTGTCAAACCTGGACTGCGGGAACGGTTTGACCAACTCCGCCGCATGGGTGTTCGCACCGTCATGCTGACAGGTGACAACCGAATTACGGCTTCGGTAATTGCCGAAGAGGCTGGGGTGGATGATTTCATTGCTGAAGCAACTCCAGAAGACAAAATTGAGGTGATTCGCTCGGAACAATCTCAGGGTAAGCTGGTAGCAATGACTGGAGATGGTACGAACGATGCACCTGCCCTCGCTCAAGCAAACGTGGGTGTGGCAATGAACTCTGGGACGCAAGCTGCCAAAGAAGCTGCTAACATGGTGGACTTAGACTCTGACCCCACAAAGTTAATTGACCTAGTAACCATAGGTAAACAGTTGCTAATTACTCGTGGTGCATTGACAACATTTTCCATCGCTAACGACATTGCCAAGTATTTTGCCATCATTCCCACGATCTTTGCTGCGGCTGGCATCGGCGCACTGAATATTATGGGATTAAAGAGTGCCCAATCTGCGATCATCTCAGCGCTGATTTACAACGCCCTGATTATTCCGGCATTAATCCCGCTAGCACTCAAAGGGGTAAAGTTCTTACCTTTAACAGCAGATCAACTGCTACGTCGCAACATCTTGATCTATGGCCTTGGCGGCATCGTTGCTCCCTTCATTGCCATCAAACTGATAGATATTATCCTACCTTTGTCTTAATTTACTATGAAACCTGTTCATCTCCGCCGCACTATCATTGCATCCCAAGTATTAGAAGAAATAACTGAAATCTGGTATCAATGGCGTAGACAAAAGCTACCACTGTATTTGTTCCTGGCGATGTGTTTCAACCTAGTGGTTGCGCCTATGGTCTATGCCGCAACTGGTGAAGACCTTTCCCGCAGTCAATCTTGGGGATTGGGATTGTTAGGACTGACGACGCTAGGACTTTCCATCTATTTATTCTTTGTAATGTTTGTACCGGAGAAATTCTAATGAGTTTTGCACGCGAAGCTAGTAGAGCTATTCGTTCTACCTTGGTACTCTGGGTGATTGGAGCAATTATTTATCCTTTTGCAATGATTGCCATTGGGCAGATTGTGTTTCCGTTTCAAGCAAATGGTAGTTTACTAAAAAATAGCGCCGGTCAAGTTGTGGGTTCTGCCTTGATTGGTCAACCTTTTACTAGCGATCGCTATTTTAACAGCCGTCCCAGCACCACGAGCTACAGCACAGCCGATCCCAAAAAAGATGATGGGGGAGTTTTGAAAACCGGGGTTTCCGGTGCTAGCAACTTGGCTCCCAGTAATCCCGCATTACTGGAACGCATCAAAGGTAAAGATGACCCAGACCCCAGCAAAAAAATTGAAGGTGACTTGAATCGTCTGAAAAAAGCAGGTGTGCAACCCACTGGCGATTTAGTCTACACCTCTGCTTCCAGCCTTGACCCCCACATTACCCCGGAAGCTGCGATCGCGCAAATTGCACGAGTAGCCAAAGCGCGGGGAGTTCAACCGAACCAACTGGAAACTTTAATTTCCCAAAATACAGATGGCCGCTTTCTCGGCATCTTTGGCGAACCTGGAGTTAATGTTTTAAAGCTGAATTTAGCTCTCGATCAGATTAAGGGATAAACGCAGATTAGGGACTGACAAATAGAAAAATATTCAATTAACTCTTGTGGGGTGGGCGTCTCGCCCGCCATACAGACTGGGCGCTCATGTTGCCCACCCCACAACATTGGATAATTTATTTCTTGGAGTTCCCTTACTTACAGCTATTTATAGACCACGCGGTAGGGGCACAGCAATGCTCATAGGTGTCAACTTCAGCCAAAAATAGCGTACTCATTGGGTGTTGTTCACCCGCCAGCCCGCCAGGGAATATAATTCCCTGACTAATAGCGCAAGTCTACTTCAGTAGACTAGGGATTTTTGGCGATATTTTAGTCATCTTCAGATGACTTTAGCTGTGAGACAGGGATTGTAAATCCCTGGCAGACGTGCGGTTTCACGTTAAGTTGACACCAATGAGCAATGCTGTGCCCTTACGACTCTCTTCCTCTGTGTTCTCTGCGCCTCTGCGGTTTTTTATTTAACTAGAAATTGTTGATCTATATCATAACTATATCTCTAAATATATACCTAACTAACTAATCAATAAACATACAAATATTCGCTCAATACATTTTATATACCTTCAAAATATACCTACAGAAAAATATATTTCTCTTTAAAATATTGGACAATATTATTAGAGTTAAAAAATGTTTTGTGCTAGAAAATAACAAAGTTTTAAATCCAAGCCTACTTGGTGTTTTTATCGAAGATAATAGCGTCTACTGCGGTCTTCATTTAACTGAAATAAATTTACCTCAGCGATGCGTTTTTGTAGGGATTTTAAGAGAGAGTCAAGTAATCTCAGCAACAGATAATCCAACTATTTTGGCTGGAGACTACGTTTTAGCAATAGCAACTCATTCCATGATGGTTCCCGCCCTCAAAGTAACTCTCAAGAAAATTCATTCTGTTTACTATTCTTTCAACAATTGCTTGTTGGAATCTGTTTAATTTAGATGAATTTTACTGAATATGAGTTCGATTAACAAAAGGTTTTTAATATGCATACTTCGGAGATTTTCCGACTTGATGTATCTGCCCAAAAAAGTGTTAGCCAGTCCACTCTCCTGGAAGCGAACCTGGCGAAGATAACACAGAATGATACAAAACCACAGAAGGGAGACATCCCTTTTGTAGCAGTGTTTTTGGCTCACATTTCCTTCATGATTGTTTGGGCAATGGTCGTTTATCTCGTTTCATCTTTCTGCAAAGCACTAGAAGATCCCCCACAAAATGCGGCACAAGAGAAAGACGAAATAGTAACCATCAAACATTTACAGCAATATCCCTGTGAAAACTGCCATTTTTTTAACAACAACCGTTATCTAAAGTGTGCAGTACAGCCCGCTATTGCTCTAACACAACAAGCACTCAATTGCTCCGATTACAGTCCTGAATAGGTGAGTTTCTCACTACGCTTATCCTATCATGCAGACAATCCGTACCCGCCTCATTTGCCAGCTTCAAAAAACAATGATATCCAGAGCCGTAATTATATCAAGTTGTAGCAATCAACTATTTAATAGCAACTCAGGTTTTTCATCAGGAGTAAATTAATGTTACAGCCCAATTATGAAGATAAAAATAGTTTTCTCTATCCTCGCGATCGCTACCACGGTAAATTTCAGCCAAATAACTTAGTCTTTAATGCCAACCTCCAAGAATTTTCTCAAAAAATTAGTTATATCACTAGCTTAGAGACTGGTGGCAAACTATCTCCAGAAGAAGCATTCACCAAAATTGCAGCACTCTGGAAACAGTTGGAGGATAGCAAAAATAAGCTGGGAATTGGTAACGATCTATCAGCTTAATTTAATTTATTAATTATGCATACAACGATTAGTAAGCTGATAACTCTGAAATAGAGTTTGAATTGTTAAAAATTTACTTGAGAAACCTGAACAAATTTTATGAAACAGAAAGAAACGGTATTTGTTATTCCGACTCATCGACTGAGAGATGTAGCAGAGACTATCGAAAAGTATGATGAGAATTTCCGGGCAAATGGTCATGCTGTAAAAATTATCGTTTTCGATGATTCCAGCATTGCCAACCATGAGAAATATTACCCACTTTTAGAACAGACTAAGACAGTCAATGACGTGTTTTATGTAGGGCCCCAAGAGAAAGAGCAATTTATTACATTTTTAAACGAAAGACTGCGCGATCGCAAGCTAGAATCACTAGTCAAAAACCTGTTCCGACCTAGTTATGGAGGAAATCGCAACTTCACGCTGATGTATACCCTTGGCCATTTAATGGTTAGTGCCGATGACGATATGCGACCAGATGCCTTAATTGAAACTAGCCCAGAATCTTTATCAGGTGATGAAATATGTCGAGGGAAATTAATCAAGTCTAATCAACAAGGTGGCTACGTCCATAAATCTTTTGACTTACTCACGGCTTTTGGTGATGTTCTTGGTCAAAAAGCCAGTCATGTACCAGAAAACTTCGAGGCTGGAGAATTGGTTCTTGATACAGCAATGGATTTAGAAACTAACACAACTAAGGGTTACTTTCGAGAGAACAGCCTCTTATTACAACCAGGGAGAGTATTAAATAATGCCATCGTCAAAATTGCCCAGACCTTTCGCACAGGAACTAATGATATCGATACACTTGATTTTATTCACATGTATCTCAATGATGAGAACCAAATTAGTCCAAATGACCTAAATGATTTTTATATTCTTACTAATTTTCGACCTGTTATTACTAACAAAAACTGGAGAATGGATTGTGGAGTCGCTGGATATGATAATCAGCTAGGTTTACCACCATTTTTTCCAACTAGACTCAGATTTGAAGATTATATCTACAGAATTTGGATACAGCAAGAGGGGATTGTGGCTGCACACGTTGATGCTGTCCAAAACCATATTAGAAATAACTATATGCGTAATCCTCTCGCTAGTGAACTCTTTAACGAGGAAATATGTAGCCTCCTTAAAAGGAAGATTAAAAGTAGTGTTTATCATCTTGATGACTTGGGAATCAAGTTCGATTACTCTGGCGAGGTAACATTGCAAGACTCTGAGGAAATTCTGGAAAAAATCGCTGCTATCCACAGACAGGTAATCAAAGCCTCAATGTCTGCCCAGAATGAAGAACGTAAGCTATCCCTTCAATTATTTGCTGAGAATTTATCAAGAGTATTTTATGGATTTGAACCAGACTTTTTCCAGCAAAACGTTTCTAGAATTATTGATGATGTCATTAGCCAATTTCACGGTTCTCTAGAAATATGGCCAACTCTAGTGGAAATCTGTTACTTTTACAAAGATAAAAAAGACCTACCACAAATCAGGGTTAAAAACAAGAAGGTAAAATCTAGAAATGGCACAAAATCAAGCGAAATTCTCGTATAAATATGACGTTTGGCAAACAAACCATTATTCATACGGGAAAACTTTCTTAAACCCTTTCTTTTTGAAGATGTGCCTATAGAACTTAATCCAGATCCCCGACTTCTTCAAGAAGTCGGGGATCTAATTTTTCACGAATGATTTAGGATTGCTATATGTGCTAGCTAATTGACTATATATGCAAACCTTAATTATTGATAACTATGACTCTTATACCTTTAATCTTTACCAGATGATTGCCGAAGTAAATGGGGAACTACCTCTAGTAATTTATAACGATCAGCTTAACTGGGATGAATTGAAAGAAATTGCATTTGACAACATTGTGATTTCACCTGGCCCCGGTCGTCCAGAGAGATCAGAAGATTTTGGAGTCTGTCGGCAAATAATTGAGAATGTAGATGTGCCCTTATTGGGAGTTTGTCTAGGACATCAAGGACTTGGCTACCTACATGGTGCAAGAGTGATTCATGCACCGGAAGTTAGACACGGTAGACTCAGTAAAATTTATCATAATAATTCAAAATTATTTCAAGGCATTCCTAATCAGTTTTCTGTGGTGCGTTATCACTCGTTGTTAGTTGCTGATGAACTACCTGAGTGTTTAGAAAAAATTGCTTGGACTGAAGAAGGATTGGTGATGGGATTGCGTCATCGGCATTTACCTTTTTGGGGTGTGCAGTTTCACCCAGAGTCTATTTGTACAGAATATGGGCAAAGATTACTAGCAAACTTTCGGGATATAACGCTGCAATTTCCCAAAAAATCGTCAACAACTCTAGAAAAACAGTATTGGATTGGATATGAATCTGTTACTCCTGTTATGGATAAACCATACCAAAAACAGGAAGATAAATTTGAATTATATACGCGCAAGTTAGATATCTGCCCAAATACAGAACAAATATTTATACAGTTATTTGAGAATGCACCGAACGCTTTTTGGCTAGATAGCAGCCGTGTGGAACTTGGTCTATCTCGCTTCTCGTTTATGGGTGATGGAAGTGGGGTAAACAGTTTATTGGTGCGATACCATACCCAAACGCAAGATATCATCATCACCCAGTCAGATACAGTGACTCGTCGCACCGAAAGTATTTTTGAGTATTTGAAGCGAGAAATAAACTGCCGATTTTGTCAATCTGATGAGTTACCTTTTGATTTCAACTGTGGATTTGTTGGCTATTTTGGCTATGAACTTAAGGCTGAATGTGGATCTTCATTGGTGCATTCTTCACCATTACCCGATGCAATTTTCTTACTTGCCGATCGCATGATTGCTATCGATCATCAAGAACAGTGTATTTATTTGCTGCAATTAATTAAAAAAGGACAAACAGAACAGGTAGAAACTTGGTTTGATACTATCCAACAACAACTCACAACTTTAAATCCTCTTTCTCCCCTTGTACCCCAAGAAAATTGTCAGCCACTTAAGTTCCGTTTGAGTCGCAGTTATGAAAATTATATCCAAGATATTCGCCAATGCTTGGGCGAAATTCACGAAGGTGAAACCTATCAAGTTTGCCTGACTAATCAGCTTTACACCGATGCAACTCCCGATCCATTGACGTTCTATCGCACATTACGTAAAATCAATCCGGCTCCTTATTCTGCATTTTTACGCTTTGGTGAAATTGCGATGCCTGCGGCCAGCGTAGCGATCGCCTGTTCATCTCCAGAACGGTTTCTACACATCGATCGCCAAGGTTGGGTAGAAACTAAGCCCATCAAGGGAACCCTACCACGTGGAGAAACCCCTGAAGCCGATTTTGTCCTCCGTGAGAAGCTACGCAACAGCGAAAAAGATCGGGCTGAAAATCTGATGATTGTGGATCTGTTACGCAATGATTTGGGGCGAGTCTGTAAAATTGGTAGCATTCACGTACCAAAATTAATGGATGTGGAAACATACCCAACAGTACATCAGTTAGTGACAACGGTACGCGGGCGGTTACGTTCAGATTTACAAGCGGTGGATTGCATACAGGCTGCATTTCCCGGAGGATCGATGACTGGTGCGCCCAAAATCCGCACCATGCAAATTATCGATCGCTTAGAACAAGAGGCGCGAGGCGTGTATTCAGGTGCGATCGGCTTTTTAGGCTTAAATGGTTCAGCCGATTTGAATATTGTGATTCGGACTGCTGTTTTGACTCCCGATCAAACCTCAATTGGTATCGGTGGCGGAATTATAGCCCTTTCTGAGGCGGAGATGGAGTTTCAGGAAACGCTGCTAAAAGCCAAAGCTTTAATCGACGCTATGGTTTTGACAATGTATGGAACCTCTGATATTTATGAAAAATTAACTGCTTGAAAAAATAAGAATTCAGGAGTCAGAATTCAGGAGTCAAAATAGTTAAAGAATAAGAAGAATGTTTGATGAATCAATATACTAATTATTGTATATTTCTGATAAATTCTGACTCCTGGGTAGTGTTTATCATAAAATCCTGTTTTTAACAAGAAGCTAAAGTCTATAAAATTGCACAAAATCGAGCAAAAATCCCCGATAAACTCAACCTGAGATCAACAAGCCATGTGCAATACTTTACGATTCTTCATCAGGGAAAATTTGATTAGATATAGCTGAGGTAACAGCAATCTGATAAGATTTCTAAACAAGTAGAATAATCGCTTATTCTCTTTTTCTTGAACCAACTGATTTCGGTTATTTTTTGGGAAAGGAAAATATAAAATGTCTCATCTATTGTGGAAAACTCTGGTACTAAGTCCAGTAGTTTTGGGAGTAACGGTATTGGTTTCCGCTAGAGCTATAGCTACTTCAGTAGCAAGTTCTTCTGAAGATACAAAGGCAAAAGCAGCTCAAACAGAAGCACCAATAGCTTCTGGTACTCCAATATTCATTCAAACAGAGCAACCAAAAGTTAATCAGCAGTTGTTTGCCCAAAAGACTGATGATAATAAAGTTTTAGAAGAAGTTAATCGCTACACCACCGAAGGCAAAAACCAGAATTCACTGTCTCAAGTTACATCAGTTTCTCAGTTTTCTGATGTACAGCCGACTGACTGGGCATTCCAAGCTTTACAATCCTTAGTTGAACGATACGGTTGTATAGCCGGATACCCAAACTCTACTTATCGTGGCAATCGGGCACTGACTCGTTATGAGTTTGCCGCAGGTTTGAATGCTTGTTTAGATCGGGTTAATGAACTGATTGCCACAGCCACCGCTGACTTGGTGACAAAACAGGATTTGGCTACTCTCCAGCGTTTGCAAGAGGAATTCTCGGCAGAATTAGCAACTCTGCGTGGTCGAGTAGATTCTCTAGAAACACGGACTGCCCAACTGGAGGCACATCAGTTTTCTACTACCACAAAATTGGTAGGTGAAGCTGTTTTTGCCGTGACTGATATATTTGGCGGTAATACCGGCAATGCTAATAATACTGTCTTTCAGGATAGGGTACGTTTAGACTTGCAAACCAGCTTCACGGGTAAAGACGTTTTACACACCCGTCTTGCCGCTGGTAATGCACTAGCCTTTAATCAAGTAGGGAATGGTGGCGGTGCTATCAATACTGCTGAAGGTACACAAACATTTCAACTCAACGGTGGAAGCAACAATAACAGTGTCAATATAGACTGGCTGGCGTATTACGTACCCATCGGCCCAGCCCAAGTTTACTTGGCAGCCACCGGAGGTATTCATAGCGATTATGTAGCCACTAACAACCCTTACTTTGAGGACTATGATGGCGGTAATGGGGCTTTGTCTACCTTTGCTTCTGAAAGTCCCATCTATCGTATTGGTGGTGGTGCTGGTGCAGCACTAACTTTACCCTTTGGTAAGGGTGGCAGCTTTTTTAAACCAAGTTCACTGACTATAGGCTACTTGGCGTCAAATGCTAATAATCCTGGTGCAAATCAAGGTTTGTTTGAAGGCAACTATGCAGCTCTTGGACAGTTGAACTTTAGTATTGGCGATCGCTTGGCGATCGCTGCTACCTACGTTCACGGGTATAATGGTGCTGGAGGTGGTAATTTATTCGATTTAGGTGGTGGTTTGGGTAGTACTGCCCGCGTTGTAGGTACTAATCAAGCTAACACCCTCCTAAACGCATCTTCCAGTAATTCTTATGGTATAGAAGCAGCCTTCAGACCTAGCGACAAACTGTCAATTAGTGGCTTCGTTTCTTACCACGATGTCAGAGGCGTTGGTGCTAATGATGATTATGAAGCTTGGAGCTACGGTCTTGGGGTAGCCTTACCTGACTTCGGTAAAAAAGGTAACGTATTGGGCCTGTTTGCAGGTGCAGAACCCTATTCTTTTAACCGACCAGGTTTTGCTGGTACTGGTAATGATATACCTTATCACTTTGAAGGCTTCTACAAGTATCGCGTGTCAGATAACATCTCAATTACGCCTGGTGTTATCTGGTTAACTTCTCCTGGTCAAAACAGTGCTAACGATGATGCAATCATTGGTACGCTGAGAACTACCTTCACCTTCTAAAGTGTCCTATTAATGCGGGGCTGCTAGATCCCCGACTTCTTGAAGAAGTCGGGGATCTGAACACCACTAACTTCACTGGATCACGAACCGCAATTTCACCTCTACAATTTGTTAGGCTGAGATAGCTGCCCCTGTAGTCGGCTTAGGAGGCTGAATCTGAGCGCTTATCCGCGCCCGATACAACTCTACTAATCGCTTTTCGGATTTCAATAAATCCTGATAAATTTCTTTGAAAATAGCAGTTGCAGCTGGGTCGGTGAACATCGCCGACAAATTACCAATATCGCCAATACCCGTTTGCACATCCCCCAAAGCGGAACGTAATTGATAGATGTCATCACTTCCTGTTAAAGCAGTTTTCACCTTGGCATACTGATTAGCAATATTTGACCCTAAAGAGGGTTTCTCACCTAGATACTGAAGATAGGTTTCCAGTTTTTCAATGTGGCGTTGTTTATGAGCAATTATCTCTTGAAAGAGTAATTTTACTTCGTTATCTGATTCCTTTTCCAAGTACTTATTCAGTGCTTCTAGTGAATAACGTTCACCAGTAAGGGCGGTATTTAAACCTCTGCCAATATCACCTTTAGTTGAGCCACCCCAAGCATCAGCGAGTTTCCACCATTCAGCACTTGTGTCTTCTTCATTTGGCAATGCAGCATCTTTACCACCATAGCCTAAACGGCTCAAAATAGCGGTGGTGAAAATTGCTAAATCTCCAGGTTCACGAGATGTAATTAAATTACCGTCAACGACCAAAGGCTGATCTAAATAATTTGCACCAGCGTTAATAATGTCTTTGGCAATAGCAATAAACCCAGTGACTTTTTTACCTTTGAGCAAGTCGCTTTCAATCAAAACTTGTGGGCCGTGGCAAACCGCAGCGACCAACTTTCCTTGCTGTATCGCCTCTTGTACGAATCTTACTGTATTCGGGTTCCGTCGCATTTTATCGGGAGCCATACCGCCCGGAATCACTACGGCATCATATTCGGCTGCGATCGCTTCCGTTGTAGTACCATCAGCTTGAACACTAAGTTTGCCGCGTTTACCCTTATATTTTTCATTCATGCGGGAACCAAGCACTACGACCTCGATTCCTGCTTGTTTTAGTCCATTATAAGGAACTGTAAATTCTGCATCCTCTACCGCCTGTTCAATGAGGATTGCAACTTTTTTCTTGCCGGAATGATTATTATTGTCAGTCATTGATGGTATTACCTATTTATTTCTAGTATTGAATATTTTGTTGTTTAGCATTTAGGTAGGCAATTTCAAAAAATAGTTATGAGCGAGAATTTAGCAACTGAATAATTTCAGTTTTATAATTCTTAACTCATAACTAAAAATTTCAACTACAAGTTGCTTGACCATGAATTTACATATACAATCTTATGAGGCGATCGCTAGTTTAGCTTCGTTCCTAGGGGATAGATTATTTTGTCAGCTATACATCTCTAGTTAGACAAAATAGTGACAGGAAAACGTTATTGTAAGAATGCACAAAAGAGGTATTATCATGGCAGAAAAAAATCATCCTGACAAAATTAAAACCGAAGATTTGCCACAAGAAATTACCGAATCTTACGGAACTGGCGTGAAAGACTTGCCGGGATACAATATTGGCGGGCGCTCAATCAAAGCAGAAAGAGACGAATATACAGAAACTAGTCCTGAACTCACTGGTGGGGATGTTGATGCTTATTGGCAAGATGCAGATGCCGTTGGGGATGAGGCTGTTGGTGGTAGTACTGCCACTCCCGATCAAAACGTCACTGAGGAGCTAGAAACAGCAGTGGGGCTAGAAATGGATGACTCTGAGTTTCTCCATACCAACGATATTTTAGAGCAACGTGATGGCGATCGCTGGGAGTTAGATCCAAAGTCTTCTGAAGATTATCAAAACCGCCGAGAATAAGCTTGCTACTAATACCTCTGCCAATTTACGAGGATTATCAAAAACGATCAGATAACTAAAAAAGTGTATCACAGGCTACTATTCTTTGGCGATGGCTACGCCCGCCGAACGCGAGTGCGTCTCGTAGAGAAGGCATCGCAAAACTTTTCGGTCTACTGAAACTGAGTAACTTTACTTGCTTGAGATAAAGAAGTTAGAGGCTATTTATAAAGTAAATCTAAAGGGGAATACAAAAGAGTTCTTACAACAATAGGATACTTTCTATGTAGTGTATTTACATACTTGCTCATGACACGAAAGTCTTATCCGACGGACTTAAATGATATGGAGTGGGAAATCCTTGCTCCTCTAATTCCACCGGCTAAGTTAGGCGGACATCCCCGCACAAGACTTTGGTTAGAACTCTTGCGTAAATATTTTGTGGTATAATTTGGGGTTGTTTTATTTTAAATTTTGGGACATTGAAATAGTAAGAGGCTATCATTTTCTTCAAGCAAGTATTATA
>NZ_JBALFY010000042.1:0-1220 GCF_036916655.1 Nostoc sp.
CAGGGTTAGCGCGTCTCAAACCCTATTGACAAGCGGATTTACCTGATCAGCAATCAAGTTAGAAACAAAGTGGCACTATCCAGGCTAGGGTAAGATTTAATCCATCTAGCCCCAAGGTTCGAGTAATGCCAGCAGGATTTGAGAACAAGAAAAGTAAAACCAAAGCATCTTTTACACCCTTCATAGATAGCTTTGAGATTACCAATAAATTTCAGGAATACTTCACAGAAATAAAAGACCCCAGAGTAGAAAGGACAAGATATCATTTACTCACAGATATCCTCACCATAGCGATTTTGGCAGTCATAGCAGGAGCGGAAGGTTGGGAAGATATTGAAGAGTATGGAATCAGTAAACAGGAGTGGTTGAAAACGTTTTTGCAACTACCATTCGGAATACCCAGCCCTGATACTTTTAGGAGGGTGTTTGAAAGAATTAACCCAAAAGAATTTGAGCAATGTTTTCGGGAGTGGGTACAATCACTAATTGAGAAATTGGGAGTAGAAGTAGTAGCTATAGACGGCAAAACTCATAGAGGCTCATATGACCGGGAATCTCAGTTAAAAGCCTTACACACAGTCAGTGCCTGGTCGAGTGAACATCGTTTAGTCTTGGGACAAACAAAGGTCAGTGACAAATCTAATGAAATCACCGCGATTCCCGCACTGTTAGAAATGCTAGACATATCTGGCTGCATCATTACTATCGATGCAATGGGAACACAAAAATCGATTGCCCAAAAAATTATCGCGGCTAATTCTGATTACGTTTTGAGCCTCAAAGATAATCATCCAACACTGCACCAACAAGTGAATAATTGGTTTGAGACTAACCTCGCACAAGGATTTAAAGGTGTTGATGTAAGTATGAGTCAACGAGTAGAAAAAGGACATCACCGCATCGAAAATCGTCAGGTTTACACCGTACCAGTGTCACAACTTCCTGCACTTCATGAACAAGATTTGTGGGCAGGACTGACAACAGTAGTTATGGTAGTGCGTTCTATTCAGCATTGGAATCAGATTACCCATGAGGTGCAATTTTATATCACCAGTCTCGCCAGCAATGCTCACAAGATTGGTAGCGCCATTCGACAGCATTGGGGAATAGAAAATTCTGTTCATTGGACATTAGATGTCACTTTCAATGAGGATGAATGTCGAATTCGTTCTCTGCACAGTCCACAGAATTTTTCTTTGCTACGTCGCATTGCTCTTAAT
>NZ_JBALFY010000043.1:0-77948 GCF_036916655.1 Nostoc sp.
TCTTACCCTAGCTCTGATAGCGCCATTTTGTTTCAAACCTTATTGCTGATCAGGCAAGTCCGCTTGTCAATAGGCTTTGAGATGCGCTAACCCTGGTATAACGCCCATGCTAAGGCTGTTGCTGTGGTTTCGTGACCGGCGACTAACAAAGTCATCAATTCATCGCGCAACTCTTCATCAGTCATAGGTTGATCGGCTTCATCCCTAGCAGCTATGAGTAAGCTAAGAATATCTGTCCGTGATGAATCTGGTTGTTCTCGACGTTCCCGAATTTCGAGGTAGATGAGTTCGTCAGCTTCTTGCTGAAGGCGCATCTGGTTTCCCCAGAAGTTAATCGGGCCAAAATCCCTTTGGAAGGCTGGAAAATAAAGCAAAGCCACACTTAAGCGAGAACTGGCTTTTTCTAAAAGCTCGCCCAAAAAATGCTGTAGTTTTTCGGCGCGAGGCCCTTCATATAGACCAAATACAGCCTGCATAATCACCCGCAGGGTAATAGCTTGAGTTACAGACCGAATATTAAAGGGTTTACCTATTTGGTATTGGCTGATAACTTGCTTGGTGACATCGGTAATCACCTCGCTATAGTTCCGCATTCTTTCACCATGAAAGGGAGGCATTAACAACTGACGTTGACGCTGGTGTTCTGCGCCGCTGATGGTAATCACAGAATGCTTTCCCAGCAAAGGTTCAAAAATATCATTCAGATCGCCAGGTACTTCTAATTCCTTGGTATCATTTGTTAAAATTTGCTGTTGCGCTTGGGGGTTGCTGACAATCACCAAAGGAGGAAGATTTTTGTCTAATCTGAGAGTAAAAATCTCGCCATAGCTTTTAGCACAAGCCTCCATAAATGACATCGGATTAGCAATCCAGCGTAGCATCTGCACAACTGCTGGAGTTTGTGGGCCATTTGGGAATTTCATAAATTTTTTTCCTACTTCAACTAATTTAAATTTTGCTTGCGTAACCATTTAAAGTACTTATTCTAACGTTGCAAAAAAGCAATAAACTGTTACAACCTCGAAGATGTAAAATTTTGGTTAAATTCAACGAGCATCTACAGTTTCACCTCCTCGTCAAAAGGTACTCAGCATGACTGCAATCTCCGCAAAGGCATCTTCAGCGCTTCCCAATTTTTCTGAAGGGATTCAATATTTTGGTGAAGCGTTACCAGATTTTGAAACTTATGGTGCTACAGCTGCTATTGAGTCGGGCAAAATAGCGATCGCATCTCCCACAGAACCAAATGCAGTATATCAAACTTTACTGGCTGCCGATGCCTTACGCTACCTGACTTTACAAGTTACTGGTAGTAAAGCTTCTGGGCATCCCGGCGGATTTGCCAGCCAAGCAGAAGCTTACGCATCTCTTGTCATGCTGGGATACAAGAACATTATTACTGAAGTCGGACACCACGCCCCTGGATTTTATAGTGCCATGTTCTTGGATCGTTCGCTAGAGGACATGGGAATATTTACAGTTCAACAATTGCGCGATCGCTTCCGAGAAAAGCACGGACTTTTAGGACATCTTTCTGGTTACATTCCCGGTATTCTCGCACCTGCTGGGCCTTTGGGACAAGGGCAACACTTTGCAATGGCGGCTGCACTGTTGCACAAAGATAAGTTGTTCCCCTTTACAGTTGGGGATGGTGGATTGGGTGAGCCTTATATTGTAAGTGCGATCGCGCATTTCCATACAGCTTATCCTGCTGTCACCAACTTCTTACCGATATTAGTGTGGAACGGTTACAGCCAAGAACATCACAGCATGGTTTCTCTAAAAACCAATGAACAGATGCAAGCATATTGGCAAGGTAACGGTTTTGATGAAGTGGTGTTAGTGGATGCCAAAGATTTCGACGATAAAAACCAACCAGGGGATTACGTTGATAGTACTGCCTTTTCCTTTGAGAAACGCCTAGCATTCACTGAAGCCGTACTTTCGGGTGTAGATAAAGCAGCGCGTTTTGCATTGGGCGGTAAACTTACCGTCTTCATTATTAAACAACTCAAAGGTGCAGGAGTCCACGCGCGGGGTGCAAAATCTCACAACCTCTATCCTAAAGACACGTTGGATGCGCCACATATTATCAGTGCATTGCAAACCCGTGCTTTGTCTGCGGAAGCTTGGCAATTAGTCAGAACAAATGCCGAACGTGCAGGTGGTGGCCCAGCAGCCAAAACGGTGGTGACAGAGTTTGAATTCCCATTACCAGATTTAGGCGAATTACCTTTAGAAGAATATGCAGTTGGTGGTGAACCCAAAGTTTCCACAACCGCGATGGGACGATTGGTAGGAATCGTAGGAAATAAAGATCGAAATTTCCTTGTCACCAACGCCGATGGGAATGAAGCATCAGGAATTGCCAACATCAACCAAGCATTAAAGATTATCCACCCCACAACCGACGACTTATATTTCCAAGCACCAAATGGACAAGTTTATGAACCATTGAGTGAAGATGCTTGTGCCGGTTTAGCTGCCGGTTTAGCGTTAATGGGTGCGAGAACTTTGTGGTGTTCTTACGAATCTTTTGCCATCAACGGATTACCAATTTGGCAAACTGTAACCCAATCAATGGCAGAATTGCGCCGTCAAACTCCTTCGACTATTACTTTATTCACAGCAGGTGCATTAGAGCAAGGGCGCAACGGTTGGACTCACCAACGTCCAGAAATTGAAGCTTACTTTGCTTCGTTGATGCGAAATGGAAATATTTTTCCATTATTTCCGCCTGATGCTAATAGTATTCAAGCTTGTTATGATTGGGCGTTGAAAACTAAGAATAAGGGAATTGTGATAACTGCAAGTAAAACGCCATTACCAATTCGCACTACTTTAGAACAAACTCGTCAAGGGTTGCGCGATGGTGCTGTGCTATTACATGAAGTCGCTGGTGATAAACAAGTTGTATTTGCTGTAATTGGTGATTTAACATTAATACCAGTATTTGAAGCTGCTGCTTTTTTAGAAACTGAAGGTATTGGCGTGAAGATAGTTACTGTCATCAATCCTCGGCAATTGTACCGTAGCCATGATACTGCTTGGGATACTTGTTCTGAACCCGAAGGCGGTTTCTTGGATGATGCCAAATTTGCCGAATTATTTGATGGTGATGCGTTAATTGCTGTTACTGGTGGCGCTGCGGGGATGCTGGAACCAATTCTGTTGCGGAGTACGGCGAAGCGCGACACTTTTGCTTGGAAGCGTGGGGAAACTACAGCCAGTGCTGGTGAGTTGATGGCCTTTAATGGATTAACTGCTGAAGCGTTGACGAAGAGAGCGATCGCTTTAGTGCATTAAGATTTAGGTTATTATTGCCGCAAATACACCCATATATACACAGAAAAAGAGGCATTTTTATGGGTGTATTTGCGGTTTTCTTATTCGATATGTTTTATTAACACATCTTTAATTTCTGGAGATGTCTAATAAATCAATTAGTACCTCCACAAGAGCCTGATTTTGTTCATCAGTGCCAACAGTAATACGTAATTTATCATCTAGTCCAGGTTGCTTAAAGTAGCGGATTAAAATTCCCCCTTCCTTCAGTTTTTGATAAAGATATTCTGCATTTCCTTCTCTTGGCTGTACCAACAAAAAGTTAGTTTGGGAATCCCAAATATGAAAACCTAATTGCTTCAAATCTGTTGCTAACTTAACCCGTGATGCCTTAATCTTTGCTACACAAGCATTTTTATAAGCTTGATCGGTAATAGCAGCTGTACCAATTGCACAAGCGATCGCATCAATGTTATAGCTATCTTTCACCTTAAACAATCCCTGCAACAATTGGGGATTCGCCACCCCAAAACCCAGGCGTAATCCTGCCAATGAGTACCCCTTAGAAAGTGTCCGAATCACGATGACGTTTTCGTATTCCTTTACCAAAGCCAAGGCATTTTCTTCGGTAAAATCTACATAAGCTTCATCAATCACCAAAACCCCAGATAACTGGCTGGCTAATTTTCGCAAGTCATCTGTTGCCACCACATGCCCTGATGGACTATTGGGCGAGGCAATAAATGTCACAGAACCATTGGCGGCAACCAGTTCTTCTAAAGGTAAGCTGTAGTCCTCGCTGTAGGAAATTTCAATAATTTCCGCCGCTTGCATTTCTGCCAACGTGCGATACAGCACGTAAGTTGGCATCGGGTAAACAACCTTCTTCCCAGGTTCTACACAGGCTCTAATGATTACGCTCAATAATTCATCACTACCATTTCCGACGATAATCCAATCACTAGGAACTTCTAAAACTTTACTTGCAGCTTGCCGGAACTCTCCACCGAAAGGTTCTGGATACCGCCGTAACCACTCACCATCGATATTCTGTAGCACAGCTAATGCGGCAGGAGAAGGAGGATAAGGGTTTTCATTGCTGTTAAGTTTAATAATCTGTTTACCGCGTTGAGGCTGCTCACCGGGAACGTAGCTAGCCATTGCATCAACATTGGAGCGAAAGTAGTTATTCATAGGGCATTGGGTATTGGGCATTGGGCAAAACAAACAGTTCCAAGTTCCGTTAGCGGGGCGTTGAGCCGGTTCTGAATGCTGAGTAAAGAATGAGATTTTCCAATAATTTTGTGGGGTGGGCAACATGAGCGCCCTGATAATGCAAGTTGTATACGTAACAGTTTACTCAGCACTCCTGAAGGCATTGGGCAAATTTCAACCCGCAATTTCTGACAATATCGTTTTTTGTCGTTTAGATCAAAAAATACGGCATCATAAATTACGAATTGACTAACAGTTTCATCTGAACCCTAGAAATATGACAGCGTGTCTTTTGACACGATTTTACTATTACAGCCACAATGCTACGTGGTAACTGTTTTTACTTGGTGTGAAAGAGAACGTGAAAAAGGATTTTTTGTTGCTAACAGTTGCTTTACCAAGTTTACTGATAGCGTTTCCTAGTTATGCTGCTGAGAGTGAAATTGAGCAGAGAAATAATCATAAATCGACCGAAGTCATTTCAGATATTCCAAGTTTGAGTGAAATTGAGTTACCCGCCACTAATGCCGAATTATTATCTCAACAATCTATACCGATTCAAGTTAATCCAGAAGAAACTCAGCCAGAAACAGAGCAAACTCCCAGCGATGATGCAGACATTTCGATAGAAGCGATCGCAGAACCAGATAATCTACCTCAATCTACTCCAACTTACGTAATTGATCGAGAAGAAATTAAAAAGCAGGGTGCTGCAAGTTTAGCCGATATTTTGAAAAGAATGCCTGGTTTTGCAATCAATGATGTCGGTCATGGTGCAGATATTCACACAGGTACATACTATCGAGGAGCCTCAATTAATCAATCTGTATTTTTGATTAATGGCAGACCAATTAACAACAATGTCAACACTTATCATGGTGGCACTGATTTAAATAGTATTCCTGTAGAGGCAATTGAACGAGTGGAATTATATAGCGGTACAGCCTCCGCTTTATATGGTTCTTCAGCCTTTGGAGGAGTTGTGAATATTATCACCAAAGAAGGTTATGGCAAACCTAAATTGAGTGGAAGTGCAGAATTTGGCTCATTGAGTTTAAATAATCAACAAGTGACTTATGGTGGTTCATCTGATAAAGTTAAGTACAACTTTAGCTTTGAAAGATTCTTTACAGATAACCGTTATCGCGTCCCTGTAGGTGCAGCTAATCGTGATAGTCAGGGGTTTTTATCAAATGCAGACACAGCGACAAGTACTTATTTTGGTAGCATTGGACTAGATTTAGATCAGAAAAATTCATTGAATTTAGATGTTACTAAACTCAGCAGTCGTCGCGGCTTAATTTATTTTGGCTTTCCTCTCCAAACAGATAGATTAGACCACGATGGTTTAAATGTTGGCTTATCTTGGAAAACTCGACTAGGTAATGGCGAAAGCTCTAATCTAACAACCTCAATTGGTTATAACCAAGATTATTTCAGCACTTATGGCCCTACAGGAGCATTTTACCGTACAGGAGCTTTAGATACACAACAACTCACAGCTAGGGTAGATCATGAGTGGAAAATTACTGCCAATAATAAATTGCGTTGGGGATTAGATTTGAAAAACACCGACTTAATCGGTGATGTTTTGAGTACAAATCCTAGTAGTATTGCCAAAAATGAAACTGAAGATCGGAGTTTGTTCAATACAGCTTTATTCGCTGTCAATACTTGGAATATTAGCGATAATTTTTTGATAGATTTAGGCTTAAGACAAAGCTTTGACAGCCAATTTGGAAATTATCTTAACCCAAGTGTAGGGTTACGTTATGCCGTCACACCAATAGTAGCAGTGCGTGGAAGTTGGGCAGGAGGACAACGCAATCCTGGGTTAGATCAGTTGTATGTTTATGATACAGTTCATGGTTGGGAACCCAATCCTGATTTAAGACCGGAAACGGGTTCTACTTGGACTGCGGGAGTGGATGTTAATTTTGCTCAAAATCTGATTGGACAGTTTACTTACTTTGGTAGTAGTATAGGCGATCGCTTGGGAGTCATCGCCGGAAAATGGGCAAACATTGGACTAGTAGATACCAATGGTTTAGAGGCTGCATTGCAATTAAAAATTGCCAATAGCTGGTCAACTTTCCTCAACTATACCTATACAGATGCTCAAATCAAAACAGGAACAGAGGCAGGTTTGCAGTTAGGTTTGATTCCCTACTCTGTACTGCAAACTGGCGTGGGTTATCAAAATTCCGGTTGGCAGGCTAATTTGTATGTTACCTACAATAGTGGCGCTCGTAGATCCATCTTCGCTAACCCCAGTGACAAGCCTACAGATTTTGCACCGTCTTTCGTGAATTTAGATTTGAGCGGGCGTATACCTCTAACTAGCAATTTAGGATTGACAGTTTACTTAGAAAATCTACTGGGTGAGCAATATGAGCGAGTTAATCGCATATATAGCCCTGGATTTACTTTCCGTGTGGGTTTAAGCGCCAATTTTTAGATATTACAGCTATTTTCAGGTAAATAGCTGTAAATGTAGAGATTTTGCAATGACAAAATCTCTACTTCAGGCGCAGGGTTTATCTTACCGTATATAGAAGAGGACGACTTGGAAACAAGAAACCTGCGATCGCCTGACGTGTTGACTAAACCAAGCTCCATTGCTGATGCAGAATGGGGACACGCTCACCGAAACAGTGCTGAGTAAGGGGTGCTGAGTAAAAAGTAATAGTCGCACTGGCTCATCGCCCCACTACCGCTAACAGCACTCCTGAAACATTTAACCAAACTTTTTTTCTGAAGGTGATAGGAAAGCGATCGCAAGTGGGTAAGTTACATCTAGAACACACAACCACTTCCTACACCAGGGAAAACACTTATGAAAACCGAATTGAAAGCAAAGTTTATCCAACACATCCTCGACAAAAAGAAGGAAAACGAAGGTTTCACACTTATTGAATTATTAGTAGTAATTATCATCATCGGTATTTTGTCTGCGATCGCTCTACCTTCTTTCTTGAACCAAGCTAACAAAGCCAAGCAGTCTGAAGCTAAAACTTATACAGGTTCCATGAACCGCGCCCAACAAGCTTATTACTTAGAACAGAACACATTTGCAACTAGTGGAGCTAGCTTTGGTAACTTAGGTCTTGGTATTGCAACACAAACATCAAATTACAAGTACGTCATTACTGGTAATGCTAGTCAAGTAACCAACCAAGCACAAACAGTACTTGGTACTGCACCTCTAAAAACTTATATTGGTGGTGTGGGTGTAGCAACACAAGCTGCTACCAGTGAAGCTACTACCATAGCTATTTTATGCGAAGCTTCACAAGCTAGAGTTAACGGTGGTGCAGATGGTACAGCAAGCGCTGATTTTACAACTAACGCTAATGGCTCGCCAACTTGTCCCGCTAGCTACGTTAGCTTATCTAAGTAGATAAGTGAGTTAGTAGATAAAAATTACTCACCTAGAATACTTGATATCAAATCTTAAGTTGTCAAAACGACTTTTATTCAGCTAAATCACGTCTTTTTTCAAGTGGGTAGATTCTTCTATCCACTTGATTTCAATTTTGTGATTTATGCACAATGATATTGCTCATACTTTTTTCTAAGAAAATCACAATGATTACTAATATATATAATTGGCAAAATCAGGCTAAAGAGTACTTTCTCCAAGAAAAATATCTGCAAGCGACACAGTTATATGAGCGAGCAATAGAAATAGAACCCAATACTATTTCTTATTATTGGCATTTAGGGTTACTATTGCTATTACAAGGGCAAGAAGCAGAAGCTCAAATGACTTGGATGCTGCCAATGACAGAGGCAGATGAGGAACAGTTAGCAATTTGGACAAATGAATTACTTCAAGTTTTACAAATAGAAGCTGAAAGGCGTGAAACACTGGCAGAATATTCTGTAGCTTGGTTAATTCGCCAACATATACGAGAAATTAATCCTAGTAATCTCAATAATTTGCTTCAAATTCTTCTACTTTCTATCAAATTAGAAAAATTTGAAGAAATTGAGAATTTGAATGAGTGGGGATTAATTGAAAGCTTAAATTACAAAGAAAATACAGAAATTAATGCGGAATTATTAATCCAATTTTTAAAAGAATTTTTAAATGCTGCTCCCTTACATCCAATTCACCTAAATTTAATAGAAGCTAGTCTTCCTTATTTCTCTGACACTCATAAATGCTTCTGTATATTGCTTCCTGCTGCTATCCAAATTGGCCATACTTTGCGACAGCCTTTACTAGCGGCATCTATTCTAAAATTGCATTTAAAATTAGAACCAGATAATGTAGAGATTTTGCGGCACTTAGCAACTTTTTATCAAGATGCTCGTAATTATTCGCAAGGGATAGAGACAGCTAAGTTATGTTATTCCCTATCAGAAGGTTTGGCTGATAAAATTTTTGCGCTCCATCTGATGTTAAGAGGTTTAATGTCAGCAGGTGGATATTGGCAGGAGATATGTACAACTTGCCAAGAATTAGAAACTGTATATAAACAGTTTATTGAAACTCAACCAATTCTTTTAGAAGAAGGAAGAATATTACGGTTGCTTACGCCAGCCTTTGCGATACCTCACATTAAAGATGCTCCTTCTGAATTTCGATTTATTCATAATAAAATAGCTGAAATTTTTAATAATGATATTCAAGCTCTTGCACAATCACAAGAAAAAAACTATCATCATAAACTTATTAATAATCAATATTTAACACCCCATACAAAGAAATTAAAAATTGGTTATGTATCTTACGCTTTAAGGAATCATTCTGTTGGTTGGCTAGCTCGCTGGTTATTTCAACATCATGACCGAGATAAATTTGATATTCATACTTATTTTGTTAATTATCAGTTAGTAGATGATCTTCTCCAAGACTGGTATTTCAATCACGCAGGTAATGCTCATAAATTAGGTATGAATGGTCTAGAAATCGCTGACCAAATATATCAAGATGAAATTGATATTTTAATTGATCTTGATAGCATTACTTTAGATATTACCAGTGAAGTGATGGCACTCAAACCAGCCCCAATTCAAGTTACTTGGCTGGGGTGGGATGCATCAGGTATACCTGCAATTGATTACTTTATTGCAGATCCTTATGTGTTGCCAAATGATGCCCAAAATTACTATACAGAAAAAATTTGGCGATTACCTCAAACTTATATAGCAGTAGATGGTTTTGAAGTTGGTGTCCCAACTCTCCGCCGCGATGACTTGGATATTCCTATGGATGCCGTTGTATATCTCAGTGCCCAAAGAGGATACAAACGCCATCCAGAAACGACAAAATGGCAAATGCAAATTATCAAACAAGTACCTAACAGCTACTTTTTGATTAAAGGACTGGCTGAGGAGGAAACAATTAAACGCTTCTTTTACCAAATTGCCGAAGAAGAAGGTGTAGATTGTTCTCGGTTACGGTTTTTGCCACAAGTCTATTTAGAGTCAGTTCATCGTGCTAATTTAGCCATTGCTGATATTGTATTAGATACATTTCCTTACAATGGGGCAACAACAACCTTAGAAACATTGTGGATGGGTATCCCTTTAGTGACAAGAGTCGGTGAACAGTTTGCAGCGCGTAATAGCTACACCATGATGATGAATGTAGGTGTGACAGAAGGTATCGCTTGGACAGATGAAGAATATATAGAATGGGGTGTGCGCTTGGGTAAAGATGAAGCTTTACGCCAGCAGGTGGCTTTGAAACTGAAAGCATCTCGACAAACAGCACCCCTTTGGAATGGTAAGCAGTTTACTCGTGAGATGGAGAAGGCTTATCAGCAAATGTGGCAGAGATATATTGAGAAAAAATAAGCTTGTAGTTCAGGAGTCAGAATTTAGAATACTCTATCCATGTGCCCTTATAGAAAAGCGATTTGACTTCTAAGTTCTTCTTGATAAAAAACTCCACGTCACTTGCGGGATGGAGTTTCCCGTCGCTTTCAATAAATAATTTTGAATAGCAAAAAATAGTGGCAAAAAAGCTGAACTTCCTTGCCACGCTTTGATTATAAGCTACTCATACAGTTTAATCAGGTAGGTACAATAGGCATAACAAGTGATGTTCCACACCCTATGCGCGATTTTTAATCAAGATTACTTGCACAATTTGTATTGCTATCTCACTAGAAACCCCTAAAGCTTGATATAGATCATTTAAAAAGTTTTTTTCTTCTTCAAGTACAATACCTTCAGCTAGGACTAAATCGGTCGCGACTGCAAAGGCTGCTTCCCGCAAATCTTGAGATAAAGAATCTTTTGCTGCATTAAACAAAGCATTAAAGCCATCACCCTGGAGAATGCCCAAGATTTTGTCAAACAATCTGTCCATCATTTCGTGAGGATAACTTTTAAAAAGTTTCATCCGAGACAACACAGAAATGATAGAATTTGCTTGCTCAACAGAAAGATAACCGTCCGAAGCTGTTGCCGTCAATATAATGACTGCAAAGGCTTCCGCTGGATTGAGTGCTGCTTGGGTTTGGCTTTCTGTGCCCAACACAGCGTCGAATAGACCCATTGTAGTAGCTCCTTGGTTAGAGTCCCAATAGCGCTATAGCTACCTGTGTGTTTGGTAGATTTACAGGTAAGACTGTAACGCTATGAGACTTTCATATCTTAGTGTTCCCAGGATTCATTCAAGGCGAACACTTGCACCCAATGGTTTTTTGCAGGAACTACATTGCAGTTTGTAAACTTTAGCGTTCTCCTGTTTTTTCTATTGTCTCAATTACCGCCAAACCTATACTAGAAGCTGCTATTAACAGCACTATTGATATCAAATAGGCATTTGTCAGTATCCGCAGGGCTTCATCGAAAAAAATATAGGTGGTCATTGCTTCACCTTTTGAACTTTGTGCTGCTAGTACTTTTTATTTCTCCACACCCTGATAGGTGTATTTCGCTGAGAAATTGCTAGCAATTGCATCTTAACAAAACTTTAGCTCTTTCAGAACACTGCTTAAAATTTTTCTTTCTGAAGATTTGATGAAGTTGGGGATTGGGGATTGGGGACTGGGGACGATTGGGGATTGGGGACTGGGGACTAGGGACTAGGGACTAGGGACTAGGGACTAGGGATTGGGGACTACCCTAAGCGCAGTCGTACCCCTCTGGGGAAGCTACGCGTAGCGTCCTGTAGGAAAGTGAGCGGAAGTATTGGGGATTGTGGACTGGGCACAAGAGCCGGAGGAGTGCGGGGGAAAGACTTACTCCAACTTCCCCCCTCTATCCCCCATACTTTCCCTAGTCCCCAGTCCCTATTACAAAACCTTTACCTGGTCTATTTCTAGAATCTTTTCTTCTTGAATTTCTGTAAACTTTTGTCCGGCGATGAGAACTATGACCAACATGAGTAAACTCGTCACCATAATAATGCTCACGACGTTGGGATCGTCGAAATTGCTCGTACCCACTAATAATGCTGCGGCAAAATTGCGTTGAGCGGTTCCTACTCCTAGTACTCGTTGGGTATCGATACCTGGGCCGCCCAAAAGATAACCTACGGAAAAGGAAAATACAATGAAAACCGCACAAACCAGGATTGCACCTGTTTGCAATAAAGTGATAATTTCGTAAAAATGTACAGCCAGCCTCACTGCTAGACCTAAAAATAATCCAGCACTAGATATTTTCGACACAATCGGCTGGAAGTTAGAGGCGATCGCAGCAAACTTGGCTTTGATAAATAACCCTATGGCTAATGGGCTTAACATCAAGAACAGCAAGGGTTTGGCAATGTCCCAAGAGTTAACTTGTACTCCTTGCAAAACTAAGGGCAGTGCGATCGGCATATATATAATTGTGCCAAACATCAGCAACATCATCAGTCCTGTAGAGAAAGCTACATTACCTTTGACTATTTGAGCAAGTTTGGGTAAAGCTGGGGGGCCTGCTGCTATTGCCATAATGATGAAACCATCTTTGATTGGTTCACTCAGAGGCACTATTTGCAATAGAAGATACACAAAAAGAGGTACCAAAACAAAATTTGCTACCAAAGATAAGACGATTAAACGAATATTGCGGAGTGGTTCCCAAATCTGCTGTACGGTTAGACGTAAACCAGTACCCAGCATGGTGGCAACAATGAAGGTGAGAAATGCTAGCTTGTCGATTAGTGGAAAGATATCGCTCATGATTTTTGATTAAAAAAATATCCAATTATTTATTGTGGGGTGGAGTATGTGAGCGCCTTTGGCTACTGGGCGGGCAAGATGCCCACCCCACAAGATTATTTCTTGGAAATCCCTAAGTTCTGTTGTATTTGAGGTTGTTCTGACTTGATATCAAGAGTGACTTGTTGTAAGTTGCCTGTGAATGCAAAGGGGACTTTGTAGATTTCAACTACAGGTGTACCTGTATCGCGACCGACATCAAAGGTTTCGTCAAGGGCCCAACGAAAAGCGACAGTTTTGGCAATTCGACCCTCGGCTACCTGTTTATCGTTGATGAATAGTTTGCCAGTTCCACCAGTCCCAAGAGTGCCACCGTCGTAGTCAAAATCAAATCTCAGTGTAGATTTACCTGTGGGTACTGTTTCTGTAGATTGAATAATGTAGCGTTCGGCATTGACGAAATTGTAGGCATAAGTCGGTTTGCCATCCTCAAGGAAGAAACTCCAACCAGAAAAGCGTCCGCCTTGTGTCAATAGAACGCCCTCTGCACCGCTTTCGGGAATATCTACATTTGCAGTGATACTGAAGGAGCGATTTTTGATGTTGGGGGCACTACCTTCTGGAATTCCGAATGTGCCTGGATAGTAAGTAAAACTGGTGCGTCCTGTAAGTAAGCTGGGGCGGAGTTGGATATCAAACCGTTCAAAAGCGCGATCGTCTAATGGTAATACTTGGTATTTCTTGGCTTCAGACAAAAACAACTTCTGGAGTTTTTGCAGCTTTTCGGGATTTTGATCGGCTAAGTTGTTCGCTTCACTAAAATCTTTCTCAATATTGTATAGTTCCCACGGATCTTGCTCAAAGTCAGCTTTGATAGTAGCTTGCCAAGGTAAACGAGGATGACGAGCCGCCGCAATCCAGCCTTGATCGTAAATGGCTCGATTACCAAGCATCTCGAAATACTGAGTTTTACGATGGGAAGGAACATCGGCATCATCAAAGGTGTAGGCGAGGCTAGTACCTTCAATTGGTTGTTGTTTGACTCCATTAACTTGAGTCGGGGCAGTAATTCCTGTAGCTTCTAAAATGGTGGGCGCAATATCAATTACATGATGGAATTGGCTGCGGAGTCCTCCTCGATCTTTGATGCGATCGCCCCAAGAAATTACTAAGGGATTCCGAGTCCCACCAAAGTGAGAAGCGATTTGTTTTGTCCATTGAAAGGGAGCGCTCACCGCCCATGCCCAACCCGCAGGAAAATGATTGAATGTCTTAGGACTCCCCAATTCATCAATTGAGGCTAGTAGTTGTTCTGGATTTTCGGGTACGCCGTTAAAGACTTTTAACTCATTGACACTACCTGTTAAACCACCTTCGGCACTGGCTCCGTTGTCCCCGACTATGTAAATTACTAAGGTGTTATCTAGTTCGCCAAGTTGATCTATACCATCAATCAACCGTCCCACTTCATAGTCTGTATGTGCCAAAAACCCGGCAAACACTTCTACCATGTGGCTATAAAGTTTCTGCTGGTCTGCTGATAGGGAATCCCAAGCAGGTAGTTCTTTCGGACGGGGAGTTAGCTGGGCATTTTCTGGAATCACACCCAGTTGTTTCTGGCGAGCAAAGGTTTCTTCCCGTAATTTATCCCACCCTTGGTTAAACTTGCCTTGATATTTGTCAATCCAGGCTTTGGGCGCGTGGTGGGGTGCGTGGGTAGCACCAGTAGCAAGATAGGTAAAGAAAGGTTTGTCAGGGGCAATAGATTGTTGAGAGCGAATCCAGGCGATCGCATGGTCTACTAAATCTGGGGTCAAGTGATAATCTGGGTTATCGCTAGGTTTGTCCACCCGCTTGGTATTTTCTACCAAAGCCGGAGACCATTGGTTAGTATCACCACCCAAGAAACCGTAAAAATATTCAAATCCTAACCTTGTCGGCCAGCGGTCAAAAGGGCCAGCCGCACTGGTTTCATAGTCTGGTGTGTTATGCCACTTACCGAAAGCAGCCGTGTTATAGCCATTTTGACGCAGCACTTCTGCCACAGTGGCAGCACTCTGAGGCAAAATCGCCGTGTAACCTGGATAACCTGTAGCTAACTCTGTGACTACACCTGTACTTACTGAGTGATGGTTGCGCCCGGTTAACAATGCTGCCCGTGTCGGTGAACAGAGGGCTGTAGTGTGGAACTGGTTATAGCGTAATCCTCTTTCGGCCAAGCGAGTCAAATTAGGAGTTTCGACTGGGCCGCCAAAGGTACTTGCTTGTCCAAAGCCCACATCATCTAGCAGTATTAGCAGCACATTGGGAGCTTGTGCCGGAGCAGTGATTGATGACGGAAAATCCGGTTTTGAATCTTTGTAGGTAATGCCGATTTTGCCTTTGAATGACTCTTCAGGAATCGGCAGAACCTTTGATGTCGCTGCTAGGGCAGGGCCAGTAAATGTAAACAAGACGACGAGGAAAGAGAGGGCGAGCGATCGCCAAAGTAAACGTGACATATATATTTAATCCTTTGGATTATTAGGTATGGGGATTGGGGACTGGGGAGTAGATGGGAAGTTGGAGTAAGTCTTTACCTTCGCCCTTCTGGCTTTTGTTCCCAATACCCAATCTCTTTGACTTACTTCAAGTTCTTCACCAAGCGAAAGCCGATATGCGTTGTTCCGGTGTCGGGGGCTTGAGACTCGCGTGCTGCTGGGCGGTAGCGGCTGCAATAGTTGGGCGCACACAAATAAGAGCCTCCTTTAATTACGTGTAGGGCAATTTCTGTGGGTTTATTGGGGTCAAAACTCTGCTTTGGGCCTGTGGGGTTCATACTATGAGTTTTGCTGTTATGTCCTAAAGCAAACCAGTCAAGGGTCAATTCCCAGACGTTACCAGCCATGTCATAAAGACCATAACCATTGGGTGCAAAGGAGCCGACTGGAGATGTGCCCAGATAACCATCATTTGTAGTGTTGAAAAAAGGGAATATTCCTTGCCAGGTGTTAGCTTTTTTCTCAGAATACTGATTGCCCCAAATGTAGGTTGTGTTGTCTAATCCACCACGGGCGGCGTATTCCCACTGAGCTTCAGTAGGTAGTGATTTTTCTGCCCATTTGGCGTAAGCTGCGGCATCTTCGTAGGCAATGTGAACGACTGGATGATTTTCTTTTGCAGCGATTGCACTGTCAGGACCAGAGGGATGTTGCCAATTAGCTCCAGTTGTCCAATGCCACCAACTCAAAAAGCTCTCACCTGGCTTTGCAATCTGGAATACGAGGGAACCTGGCGATCGCTGCTCATCAGGTAGATCGGGAAACTCTTCTTTAGATAAAGGACGTTCTGCAACTGTCACATATCCAGTAGCTTTGATAAACTGAGCAAATTGGGCGTTTGTGACTTCGTATTTGTCAATGCAGAAGGAAGTGACTGTTACATTCTCTGCCGATTTCTCTTCGACAAAGCCAGAATTATCTGACCCTATTTTGAAACTACCTTCGGGAATTAGCGCCATCTCTTGAGGACAGTTGCTTTGTGTGGTGTCAATCGTGGCTGCAAATGCAGTTGAGTTCATCAAGAGAATAAACAGTAACGTTAAAAAAGTGAGAAAACAACAATTTTTCCCTGGCTTTGACATTGTAGAAATTAACCCCCTGCCGCAGGGCGGAATTAAAAATTAAAAATTAAAAATCAATACAGCGTAAACGTTTCATTGATTGGGCATGAGTGGTTTTTTTATGCCGTTTTTTACTAGATTGGGCGGTTGCAGTTCATAACAAAACAGTAAAATTTTCACCAGCCTTGATAAATTCAAAAAAGCTGATGTGACTTCAGCACCAACAAATCTAAACCTTATATCTATTCTGAAATAAGGCTTTTTTTATAATTTGCAATAATTACTTTACTAATTCAAAACCTCAGATTTCCTAACATCCAAGCAAAAAGAGATTATCCAGTTTTTTACTTGAATAATTTCTTAATTGATATATAAAAAATCTTGAATTTATTTAAACTACTGTGAATTTATTGATTTACCGTAGTTATGTCTTAATATTGATAAATTACATCTTATCAAAAGATAAGTCAAGAACTTTTTCTGACCGAAGCATTGCCGAGTAATAACTGAGAATCGCCACTCGGCGAGAAATTAGGAATCGCGTACTATAGGAATCCGATTTGATTTCTGAAAAAATCTAAGTATGTGTAGGGTGTGTTATCGCGTAGCGTAACGCACCAAAGCCTTCGGATGGTGCGTTAGCCAGAGGCATAACGCACCCTACGTATATTTCAAAAATCAAATATGAGTCCTATAGAAGGCTTGCCACAATCATCAAAACTTCTCCCAATGGAAGAGGCCAAGAGCGATCGCTGGCTCGAAACTCAGTATGGAGACGAGAAAGCCTAGACCAAACAACGTTCAATTGTTGCTACAACTGATTGAGAAAGAGTATCAAAGTCGTAGCCACCTTCTAAGCCAAACAGAATTTTACGAGTTACACCTAGACAATAATCAGTAAATAAAGCGTAGTCTTCTGGCTGCAAATTTATACTTGCCAAAGGATCTTCCGCATTGGCATCGTAACCAGCACTGACAATTAGTAAATCTGGCTGAAAGTTGGCTAAAAACGGTACTACCTTATTTTCAAATGGTGGCTGATATGCTGTAATATCGCTACCTGGAGGTATAGGCAAGTTGAGGACATTATTGTGAAAGCCCCGTTCTGTAGCTCTCCCCGTACCGGGATAACAAGGATACTGATGTAACGAGCAATAAGCAATTTGGGGATAAATTTCTACAATAGACTGAGTACCATTACCGTGATGTACATCCCAATCGAGGATGGCGACGCGGTTAACTCCGGGTTGTTCGAGGGCAAATAAAGCGGCGATCGCAGCATTAGAAAATAGGCAAAAGCCCATCCCCGCATCACTTTCTGCGTGATGTCCTGGGGGACGCGCTAGTACAAAAGCTGGATTAGCCGACTTTAACACAAGCTCAACTCCATCCAACCATGCACTAACTGCTAACAGTGCCACATCATAACTGCGCGGGGAAACTGGCGTATCTCCATCCAAAGGGCCACCGCCACTAGAGGCGATTTGCCAAAGTTTTTTGATGTAGGCTGGGCTATGCGCTCTAACCAAAGAAGACATCAGTGAAGGCTGTTCGGATGCTGGTGTAGGCGATCGCCAAGTAATTTGATCTGCAAATGTAGCTTCTCTGAGGGCATTTGCGATCGCTATCAAACGTTCTGGTTTTTCAGGATGGTATTTTCCAGTCTTGTGATCTAAAAATTCGTCAGAATAGATGACTGGCAGCATAAAACGAAAAAGTTTAGCAGCAGGGACACTGAAGTTATTGTATCCTCACTGACAAACAGTTTTTCCTTCGCTTTCTGAATTTTGGAAGTCGAGCCTGAAGTAAGCTCGAATTACTCTTTATACGACTCCAAAACACCACTGCGAATCATTAGTTGGGGCCAATACAACACAAAAAATCCCATCCATGTTACTACAGGGATGGAAACGAGAATTGTTAGCCAGATAGTTTTAAATAGTAACCAGCTACCACCAATCAGTGTTACACCTGTGAGAACTATAGACCAGGGCTGACACCACCAAGGTTTGTAGTTCCAAGGACTTATGGGCTTTTGTTCAGACATTGGTTTTATTTAGTAAAACTCCAGATATTGCTTCATGAACAATTATGAATTGTTTTGACAGAATAAGTACAGCTTTGCATAAGTTCGTAACTTTTTTAAACGCAGAGGAACATAGAGGTAAACGCAAAGTACGCAGAGTTTTGCTAAAGTTAATTCGCTATGAATTAATGAAATGTTATACTAAGTTTTGTCAAACTCGATTTTTCCATAGTCAAGTTTGATAATTCGGTCTGCTAAATGAAAGAAGCGATCGTCATGGCTAATCACCAGCACTGTTTTACCTCGCGATCGCAGTTCTGGTAGAAGTTGAGTGTAGAATATTTCCTTGAATACCGGATCTTGATCGGCTGCCCACTCATCAAATAGATAAATTGGTCGATCTTCCAAGTAGGCTGTGAGCAAAGCTAGCCGTTTCCGTTGTCCTTGAGAAAGAGCAGTGGTAGAAAGTTGGCCATTTTCAACTTTTACTTTATGGTCTAGTTGCAGTTGTTTTAAATATTTTTTAGCTTGCTCGTCCAAGTCAGAATTTTTTAATCCTAAAAGTTCTTCAAATAAATAAAAGTCGGAAAATACCACGGAAAAATGCTGGCGATACCATTCTCGATTCTGTTCGCTAATTAGCTCGTCATCAAACAAAATTTCGCCCTTTTCTGGAATATAAAGTCCGGTAATTAGTTTAGCTAATGTAGATTTTCCGCTACCATTACCGCCAACAATGAAGACTAATTCTTGAGGATGCAGTGTCAAATCTATGGGGCCAAAAATAAAGCTATTGTCTTCTTTATCTGTATAGTAAATGTGAGTAACACTTTTAAATTTTAACCTGTGCCAGTCAGATTTCAGGGCAGGCGGAACAGTGGATATTTCCGTTCGACTTGCTAGAGATAAACCCAGGGATTCGATTTTCTGTAAAGCAATGCTGGCTTTGCTTAATAGAGGAAGTTTGCTGATGATGTTATCCATTGGTAACACCAAGTAAGTGAAGGTCAAAATGTAACCAGAGAGAGTTTCGGGATTGATGGTAAGTATATTAGGCAGCACAAACAGTACAAAACCGAGGGCAAAAAAGAATATGAGTTGACCCCAGCTGGAAGTTATGGCAAAAAGGGTTAGACCGTGAACGTTGTGATGACGGAACTCGTTAGCAGTTGATTGCAGTTTTTCTGCTAAAAAGTCTTCACGCCGCTTGTAATTTAGTTTGAGTTCCTTGACTCCTTCGGTAATGGTGCGAAAATGTTTAAATAGATGATCTTCATCTTCACGAGCTAGGGTCAGCAATTGCCCGCCTCGGTTGAGTAGCCACTGACAACTAGCGATCGCAACTACTGAAATTCCACAAACCATCAGCAATACTAACCAAGAAAGCCAGGTTATATACGTTATACAACCCAGGACGATTGCTAAATTAATAAAAATGAAAGGCATCTGATAAACAGCATCAGCAACCGCCTGAATATCTTCTGTGAGAGTTGCCAATAATCGAGGATTCCCTAAGCGTTCCAGATGACTCAACTCGGAAGCTAGAATCTGACGACTTAAACGCATCCGTAATTGCAAGACTGCATTTTGAGAAAGACGAACTAGCATCACTTGAGAAATGATACTGGTAATTAGTGCAACTATTGCCAGCCCCGCAAAACCCCAAATTATCGATGTGAGGCGGGAAGCACTACCACTACTAGCAGTATGGCTAATTAAGGCAATCAAGCCAGCACTACTACCGCCACTCAAGAATCCCGTAGCGATCGCGATCGCCACCATCCCCCACGAAGAACGCAAAAGAAAGTAAATCAAATTCATGACAGAGGCCTATACCCAGTTGGATACAACAAAAAATGAAAATCTCTCTTTTTATGTCCCATGCGCGATTTCCATAATTGTTGTTTGCCAACCAATTAAATTTGCATTGCTAGGGGAGATTTTACATTTTACCAGTTAAACACCCTCTTCAAATATCACGATGAATCAGACAGAAGGCAATATTGGGCAATTTATAAGAAGAATTCAGAACTCAGGAGTCAGAATTCAGTATGAATTCTGAACGAGTGGGTAATAATGAATATTGGTTAAAAGCGAGTGGAATAGTGGGCGAAAAAAAATTAAAATATTCTCGCCTGAAAACTCTATCCCTTTATGGGTGGAGTTTTCTGAATTCTGTTAGCGCAGCGGGGCGTAGCCCATTCTGAATTCTGACTCCTGTTTTATTTTATAATCGCTAGAAATTTGCTTTGAGCAAAAATACATTCCTAATCCCTTCTGCCTCTTGCCTTTCTTTGGTAAGCTAGTTGGAATTACAGCTAATTATGTCAATAAACTGTCAAATTACCTGCTCAGTTTTCCAGGGTGAAATTTGCAATGACTGTAAATCTAAAGTCTTCAGAGAAACAAATTAATGTCGCGGTCGATTCCAAAACCGCTCCTGTCAATCAAGGAACCCGCTACGTTCCTTCGCACCATCGACGTATTCTGTGCATCTTTCCTAAATACAGCCGCTCCTTTGGTACTTTTCATCATGCTTACCCACTGATGGGTAAAGTTCGGGCTTTTATGCCACCCCAAGGTATTTTAATTGTGGCTGCCTACTTACCTAAACAATGGGAAGTGCGCTTTATTGATGAGAACGTCAAATCAGCAACGAGGGCTGATTATCAATGGGCTGATGTGGTGATTGTGAGTGGAATGCATATCCAGAAACCACAGATTAATCAAATTAATGAACTTGCCCATCGAGCCGGGAAAATCACCGTTGTGGGTGGGCCTTCGGTATCTGGGTGTCCAGAATATTATCCTGAATTTGACATTTTAAATTTGGGTGAATTGGGAGATGGAAGCGATCGCCTGATCGAATATCTAGACCAAAATCTGGAACGTCCCCAACAGCAAATTCGCTTTGAAACCAAGGAACGTCTACCCTTAACAGAGTTCCCAACTCCAGCTTATCATTTGCTGAATATCAATGATTATTTTTTGGCAAATGTCCAGTTTTCTAGTGGTTGCCCTTATCACTGCGAGTTTTGTGATATTCCCGAACTCTATGGCAACAGTCCCCGAATGAAAACACCAGAGCAAGTAGTCGCAGAGTTAGACGCAATGCGACAATCTGGCAATTTGGGAGCAGTGTATTTTGTCGATGATAACTTTGTTGGCGATCGCCGCGCCGCGATGAAGTTACTTCCTCACCTGATTGACTGGCAAAAACGCAATGGCTACCCCATCCAGTTTGCTTGTGAAGCAACACTCAACTTAGCTCAAAGTCCAAAATTGCTGGAAATGATGCGCGAAGCCTATTTTTGCACAATTTTTTGCGGCATCGAAACACCAGAACCAAATGCCCTCCATGCGATTTCCAAAGACCAAAATCTGAGTATGCCCATCTTAAAAGCAATTCAGGTTTTAAATAGCTATGGCATGGAAGTAGTTTCAGGAATCATCATCGGGTTAGATACAGATACGGCAGAAACGGCAGACCGAATTATCGAATTTATTCGGGCATCGCAAATTCCCATGTTGACAATTAACCTACTTCATGCTTTGCCTAGAACTCCATTATGGCGGAGATTAGAAGCAGAAGGACGACTCGTTTTTGATGAAAGCCGCGAATCAAATGTTGAGTTTTTGATGCCCTACGAGCAAGTTGTTGAGATGTGGCGGCGCTGTATCACAACTGCTTATGAGCCAGAATTTTTATATGAGCGGTTCGCCTACAACATGGAACACACCTATCCAAACCGCATCAAAATTCCTAACAGCGCGTCTCGCGCTTCTATGGCTAATATTCGCAAGGGTTTAACTTATTTCAGCAATATTTTGCTGCGGGTAGGCTTATTTAGTAACTATCGTCAGACTTTCTGGAAAATGGCCAAGCCAGCACTAAAAGCAGGTAATATTGAAAACTTGATTCACGTTGGACTTGTTGGGCATCATTTAATTAAGTTTGCCCAAGATTGCGCCAAAAATGAAGAATCGGCTTCGTTCTATTCCCAAAAAATTCTCACCAAAGTTCGTAGCTAATGACACGGCGGCATCGGTGGAATCCGGGCGATCGCTCCGGCTCTGAGCAGTTCTGGGCGCTTGGCGTAGGGAAGCAAACCATCTGGCTTGGCGTGATATTGACTAGCACAGTCAAGTATGGCAATTGCTGTCTTCTCTACACGTTCAGCATCAGCAGGCAGATCGCCGAATAAGTAGGTGTGTTTGTTAGGAGAGACGAAAGCAATTGCACAAGCCCGATCGCAAACACCCATACATTCAACGGGTTGAATCGAGAACTCATCTTGCAATACCCAATCATAATATAGGGTTTGTAATTTCTCTAGCAGTCGTTCACCGTCGCTTTTCGCAACATCCTGTTTTGTCTGATGACTACTTCCACAGATTGTGCAGACAAATATAATGTGTTGTTGATTCATAGATAAATTGCAGGGTTCAATTTCTCATCCTGTGTCTATAAAAATTCATGTCGAACACTCAATGTATCCGACATGAATTTTAGGCAATCAGCCTGTTTGGTTATTGGTGAAGAAACTCAGGGCAAATGTATTTACAACCGAATGGCACTAAGTTAAGCTGAAGGGTAGGCGGCGTAAGGATTGCAGAGGGGCAGAGGTGCAGGGGGGCAGAGGGGAATTTCTAAATATCCGAACGCAATAATACCTAAAATTTCTCCTTTCTCCCCTGCTCCTCCGCTCCTCTGCACCCCTGCTGCCTCAACGATTTTCCCTTTTCTTAGTGCCATTCTAGTTACAACCGAATGGTCGATACTGACTTACGAAACACTACGCTTCCAAGTCAATCCGGTGCGCGGAGTCTGCCTGTGTCGCAGCCACAGTCCCAGCAGCAAACCAATTACCACAATTCCGGTGAAATAAGTCAGTGAAATCAACCGGACAGCCATCGGCGGAGCGACACCTTCAACTGGAATATTCTCTGCAACTTGGAATGGCTGAAATTGCTCTTTTGCGTTTGCTTGCGGCGCGACCTCGACAACAACGCTATGGGGGGCACCGTCAAAAAATTCCTGCTCCCACACCAATTTTCCGTTGCTGTCTGGAGTCCCCTCATAAGCAAACGCCACCCAATTATTTTCGAGTTGGGTGGTTGTTACCTTCAACACTACATCTGTCACAGGTTGGCTGGTTTTAGGATCGCTGACGCTGATCTGCAATTTGGCAGGTTGACCCACCGTTGCACTTTTGTCACCCGATAATTGCATATAAAGTCCTTGAGACTGCAATTTGGTGGGTTTAGCAGAGGATGGAACTTCTTCTCCCATACCTGGCATTGACATCGGATGGTGCGATTCGGCAAATTCAGCGCTGATGTTGACCCAGAGGAGTGCAGCGATCGCTACTACAATCAATCCACTCAACAACAATCGCACCTGTTGCGGGGCAATTTCTCCCGGTTGAATCGGTTGTCTGCCCCCAATCACCCAACCTCCTAGTAGTCCAACTGCCAGCAAAATCACAACCAGGATGCCAAAGTAGCGAAACTTTAAGGGATTTTCAGGCAGCGTCAGTGTCAGAGTTTGCTGAATCGGCTCAAACGCATTGGCAACAAGCGGAGTAACTGCTACTAGGAGTTGATACGTTCCCCGGATCGGCAGGGTTTGTTGAACCTGCAACTGCCCTGTTGGGGCATTGCCCTCAATATCCAGCAACTTTGTCCCTTCGACGATCGGAAAATCTGTTGTGAACCAAGGATTTTTAGGAGGGGTGAACAATTGCAAGTGGATTTTGGCATCCTTTAAAGATTGCCCTTGAGCATCTACGGCTTGCAGCATCAGCTGCACTGGCGGATTGTAGTGCCCCGATCCCAACACTGTAGTGGCTTCAGCCTCAAGAGGTCGAACCTGATTAATCGGTGGATTAGTTGTTAGCCGCACCGATGGTTGAGGAGATTGGGCAAGTCCGATCCAACCATACAGGATAATTGCGATCGCGCAAATCGCACCGATCGGCTTAGACCACTTAAATAAGGTCATTTGATTTCTTCACTCCTGCTAATCATTGACTCAATCAACTAATGGCAACTCACCATCAGGGTGTGGTGACGCAGAGTATGAGTCGTGTCATGGATAGCGGGGTATGTAGTGAAATAAATTGTCCACAGAGTCAAAGAACACAGTGCAATATAGAGCGCAGATTGTACAGGCACTGATAGTACTTGACTGGTGACTTGTTGCTGAATCGAACTAGAAGATTGAACTGTCATTTTGTACCTCGCAGATAAAACGATATTAATGGTTGATTCGGTAGGCATTCTGACTTCTACAGCCAGCAGTGAACGGTAAATGACTGAAAACAGATGAATAAGACTCTGTATGAGCCGTCTTAGCATACTGAGCCAGCTATTTCGTTGTCATTCATGAAAATTACTTATATTGACATCGACGTAAGGTTTAGTAAAACCTATCTAAATGACAAAGGTATTGCAATCTTATGTCAAAAGTATGACTAACTGGACAACTGCACTCAGAAAGAATTCCCTAGACAAGCCAATTAGGGATTAGCAAAAAAATTTAGGACTGCGATCGCATCTGCTGCCCTTTAGGTTTTATCCTAAAGAAGTATTAAGTAGAACCTCCGAACTATGAAGGAAATATACCTGTGAAGAAAACTTTATTTCTCAGTCCTCCTTCCTTTGATGGGTTTGATGGTGGCGCAGGTTCTCGATACCAAGCCAAGCGCGAGATTACCTCTTTCTGGTATCCGACATGGCTGGCACAACCCGCAGCCCTTGTACCTGGTAGCAAGCTGATTGATGCACCCCCACACGAGCAAACAGTAGAAGATGTCATCAAAATTGCTCAAGATTACGAGCTAATTATCATGCACACCAGCACGCCTTCACTGGCTAATGATGTGAAGTGTGCCGAGACAATCAAAGCTCAAAACCCTAATGTCCAAATTGGCCTGATTGGAGCGCACGTAGCAGTCTTACCAGAACAGACGTTGCTGGAAAACCCAATCATTGACTTTGTGTGTCGTCACGAATTCGACTATACCTGCAAAGAAATCGCCGAGGGCAAATCTTGGGAAGAAATCACAGGTTTAAGTTACCGCGATCGCCAGGGTAATATACGTCATAATGAAGACCGCCCCTTGATTCACGATTGGGATTCCATGCCCAGTGTCTTGCCGATTTATCACCGTGATTTAGATATTACTAAATACTTTATTGGCTACTTACTGCATCCATACATTTCCTTTTACACTGGGCGGGGTTGTCCAGCAAAATGTACCTTCTGCCTTTGGCCACAAACAATTGGCGGACATTTATACCGCACTAAAAGCCCCGGAGCAGTTGGGCGCGAGATGGAAGAAGCCAAAGCCATCTTTGGCGACAAGGTGCGAGAATATATGTTTGACGACGATACTTTTACTATAGACAAACAGCGTGCGATCGCAATTAGTGAACATCTGCGGCGACTCAAACTGACTTGGAGTTGTAACGCTCGCGCAAATCTCGACTATGACACCCTGAAAAAACTACGCGATAATGGCTTACGCCTACTTTTAGTCGGATTTGAATCTGGCAATCAGCAAATTTTAGATGGGATTAAGAAAGGAATCAAGTTAGAAGTAGCGCGGAAGTTTATGGAAAATTGTCATAAACTTGGCATTACCGTACACGGCACATTTATCATTGGTTTACCCGACGAAACGCCACAAACAATAGAAGAAACAGTCCGGTTTGCTTGCGAGATTAGTCCGCATACAATTCAGGTTTCGATTGCCGCTCCCTATCCTGGAACAGAACTTTATCGTCAAGCACAAGAAAATAATTGGTTTAGCAACACTTCCTTAGTTGCTAGTTCAGGAATTCAAATGTCTACACTGCAATATCCAAATCTCTCCAGTGCTGAGATTGAAGATGCAGTTGAGAAGATGTATCGAAAGTTCTACTTCCGTCCCAGAGCGATTATCCCAATTGTTGGCGAAATGCTCACCGATCCTCAAATGTTAGTGCGCCGCTTGCGTGAAGGACGGGAATTTTTCTCATACTTAAAAGACCGTCGCACCCAAGCAACTGCGAAAGCAGAATCAGTAGTTATTGGTTAGTCAATTCGCCAACAGTCTCATAGAATTGCCTGCGGCACACTGCGTATAGCTTGCTTCTTTGCAGGAGTACGCGGCTACACAGGCATTGTCCGTCTCCGCGGACTAAAGTCAAATTAAGGGTTTGAAACCCAGGATCGGTAGCTTTTGTTTGTATAGACGCGGTTTCTAACCGCCCGTTTAACTTAAAAATTCAAAACTTATGCCAGCACAGCGTTTCGCCATCATCAACGGTGATGACTTTGGTTTATCTGAAGGAGTTAATCAAGCAATTATCAAAGCACACAAAGAAGGAGTGCTAACTAGTACCAGCCTGATGGTGAGCGCTGATGCTGCAAAAGAGGCTGTCACTTTGGCAAAGACCAATCCAAATCTAGCTGTTGGACTACATCTTGTGTTGATATGTGGACGTTCTGTCTTACCACCAGAGCAAATTCCCCATTTAGTTGACAAACAAGGTAACTTTTCCAACAGTCCATTTTTCGCCGGGTTGCGCTATCAATTTGTCAAGGAAGCCCGTCAAGAACTGCGGCAAGAAATTCGCGCCCAGTTAGAAAAATACCGTTCTACTGGTTTGTCTCTTTCTCATGTGGATGGACATTTGCATTTGCATGTCCATCCGGTTGTCTTGCGTATTTTGGTTGACTTAGCACCAGAATTTGATATTAAAGTAATTCGTCTTCCTAGTGAGGAACTAGGAATGACCTTGAGAGTTAATCGCAGTCATCTATTGACAAAGCTAGTTTGGTCAGGAGTATTTGGCAGACTACGTCGCTATGGTGAGAAGCTGCTAGAATCCCAAGGTATTAGTTTTACTCAAAGAGTTTACGGTTTATTGCAAACTAGTGGCATTACAGAGGAATATTTACTTGCGTTGATACCCCAAATTCAGGCAAACTTGGTGGAGATTTACTCTCACCCAGCGATGTCTAGGTTGGGCAACTCTTGGAGAGGCTACGCCAACGTCAACGCAATTCACGACGATTCTTTAAATGAAGAACTAGTGGCAGGTGAAGCAGAACTTGCTGCATTGTTAAGTAGTAAGGTACGCGAAGCGCTCGTGAGTAATGGCTTTGAAATTACCAACCACAATTTCCTATCCGAACGCACCATCTCAGGGAACTCCAAGAAATAAATTATCCAATTTCCTATATTGTGGGGTGGGCATCTTGCCTGCCCACCCCACAAGATTTAATGGATATTTTTTTATTTTTCAGTGCCTAAATTTGATTTTCCAAAATCTTTAATTAATGATAATTAATCCTAAAACTATCTGTACTTGATTCAGATAGTTTCGGAAATAATTAAGCCAGCTAAAAATATTTCGTGAAAATTTAAAAGTAAAATTTCTCTAAAGTAATCACTTTGTCATCCCAATTTCATTTAACCTACATAAAAAAATCTTAAATTTATCGGCAAGGAATCTAGAAAATGCTAATATTAGCCGCCTGCTAATCAATATTTATGTTTGTATCTACCTTCTTAACAAATATTCACCTGCTTTTCATTGATTTATTACTAGTTTTATGCTTCTCATCGATCTTGTTTTATTGCTATGCAATTTATGCAGCAATCACTTTTTTTGCTGCTCCCCAGCCAATTGATCTAGATTTCCATCCACCTGTGAGTATCCTCAAACCCATTTGTGGACTAGATAGTGATACTTATAAAAACCTAGCCTCCTTTTGTCAGCAGGACTATCCAGAATATCAAATCATCTTTGCAGTTCAAAACTCTCAAGACCCTTGCATAGAGGTTATAGATAAAATCATCCACAATTTTTCAGATTTGGATATTTTGCTGATTGTAAGCGATCGCGTCATTGGTACAAACCTCAAAGTTAGCAACTTGGCCAATGCCGTAGACAAAGCTAAATACGAAATTCTAGTCCTTGCTGATAGCGACATCCGAGTTGGAAGAGACTATTTGCAAAGAGTTGTCCAACCGTTACAAGACGAAAGCGTGGGTGTAGTTACTTGTATGTATCGCTCCTCAGCTAAAGGATGGATATCGACATTAGAGGCTATTATTACTACGACTGAGTTTCATGCTGGAGTTTTTGTCAGTCATCTGAAGGAAAACGGTGTAAAATATGCTTTTGGTTCCACTATTGTCATCCCGAAAAAAGTACTAAAAGCCATTGGTGGATTTGAAGCGATCGCTGATTATCTGGCAGATGATTTCCAACTTGGCTATCTACCTGTACAAGCCGGTTACAAAGTTGTGCTTTCCGACTACATAGTTGAACATGTACAGATAAGCAACAACTTAGTTGATGCTCTCAGGCGACAGATTCGTTGGGCGCGTGGTAAACGAGTTTCTCGTCCTTGGGGTTATCTAGGACTAATTTTTACCTATGGTGTTGTCACCAGTTTGCTGCTGCTGATTGCTACTGGTGGTTCAATAGTAGGATGGTTAGGACTATGTATTTGTTGGGCAACAAGATTACTGATGGCTTGGATCGTTGGTACTATTAGTTTGAAAGATCCAATAGTCAAAAAATTTCTGTGGCTCGTTCCTGGGTGCGACTTATTAAGCTTTGTTATTTGGTGTTTTGGTTTTATTGGCAACACTATAGAGTGGCGTGGGCAGCAACTCAAGCTAACTAAAAATGGAAAGCTATTATTACAAGAAGATAAAAATTATCAATTATCAATTAAGGTTTTGACTAGTTAGTTATAGCAGTTCCCATTCAGATGTGCATATCGCGATGTGTAGGGGCACGGCAATGCCGTACCCTTACGAATGTACTCACGCGCATTCATCCCACACTCCGTCTAATGAGGCGTGGGACTTCTGCTATTAGAGTTAAAAATCGAAGGTTGTACGAAGCACACCCACATACTGCGTATCATTTCTACTATCATTTCCTGGGTTGAGAATCACCCAAAAACCAGGAGTCACTGAAATGTTATCGTTCAGACGATAACGATAAAATGCTTCGATATGATAAGCGTTGTTTCGTTCTTGACGGACATCACTGTTAGAGACATGGGGTGGTATACCAAAGAGAATTCCTGGCAGATTGCCTCTACCACCCACATCGGGAAAGGACACACCAATCGCCCCAAACCAGACATTGGCATTGTCACCATTGTTCACAAATAGAGAATCTGTTCCACCCCTACCATTAGAAATATCACTCAAACCAGAACTCTTGGCATTTGCCCAAATATATCCACCCCAAGCGTGGACTTGGAAATTCGGGGAGAAGCGATAGTATCCCTGTGTGCCGACAATATCGTTGGAAGTAGCAATGTTGTTGCCAAAGGGGGCGTTTGACAAGACGCTACCCGTCCCAGCAGAGAGATCGATTACTCCAGCAGGGCTATAGCCATGAGAGTAGGCAATACCGATTGCTCCTTGCTTACCATAATAGGCTAAGTGCGCTAGGGCATTGTAGCCGCCATCAAACAACCCGTTGCTCCCCGATGGCACATTGGGACTGTTTGCTAAATAGCCCAAAGTGAGAACCAAGTCTTTGGTGATGTTCCAGTTAGCGGCTGCACCACCGCCACCTCGCCGGAATAAGGGACTATATGATCCAAATAATGAGGGAACCCCATTACCATCATCAGCAATTGTGGGGGGAGTGACGGTGGTTGAAATGTCGGTGTAACCAATGCCTGTAGGCCCAACAACGAAGTTAAGAGAATCACTGACTGGGAAGTAATAACGGATGTGGGGGACAAAAAGTGTCTCGTTGCTGTCATAATCAAAGTTGAGGCGTGTCATCCCTGTGCCTGTAGCTGCGGCAATTTGGCTTGCACCATTGGAATTCGCAAAGTTGCCAAATTCTAACCGGACTCGCAATAAATCTTTGCCAGTAAAACTGCTCTCAAAGTTGAGACGACCCCGATTTGAAAAGTAGAGATGGGATTGATCGCGTACCCCACCGACTCTATTACCAAAGGTATCACTAATGGCGGTAATAATTTGAGCATTCAGCTTGGTAGTGGTGGAAAATTGCTGTTTCTCTAGGGTTGCTGTTCGTGCTTCTAGCGTATCCACTCGTCCGCGCAGAGTTGTCAATTCTGTGGCAAAGTCTTGCTGCAACTTTTGCAGCACTGCCAAATCTTGCTTATTAACTAAATCGCTAGTAGCTGTGGCAATTAACTCATTAATCCGATCCAAACAAGCATTTAAACCTGCGGCAAACTCATAACGGGTTAAGGCGCGGTTTCCGCGATAGGTAGAATTGGGATAACCTGCAATACAGCCGTAGCGTTCCACCAGTGATTGCAATGCACCAAATGCCCAATCGGTTGGTTGTACATCAGAAAACTGAGAAACAGAATTGACTTGTCCTTGCAAATTTCTATTCGTATCGGCTGCCTTAGAGTTATCTTCTGGAGGTGCTGCCCAAACTGCTGGAATTGCCAAAAATAGGAGAAAAAAACTATAAAAAAGAGTTTTGATCATTGATTTATTAGTTGAAGATGGTTGAATTTTGACTTGGTAACGTAAGAGATTACACTCGAATCAAAGCTTTCAAATTACGAGCTAATCTATATATTTTGAGCCAAGGTTTTAGGTCACTTAAAGCAATGCTATGACTTTTTGCTCTTTGCTGCTTCTAATAGCTGCTTCTATAATTCGCATTACATTAATTCCGTCTTCGGCGGTAACAGCAATTGGCTGATTATTAACAATAGATTTATATACGGCATCGTAATAGCCTAAATAGCTACCTTGTGAACTTTTGACTTTTTCTCGAATTATTTTGGTGTCTTTTTCTGTATGCAGCAAGCCATATTCACTTTCCGGCTCTGTATACCAATCAAGTGTGTTGGGCTTCATCCCTGCTACTAAATACTCTTCTTGCTTATCGGATCTGCTTTTAAGAAAAGAACCCTTCGTGCCATGTATGATATAGGCTGGCGCAGGTTCACGCACAAGGAAGCTTGCTTTTAATTTGACGCGCAGTTTGTCGTAGTATAGTATCAACTCAAAATAATCATCTACCTGCGATCGCACCCTAGTGATGCGGATGTCTGCAAAAATCGCATCAGGCATCCCAAATAAATGCAAAGCTTGGTCTATTAAGTGCGGCCCTAAATTATTTAATGTTCCTGCCCCCGGACTTGGAGCTTCTACGTGTTGTTTATGGCTGAGGGTTGGTTTATATCTTTGAAATTGAAATTCTGCTTCAATAATATCACCTAGTAAACCTGCTTGGACAATTTTTTTGACTGTTTTAAAATCACTATCCCACCTCCGGTTTTGATATACAGATAATTTTTTACCCTGTTTTTGTGCCAATTCTTTCAGGTTTTGGGCTTCTGCTACTGTTGTAGTAAATGCTTTTTCTACCACTACATTTTTATCTGCCAGCAATGCCTGTTTAGCATAATCGTAATGGGTATAGGTGGGTGTATTTACGACCACCAAGATTACTCGATCGTCTGCTAGTAATGCTTCTAAAGAAGGATAGCTTTTGACATCGGGATAATGTTCTTGTATCAGCTTTTTGCTTCTTTCCCAAGAACCGGCTAATTTAAATCCGGGATGCAAATCAATAAACGGCGCATGAAATACCATGCCGGATAAACCAGAAGAACAAAGAGCCGTATTGATAGTTTCCATCTTTTTCGTGATTGACTGAAGCGAGAGTTTGTATTTAGTTGTTGTCTGATATTTGTTTCGTGGATATACGATCGCAGGAGAGAGCAAGGGGAGAGAAAATACCTCTCCTCCTCTACAATTTACGAACTACGAATTACGAATTACGAATTACGAATTACATATCTTCTAACTCAATTCCTTTAGTTTCTTTAATAAAGAAGAGAATGAAAAAGAATGAGGTAGCTGCTGCAATTGTATAGAGTCCATAGGCAGAACCTAGACCGAAATATTGCAGTATGGGAGGAAATGTTGTGGAAATCACGAAATTCGCAACCCATTGTATGGCAGCAGCAATCGAAAGTGCGGCGGCTCGAATTTTGTTATTAAACATTTCTCCCAACAATACCCAAACCACTGGCCCCCAAGAGAAGCCGAAGCAAAATACATAGAGGTTGGCTGCAATCAGAGCCAGAGTCCCGGCGCTGCCGGTGAGATTGGGGTTCCCAGCAGCATCGAGGGGAGCATTGCCAAAAAGATAAGCCATCGTCCCCAAGGTCAAGGTCATGCCAATCGACCCTACTATAAGTAAGGGCTTGCGACCAAATCGATCCACGAAGGCGATCGCAATCAGTGTTGTAATAATGTTGACGGCTCCTGTAATCACCGTGATTGATAGGGAATCTTTTTCGGAAAATCCGACAGCCCGCCACAAAACGCTGCTGTAGTAGAAAATTACATTAATCCCAACAAATTGCTGTAATACAGATAAGCCTATTCCTATCCAAACAATGGGGAGGAGTCCGCCACTTCTGCTTAAGAGGTCAGAAAATTTGGGTTGGCGTTCGCGAAGCACTGTCTGGCGAATTTCTTCGATTTTTGGCAGTACGTCACCCCCTAAAATCTTGGTCAGAACGTTAACAGCTTCAGATTCTCGTCCTTTGGCAACCAAATAACGGGGAGATTCAGGAATTGTTAAAGCTACCATTCCGTAGAATACTGCTGGTGGGACTGCTGTCCAAAACATCCAGCGCCAAGCTGCAACCCCAAACAAAAATGGCGAGTCTGCTGAACCTGCTGACGTAGCGATAAAGTAGTCGCTCAATAAGGCGACGAAAATTCCCACTACGATCGCTAATTGTTGCAGAGATCCTAATCTTCCTCGTAAATGAGTGGGAGAACATTCGGCAATGTAAGCTGGCGCGATGACGCTAGCAACGCCGATGCCAATCCCACCCAATACTCGCCAAAAGATAAAATCCCAGATTGTGAAGGCAAACCCAGAGCCAATAGCACTGATAGTAAACAACGCCGAAGCGACCACCATTGCGTTGACTCGACCATAACGGTCTGCAATCTGTCCAGCAAAGAAGGCTCCTACGGCAGAACCTAGTAAGGCTAGGGACACTGCCAGCCCTGTCACCCAACTACTGGTGTTAAAAGCTTTTGCTAGAGATAAAACCGCGCCGTTAATTACAGCAGTGTCAAAACCGAACAGAAAGCCGCCGAGTGCCGCAGCCCCAGCAATCAAAATCACATAAAAGGTGTTGGATTTGCGACGAATAGTAGTAGATGACATAGTTTATATATTGGGAATTGGGTATAGGAGGCGGAGGGGCAGAGGGGCAGAGGGGCAGAGGGGCAGAGGGGCGGAGGGGCGGAGGGGCGGAGGGGCAGAGGGGCGGAGGGGCAGAGGGGCGGAGGGGCGGAGGGGCAGAGGGGCGGAGGGGCAGAGGGGAAAGACTTACTGCAACTTCTCCTCTGCTCCCCTGCTCCCCTGCCTCTTTTTTATCGTCTAGAACGTCTGCGTAACCGATCGATCATTACTGCCAAAATAATTACTAGTCCTTTGACGACTAGTTGCCAGAAGTAAGATAGGTTCAACAAGGTTAAACCGTTGTTGAGAATCGCAATAATCAATGCACCTAGAAGTGTGCCGCCAATAGTACCAATACCACCTGTAAAGCTGGTTCCACCTAGAATAACAGCTGCGATCGCATCTAATTCATAACCTTGACCTAATACGCCACTGGCACTATAAAGACGGCTGGCGCTCATGATTCCTCCTAAGCCTGCCAGTAATCCGCTAATACCATAGACGAATAACAACACCCGATTAACTTTAATCCCAGTTAATCTCGCTGCCCGTTCGTTACCACCGACAGCATATATCTGCACTCCTAAAACAGTTTGCCGCAGCACAAACCAGCTAGCAATTACAGTCAGTAGCGCAATGATTACTAGCCACGGCAGAGGGCCGACATAACTATTACCCACCCAAGCAAAATTTATGTCCCGGTTAATCAGGGTTGTCCCCTTGGCAATCAAGAAGCCCACACCCCGTAAGGCGGTAAGTGAACCCAAGGTGACAATAAAAGGTGGTACATCCAAGAAGGTAATCAGCGCACCGTTGAGTAAGCCTAATAGCAATCCTGCCAACAACGCCGCAGGTACGGCCGCCCAACTTAAAGCCGGCAGTAGCGATACTAGCAACGCAACTACAGCAGAAACAGCTAAGATTGACCCAACAGAAAGGTCAATACCGCCGGTGAGAATTACAAAGGTCATTCCTGTTGCCAGCACAATATTGATTGATGCCTGACGCAAGATATTGACGATGTTACCGCCGGTGAGGAAGTTGGGAGAAAGGAATGCAAATAAGATGCAGATAATTACTAGAATTGGCAAAATACCCGCAACTTCCAAGAGAGTGCTGATTGATTTCCGGTTGCGGGATGCGGGATTGTTGGCTGATTTATTGATAGGCGGTCTGACTGTCTGACTCATGATGCTAATACCTCCGATGCTCCTGTTGCGTAGTGCATAATCTTTTCTTGGGTGATTTCTTTGCCAAGACTGCCATCCAGTTCGCCTACCAGCTGTCCTTCTCGCATCACTAAGACGCGATCGCTCATGCCGACAATCTCCGATAGTTCGCTGGAAACCATTAAAATAGCAACCCCTTGTGCTGCTAATTCGCTCATAATTCGGTAAATTTCACTTTTAGCACCGATATCTACGCCGCGTGTCGGCTCATCTAACATCAACACTCTCGGTTTAATGGCTAACCAACGCGCTAGCAGTAGTTTTTGCTGATTACCACCAGAAAGATCCAATGCTCTAATTTCCAAATTGGCTAGGCGGATATTAAAGTTTTCCACTGCATCTGTTGATAGCCGATTCACCGAAGCCCAGTTAACAATTCCAGCCCTGGCATCCTGTTTGAGTGTGTTGATGGCAATATTCTTGCGGGCGCTCATTTCCAGAAATAAACCTTGGTCTTTGCGGTCTTCAGGGACGTAGCCAATTCCGGCGGCGATCGCATCACTGGGCGTATTAATTTCCAGTTTTTGGCCGTTCAAAAATACTTCACCGCTAGCCTTACGGTCAGCACCAAAAATCAGCCGGGATAGTTCTGTGCGTCCAGCACCAACCAACCCAGCTAAACCGAGAATTTCTCCAGCATGAAGTTCAAAACTAGTCGGCTCAATCTTATGACGCGCATCGCTCATATTTCTGACTGACAGCACAACGGGGCCAGGATTCATTTGCCGTTGATGTTCGTAAAAGTCTTGCATGGAGCGACCGACCATCATTTGCACCAATCGCTGGGGAGAAATTTCGCTGCGTGTCAAACTGCCAATATACTGACCATCACGCAACACGCTAATCCGGTCAGCTAGGGCATAGATTTCTTCCATGCGATGGCTGATGTAAATAATCGCAATGCCATCACGCCGCAGTTTGCGAATGACCTCAAATAAATGGTCACTCTCGCGGTCAGACAATGCTGCTGTTGGTTCATCCATCACCAAAACGCGGCTTTTATCCTTCAGCGCCCTGGCAATTTCCACTTGCTGCTGTTCGGCGATGGACAAAGTACCAACTATAGTCTGCGCGGTAAAATTAGCTCCCAGACTTTCCAACACTTCCTCTGCTTCTAGTTGCATCGCTTTGCGGTCTAAAAGCTGACCTCGCCGCAACTCGCTACCCATAAACATATTTTCGGTAACGGTTAAATTCGGTGCAACATTCAGTTCTTGATAAATCAGATTAATACCCGATTTGCGTGCTGTCGCCGGATCGGTAATTTTCAAGGGTTGACCATTGATGCGAATTTCTCCTTCGTCGGCAATGTAAGCCCCTGCCAGGATTTTCATCAATGTACTTTTGCCTGCTCCGTTTTCACCCATGAGGGCGTGAACTTCTCCTGGGTAAATGGTGAGATTAACATTTTGGAGCGCAGATACACCATGAAATCGTTTTGTAATCCCTTGCATTTCTAACACTGGGGTGCTAGTTGGTGTATCAGAAAGTGAGGTTTCAATATTTGTTGTCATGAGCAAAACCTGTAAAAACTATTCAAAATTCGCGATGGTGAATTAGAAATTAATAAATTCATATTTGATCGATCGCAAAATCATTTTTTAAAAGCTGACTAGGAGTTGTAAAGAGATATTTTCATCCTTTGTTGTTAACGTTAGTTCATAGAGATTGTTGGGAAAGTCTAAGTGCTATAAATAGACACTAAGACTTTCCACTGATGCACATACATAGCGGTTATCAATTGGGTGCAGCAGAGTTTTAACCTCTTTCTAAACCCATCTTTCTATTAAACAAAAGACAGGAACAAAGATGAGGTTTGGTATTAATTTAATTGAAAACCGCCAGACATTCTAAGTAAGTGCAAAAACTTTACAAATGCACCAAAAGATTGATATCAAAAGACATAATTTTCAATTGCAAATTCACAATTTCTATTACTTCCAGCCTTTTTCTGTGCTGACGTTATCTTTTGTGATCAACTTAACTGGTATTAGGATGGTTGAATTACTTGGTTTTTTCCCATTTAAGATGTCGTTGCCAACTTGAACTGCTTTTTCGGCCATCCCTCGCGGATTTTGAGTAGCAGTTGCCGCATATATACCATCTTTAGCTGCGATCGCAGTTATTGCTTCTGGCGCACCATCAACCCCGACAATAAAGAAATCTTTACGTTGTGCTTGGTTAGCTGCTAGTTCTGCACCAACTCCACTCGGATCGTTGATGGCAAAAACTGCATCAATCTTGGGAAAGGTTGTCAGCAAATCAGTCATAACTCTGAGTCCTCCATCCCGACTACCCTCTGCATTTTGGTTTTTGGAGAGGATTTTGATATCGGGATATTTAGACAATACGTTCTCGCAGCCAGTAACTCGCTGAATCACCGAGTCCACCGGCGGCCCGTTAACTATGACAACATTGCCTTTACCCTTGAGGCGGTCAGCAATATACTTGCAACTAACTTCTCCAGCTTGGACATTATTAGTCGTAATGGTGGCATCTACACCTCCTTCCGCACCTGTATCTACTGCAATAACAATTCTACCTGCTTGTTTAGCTTTTTCAATTGCTGGTTTAATGCCACTTTTATCAGCAGCATTGACGATAATGATGTCAGTATTGGAAGCCGTGAAATTCTCAATTTGATTAGCTTGTTGGTTGAGGTCATAGGCACTGGAAACTACGGTAACATTGACATCCTTACCGCCGATTTTCTTCGCTTCGGCCTCAGTTGCTTGTCCCATGAGGACGAAGAAGGGATTACTTAAATCACCAACGGTAAAGGCAACTGATTTTAATTTTCCATTGCCAGTGGCAGTTTGAGTCTCTGCACTGGTATTGGTAGCAGGTTTGGTTTCAGGGTTAGTAGCTGTGTTGCCATCGGGAGAAGCATTTGTACAGCCGACAAGACTACCACTCATGATACCTAGTAAGCTAGCTGCGATTACGCGAAGCGTAACACCAGAGGTGAACGCAATCTTTTTCACATTCATATATTTCCTAGAAGTCATTTTTACTTACACCAAATTTGAAAACGATGTATTAAAAAAACAGGGTCAAATACTGTAATCTTCCTGTATCAAGTCTTTTTCCGTATCTTGTAATTACGAATTACGAATTACCAGCCTTTGTAGCTGCTAAGATTCTCTCTAGTAACCAAGTTGACTGGAATCAGAATATTCGGTGACTCAGGTTTTTTACCCTGAATGATATCGTTGCCAATCTGAACCGCTTTTTGAGCCATCCCTGCGGGATTTTGAGCAGCAGTTGCAGCAAACACACCATCCTTATCTTCCATTGCTTTGGTTGCATCTGGCGATCCATCAACCCCAACAATAAAAAATTCTTTACGTTTTGCTTGTCTAGCTGCTAAATCTGCGCCGACACCGCTTTGATCGTTGGTGGCAAAAACGGCATCAATTTTGGGAAAGGTTGTCAGCAAATCACTCATGACTCTCAATCCTCCATCCCTTGTCCCTTCGGCATTTTGGTCTTTAGAGATGAGTTTAATATTCGGATATTTGGACAATGATTTCTCACAGCCACTCACTCGCTGATTGATTGAGTCCATCGGCGTACCGTTGAGGATGACTACACTACCTTGACCTTTGAGGCGATCGGCAATATATTGACAAGCAACCTCACCAGCTTGGGTATTGTTGGAACTAATCATTGCATCTACATCTGCATCAACGGCTGAATCTACTGCAATCACAACCCTACCTGCAAGCCTTGCTTGGTCAATTACGGGTTTAACTCCTTTTTTATCAACAGCGCTAAGAATAATTAAATCAGTCTTCGCAGCGGTAAAATTTTCGATTTGGTTGCTTTGTTGGTTCAGATCAAAAGCACTGGAAACCGAATTAACTCTGATATTACCCCCGATTTTTTGGGCTTCTGTCTCAGCCCCCTTCTGCACTGCATTATAGAAGGGATTGCCTAAGTCACCCAAAGCAACACCGATTGTTTGCAATTTTTTATTTGGATTACTAAGACTCTCTGCACTTATATTAGTAGCCTTGTTAGTATTATTAGTAGCAGTGTCGCTATTTTGAGCGCCATTTGTGCAACCAACAACCGCAAAACCTAATATACCAACTATCAGCGCAATTCTCTTCATATTCATCTATTTCTAACAACGTATTTAAATTTGAGAAAAGTCAGCAATAAATCTGTAGAGTCATCACAATATATAGGTCTGAAAACTTTAGACCTGGTTAGTGATGTTACTAGCTTTTGGAATTTCAACTCCAAAGGTCTTCTAATTTCAATACACTTGGGTTAAGGGCTACTGGCAACATTTTTGGGTTTTCGAGACGCGATAAATCGCCGTCTCTACAAGTGTTTTGTTGCTCATTCTGAACTGGATTGATTCTAATCTGACACAATTGGAGTTATTACTATTAGTTTCACGAAACCAGATGTTTTGTTTTTAAAGCAAAGCTATGAATATTACACTACTTCAAATAATCACATTATTTTTTGGTGAAATTAATTCAGTAGTGCGTACTCTGAAAACAGCTTTTACGTGAAACTTTCAAAAATTAGTTTTATTAAACTTGTAAATCTTTGTTTTGACTTGTTTCATTTTATATGCATCCAGTGAAAAAATTAATTTTCTTTATTGAACTTCACAAACAAAAAAGAGTTGAAATCTCTCTACATAACCTAAATTATTCATTGCAAAGTATCTACATAAATTTGCCTATTCAACATTTTTTCAATATTAAAGTTTTTAACATTTCTCAATCAATCTCCTTCAGGAAAGATATTGTTATAGTGGGGGGAATTTTGACTATGAGTGCCAGATTTTGAGAAATGTAAATATCTTTTAGTTAGATTTTTTAAATTAACTCAAATCTGCTTGGCAAGCATATTTATTTGTTATCAAACAGAATTCAGGAGTCAGGAGTCAGAATTCAGTTGGATATTCTGTATGACTGGTGGATTCAGAATTCAGTTGGATATTCTGTATGACTGGTGGATAGCGCAGCGTAAAGGCTGCGGCATGGCTTTTCTACGAGACGCTACCGCGAACGCTTAGAGCGAGTATTTTCGAGTCGCATCAAGATTGCTGACTCCTGAATTCTTCTTCAAGCAGCTTAAAACTTTAACGTTGCTGGTAAATATTTAGCCACCAAATCTTCATAGTATGGTTTTAATTTCTGCCAATCAGGAGGAATAGGGTTTTTTGAATACAAATCGTAGGGATTAAATAACTTCACCCATTTAAACATTTCTTGATCGTGTTTATCCATCAAATGTTCATAAGCATTTTCACGATGTTGAGGATAAAATGAGTGATAGCGAAGCATATACAATGCAGGTTCGGGCAAATAGTTTTTCATCATCTGATAAAAATACTCATCGTGGCCCCATGATATATGTACATTACTCAATCCACAGTTAGGCTCATAAATGCCATATTTAGTGTTGTAATCGGGGTTCTGATAATCAGGGTTTTCTTTAAAGAATTCTGAGAAAACAATTTTATCAGAAAATGCACAACCTACAGGATAAGTATCGCCAACGGTAGCCCATTGAGGCTCACCAAACAGACAAAGTACTTTCCCCATATCGTGAAAAAAGCCAGTAAGTACCATCCAGTCAGGATGACCATCGGCGCGAATGGCTTCTGATGTTTGCAATAGATGCTGTAATTGATCCATGTCTGTATCAGGATCGGAATCATCAACCAATTGATTCAAAAAATCGACCGCATCCCAAACAGACATTTCTTTTTTATCAAACTTCAAAAATTCTTTTTCTTTTTGAAGTACAAAATCATAAGTTTGATTAATATGATTTAACCGATAAAACTCTTTTACCGTATCTCTAATAGTCGCTTCGTAATTTCTGTACTCTTCAGTGGTTTTACCTTCTTTAACTATGTTTTCTGGATCGGGATAGCGATTCAGTAAGTCTTCTTCCCATTCTTCTAAGGAATGTAAGGGATTTTTTTGAGCTTGAGCAACTACATGATTTAGAGTTTGCGACATATTTTCCTACTTGCTGATTTGTTAAATAATACTTTTACATTCATTTTTATGCACAGGTGTGCATAAATTTTGTTAGACTTATTCTTTAATTTTTGCACACGTGTGCAAAATGTGTGTTAAGTTTCTTTTCGTCTTTGGATACCTGTGTATGATTGACTGGGGGTAGAAGCGTACAAATGTCTCTATGTTGATTTTTGAAAATGGTTATGATTATTAGTTTATACACACGTGTGCATAAACCTTTTTAAATATAAGTTTATCTTTTGTCTTACACACCTGTGCATAAACTATGTTAATTTTTTTGAATTCAGCCAAGGGAATCGTTAATTATTTTATTAATTGTATGGCAGTAGAATACTTGACAAGATTAGCCAACTCTTGCAGTTGGTTTATCGCTTCTGCACCTTCCAACTTCATTAATTCGCGATCGTCCCACAATTCCATCCAAGTAATTCCGTAATCAGAGACTAAAAATCGAATCAGGTGCTTTTCTCTGAGGCTAACCATAAATGAAGCACTCTTCATTTGGTCGCCGCATGTATAACATGACGCAGTGTAACCACGCCGCTCAAGTATAATTGTCAAGGCTTGCAGGCTCATTACCAAGTCTTGAACGAATTCTCGATGTTGTTGTGCTAATCTTAAAAACACTAGTTTTCTCCTACCACTTTAAGCTCTGTGGTTACTTTGATATCTATTTAGACTTACATCTGATGTGATTTAGTTGCCAAAAGTTCATGTTTTCGTAGATACGTGATTAATCTTAATATTACGGTTGTCACTAATAAGCTAAATTTCCAAAGCCGTTCTAATATTTTGGACAATTATCTGGGGTGGCTGTGCAACATCAATACATAGAGCGTCTAATGGTTCTTCAAGAGTATAAAACTGGCTATCGAGCAGTTTTTCACTCATGTAATGATTGCTACGCTCTTGCAACCGCATTTGAATCAACTCATAAGACCCTTTAAGGTAAACTAGCTTGATGCGATCGCCCTTGACATTGGCGGTGCGATCGCTATCTAATACCAAAAATTGCCGATAGCTATCTTTTAAAGCCGAACACGCCAGCACCACATTTTTATTTTCTTGTAGCCAGTGTTTAATAGCTATTTGCAAATCTTGTAACCAAGGTATCCTATCAGCTTCACTCAGAGGAATACCGCACCGCATTTTCTCAACGTTCTCTGGCGAGTGGAAAGAATCAGCGTCGCTAAATTCCCATTCTAAGGAGTTTGCTAGCAGTTTTCCGATAGTGGTTTTTCCAGAACCAGATACACCCATGACGATAATAATCATTTTTTTCTTAATAAAAGTTTAACTAATTCGGAATTTGTAGTTGTAATTATGAACAGTGGTAAAAGTCAGGACTTTTAACTCTTTGACATCTAAAAGATGAGTTGTATTAAAATCTCTTGACAAATAACGATTATTTTCTATAATACATACAAATGCACACGTGTGCAATATTTAAAAGCTAAGATAAAATAATGAATAAACGAAGAATTTCCATTGAAGATATTGCCCGCAGAGCAGGCGTTTCTCATTCTACAGTTTCACGTGCTTTGCGAGATAATGCTCTAATTAGCCCGAAAGTGCGAGAAGAAATTAAGCGACTGGCGCAGGAAATGAGTTATGTGCCGAATGCTATTGCTCAAAGCTTGCAAAATAAACGTACTAATACCATTGGTGTGGTAGTAACTTCAATTTCAGATCCTTTTTTTGCAGAGGTAGTAGAGGGAATCGAGAAGATAGCCAGACCAGCTGGCTTGAGTGTTTTATTGAGTGCTTCACACCGAGATTTTGATCAGGAAATGGCAGCTATTGATACTTTTCATCGCCGTAGGGTGGATGGGATCTTAGTCGCCGACTCACGAATTAGTAAGCAGCATATCAAGCAACTCACACAAATTGCTATGCCAACGGTTCTGATTAATAGCCAGACGGAAGATCAATCGGAAATATTTCACTCAGTAGAAATAGACGATCGCTTAGGTGCTAGGTTAGCTACAGAGCATCTAATTAGTTTAGGACACACTGCCATTGGTTATCTGGGTGTAGGCGATCGCAGCAGGTCAAACCAGCAACGCCTAGAAGGATATCAAATGGCACTTGCGGAAGCTGGTATCCCACAAAATACTGATTGGGTTTCAATTAGTGATGAATATGATATCAGAAGAAGCGATGTTGCCACTGGGCAAAATATGCTTGCTAAACTATTGGCGGCGGAAGTTACAGGCATCTTTTGTTACAACGATATGGTTGCAGTTGGCGCTTTGTTAGCCTGCCAAGAATTAGGTATTTTAGTACCACGAAATTTAAGTCTGGTCGGATTTGATGGTATTGCTTTGGGCAATTACGTTACGCCGGCGCTGACCACAGTTAGTCAGCCAATGTTAGAAATTGGTGGTTATGCCATGCAAATGTTACTCGATTTAATAGAAGAAAAAACTGTGGAAAATCGCGTTTTATCTCCTTTTCTATTAAAGCGTGGTAGCAGTGCAGCATTATTAACAATTTAAAACTTAAAACAATTTATACAAAAATTATGTTAACTAAAAAACCGAGTTTATCTCCCGATCGCTGTTTTTCTCCAGAACCACTTCAAAGACGACTAGCTCATCAATTTTTTGACAGCATATCTGCGTTACCTCTAGTTTGTCCACACGGACACGTAGATCCAGCTTTGTTAGCTAATCCCGCAGCCCGTTTTGGTTCGCCGACGGAATTACTGATTATCCCTGACCACTATCTATTGCGGATGTTATACAGTCAGGGCGTATCTCTGCAAGCTTTGGGCATACCAAGCAATGATGGTTCACCAGGAGAAACCAACCACCGTAAAATTTGGCAATTGTTCGCTGACCATTTTTATATATTCCAGGGTACTCCCTCTGGGTTGTGGTTGAAAGAGGAACTAACTAACGTCTTTGGGCTGGATGAACCTTTAAATTCTCGTAACGCAAGATATATCTATGATTGTCTAGAAGGTTTGTTAGCCTTACCTGAGTTTTCCCCTCGTGCTTTATTCAAACGCTTTAATATCGAAGTGCTTTGTACTACCGATGCCGCCAGTGATAACCTAGAGAATCAGCGATCGCTCCACGAAGAAGGTTTTACTCAAATTAGACCAACTTTTCGCCCTGATGCAGTGGTTAATCTGGATGCTCCTGGTTGGCGGGAAAATCTTACCAAGTTAGAAAGCAGTATTGGTAGAGAAATTAGCACTTATGCCAATTTTGTGCAAGCTTTAGAAGAACGTCGAGCTTTCTTTAAAAGGATGGGTGCGACAGCTACCGATCAAGGTGCAGCTACACCTTATACCACACGCCTTTCTGAGCAAGAAGCTGAAGCTATCTTTGCAAGAGCATTAACCGGCAAGCTGAATCCAGGTGATGTGGAAAATTTTACCGGTCATATCTTCATGGAAATGGCGCGGATGAGTGTGGAAGATGGGTTGGTGATGCAAATGCATTGCGGTGTGATGCGTAACCATAACCCGGCTTTATTTGAGAGATTTGGAGCTGATAAAGGTGCTGATATTCCCGTAAAAATCGAATGGACTCACAATTTGCACCCATTATTATCAGCTTACGGTAGCGATCCGCGCTTTCATTTAATCATTTTTGGTATGGATGAAAGCGCTTATAGCCGCGAGATGGCTCCCTTAGCTGGTCATTATCCTACTGTATTGCTGGGGCCGCCTTGGTGGTTTCATGACAGCGTAAATGGTATGGAGCGTTATTTCAATCAGGTAATGGAAACTGCGGGAATTTATAATACTGCTGGATTTAATGATGATACACGGGCTTTTGTTTCGATTCCGGCTCGTCACAATGTCTGGCGGCGGGTAGCTTGTAATTGGTTGGCTGGATTGGTTGCACGGGGGTTGGTTGCGGAGGAGGAGGGGTATGAGATGGCTCGTGCTTTGGTTTATGACCTCGCTAAGGTTGCTTATAAGTTTGAGGGGAATTGAATTGAGGGGGAATTTAAACACAAAGGGGAGGCAGCGCGTTGCGGGGGTTCCCCCCGTTGTAGCGACTGCCGTCGCGCGGAGGGAAGCGCAGAGGTACGCAGAGAGGGGGAATGGCTGATGGCTGAGTTGATTTTGAGTAAACTTTTTAGTTTGACGGGGCGGGTAGTTGTAGTTACTGGTGGTTCTGGTGTGCTTGGTGGAGCTATGGCAAAGGGTTTGGCTCTAGCTGGAGCGCGAGTTGTCGTTTTGGGTCGCAATGAAGTTAGGGCGGGGGCGGTGGTGGCTGAGATTACTGCTAATGGTGGAGAAAGTATGGCTGTGGTGGCAGATGTTAGCGATCGCTCCCAACTAGAAATCGCTAGGGATGTTATTATACAGCGTTGGGGTGAAATAGATATCTTGGTTAATATGGCTGGCGGTAATATTCCGGCTGCCACAATTTCTCCTGATGCGACTATTTTTGATATGCCACATACAGCTTTTGAGGAAGTGGTTAGCCTCAATTTAGTTGGCACTCTCTTACCTTGTCAGGTTTTTGGTCAAGCAATGGTAGAAAGAAGTCAGCCCCACGGTTGCATTGTCAATATTTCTTCTATGTCTGCCATTCGCGCGATTAGTCGGGTGGTTGGCTACTCGGCGGCAAAAGCGGGGATAGATAACTTTACTCGCTGGCTAGCTGTAGAACTCGCCCAAAAGTATGGTGATGGAATGCGAGTAAATGCGATCGCACCAGGGTTTTTTATTGGCGAACAAAATCGAGATTTACTTTTAAATGCAGATGGTAGTTTGACCGTTCGTGGGCAAAAAATTATTGACCATACCCCCGCCGGACGTTTCGGAAAACCAGATGAATTACTCAGCACCTTGATTTGGTTATGTAGTTCTGGTTCTAGTTTTGTTAACGGGGTAGTTGTCCCGGTAGACGGTGGATTTAGTATCTACAGTGGAGTTTAAACTAACTGCGATAACGCCCAACGGCTAACGCGTCTACGTCGGAATAAACCACTTGCTAACAGATCGTTTCTTTACTAGTTAATCTGAAAATTCGATGATTCAAATTCGCCACGGACAAGACCAAATTTATATCACTGGTATACCTGAAGAACTGCGAAGTATTCGACATCAAATTTTGAATTTATTGCAGCTTCATGAGGTACAAGTAGATATCCCGGCTGATACTAACTTTGATCCAGCACCATACAATCGTCTTGATTGTTTATCAATCTATCAGACTAGAGGTGCTGTCAAACTTTCAGTTTCAGCTAATTTTCTGAAAGGAGAGGGAGAAGCATCAAAATTAGCAGTTTTGGCAGAGTGTTTTAATTTCTCAGATGGCTCAAGACATGGTTCACACTCTCATGTTGAGTATTATGAGGGTCATGAGTGGATAGCATCTGATTCAATTCCTTGCGTAATAGGCGTGCTACAGCCACAATCTTAGTTAATTAGTAATAACATCTGTAAAAATACTTGCGATTTATGAAACGCATAGGCAGAAATACTTGCACTTTTTAAGCATATTCTCTGCTACTCAACTAAGGAAATTCTCATAATAAGGATAGTTAAAAATGTATTCACTAGCCGTAAATAACGGTACACTTTCAGATGAGCAAATTTCCGAGCTAGTTCATCAAGCTTTAGCAGACCAGAAGTTAGATGGACAGCGCATTTTGGTGTTAATTCCAGATAGTACCCGCACTGCTCCTATCGCGCAAATGTTTCGATTGCTTCATCAGGAGTTGGGTAAAAGGGTAGCGGCTCTGGATTTTTTAATTGCTCTGGGTACACATAATCCTATGAGTGAAGAACAAATCAATCACTTAGTAGGAGTGACACCAGAGGAGCGAGAAACAACTTTTAAAAAAATTCGCATATTTAACCATCTTTGGAACGATCCAGATACTTTTATTTCTTGTGGAATAATTTCGGCAGACGAGATAGCAGAAATTAGTAGTGGAATGCTGCATCAGTCAGTTGATGTGCGGATTAATAAGCTGGTAACAGAATACGATTTAATCGTGATTTGCGGCCCAGTTTTTCCCCATGAAGTTGTCGGTTTTTCTGGTGGCAATAAATATTTTTTCCCTGGTATTGGTGGTCAAGAAGTAATTAATCTCTCGCACTGGTTAGGTGCTTTAATTACTTGTTACGAAATTATTGGTACGCTAGGAATCACACCAGTCCGGCGTTTGATTAACCGAGCCGCTAACCTGATTTCTACCCAAAAACTTTGTTTGGCGATGGTAGTCGCACCCAAAACAAATCAGCTAGCTGGACTTTATATAGATAAACCAGAGTCAGCCTGGGAAGACGCTGCAAAATTATCAGCTAAACTGCATATTAAATATGTAGATCGGCCTTTTAAACAAGTGCTTTCAATCATGCCCCAAATGTATGATGACATTTGGACAGCAGCAAAAGGAATGTACAAGCTAGAGCCAGTAGTAGCTGACGGTGGCGAAGTAATTATATATGCGCCTCACATTACCGAGTTTAGCTATACACACGGCGAAATTTTATCCGAAGTTGGCTATCATGTACGGGATTACTTTCTCAAACAGTGGGATAAATTTCAAGAGTATCCTGCTGGAGTGCTAGCACATAGTACTCACTTAAAAGGGATGGGTACTTTTGATCCGATAAAAGGAGAACAAGCGCGAATTCGCGTGACTTTAGCGACTGGTATTTCTGCTGAACGCTGTGCTGCTCATAACTTAAACTATCGCGATCCGGCGACCATTCAACCGACAGAATGGGCGAATCGAGAGGATGAAGGCATTTTACTTGTGTCGAAGGCTGGCGAGATACTGTACCGTCTAAGGGAACTCCAAGAAATATAATTATCTAATATTGTGGGGTGGGCATCTTGCCCGCCCTATGGACTGGGCGGGCGAGACGCCCACCCCACAACGCCCACCCCACAATAAATAGTTGTATATTTTTTTATTTGGAAGTCCGTAAGTGACAGTAATTTTCAGGAAACTAAATCGTAGACTGCGATCGCAGTTTAATATTTTACACTTCGCGCTATTCTTGATCAAACGTCAGCGAATCAGTTTATTGCAGCGAACAAAAAAGCATGGGTGGGAAATTAATTGTATTTGAAGGGGTGGAAGGCTGTGGCAAAACCAGCCAAATGCAGCTTTGTTCTGAGTGGTTGGAAAGTCTCGGTGTTTCTGTGGTGGTAACTCGTGAACCAGGGGGAACAGAGTTAGGTTTACATCTTCGCCGCTTGCTACTAGAAAAGTCAGAAGATAAACCAGTTGCAGAAGTGACAGAACTTTTATTGTACGCTGCTGACCGATCGCAACACGTTGAACAAGAACTTAAACCAAATCTCGCAGATGGGAAATATATTTTATGCGATCGCTACACTGACTCTACCATTGCCTACCAAGGATATGGTCGCGGACTTAACATGAGTTTAATCAATCAGCTTAATAATATTGCCACTGGTGGTTTAGAAAGCGATCTAATTATTTGGCTAGATGTCGATGTCGAAGTAGGACTAGCCCGCAAACTCTCAGACCAAGTAGGACTAGACCGCATTGAACAGGAAACAATCGCTTTTCATCGCCGCGTTCAGCAAGGATACGCACATTTAGCAGCATCCCATCCTTCACGAATTGTGCGGGTAGATGGCAGCTTGAGTAAAGAAGCTGTACAACAGGTAATTCAAGAAATTTTGCGCGTACATCTGCACTTGGCGAGGTAGGGCAAAAATCAACCTAAAAATTTTTAATGAGAGTTTGGGCAAACTAGATATGGAGAAAAGTCTAGTTCATACAAAGCAGTAGTAAGAAATGATGGATTATAAGCGTCTGGATTATATCAAAAATGTCACCGACCAAGGTAATGAAACAGAGCGGGCGTATCCTGAATATCCTATTGGAGCTTACTTTCGGTTGAACTTTAAAAGACGTGAAAGTACAAGAGTAGTAGAATCTCACGCCCATAAATTACCAAAAGGATCTCTTATCATCCTTTCTCAAGTACCGCATAAGTGCAAAAACGATATCACAGGAGAGCAAAAAAAAATACCTGATGGTTGCAATAAGAGATACCTGACACACGTAGTTGAACTGGTTAATGAGGGAAGTGAGGATGAACCTCAATGGGTAAATGATCGGTGGGGGATTTTTCGATGGGTTAAGGTTCATTGGATTGCTGATTTGAGGAATTGGAACAGTATTCCTGTTGATAAGGAAGTAATGCGAGCCGAATGGGGTTGCTACAACACTTGCGCTAAATCGTTGTCCAAAGTCCAATTATTGAAGAAACAGTGGAAGGATGATGAGCATGATGAGCAGTGGATGAATAAATTAAGAGAACACTTAATAGAAAAATTGAATTTGGAAGCCGTCAACTAATTTGGAACCCTCAGAACCAGCTGCAATACGGTTCAGTTAACCAAAATTCTAAATTTTTAGAATAGCTGCTGCACTAAACTCCAACAACTTTTCACTACTTCCCTTTTTTCTCATCCAGTGCTTTCTGAATAGCTTCTCTACAAAACTCAGGAGGGTCGTCTTGTGCTTTTACCTCTTCCTTCATTTTTTCGGTGACACGAAAATTAAGATTTTGTGTTAGTGGTTCTTCTCTATCAGACTTAAGTGGTTTTAAATTTTCTGGATTACCTTTAGGGTTAGGCATTGTTGAGAGATGTAAATATAGCTTGAACGATACGTGAACATATAGATAGAGTTTTAAATCGGTGGTGTTCGCGTCTGTCAAAACAGTTCACCACCGATACCACTTTTACAAATGGGTAATTCTATTTTATGTTCACAAGGTCAGAACTCGAAATCAAAACCACTGCTGAATTGAGAGACTTATGTAGGCGTTACGGATTAAAGCCTACCGGAAATGGAGGGTACAAGACTAGTTGGATTGTCACCTTGATGGCATTCCCACAGATAGCACTCTCTCAATTAAGACAGGGTAGAGGGTTGAAGTCACCAGGCTTCAGTGTTATTCAATTCCTTGAAGGAGTCGTAGATGAGATGAACTCCCCCACCGATGAACAAGCGGCACTAATTCGGATAACTTTAGAGCGCAAGGCTATGAGCTACCCTGACCGATACGACCAAGAGAGTTTACTAAACTTGCACAAAGCTAAGATGCACCTTGAGATGGCTATCGGACTGCTAAATCAGTAAATCAGTTTACAAGCCGAAAGTAGTTAGTCCCTAGCAACCTAAAGCTGGGGACTTTTTCTATGTTCTACATAGCCAAAGGGTTTGCTGTAGGCATCGCCTGAAATGATCCTTGCCTTTTAGATGAACTCGTAGGAAAGTACTTTTTAAAAAGGCAACGATGAGGGCGACGGCGAAAGCGAAGGCTAAGGCTTTTAGATGAACTCGTAGGAAAGTACTTTTTAAAACCTCGTTTCCAGCCTCCGGCAGGAAATGCTGCTCCTGGTGGCTCTGCCGCGAGTTCGAGAGGCGGAGCCTTAACGACGAGCATTCTCAGTCGGAGACTGGGAACGAGGCAACGAGACAATTTATTACTCACCTGTGCAACTTGAAATCGCAGCTACACAGACAAAACCACCTACAAAGCTTTAAATTCCTTAATTTTGTCTAGTTAAAAATTATGAAGTAAGTTGACTTTAATAGTTTGTTTTCATACTATGTATACTGAAAGTATTACTGAACCATGAAAAATCAATAAAGTCTAAACTTAGCGTTTTTAGTTACTCTCAATCATTTGGTAAACTTATAAATTTTTATTGAATGATAAGCATCTGAGGGGGTCAGACAAAGGCTGAAACCCTTATTATTTCGTTGACCCCCTCAGATAGCTTGCTGAGTAAGCATTTGAGAAGTGTTGAAGTTGATACTATTGAGAAAAATTATCAACTATTCATGTTCAAAAATGACCCCCTCAGATTGACCTATCTCAAATTCAATCTTGATAAGGCTTCTGAATCGGTAGGGTTTTAATTCCTTTACCCCTCACGGGGATGGAAACTGTGGGGTAAGCCACTGCTCCAACTGGCCAGCTACTAGAGGTTTTAATTCCTTTACCCCTCACGGGGATGGAAACTTCACAACCTTTTGCAAGGCGGACAGTACCGTATGCACTGTTTTAATTCCTTTACCCCTCACGGGGATGGAAACTCAAGCCCTCTTATGTCGTACCCCATTACAATCGTGGTTTTAATTCCTTTACCCCTCACGGGGATGGAAACGATATGGCTAAAAGCCATATCATTGAATCCAAGCATTTTGGTTTTAATTCCTTTACCCCTCACGGGGATGGAAACCATTTCCAGTGTTCGACGCCTGTTTATCTAATAATAATGTTTTAATTCCTTTACCCCTCACGGGGATGGAAACTTGGAGTGAGATAATTAGCCCCACCGCAATCAGCACAAAGTTTTAATTCCTTTACCCCTCACGGGGATGGAAACCTTATTGACTCTTCAGTTCCTTCTGCTCCGTTTACAGTTTTAATTCCTTTACCCCTCACGGGGATGGAAACCTTTGCACCAACTCTCGCACCCGCCGCATATTCATGCGGCGGTTTTAATTCTTTTACCCCTCACGGGGATGGAAACTATAAATCCGCACGATCGCACTAGCCTTAAGACAGCAGTGGATAAGCTCAGGTAAAATTTGTGGCTATAGTAATGTAAGATGATTATCTGGATGATATGTGGTTGATATTTATAACCTAAACAAAATCTAAATTACTAAAGCTGAGAGTTGGGAAACTCCGGTGAAATTCCGGGACTGTGCCGCAGCTGTGATGGGATCGCCCAAGTCAGAATGCCAACTCTCAGGATGTCCTCAAGACACACTCACCGTCTACTCCCTGCGTTGCACGGGGAAGGAGTTCTAAATTTGCTTTCTGGATTTGCCACTTGTCCTGGCTTGTTTTATGCTACACCCGCCGCAGATGGTATATTATCTCGTGTTAGAATACCAGGTGGAATTATTAGTAGTCAGCAGTGCCGTGCGATCGCAGATATAGCAGATCGGCATGGTGGCGGCTATATAGACGTGACTAATCGAGCTAACCTGCAAATTCGTGAAATCCGCACGGGGATAAATGCTGAGGTTCTAAAGTACCTACAGCTGATGGGATTGGGTTCTAGCAATACTCTTGTAGACCAAATCCGCAATATTATGACCAGTCCAACTGCTGGTATCGATCCCCAAGAATTAATCGACACTCGGCCTTTTGTCCAAGGTTGGGATGATTATATTGCAGCACACCCGGCGCTTTCGGGACTGTCGGCAAAATTTAGCGTTTGCTTTGATGGTGGTGGGATAATTCGGGTATGCGATCGCTTGAATGATATCACCTTTGCAGCTGTCTTAGTTGACGGTAACGTTTATTTTCGCCTCCATCTCAGTGTTGGCGAGAAGGGTCAACCGCCCAGCAATACGGGAATTTTGTTATCACCAGAGCAATGTTTGCCCGTCTTGGCAGCTTTGACGGATGTCTATCTAGCTCATAGCCATACTACAAGTAAGCAGCGGCTACGTCTCTTAGAGTTATTGAACACTTTCGGTTGTGAAAATTATCTCCAGGAAGTTGAACAGCGTCTATCTTTCCCGCTTTTATGCAGTGAAACAAGAAAAGACCTAACCCCCCGACCCCCTTCCCTTGCAGGGAAGGGGGAGAAATTCTCCCCTCTCCTTGTAGGAGAGGGGTTGGGGGAGAGGTCAGATGCGAAATATCAGCATATTGGCATCCATCCCCAACGTCAGCCAGGCTTATTTTACCTTGGTGTCGTCTTGCCCCTTGGGCGATTGGAGAGTAGACAGATGCGGGGTTTAGCAGATTTAGCAGCAAAGTACGGCAGTGGAACTCTCAGGCTAACCCCTTGGCAAAATTTGCTCCTTACAGATATTCCTCGGCAATGGGTTGCTGATGTCCAAAATGAAATTGCTTTCTTAGGATTAGATTTCACTGCAACCAACATCAAGAGTTCATTAGTTGCCTGTTCTGGAAAAAAGAGTTGCGCCGCTTCTGCCACAGACACTAAAAGTCATGCCTTGGCATTAGCAGAGTATCTGGAAACTCGCGTTACTCTCAATTCCCCAGTTAATATCCACTTTAGCGGCTGCGAAAAGTCTTGTGCCCAGCATAGCAAAAGTGATATTACTCTCCTGGGTGTCAGCATTGAGGCTGATAATCAAACTTTAGAGGGCTATCACATTTATGTTGGTGACAGTAAGCAGAAATTCGGACATGAACTATATCAATATGTAACTTTTGCCGAACTACCTGCATTAATAGAGCGGATGCTATATGTATATAAAATTCAACGCTTAAATTCTGATGAGTCCTTTGGGGAATTTGCTAATCGATATCCGATAGCACAATTACAACAGTTATTTAATAAATACTTAGAAGATATAAGCACAGATAAATACAGATGATTGATTTCTCCGTTTCTCTTACTCTGTTTTCTCTGCGCCTCTGCGGTTAATTAAATTAGTTATTCTTCTAGTGAAAAGAAAGTATCTATATTAACCAACAAATCAATCCAAAATTTAAAATCTAAAATCCCAAATTGAATGCCCGATTACATCCGAGATGCCAACGAAATTTACCGCAATTCCTTTGCAATCATCCGCTCAGAAGCAAACCTAGATGTGCTACCGCCAGATGTAGCAAAAGTTGCTGTACGTCTGATTCACGCCTGTGGAATGACGGATATTGTCACAGACTTGGGATATTCACCAACCGCAGTGCAATCCGCAAGAGCAGCACTGGCAGCAGGAGCGCCAATTCTCTGCGATTGCCGAATGGTTGCCGATGGCGTTACCAGACGGCGGTTGTCTGCAAACAATCAAGTTATCTGTACCCTCAACGAGCCAGAAGTGCCAGAACTTGCCCAGAGTATGGGTACTACAAGGTCGGCGGCAGCTTTAGAATTATGGCGCTCGCACCTGGAAGGATCGGTAGTCGCAATTGGGAATGCTCCCACAGCCCTATTCCGGCTGTTAGAAATGCTCGATGCCGGAATACCCAAACCTGCGATTATCTTGGGCTTTCCAGTGGGGTTTGTCGGTGCAGCCGAATCGAAAGCAGCATTGGCAGCAGACAGCAGGAATGTACCATTTTTAACCTTACACGGTCGGCGCGGTGGAAGTGCGATCGCGGCAGCAGCAGTAAACGCCCTGGCAACGGAGGAAGAATGAATATGCAACCCAAAGGTCGTCTTTATGGAATTGGTGTCGGCCCTGGCGATCCAGAACTATTGACTCTGAAAGCGCTGCGGCTATTACGTGCGGCTCCCGTGGTAGCTTATCAATCAGCCACAGACAAACAAAGTATCGCTAGAGCGATCGTAGCGCAGTATCTTCCTGGCAATCAAATCGAAGTGCTATTTCACCTCCCCCGCGCTTTGGAACCAGAAAAGGCAAAATCTATTTATGACCAGGAAATTCAACCAATCGCCGACCATTTAGCAGCCGGTCGAGATGTCGTAGTACTATGCGAGGGCGATCCATTTTTCTATGGTTCCTTCATGTACCTGTTCACCCGGTTATGTGACCAATACGAAACAGAAGTTGTCCCCGGAGTTTCCTCACTGATGGCTTGTCCGGTAGCTTTGGGTGTACCTTTCACCTATTACACCGATATCCTCACAGTCTTACCCGCCCCATTGCCAGCAGAAGAATTAACTACACATCTACTAATGACTGATGCCGCCGCGATTATGAAACTAGGTCGTCACTTTACTAAAGTACGAGATATCCTGCATAAATTAGGGCTAGCATCACGGGCGAGATATATTGAGCGGGCATCAACATCACAGCAACGCATCATTCCCCTGGATGAAGTTGATCCAGCCGAAGTACCATATTTCTCAATGATTGTGATCCCCACTAAGAATCGACTATAGCTGTGCCAAATGTGGGTTAATATCAGGCTCGACCTAGCGATTTTAGATTTTAGATTATTTCGGTTCATACCCCGCCCGAAGTCAAGCGGAATAAATTCAAAATCCCAAATCCAAAATCTGACGCTCGATGACTCGCTAACGCTTCGCTATCAAGCCTTGTCCCCTTGTGGGCGAGGTTAATCCAAAATTGCAAATCCAAAATCCAAAATTGGTTGACTATTGAACATCCAAAAAAAGATAACCTCCTGGCTGCTTGAACCAGGGGTATAAAAACAAATTGATTCATCTTTACAAGCGTTGTAACAGGCTCAAACCGTGGGTATCAGTACCACAGGTATTGAAAAGAAAGTATTCATCAGCCAACTTTTGCACTTGTTCTGATTCCACGACGCTGGCTTTCCAAGGGTTGGGGTTATTGTAGGCGTAGAAAGTTTCCACACCATCGATACCCTTTTGGGCAGCAGCAGGAATTAAGTCAAAATGCGATCGCTTGTAACGAGCCGGATGAGCCAAAACTGCCAATCCCCCAGCTTCGTGAATCGCGGCAATTACGTTACTTGCCTGATATTCTTGCCCTGTAGTCGGCCTTCTTTGCAAATAGGGTTTCATACTAGGGTGTTCTGTTCCAAAAGCGTAAGCCAAAATGTGAACTTCTATATCCAAAAGATTGGCATTGATTTCCACGCCACTCCACAAGTAAGGAGTGGTGGCAGCAGGATTACTCCACTTCCAATCTTCTAACCAAGCAAGTGATGCTTGATAGCCGATAATACCATGATGATCGGTAATAGCTAACCCTTTCAGTCCAATCGCGATCGCCTGCTCCATCAATGCACTCGGCTGCAACCTGCCATCCGAGTAGACAGTGTGCATGTGAAAGTTGAATAACCTTGGACAACTATGTGCATCAATGTTATGGAATACTTGCTTCAAAAGTTCTGCCGAAGCAGTAGTCCGGGCCAAATTTACAGCCATAACTCCCTCTGAACAAAAATATATATTCTTAACACACTAAAACGCTACATCTACAGATAAGAAAGATCCACCACTAAAAAATTAGTGTTGGTTGCTACTTTCTCAGCTTTCTCAGCAAATTTTTCAATATGTTAAGACTAGGTTAGCAAATCTTAATCTCAGTAGTCATGGGTAATTTGAACTACTTTACAATTAAGTAGTAATAAATATTGCATCTAAAACTTCATAAATACGCCTATGGCATCTGTGCTAAATGACTTAGATACTAAAGGATTTTTAGAGTAGTTAGCTATAAACAGCCGAAAATGCAATTAGAATTTGTGTGTAAAAATCGTTATTTCCCTCAGTAATTATCGCCTTGATTTAACCAATAACAACTTTAGCGTAGGCGTAGCCCGCCGCAGGCATCGCATAAAACCGCATAAATAAGAAGATCCTGTGAGTTTAGAATAGCTCTCAGAAAATTGGCGATGTCTACGACGGGCTATGCCTACGCTAGCAGCTTATTACACCCCTCGCGCAATCCCAAAAGAATCTCCCTTCAAGGTGATTCCCAAGGGTTCTATTACTACCTCGCGACTAAGGGAAGCCTCAACCCTTCCGGCAATCACAGCCGAGAGTTGATGTTCTCTTGCAAGTAGGATAATTTTCTCTGCATCCTGCTCCGACTCTGTATAGAATGCGAATCCTGCACCGTAATTGAACACCGAAAGCATCGTCTGGGCCCCGCCCTCAAGATGACCCTCAACAAAGGTAAATATCTCTGGCACTGGGAGCATCGTTTCGATAACATACCGGAGTGGTTTCACTGAACGCATCAGCTTTTGCCAGCCATGACCAGTAATATTCTCCATCGCTGTGGGACGAATCCCCTCACCAAGCACCGCCTGTACAAGCGGCGTATAGAGATATGATGCAGCATTAATCGCTTCCCAAAACTCCTGCCCACTTGGGAGTTTTGTTCTATAGCCATCAGGGAGCGATTCAGCCAGCTTTCGCAATGGGGTAAAGCCGTTCTCGTGGGGGCCCGAACTCTCGACTAGAACAATAGTATTTCCGGCATCCAGACGCGAGCTATCAATCGGGGCAACACCAGCCGGCATAACCCCAAAAACCGAGCCGGCTATGTCGAGCCGCCCTGGAATCATCTTCGTTTTTAGTTGAGGAGTTTCCCCTGAAAGATAGACACAGCCCACTCGTTTGCACGCTTCAACCACTCCATCCAGAAACCCATCAAGAAATGCGGGCGTAAAGATTGTTTCAGGAGTACTCGACGGCAAATAAAGACCGAGAAGTATAGTTTGCATACCGGAAGTTGCAGCATCATTCGTCAGACACGAAATAATCTTGATACCAATATTCCACCAGAATCGTCGCAGTTCTTCTTCACTGAGATCGTCAGGGCGGGTATCGTCTGCGGTGCCCAGTCCTTCGGGTACAAGTGTCATCGAAAGTTCTCTAGCCCCCGCCTCTAGAAATGGAGCCAGGTTGAAGCTAAAAGCGTTGGCGCTTGCTCCTAAACCCGACGCGGGCACTATGCCATAGCTGCTTGCAAAGCCCAATGTGCGTTTTGCAGCATCGATGAAGCGTCGTTTTGCAGCATCGAGAGTATCGTAATCGACTTGATCGAGAGCTTGAGCCATCAGGTTGCGTTTTAAGTGAAAAGTGAGGAGTTATCGAAACAGAATTCAGGAGTCAGGAGTCAGAATTCAGTACGAGTAGCAGATAGCGCGGCGTAGCGCGTCTGAATAGACTGGTTTAAAATCCCTACTGATAGCGTTCGCAAAGCCTCTCTTAGAGAGCATCTTTATTCTGAATTCTGACTCCTGAATTCTGAATTCTTCTTCAAGACTTTTTTAACTCCTCACTTTAAAATACCTCATCTTCAATACCGCGCCACCATTCACCCAATTTCATCAAGTCTAGGTGAATATCTTCTAATTCTTTGGTATAAACATCGTCTGCAAGCATAGCTCGACGCTCTTGTAATTTCTTAAGGCGCAGTTGTACTAAAAGCCAAGGTTTAGTAATACTATTGGTTGCTTCGATGTATTGCGCTAGTTCTTTGCTATTCATTTACTAGGACTCCTATTTGATTTTTTGATTCTTGAAAAAACTCTGCACAACTCGAAAGGGCTGATTCCCTACTTCCTACCTACGCAAATAAGTTCAAAAATCAAATCGGATTGCTACAGTATTTTAATTCAGCCTAACTGAAATTTGAAGTCTGTAACCACAAGTCTAAGTATTTGTGTTCTCTGATACTCTGCCAAATTAATGCAACACGATCGCCCTTCCATTGGGAATTTATTAATCCGCCGTTCGCACCAAAGGCAAATACTTGGCTGAGTCATGTCTGGGGATGCTTGGGAGCTAAATTTTTACGATGACAGATTTTTTCTGTCTATGTTTTTGTTACAATTATTGAAATTTTTAGATAAAAATACCACTATGGCTTTATATGCTGAATTACATAGACATCTGGGCGGCTCGGTTGTACCACGAGTTTTATGGCAATATTTCGAGCGACATGCTTCGGAGTTGATTTCCCGCTTTGCTGACTATTCAGAATTTGAAGATTTTTATACCCGCCCACGTAACACCCTAGATGAGTATCTAGAATTACACACCCTGGTAGAAAGTGTGCAAACTGTGGAGACTTTGCCTTACTTTATCTATCGTTTGGTGCGAGGTGCTTACATATTTGAGAATTTGGCTTATCTGGAACTGCGCTATACTCCTTATTTGCGGACACCTGAGCATTTGAGTCAATCCGAAAGAATTGACAAGATGGCAGAAATTGTGCAAGTAGTAGGACTTGCTAGCCACCAGCCAGAATATCCGATTGTTACTAGCCAAATTCTCTGTATGCACACACGCCTACCTTATGAGGTGAACAAGGCGATTGTTGATTTGGCGGCGCAAAATCAACAGTATGTCTGTGCAGTAGATGTAGCTGGAGGTGATAGCTATTACGCCGATCGCTTAGAAGAATGGATTAGTCTATATGATTATGCGCGATCGCTAGGCGTTAACACCACGGGACATCTATATGAAACCAGCGCCGGTTGTTACCCAGAACTGTTACCCTATCTAATGCGAATCGGTCACGGCATCCAAATTCCCTTACTATATCCAGAGTTACTTAATGATGTGGCTAAACGCGGACAGTGTTTAGAGGTTTGCCCCACAACTTACCTGAAAACTGGTACTTTGCAAGATATACGTCAACTCAAATTAGTCTTTGACCGTTGTTTTGATGCTGGGGTTGATATCGCTATCTGTACTGACAATGCTGGATTGCACAATGTACGTCTACCATTCGAGTATGAAAATCTCTTGACTTACAACATTATTAGTTTTGAACAACTACACGCTTGTCAAGATGCAGCTTTCCGTCATGCTTTTGCTTGGCCTTATAGTCAACCTCCTGCATCCCTGTTGAACGGTTTACTCAAACCCGAACCACCTAAAGTTTTGGCAATCAGGGAAAGTAATTAACGACCATCTAGAGATATTCATGTTGTAATTCACCTCTCTATCTCCCTTGCCCCCAGAAGCTATAAACTATAATTTATGGCATCTACTATTCAAGCTCTACCAACAGAAGTCGTATATCTCATTACAGCTGGAGAGGTAATCGACTCTTTAGCCTCTGTGGTGCGGGAATTGGTAGAAAATTCCCTAGACGCAGGTGCAACGCGAATTGTGGTTTCTCTATGGCCGCAGCAATGGCGAATTCGCGTGGCAGATAATGGTTGTGGAATGAATCTAGATGATTTACAACAAGCAGCCACAGCCCACAGCACAAGTAAAATTCGCTCTAGTGCCGATTTATGGAAAATTCACAGTTTGGGGTTTCGTGGTGAAGCGTTGCACAGTTTAACGACTCTGGCAGATTTGGAAATTTTGAGTCGTCCTGTAGGCGGAAAATTGGGATGGCGGATGATTTATGGCGATGGTGGGAAAGTTGTGCAAGTTGAAGCAACTGCGATCGCACCTGGTACTGTGGTTACAGTTTCTCATCTTTTCGGTAATTGCTCATCTCGTCGTCAGGGATTACCCACAACAGCACAGCAAATGAAAGCTGTGCAAGCCACAATTCACCAAATCGCCCTCTGTCATCCCCATATCACCTGGCAGATTTGGCAAAACGATCGTCAATGGTTCACTATTTGTCCTGCTGCCACAACAGGGCAACTCCTACCGCAGATTTTACCGCAAGTGCGACAAGGTGATTTGCAAGAAGTAAAACTCGAAATACCTAACCCGCTAAACTCAGAACACAGAACTCAGAATTCAGAATTCAGAATTCAGAATTCATCACTCCCACCTTCCCAATCAGCACTTCTAACTCCCCACTCCCCACTCCCCACTCCCCACTCAGCACTCACTTTAGTGGTAGGGTTACCTGATCGCTGTCATCGTCATCGTCCAGATTGGGTACGTGTAGCCATTAACGGCAGAATGGTTAAGACACCGGAACTAGAGCAAACGATATTATCAGCATTTCACAGAACATTACCACGCGATCGCTATCCAATTTGTTTCTTACATCTTGCCATTTCACCAGATCAAATTAACTGGAATCGCAATCCCGCAAAAACAGAAATTTACCTCAACGAAATCGTTTATTGGCAAGAGCAAATTACCCAAGCAATTAACCAAGCACTCAGCATTTCTTCTACCAATCTCAAAGAAGCTGTTCACACAACACGAGTTAGTAAATTACTCAAAGCCGCAGAAGCTAAAGGCGGCTACAATTTCAATCCTCAAAATCCTAACGAAAATCCCAAAACTCTTAACTCCTCACTCCCAACTCCTAACTCCTTAAAAGCTGTCGCTCAAGTTAGCAACACTTATATTGTGGCGGAACATTCAGGTGGGATGTGGTTAGTAGAACAGCATATTGCCCATGAGCGAGTTTTGTATGAACAATTATGCGATGATTGGCAACTTGTCCCCGTCGAACCGCCAATCATTCTTTATCAATTGTCGCCAGCACAGGTATCGCAACTGCAACGCATCGGTTTAGACATAGAACCCTTTGGCGAACAACTTTGGGCAGTCCGTAATATCCCCGCACCTTTGCAGCAGCGAGACGACTGTGCAGAAGCAATTTTAGAGCTTAGTTGGGGAGGCGACTTACAAACAGCCCAAGTAGCTGTCGCCTGTCGCAGTGCTATTCGTAACGGTACACCCATGAACCACCAAGAAATGCAGACACTTTTAGATAATTGGCAACGCACACGCAATCCCCGTACATGTCCCCACGGCCGCCCCATTTATCTATCTTTAGAAGAATCAGCTTTAGCCCGGTTTTTCCGACGTAATTGGGTAATTGGTAAAAGTCATGGAATTTGATATTTGCGATCGCTATTTTCACGTAAATTTGTACATTTGTACATTCACTAATTATTTGTCTGTGTTGACAAATTAATGTCCATATTATTGACAGATAAATGTCCGCGTTGACAAATGAATGTTTATTAGACAGTCTAGATAAGGCATATCAAAAATGAACTCCTATGCTCACAATACCAGTTTACAGCTATTGGCTTCCATACCCGCCCGGAAATAAATTTTTTTGGCTTTTAGCTTAAGTCTACTGAAGTAGACTGGAGATTTTTGGCAATATTTAGTCATCTTCAGATGACTTTAACTATGAGACGGGAATTTCAATTCCCGGCGGACGAGCGGTTTCACGTTAAGTTGACACCAATGATCAATGCTGTGCCCCTACGACAAACGTGGTTCAAATACATGAAAACTGCTGTAACAAGGCATGACTTATTAACTAAGTATGTCGGCGCAAATAAACTGTACTTGTCAACGAAAGTGATCTTTTGTATTCAATCGCAAATCTAATAAACTTTCAACCCGCCTCTAACTGTTGAACTCACATTCAACAGAAACGTTATTCAACTCTGGCGCGGAGTGCGGGAGATGGAAAAAGATTTTGAAATCCAGCTTGTCGCTCTTCTAAAGATTCTTGGGCATCGTTCCAAAGACTTTCATAATAAAAGAAGGTTACGCCTAAACCGCGTTCTTGGGCAGCCCGCACCTGAGACTTAATTTGCTGCATGGGAACTGGATTATTTCTTAACCCTGTCATAATGCCAATTCCAGTTGGAATTATTTGTTGCGCTTCTTGAATTTCTGGGCGGGAAATATTGGCTATAAAACTTTGCAGATTCGGACGATAAACTTGCACAATTAATTCGTCTACAATATTTTGCCGCATCCAAGTTAGCCAGTCTTGCAGTTGAAACTTGTAAGCAAAATCATAGTAATTGGGAGAAATTGAGAAAATTGCTTGTGGTTTTCTCTGCTTTACAGCTTGGTTAAGTTGTACCATGAACGCCGTAATTTTATCTGCCCGCCACTTTACCCAGTCTGCATCTTGAGGATTACTTGGGGGAGCATTATTAGTTTCTTGGGTGTATAAGGCAACTGTATATTTATCGTAGCCAAATTCGTAGGGCAAACTTGTATGATCGTCAAACTGAATGCCATCGGCATCATATTGGGTGATAGTTTCTAGCACGAGATTGGTGATGAACTGTTGCACTTGGGGATGAAATGGATTCAGCCACATTACTTCACCTGCTGCACTGATTGAAGTTTGGCTACCATCCCGCTTTTGTGTGAACCAATCGGGATAATTTAATGCTAGTTCTGAGGTTGGGGGAGCCATGAAACCAAATTCAAACCAGGGAATTACTAGCAACCCTTGGCGATGTGCTTGAGTAATGAGGTCTGCAAGAATATCATGTCCATCTGAACCTCTGTAGACAAAAGGTTGAATCCCTGCACGTTGGGCTAGGGCACTGGGATACATTACATAACCAGAGTTCCATACCACAGGATAGATTGTATTGAAATTTAGCCGCCGCAGTTGACTTACGGCATCATGCACTTTATCGCGACTCTTGAGGGTATCAAAATCATTGTTGGTCATCCAAACCCCGCGAATTTCCTGACGGGGTATCTGTGCGATGGCGCTGAAGCGCCCACCTTCGATGATCGCAGGGGTGAAACTGTCTACCAACAATACTGTAACAAAGGATATTAAAATAAGAAAGGGAAAAAGATACTTGAGCGATGTCTGACGACAAGCTGCTAGCCATCTACGCCGCCAATTTTGAATACTAAAAGATGATTTCATAGATTTGAATGATGCATTAACTACCCACACACGCCATTGCTAGTTTTTATAAATGAATCTACTAAGCATATATAGTTTATACAGTATTTATGCTTAGTAGAGGATTGATAAGTTGGTAGTTTTTTTGTTCCCTGCTTATGGAACTTTTGCACCAGAATAACCAAAGCAGACCTATAAGGTGCTTGACGTATTTAGTAATCATTAGTGCCCAGTAAATGAAAAGAGGCAGAGGAAAAAGAGGCAGAGGGGCAGGGAGCAGGGTGCAGAGGGGAAAGAGGTAATTTATATTCTCCCCCTCATCTCTCCGATCTTCACATTCCCCCATGCCCTACCTGTGTCACAATAAAGAATTGTAATAAGAAAAATATTGTTAAGGTAATTTAGTGAGTCCAACTGCTCAATCCACGGCAAGTGCGCGTCGCGTAGTATTTCCTTTTACGGCAATAGTGGGCCAGGAAGAAATGAAACTGGCGCTGCTATTGAACGTGATTGACCCCAAAATTGGGGGTGTAATGATTATGGGCGATCGCGGCACCGGAAAATCCACAACTATCCGGGCGCTGGCGGATCTGCTGCCAGAAATTTCTGTGGTTGCTAATGACCCCTTCAGTAGCGATCCTAACGACCCCGACTTGATGAGCGATGAAGTCCGCCAACTCTTAGAACAAGGGGCAGAAATTCCCGTAGCTCACAAAAAAGTCCAAATGGTAGACCTGCCGCTAGGAGCTACAGAAGACCGAGTTTGTGGCACAATCGACATTGAGAAAGCTTTGTCTGAAGGTGTCAAAGCCTTTGAACCGGGACTGCTGGCAAAGGCTAATCGAGGCATTCTCTACGTGGATGAAGTCAACTTACTAGACGACCACCTTGTAGATGTGTTACTGGACTCCGCTGCCAGTGGATGGAACACTGTAGAACGCGAAGGCATTTCTATCCGTCACCCGGCGCGTTTCGTGCTTGTGGGTTCTGGGAACCCGGAAGAAGGCGAACTACGCCCCCAATTACTCGATCGCTTTGGGATGCACGCAGAAATTCACACAGTCAAAGAACCAGCCTTACGGGTGCAAATCGTAGAACAACGGGCGGATTTTGACCAAAATCCGCCAGTATTTCTCGAAAACTACAAACCCCAGCAAGAAGCATTACAAGAGCAAATTGTCAATGCTCAACAGCTTTTGCCAGAAGTGAAAATTGACTACGATCTCCGGGTGAAAATTTCTGAAGTCTGTTCAGAACTGGATGTAGATGGTTTGCGGGGTGACATTGTTAGTAACCGCGCCGCCAAAGCCTTAACAGCTTATGAAGGACGCACTGAAGTTACAGTTGATGATATCCATCGCGTAATTACCCTATGTTTGCGTCACAGATTGCGGAAAGACCCTTTAGAATCGATTGATTCTGGCTACAAAGTCGCCAAAGTTTTTAGCCGCATCTTTGGCGTCGAACTACCAGAAAGTGATACTGCACAAAAGAACGGCACAGGTCAAAAATTAGGGGCTAGGGGTTAAAAGTTAGGAGTGAGGAGTTAAGAGTTTTGAATGGAAAGCTGCTTCATAACTCATAATCTTTAATTCCTCACTCAGCACTGAGTAGTATATAATGCACAACTTCTAACTTATAACTCCTAACTCAGCACTCAGAACTGTGTAAATAACTCCTAACTCAGCACTAAAATATGAGATTCTGGTCTTTTTGGTTCAACAGCTTTGTTTTATCTAGTCAATACAACCCGCCCAGGTTTGTAGAATTATTGATGCTCTTATTAGCGATCGCCATGCTGGCAATAGCCAGTATTTTACCCGATATACCCTATTTAATCTTAGGCTTGAGCTTAGTAGTTGGGGCATCTGTTTCTATCTTAGTGCGGGAAGCGATCGCCCCTTCACCACAGACACGAATTACCCAATTAACAGCATCCCTACTACTCATCATCAGCCTCTATGGTTTTGCTGATTTAATGTACACTCTTTAAAATTTGTCATTTGTCCTTTGTCATTTGTCATTTGTAAGCACTAATGACCAATGACCAATGACTAATGACTCCATTTTTGCATTTCCACCAATCCCATACACAACTCATTAATTTGCTCCAAATCAGGTTTATGAGGTAGGGTAGATTGTTCGTAAACAACTTCCATTTCGGCAACCAAATCTTCTGCCATTTTCATCACCTGCTCATAAGAATACTCACCCTTTAAAATAGCTTTTAAATCCTCAAAATCACCAGCTATTCTTCTATCTACAATCACTTCACCTCGGCGCAATATTTCTACTCCACTGCGTAACAATCTAATGCAGTGCATCCCATGTTTGAGGTCAAAACCCGACTTTCTCTCCATTTCTGCCCTAGCCGGGTTTCTATTTTCTTGCCAAGATAAGTAAGCCTTCCATTCTCTTAAAGCTATTTGATAGCTTTGGCTTTTCTGAAGCAGACGGATAAAATCTTTACGGCTATTGGTTAACTTTTGGGTATATTCCAAAGCTTCATCGGGTAAAGTATATTGTTTTAGCACTCCCTTAAAATCAATATCTGCTGTCAACAATTGATATAATTGTTCAGCTTCTTCCAAAAACTCAATCCTTCCTCTGATTAAGTTATAAAGATACTCTAGAAAAGCATTTAACTCATCTTTATTGAGGGGTGTTTCGTCTTCTATGGCGAAGTCAGATGGTATTGGCTTTTTTTGCGGCGGCTTTAATAACCACTTACGATGAGTTTCCATCTTTTTGATTTGGGCAAATGCATAACCAGTGTAAGTATGTTTTACCTTCTTGCTTAAAAATAACTGTTTATGATCAATTAAATGCTGTCCGACTGAGCTTAAAAAAGGATAGTTATTCAACCAGAGTAATTCTAAAACATTGGGGTTAGCGCCAGCTAATAACTGGAGAATTTTTCTTAATTCATATATAACTGTGTCTTTGTTACCATCAACGAATGGAAATATTCCTGGTTCATCCCAACCAGTATCTTTTTGTTCTATGTGGTCAAATCCCAAGTAATATCTTTTGGGTGCAATAAATACTCCCCGATAATCAAAGTCGGAATCAGGACGATTTAAACCATAACCGTGGCTACCAGCCAAGCCAATTAAAATAGTTCTTTGCTCAACTTCTATTCTTTTCATCTAATTAAAATATAGTCATCTTGATATGTCCACACACTTCAGGAAAGTGTTTTTGTGCGATTCGTTGCTTAGTGAATCACGGTACTCAGCCCATAGATAACTCAATACGCTTGGGTTAAGGTTATTTGTGTAAATAATTGATCTTTGAAGACGCGATTTATCGCGTCTCTATCTAAGGGTTTTGTTGCTCATTCTGAACTGTACTGGTATATAACTAAGCCAACCATAACCCGAAAACGAGAAAAGGGGAAATGACTTAGAGAACTCCACAGAATGATTGATCCAAAAGCTGTCATTGCGAGCGAAACGGAGTGTAGCAAAGCAATTCCAAGATTTTGCGGTTGCTTCATTTCGCTTCGCTCCATACCCTTCGGGAACACCAGGGGCGAACGCAATGACAATTGGGCATTCATTTCTAATCGCCAGGGCTTTTCAAGCACCCTCTTAGGTAATAACCCACTTATCATAAGTTCTTTAAAAAGTCCAGAATTTTGATATATATTTATATCAATATATGCTTTGCAAGTCTTATTTAGCAACTAATACTGTTCGGTTAAGGGACTTCCAAATAAAAAAATATGCAATTAACTCTTGTGGGGTGGGGGTCTCGCCCGCACTATGACTGGGCGGGCAAGATGCCCACCCCACAATATTGGATAATTTATTTCTTGAAGTTCCCTAAGGCAAGAGACGCGATGAATCGTCGTCAAAACAAAAGATTGATTATTGTAGAGACGGCGATTTATCGCGTTTTTGTGATAAATCGCCGTCTCTACGATCTAGAATTTTCATCAAAAAACCTTAACCGAACCGTATTGCGTGAGGGGTAAAGGAATTAAAACACGTCTTCTCTCTTCATTAGAAAATGGGATTGGCCGGGTTTCCATCCCCGTGAGGGGTAAAGGAATTAAAACCTGAATTCGTAAGCTGTAACAATAAAGTTGCAGCTTAAGTTTCCATCCCCGTGAGGGGTAAAGGAATTAAAACTACAGAATAAAGTAACAAGATTAAGCAACGATACCGAAAGGGTTTCCATCCCCGTGAGGGGTAAAGGAATTAAAACTTTCTGAGTTGTTAAAACCAGAAAATGCAGAATTACTTGAGTTTCCATCCCCGTGAGGGGTAAAGGAATTAAAACAAGGACTTGGTTTTTTGGTTGATATTGAATCTGAAAGTTTCCATCCCCGTGAGGGGTAAAGGAATTAAAACCTGACGACACCTAAATCAGGTCTTGTGCGTCGACGCGTTTCCATCCCCGTGAGGGGTAAAGGAATTAAAACTCTTAGCTACCCTGAGCTTTCAGGTTATAGGGACTTGTTTCCATCCCCGTGAGGGGTAAAGGAATTAAAACAGGGTGGGACAATGTTCTGCCTCCAGCAACTTTAGATGGTTTCCATCCCCGTGAGGGGTAAAGGAATTAAAACCTGAATCTCAATCTGGTAAAAAGATAATTTACAGATGTTTCCATCCCCGTGAGGGGTAAAGGAATTAAAACCCTACCCATTTAGAAGCCTTATGCAGACAGGGTTACAGATACCCATTTTCGCGGGGGGTCTAATTTACCTGTCAATAAGCTACATTTATTGAGAATCTAGCCCTAGTAGACCCTTCTCAAAAGCTTACCTAGAAAGCTTTTCGCGGGGGTCAACGAAATAATAAGGGTTTTGGCGATCACTATACCCCCGCGAAAAATTTGCGTGTGCAAAGTCAAAATAAATACTTTTGCTTTCACCAAGAAACTTGTGATTGAATTGTCAAGGTTCTGTTATTAATGAGCGCGAGTGTAACATACTACTCTTGAATTATCAAGTTGGTACTAATTCACCAGGACGCAATTTCGACCACTTACCGGTTTCCCGCTTAAAGCTCAGACAACCAACAACGTCCCATTCCATTTCAATTACATCATCTTGAGTCCGAATGTTGACATTAATAGAAGGTTCATTCGGATCAAAATCTGGTGTTTCAGTCAAGTGAGGCTGTTGGTGCTGCCCTTCCACGGCATGATAGGTAACACAGCTGTCTACATAGTGGCAGTTCACGCAAATACACATAATAGAACCAACTCCAGGGGCCTTTATTGTTAATGTAACTTAAGCCCAACTGTTATTCATGAGTTGATGGGTTGATTTTTATAAGAAGAATTCAGAACTCAGGAGTCAGAATTCAGTATGAATTCTGTACGAGTGGGTGATAGATAGCGCCGGCGGCAAGCGAGTATTTTCGAGTCGCGTCTGAATATTGGTTAAAACCGTACAACTCTTAGAGACGCTACCGCGTAGCAATATCCCCGTAGGGGTACGTCACGCTACGCGCTTTCGCCCCTGGTGGACGAAAAAAATTAAAATATTCTCGCCTTAAAACTCTACCCATAAAGGGATAGAGTATTCTGAATTCTGTTAGCGCAGCGGGGCGTAGCCCATTCTGTATTCTGACTCCTGTTTTATTACAATGCACGAATCAGTTCCTTCTAGCCTAGCTCCCGAAAATTGGCCTTTCAGCTTGGAATTTTTGCCACAACCTGCTTATATGGTAGGTGGCGCTGTCCGAGATGCCATCCTTGGCAGAACTCGCGAATATCTGGATCTAGATTTTGTTATCCCATCTAAGGCGGTAAAAGTAGCGAGAGCGATCGCTCATCATTATAAAGCTGGTTTTGTACTACTTGATACCGAGCGACAAATTGCCCGTGTGGTTTTTCCCAACGCTACAGCCGATTTTGCCCAACAGGAAGGAGATAGCTTAGAAGTTGATTTGCACAGACGGGACTTTACAGTAAATGCGATCGCCTATAATCCCCATACGCAAGAAATTATCGATCCTCTGCAAGGTTGTGTAGACTTACAACAGGGAATTTTGCGAATGGTTTCACCCGCAAACCTAGAAGACGATCCTTTGCGGTTAATGCGAGGTTATCGCCAAGCTGCTCAACTAGGTTTTACTATTGAGCCAGCTACCCAAGCCGCAATTCGTTCTTTGGCATCACATATCAGCACAATTGCAGCCGAACGATTTAGGGTAGAAATTGGCTATTTACTGGCAAATTCTCAAGGTACTCCTTGGATTACAAGCGCTTGGGAAGATGGTTTACTTGCTCCTTTCTTCAAAAACGCCACCCGTGAAAACTTACTCAAACTAGCAGCAGTTGACAATGCAGCTGCCTTACTTACAGAAAATTGGCAACAATTAGGGGTACAACTGCAAGAGTCTGTCCGCGATACTATCAAAACCACTTGGTTAGGTATTGCCAAACTTGCTTGTCTTGTCAACCCAAATCCCGAATTAGCAGAAATAGAGCTACAAGAACTCACTTATAGTCGTGCCGAAATTCGGGGTGTAACTACTGCACTGAAACTGTTACCCCAGTTTCAAATAGTCGATATGTCCTTGCGAGAACAATACTTTTTATTCTATGACGCAGATATTATTTTTCCCGCCACGGCAGTGCTAGCTGTAGCAGTTGATAATTTCGTAGAGGCGATATCTGCTGACAAACTACTACACCCAGCTGTCACTACAACAGAGGAAACTAAAGCAAAACGCTGGCAAGTCTTAGCATCTTTGATTAACCGCTACCTGAACCCTGATGATTTGGTCGCTCATCCCACTCCGCTACTGAGCGGGAAGGAGTTGATTATGGCATTAGATATTCCGGCTTCGCCAATCATCGGCCAACTGTTAAGAGAAATTGCCGTAGCACAAGCTGAGGGGAAAGTCTCAACACCTACAGAAGCGATCGCTCTTGCACGTCAGTTACTTGATGGTTAAATATACTTAATCCATCTCTACTGATATTACCTTATGCAATGTCTGGGGCGATCGCTAACCTTTGTCGCAGTGCGGGATACACCTACGCAATTTTGGCATCTTTGCGTAAGGCTGGTAAATCCACAACCCCAAGTCCTTTACGTATCACCTACTTAATAAAAAATCGCAATTCTTTTAGTCAACCTTTGCAACTACATACATCAGTTATGCTAATATTTGCTTGACGTTATAGTTATCTTGTTATATTATTCCCTAAAATTCAGCGGAAATGAGCAATCTAATGGATTGTACACCAGCCTATTCGTTTTATGCCTTAATTAGTTACCTGAATCTATCGTCGTATATTTACTTAAGTACTTACTATAAAAAAAGACCTCAAAAATTTCCTGATAGATGGAATTTTTATGCGTAGCTTTTATTAGACAGGATTAACTACTTGCTTATGAATGAACAGCCTTTAATTTTAGTTGTAGAACAGAGTCTACATGATTTAGAACTGCTTAATTCTCATCTAGGAACATTAAATTTCTCATGCATTTGTACCAAACAAGGAGTGAGGGCTGTGGTATTAGCACAAACTCATCAACCAGATGTAATTTTGCTAGATATGATGCTATCTAATTTGAGTGCTAACCAAGTCATTGATGACCTCAAACACGACTCAAAAACTGCTACTATTCCAATCATTGCAGTAGCACCTCCAGCAATGACACAAGATGAAGTATCCCCAATGGTCACAGGATTTGATGATTGCATTACTAAACCCTATGATTTTAATCAATTAGAAGTAGTAATCAATCGCCACATTAGTCAGCCACATTCTTGACATTTACTTTGGGATATAGATTCGGGATTATGAGCCTCAGATAATTGATTGAAAACCACAATAATCCCGGTACGATCTGTTGCTAAATTTGTGTTGATCGTGAGGTCAATAACTGGCTTATCAATAATTTCCTCAATCAAACTTTTCAATTCTGGTTTAATTATTTTCTCTAAATATAATCGTACTTGTTCAGCTAAATTATCATAACCTCCCCTCAGTAGAGTTTGTTCAGCTTGGCTAACTGAGTTTTCTAAAGAAATGACAACTTCAGTATCAAAAAAATGGCAAATAATTTGGCTAGGAGGCTTACCTATTCTATCATTATAGAATTTGATTATCCGCTGTGATAGTTCTCTTTCTAATTGTCCAATATTCGCTTTTACCATTAGCAGCTATGATGTAAATATTTATCATTCGAGTTTCAGAGTCGAAGTATTCAACATTATAGTAGACGATTATAAAATTGTCAGAAATAATCAATCAATGTTGTGTATGAAATTAGTGAATTAACTTGATTGTTTGCTATGGATTTATCGAACAGAATTCAGGAGTCAGGAGTCAGAATTCAGAATGAATGCTGTATGACTGGGGGATGAATAATTGGCGTTTTTGCACCCCCACAAAATTGAAAATTTGGTGGTCTCCAATCAGTCACGGGTCTGAATATCCAATTGATAGTGTTCGCCTTTGGCGTCTCGTAGAGAAGCGTTAGCGAGTCTTCTCTCAAGGTTTTTTCATGGTATAAAAAAATATGCCTCACCTGTGCTTATAGCATCAACCCCAGCATCCATCCAAAATTCCCTGTTCTTTGGTGGTGGGTAAAAGCTCCCATAATTTTAAGGGTTTGGCACCCAATCCCTAATCCCTAGTCCTTTTTCAACAGCTAAACACGTCAGAATCGTTGCATTTATGCTTATACCCACATAGCTACAGGGTTTTTGAGAGCAGCGATCGCACTAAATCACCCATAATATACACTGTCATGCCCCCAGTTGCCGCAAAAATACCTTATGGTCGGCTTTTTCTCATTTCATGGCGATTGACCAAATTTTCAAGACGTTCACGGACACGAGAAAGCAAGTCTGTAGGCATCTTGATTCTGAATTCCTGGATTCAGAATTCTAAACTCTTCTTCAAGAGTCTAAATATGTAGCATGGTATTAGTCACATTGCTGAATACAGTCAAGAACACAGAAAATTCATAAATAGCAATTAATCACTGCAAATTTAAAGATGACTTTAAAAATGATTTAATCGATATATTTTGTGAGAAAGTTAATACAAAGGTATATTCACTGATTTCAAATTCATGGATTCTTTATCTATCAATTCCTTACTTGAAGAGTTAAAAAACCCCGATGCCACAGTCCGGGACAAAGCAACCAGAAAAATCTGGCGGATCTGGTTTCAGCAAAAGGGAATCTATGGGCTGGAAATAATTGACCGCAGTCAAAAATTACTGGATGCAGGCGAAATTGCTGAAGCTGAAACAGCGCTGACAGCACTAATTAAAGACCAGCCAGACTTTGCTGAAGCCTGGAATCGTCGGGCTTTCCTCTATTACAGTGTTGGTGATTATCAAAAATCTCTAGCAGATTGTCAGATGGTTGTGCAGATAAATCCAATACATTTTGGTGCGCTTCATGGTATGGGCTTGTGTTATGCGGCACTAGGAGAGTATAGTCAGGCTATCAGAGCTTTTCAGCGCGCTTTAGAAATTCAGCCCTATTCGCTAGTGAATCAAAAGTTGATTCTAGAATGTACGTTTAGATTTAGCTACAACGGCAGATAGGAGAGAAAGTTATACTGTTTTATGAATCCGTCATCATCCTCATCAACAGCAATTCATCGCCTTAGTCGCCGCAATTTTATTCAATACGGTTCCATCTGCGTTGGTAACAGCATTATTGCTGCTTGTACTAACAGCAACCAACCGTCAACTAGCAGTTCTCAGTTGAATAAAGTTACCTTTGGTACAAATTGGATAGCACAAGTAGAACATGGTGGATTTTAGATTTTATCAGGCGATATCTACGACAGGCTGTGCTGACGCCACTGGTATTTACAAAGAGTACAGTTTAGATGTAACTATCAAAATGAGCGACCCTCAGGTTCCCAGTAGTACTCAATTGTTGATGGGGAGTGCGGTAGATTTCTTTATAGGTTATGGCATGGATGCCTTAAACATGTAGCACAAAATATTCCCAAAATCACAGTCACAGCAATTTTCCAGAAATACCCCTGGTGTCTGATTGCACATCCCAACCCAGCAATTAAAACCCTTGCCGATCTTAAAGGCAAAGCAATTTATGTCTCTGCTGCTAACATTATTGGCTATTACTAGAAGCTAACTATGGTTTTACCGACGATCAAAAGTATCCCTACAACTATCTTTCCAATTCGGTAATCTTGCAACTATTTTATGCTTAAAAAAGAAAATTTACCATTGATACCATTTGGTTCCATCTTGAGTTGGGCAACGTAAAACTCTTTTTGAATTACATCACCTGTTGGTGTAAAAGCAATTTCACCGAGAGGAGTTTGATAGTTTTTTGTTAGTAATTCCTTATTCAATTCTGTACGCAATTGTGGCAGTTTAAGGTTGTTAATGTTGCTTTTTTTATCTAAAGATTGAAGAGCTTCTACATATACCTGTAAAGCAGCAAAAGCTTGAGCGCTTACTTGGGGTGGTTCTCTATGATATTGTTCAAGGTAGGCTTTGCGAAATGCGATGTTAATTTCACTGGGATATACAGGGCTATAAGCTTGAGCCACAATCACGCCATCACAAAGCGCTCTGCACACAGAAAATATATGAGATGTGTTAAAACCATTGCCACCAACAATTATTCCTTTATAACCAAGTTCTCGTAATTGTTTAACTAAATTACCTCCATCTACAGCTAATCCAGATATAATCACTAAATCTGGTTTTAAATTAATCGCATCGCTGGCCTGAGCTTGAAAGTCGGTATCTGTAGTTTGAAACTTTTGGACTGTAACTAAATCCAATCCTAAATTTTTAACTGTTTTCTGAAATATTTCTGTTTCCGACTTATTGAAAGCATCATTTTGAGCGTAGAATACAGCTACTCTTTTGAGTTTAGGATTTTGTTTGAGTGCAGCTTTCACCGAATAAGGAGCGACAACAGCGACAGATGAAGAAACACGAGCCACATAATCACCAATTTCGGGAATACCTTTAGCAGTATTTGATGCCCCAATAACTGGAACTTGATTGCGTTCTGCAACAGGATCGGCACTAAAAGCTTGTTGTGATAGGGTAGGGCCAATAATGCCAACAACTTTATCTTTACTAATTAAAGTTTGAAAAGCATTAATAGCACCAACTTCATCGCCACTAGTATCTTGATAGACTAATTTAATTGGTCTACCATTAATACCTCCTTTGTTATTAAAATACTTTTCAGCAATTTTTACTCCATCAGTTCCCTCTTGACCAAGTAATGCTACATTGCTCGTTTGTGCAAAGGCAATCCCGATAGGAATAGCATTTGGATTATTGGCAGAATTGCCATCATTACCGCCACTTTTACCACAAGCCACCAGCAGCATAGAGTATGTAAAGAGTAAAGCAGTTTGATGGATGAGAGATTTTTTCATAGATGCGTGAAGATGATGTTTGCTAGGATAATAATGGATTATACATCAAATAGTAATATCGCTAGAGTTTTAACATTTAACTTTGAAGTTATATATGGTTATCCGTTGCACTCAATTACAAAAAATGATAAATCTTTTCTGCTGACTTTCTCGTATCGATGGTATTTGAAAATCTAGCATTATTAGTATGGGATATATTTGTGCGACTAACACATCTAACTCTTTATATCTTAATCCGCTTTATTTAAGAGCTACTGGCAACAACTTTGGGTTTTGAGACGCGATAAATCGCCGTCTCTACAAGTATTCTTGGCTGATATAGACTGGATTAATTTATATCATTTCTGGAGATTTATTAGTATTTAATAATTTCATTGCTGACTAGAATTAGCTATATTAAGTAAGTGGCATGAAAGTGCTGTGAAACAAAAAAACTGGGATTTTAAAACGCATCAGGTAGCAAAGGTTTACGCAGAGAATTAACTTCTCTGCGAACCTTTGCGCTTCCCTCAGCGCCCCTCTGCGTTAAAAAAAAGGATATATTATGACGACAAAATTAGATGCCCTGATTATTTCTCTAGAAGGCATAGAAACCATCACCGATTCCGCCCAAGTCGCAAAATTATCTCAGGATTATCACACCTTTAGCCCAGTGCTAGTACCAAAACTAGAGGGAAAAGTTGGGGATATCGTAGTGCGTCCCGCCAATGAAGCAGAAGTTTTAAAAGTTGCAGCTGCCTGTGCTAAATACCGCATACCCATAACTGTACGGGGTGCGGGAACAGGGAATTATGGGCAATGTGTACCACTGCATGGTGGCGTAATTTTAGATATGACGCGGATGCAAAAGATTCCTTGGGTAAAACCGGGGGTAGCGCGGGTAGAAGCTGGGGTGAAGTTGGCAGCTTTGGATAAAAAAACACAAGAAATCGGCTGGGAAATCCGCATGGCACCCTCCACATACCGCACAGCGACAATTGGCGGATTTATTGCTGGGGGTAGTGGGGGCATTGGTTCAATCCAATATGGGTTACTAGCCGAACGCGGTAATATCCTAGCATTGCGAGTGGTAACTGTAGAAGATCAACCCCGTGCGATCGCATTGCGCGGCGACGATGTACAAAAGGTAAATCATGCTTGGGGAATTAATGGCATTATCACTGAAGTCGAAATCCCCTTAGGGCCAGCTTATCCTTGGGCAGAAGTCATTGTGACATTTAATGAGTTTATGACAGCAGCAAAGTTTGGTCAGGCTCTTGGCAATGCTGATGGCATGATTAAGAAGTTGATTTCTGTCTTTGCATCCCAAATTCCCCAATATTTTCACGCCTTACAAGAATACATTCCTGAAGGGACACACCCAGTATTTTTGATAATTGCTGAATCGAGTTTGGAATTCTTACCGGGTTTGGTGCAGCAATACGGCGGCCAGATTACATATAGAAAACCAGCAGAAGAAGCGGCTAAAGGTATACATTTAGCAGAATTTGGCTGGAACCATACCACCTTACTTGCCCGGAGTGTAGATACGGGTATTACCTACTTACAAAGTATGTTTCCTGGCAAGCACAGTTTGCAACTAATAGAGCAAATGTATCATCACTTCGGCGATGAGGTAATGATGCATTTAGAATTTTTTCGGGTGAATGGTGTTGTAGTTCCTGGTGCTTTGCAACTTGTGCGTTACACCACAGAAGAACGCCTCAACGAGATTATCCGTTATCACGAAGAACAGGGTGTGAGTATTGCTAATCCCCACACATATATTATTGAAGACGGCGGTAGAAAAATTATCGATCCTGAGCAGTTAAAATTTAAAGAAATTGTTGATCCTTATGGGTTGATGAATCCCGGTAAAAGCAAGGTTATTCAATTCCAAATTCAAAATTGAACTGGAGATTGAGGATTGGTAAAATTTGCATGGGTATACCGTAGCTAGTTTCTCTGTATATTTGTGTAACCTCATACCAAAAAGCTAGTTGCTGGGCGTTTATAATTTGTGGTTTGATTTTAAGAGCCGTGGGGATAACCCAAAATCCAACATCTCAGAATCGCCCATGATTGAAATTGACGGTTCCTACGGAGAGGGAGGCGGACAAGTTCTTCGCACTTCCTTAAGTCTAGCCGCCATTACTGGCGAACCCATACGAATTACAGGCATTCGCGCTGGACGCAAAAAACCAGGGTTAGCCGCACAACACTTAACAGCAGTTCGGGCTGCGGCGAGAATTTGTAATGCTCAACTACAGGGTGATGCTTTAGGTTCAACGCTGCTAGAATTCATTCCAGGTAGTGCTGTGCAAGCGGGAATTTATACCTTTGATGTTAGTAAAGCACAACAAGGTGGTTCTGCGGGTGCGATCGCTCTGGTTTTACAAACAATTCTCTTACCTTTGGCACTAGCATCTGGTAATTCCCAGGTAACACTCAAGGGCGGAACTCATGTGAACTTTAGCCCGACAGTGACATATATTGAGCAAGTTTATTTGCCGATACTGCAACGTATGGGTGTAGAAGCCCAAGTCAAGTTAGGCGCTTGGGGTTGGTTTCCTCAAGGTGGGGGAGAGGTAGAATTACAGGTGGATGGCGGTGGTAAACTCGGCGGGATCAACTTGTTGGAACGGGGCAATTTACAACAAGTGCGGGGAATAGCAGTAGTGACGGAATTGCCTTCCCATATTCCCCAACGGATGGCGAATCGGGCCGAAAATTTGTTACGTGAAGCCCATTTGAAAGTTGCTATACAGACTTTGCGAGAAAGAGGGGTAGCACCAGGGGCGGGTATTTTTCTCACTGCTGAGTATGAAAACAGTTTGACTGGCTTTGGTGGATTTGGGCGTTTGCGGTTGTCGGCGGAAACAGTTGCAGAGATTGCTTGTCAGCAACTTCTTGAGTTTCATTACACTGGCGCAGCAGTAGATGAACATTTAGCAGATCAGTTATTATTGCCAGCTGCTTTAGCGTCACAAGGAAGTCAGTATCGAGTGGCTGAGGTAAGTAGACATTTGACGACAAATGCAGCCGTAATTGAACAATTTGGGCTGGCGCAAATTACGGTAGATGAAGCTGAGAGAATAGTGTCAGTAAAGAGTTTGACTAGATGAAATAAGTGTTTATTAGTGCTTTTTGGTTAAGCGTCATTGCGACATTATGGGGCAGGATTACGATTCCATCATGCGGGAAGAGCTATGATCGAGCTACTTTGTCTTTTCGAGAGAGCGATCGCATTTTCCAAGAATCTGACTCAATGATAGCGTGCTACTCTTTCAGTTGTGGGAATGTGTAGCGGTAATTGCGTTCCTCACAGCTTACACTCGTTGCCTCGCCTCACGTTCTGGGAGGTTCCAACACCTACGGAATCTATTGAATTGGAGCAAATTTCACTATGGAAGGAGTAACGGATAAATTAACGAACTATCAGCAAATTGTGCAGCAATTGTTGATGGATTACGCAGAAGTTAAGCCAGCTTATGGTGAGATTGAGGTTGAGACTATTTTTGATCCGCAGCGAAATCACTATCAAATTGTGCATCTAGGTTGGCAGCATAAGCGCTGGGTGCATCATTGTGTAATGCATCTTGATATTCGTAATGAGAAAATCTGGATTTTTTACAATTCAACGGAGCATGATATTACAGCAAATTTAGTTGATTTGGGTGTACCAAAACAAGATATTGTGTTAGGTTTTCATCCTCCTTTCATGCGGAAAATGAGTGACTATGCTGTGGGTTAAAAGCAGAGTGATTACAGAGGCGATCGCTCTGTGGCTTACAGCATCGTAGATATTTCACCTACAATTGAAAAGGCGTATTACGCTCAGGGTTAGCGCATCTCAAAGCCTATTGACAAGCGGACTTGCCTGATCAGCAATAAGGTTTGAAACAAAATGGCGCTATCAGAGCTAGGGTAAGA
>NZ_JBALFY010000044.1:0-41629 GCF_036916655.1 Nostoc sp.
TTGGCTTTCTCTATTTTCACTGCTCCTCAAATTCCTGATCGAAAATTGCCAAACCTTTTATCATACCATAGAAAACTTTTGCAAGAGTTCTTTTGACTTTGCCAACAGCATCGCTTGCTTAAGTAAGTCGGCACAATAAAACTAAACTGTGTAAAGAGAAGTAAACAAGGCTCAAACTCTCTTTCCCCCTGCTCCCTGCCCCCTGCCCCCTGCCTTACCCCAACGATAATTATTTACGCCGACCTACTTATTTCAACCCACTACCATGATGCGCCAAGGCTGCCGTTCCATATTCTGAAGCACGTAACTCTTTGTCAGAGATTTCTGGCTCCTTAGTATAAACCGAACTCAGTAAAATATTCAGAACTCCACTTTCTTCAGCTTGACTGACAGCGCGATGTGTAATCAATTCACCTACATTTAGAATCACGTTATCTTCTGGGTCAAGAATAACACGGGTAACTGGACGACCTAGTGCTTGTTCAATCCGTTGCTTCTTAATTACCCGTGCGCTGCGTCCTTGCAACTTTTCTGCATTCGCTTTCAAGGCTTGCCAGAAAGTGTTGAGATTCTCTTGAGCGATGCTGGCCCCGTCGCGCAGTTGAACTTTGTTTTCTAACCATGTGTCTCTTGCACTAGAACGGACTGCCGTTGCCAGAGTTAGACCAACAGCATTCAGCAATTCTGCTTTTTTACCGTAAACCTGGGCGCGATCAAGAAGGGATTCTGTCACAATCTGCCCAGATGCCGCAATAATTAAGCCATCGTCAGCACGCACTGTTTGCCCAACTCTCCGCCCTTTTGCCTGCTCGATCGCCATATCTGCCAGTGAATCAATCGAACGACGCAGATGAGTGGTGCTGCGGTGAGTTACGCTGCCAATTCCATTGCTAAAAGATGTTGTTGCTGCTTGCAAATTGCGGCTGATGTTGGCAGTTAGGCTGCCACCTGTGGCTCGATAGAGTTCATCGAGGATACCCATGCGATCGGCTGCTTCGGCATCAACTAGCGTCACTTCCTGCCCCTGTAATAGCAGTACATTCCCGTCTGGAGTCAGCACATCACGCTCAACATGCTTGCCAATCACATATACCTTTTGCTCGGCAGGATCAACCAAATTGTTTGTCAGGGAGGCAGTTGCATCTCGATTGAGGTCTTGTAGTTTGCTGCTAGTAGCATCAGTTGCCGCTTGCAATTGCTCACCTGCATTTTGGCCTGCTTCCTGTAGTCCGCGGTTCACGCTCTCTACCGAGCTTTGCAGCTGCTCATTCACAGTTTGCACTGCTGTTTGCAGTCTGCGGTTAGTAGTATCAGCTGAGTCCTGCAATTTATCTCCAGTTGCCTGAACTGCTCCTCGGATACCACCGACCTGTTCTTCCATCATTTGAGCAGTTTGTGGAGGTACAAAGGCAACATCATCACCAATTTTCAGGGTTTCGGCAGCAGGAACAAACGATCGCCCTGAGTAAGCATCGGCAAATACACCGCCAGAAACTTCGTATCCTTCCACCAATCCACTATGCTCATCAAAGAACAAATCGACTAATATACCAAGGTCGAGTCCTTCGGTAGTCAGAATTCTCTTTTTTCTCAGCACAATAGCCTGGTGCAGAATCTCTTTAATTACAGGGATGCGATGTGCCTTAACAATAGATGCTTTAGAGTTAACTACGATCGCATCTAACCCAATCGCTTGCACCTCTTCCAGAGGAATCACTTTCGCATCTCGAAACATACCTTTTTCTGCAACGAGAAAACCCAAAAGTTGATTGCGTTTCTGATCAAAAATTAAATCTATAATTCGGACAACTTTCTCGCCTGTGTCGTAGGTGACGACAACTTTATCGATAACATCACTACCTTTACGCATTTATCTATCCCTCCTATATTGATTTTCTTGTTCAATCACTTGTTCGTTAGTTGCCTGACCTTTAAGTTGAAAATATCGTCCCTCTTTACCAAAACCGGGAACGATATCAATCATGCCAAAGTATTCGAGTAATACCCCAAATATGGCAACAAGAATGATTAAAACAGTTATATTTGCTCCAGTATTAGAGCGCTTTCCTATGAGTCTAGGCATTGTATTTAATTATTTATTGTTGTTTTCTCTTATTGTAAACATTGCTAGAAATGTTGTACAAGAAATTTATATCATTAAATTTAGTTAATATGTTTATTTATTGTTATATACCTTACTTTAGATACTCTTGTGGAATCAAAAGAACCAAAGGGGATCTTTCCAAAGATAGATTTTTTAGTTAGTTATTATCAGTCTCTTATATCTATTCTTGGAAATAAATATTATTTTTAGCCTCAATATCATTGAATAACTTAAAAGATAATTTTCGCTCATTCTTCCGTTCGGGATTCGTCTCGCCGAGTTGTACTAAGCGCATCTCAAAGTTAGGGTTAGGGTAGTACAAACATCATAGTAAGCATGTTCACGTTTAACCTCATGAATGAGAGTAATGCACACGCTATCCTAAGTTGGCGATACGAGCCACTGTATGATTTATATAACTACTCAGAGCCAGAAGCTAATCTACTACAACATATTCTGCACCCCCAGAACACCTTCTACAGTGTTGTGGATGAGAATGGCGAGTTGGTAGCTTACTGTTCTTTTGGACAAGATGGACAGGTCGCTGGTGGTGATTACCACGAGCAGGCGTTGGATATTGGTATGGGAATTCGCCCTGACTTGACCGGACGAGGAAAGGGCGCTGAGTATGCCAATGCCGTGTTGGAATTTGCAGATAGTTTATTTCAGCCAAAAGCTTTTCGGGTGACGATCGCAGCATTCAACAAGCGTGCGATACGGGTATGGCAAAAATTGGGATTCAAGCATCAGCGATCGTTTGAGCGAGGAAGTGATGGAATGCAATTTATCGTGTTGTTACGAGCAGACAATCGGTAAACGACGTTAGCCACGCTTAAATTGAGAGTTCAATATAAACAGCAGTGAATATCTTTACCAGAATACTGAATCATAAAATGGGAAAATAAGGGTGAGCAATACCACCCTCGAATTTATAGAGCTATTTACCCAAGACAGATACTTGTGTCCAGTTAGACACAACAAATAATTAAAGTCTCTATTAGCTATGCCCAATTCCCATTGCCCCATACCAAATTTTTAGGACAGATAAGCAGCGAATTTTATCAGTCAAAATTTATGAGTTCCACCGTTCCCTCTCAAACTCGAAAGCCACCCACTCAAGCAATAGGAGCCAAAATTTTCCACTGGTGTAACATCATTAGTCTGTTTATCATGCTCACCAGTGGACTACAAATTTACAACGCCAACCCTGTTTTTGGTGGACGTGCAGGTTTGCATATTCCTCCGATATTTACATTAGGAGGTTGGCTGGCAGGAGGTAGACACTGGCATTTTGCCGCAATGTGGCTATTCTCGTTAAATCTGTTGTGGTATGGAATTTACGTTTTAATTACCCGACGCTGGCGACATCGGTTTGTAGGTGCTAATGACTTCAAAGCATTACAAAAAACTCAAAATTCCCAGCGTCTAATTTATGCTTGGCATCGTATTACTTATACAGCAATTATTCCTATCTTGCTGCTGGCATTATTTACAGGAATAGGAATGTATAAACCTGCTCAATTTCCCTGGATTGTGGATTTGTTTGGTAGTTGGCAAGCATTGCGAATCGTTCACTTTGCCTCAGTGCCAATGGTTATCTTATTTGTAGTGATTCACTATCAATTAGGGCAGAAAGCTGGAGGAACTCAACTAACAGAATCAATGTTTGAGTAAACCAACTATGGTAATGGAAATAGAGAGATACAGAAAGCGAAGACGAATGACCAATGACAAATGACCAATGACCAATGACTCTTTTTTAAAGAAAAATATGAACTTTTTTGATAAATTGAATCGTAATATCTTACAAAATCAAAGCTTACTGTTTGTCGGACTCGATCCAAATCCAGAGATGATGCCTACGCGTTATGAATCTGAAGAACTCATTGCTGGTTTGGAAAAGTGGTTACAATTCATTATTGCTGAAACTGCTGATTTTGTTTGTGCCTATAAACCAACACTTGGCTTTTATGAAGCGTTAGGTATTCCTGGTTTAGAACTGCTCTACAAAACTTTAGCAGCTATTCCAGCCCACATCCCTGTTATTTTAGATGCAAAACACAGTGACTTAAATACTAGTACAATTTTTGCCCGGACTGTATTTACAGAATGGCAAGTGGATGCAATCACTCTCAGTCCCTATACAGGACAAGATCATGTCGCACCTTTTTTGGTCTATCAGGGTAAAGCGGTGTTTATTTTATGCTGTACTTCAAATCCAGGTGCAGAAGCTTTACAGCAATATCCTACAAACGAATCACCCCTTTATTTACAGGTGGTAAAAGAATCAAGAACTTGGGGGACTCCAGAACAATTAGGTTTGGAAGTGGGGACTATAAATCCTGAAGTTTTAGCACTTATTCGAGCAGTTGCACCAGAACGAATTATTCTGGCGCGTAGCATCTGGGCGGAGGGTCAAAACCTGAAGCAAATTTTAGAAGCTGGCTTGAATAGTAATGGTGATGGTTTGCTGATTCCTGTTCCTCAAGATATGTTGGGGAATACACAATTATCTGAAGAAGTACAATCTTTACGCGCAGAAATTAATCAAATCAAAGCTGAAATTATTTATGACAATTCCACTTGTTCGGTGTGGTTTCCTGATGTTTGTTTGCTAAATCAGCATCCCCAACAAGATTTAATTTTACAACTTTATGATATTGACTGTATTATGTTTGGCAGCTTTGTCCAAGCCTCAGGAGCGATATTTCCTTATTACATCGACTTACGCAAAATTATTTCCAATCCCCAAGTTTTTAATCAAGTTCTCACAGCTTATGAGGATATTTTGAAAAATCTTAGTTTTGATAGGTTAGCAGGTATTCCTTACGGTTCTTTACCGACTGCGACTGGTTTAGCTTTGCGTCTTCATTGTCCAATGATTTTCCCGCGTAAAGAGGTGAAGGCACACGGAACTCGGAGAGTAATTGAGGGTAACTTTCATCCTGGTGAAACGGTTGTAGTGGTTGATGATATTCTCATCAGCGGCAAAAGCGTCATGGAAGGGGCAGGAAAGTTAGAATCAGCAGGATTAAAGGTTGATGATATTGTAGTATTTATCGACCATGAACAGGGGGTGAAAGATAGATTACAGCAGAATGGTTATCGCAGTCATGCGGTTTTAACTATTTCAGAAATTACTAATACTTTGTATCAAGCAGGGCGAATAAATGAGGAGCAATTTTTAGCTTTTGCTGAAAGTTAGTAATTGGGGGAATGGGGAATGGGGGAAGATTTTCTTGTCTACTTTCTGTTGAGCATATTTAATTACTCGATTCAATCTGGTAACTAGAATAATTTTGATTTTTAAATTAATTATGAACATTTCACTGAATCAATTACTGAGATGGTTAATTTTTATGCTGCTATTTCCTCTAGTGTTTCTCAATGGTTGGTTAGCATTTTTGCTGGTTAAAAATCTTCAACCTGTTGTCACAATTCTTGTCTTGGCTACTTTGCTTGCATTCATTTTAAACTATCCTGTTTCAATTCTCCAACGGGGTGGAGTTAAACGCGGCTATGCAGTAGCGTTAGTTTTTATATTAGCATTAGTAATTGTTGTTGCTTTGGGTATAATTTTAGGGCCCATTGTTTTAGAGCAATTTAATGAAATGGTTAAAGTTTTTCCCCAATGGATTGATTCCAGCGAAGAAAAACTTCAGATTGTAAATGATTGGTTTTTGAGACACAAAATAAATGTAAATTTCAGTCAGTTATTAACACAGATAACTAACAAATTGCCCAATGAATTAGAGTTTGTTTCAGATAAACTTTTAAGCATTATTATAGATACGATTGATAGTGTTTCTGAGTCATTAATCACAGTAGTGCTGACTTTTTACCTGTTGTTAGATGGGCCAAGAATTTGGCAGGGAATATTTAAGAAGTTGCCGGGAAATTTTGCCCAGAAGGTAAGCCAATCTATTCAGCAAAACTTTCAAAATTACTTGATTGGTCAGGTAAGTTTGGCTTTGCTGATGGGTGTTTCAGTAACATTATTATTTTTAAGTTTTCAAGTCCAGTTTGGTTTACTCTTTGGTTTGGCGGTTGGGGTTTTGAGCTTAATTCCCTTTGGTGATGTTGTTAGTTTGATTGTAATTACTTTCATAATAGCTACACACGACTTTTGGCTAGCAGCAAAAGTTTTTGCGGTAGCTGTTGTCATTGACCAGTTAATCGATCAGGCGATCGCACCACGTTTATTAGGTAAATTTACTGGACTTAGACCGATATGGGTATTAATTGCCTTGCTTGTCGGCACTAATATCGGCGGAGTCTTAGGTTTGCTAGTCGCCGTACCTGTATCTGGTTTTATCAAAGATGTCGCAGATGGTTTTTCTACATCTGGTAATTCTGGTAAGGTGGGTGAGGGTGAAGCAGCATCAGAATTGTTGCCAGAGGAATCAATATTGTAATGAGTTAAAATCCATTCTGTTAGCGATAGCGGGGCGTTTAGCCCATTCTGACTCCTGAATTCTGTTCGATAAAAAAACCCCCAGCATTCCTACTAGGGGTGAGAAATAATACCATTTCACTTAATGTTTGTCTGAGATGCCCCTGTTAGTGCCTCTACTTAGGTCAGAGGCTAGGTGTTTCTCAAATATTACAGCAAAAAGCGATCGGGTATAAAATTAGCCAGCACTTGCTAACAGTAACTCTCGTTTTTCTGATTTTTTAACTCTCACCTGAGAGTCATCATCAACATCGATAAGGGCTGTGTCTCCATCTGTAATTTCACCAGACAGCATTGCTTCAGCCAGAGAATCTTCTAGGAGGCGCATAATTGCCCGGCGTAATGGTCTAGCGCCATAGCTGGGGTTATAGCCTTCTTGTACCACAAGCTCTTTGAAGCGATCGCTAACTTCTAGGATAATTCCCTTTTCTGTCAAGCGACTAGCAACATCGCGAAGCATAATTTCGGCGATTTGCTTAACTTCATTCTTGGAAAGCTGGGTGAAGACGATAATCTCATCAAGACGGTTGAGGAACTCTGGACGGAAATAAGCTTTCAATTCCTCATTTACCAAGGTGCGGATGCGGTTATAACTAGCGTCGGCTTGAGTGTCAAAGTCAAAGCCTAAGCCGCTACCACCTTTTTCAATCACTTTGGAACCGATGTTAGAAGTCAAAATGATCAGCGTGTTCTTGAAGTCCACTTTCCGACCTTTGGCATCGGTAAGATGACCGTCATCCAAGAGTTGCAGCAGCATATTGAATACATCGGGGTGCGCTTTTTCGATTTCGTCGAATAGCAGCACTGAGTAGGGTTTGCGCCGCACGGCTTCTGTAAGTTGTCCGCCTTCGTCGTATCCGACATAACCAGGAGGCGAACCGATGAGCTTGGCGACGGTGTGGCTTTCCATGTATTCGGACATATCTAGCCGAATCATCGAATCTTCTGCACCGAAGAAGTAGGCAGCTAATGCCTTCGCCAATTCTGTTTTACCAACTCCAGTGGGCCCAGAGAAGATAAAGCTGGCAATGGGACGATTGGGATTTTTTAAACCAACGCGGGCGCGACGGATACCGCGAGATACAGCCGTGACTGCTTGCTCTTGGCCGATGAGTCGCTGATGCAGAGTGTCTTCTAGGTGTAGAAGCAACTCTGACTCAGATTCAGTCAGTTTGTTAACTGGTACGCCAGTCCAAGAGGCAACGATTTGGGCGATATCTTCTTCGTCAACTACAGTCGAGTTGACGGGTTGATCGTTTTGTGTAAAGGTTGCTTGCACTTGTTCTGCAAGTTTCAACTCTTGGTCGCGCAGTTGTGTTGCTTTGTCAAAATCTTGGACTCTGACTGCTGCTTCTTTTTCTTTGGTAACGCCAGCGAGTTCACGCTTGAGTTCTTTATTGGGAGAACTTTGGGAGTTCCGCAGACGAACGCGAGAACCAGCTTCATCAATCAAGTCTATTGCCTTGTCGGGCAAGAAGCGATCGCTAATATAGCGGTCTGATAATTCTGCTGCTGCAACCAGTGCTGCATCCAAAATTGTGACTTTGTGGTGTTGTTCATAAGCACCGCGCAAGCCGTAGAGAATTTGTACGGTTTCCTCTACCGATGGTTCCCCAACCTTAATCGGTTGGAAACGACGTTCTAGGGCGGCATCGCGCTCGATATGCTTGCGATACTCATCCAAGGTAGTTGCGCCGATGCACTGGAGTTCACCCCGTGCTAAGGCAGGTTTGAGGATGTTGGCTGCATCCAAGCCGCCTTCTGTACCACCAGCACCAACCAAGGTGTGAATTTCGTCAATCACCAGGATGATATTGCCCACAGTGCGAACTTCTTCTACGACTTTTTTGATGCGTTCTTCAAAATCGCCACGGAAGCGAGTTCCAGCTACCAATGACCCCATATCGAGGCTGATAACTTGCTTGCCTTGTAAGGTTTCGGGAACATCCTGATTGATAATACGTTGAGCTAGACCTTCTGCGATCGCAGTTTTACCAACTCCTGGTTCTCCAATCAACACCGGGTTATTCTTAGTGCGGCGACCGAGAATTTGAATCGCCCGCTCAATTTCCTTTTGGCGACCAACTACGGGGTCGAGTCTACCTTCTTGGGCTAATTTCGTCAAATTTCTGCCGTATTCTTCCATCGTTAACGGTTGGGTGCGCTTTTGACTACCACTACTACCAGCGAAAGCTGGTGAATTTTCACCTAAACGGCGAACGATGGCACTGCGGACACTCTTGAAGTCAACTCCTAGATTTTGCAGTACTTTGGCGGCGACACCTTCACCAGCCTCAGTTAATCCTAAGAGTAAGTGTTCAGTGTTAATGTAATTCTGTCCTAAACTATGAGCTTCTTTAAACGATTGCTCGAAGAGGCTTTTTACCTTAGGAGTAAAAGGAATTTCTGGTGGTACAAAGCCAGAACCCCTACCAATAATTTTTTCTACCTCGCGACGTGCATCTTTGAGGGTAACGCCTAATTCGGCCAGCACTTTAGCAGCAACCCCAGTTCCTTCTCCCATTAAACCCAGGAGAATTTGCTCAGTTCCTACGAAGTTATGTCCCAGGCGACGTGCTTCCTCCTGAGCTAACATAATTACTCTAATGGCTTCGGAAGTGAAGTGTTCAAACATAATGGGTTATTGCTCCCTCGCTGCTTGGACTTTGGGTGAGATAAAATTCACCCTCATCTAAAGTTTTTTGTATTTTCTTAAGGACTAATGTAACTTTATTTAAAGTTAAGTGGCAGTGGTGAGAGCCGTAAGACATCAGGTGTACTTGCCGTCTAATAGGAATGCTCAGTGGAGTACGGAGGAAGTAATGAGTTACAAAGTTGACAATTAAGTTTTCGGTATTTGACAATTTTCGTTTGCCTGCCCTGTTTTCTACTGTCAGCTAAACTTAAAACTCAGAACTTAACATTAGACACTCAGGACTGACAATGACTGAAGCAACGACTGGTAAAGATCAACAACATCCACTTTATAACCGCGATCGCCCCCTTATTGATATATTACTCGCTCAAGAGGCAACAGACTATAACTTAGCAGAATTGGCTAGACTGCGAATGCGTTATCAAGGGTTTCCAGGGGCGAGAGACATCCAAAAAGATTTAGATAAAGTCTTGCAGCAGTGGGGTTTGAGCGAAGCCGAGCTTTTTGAGAAAACTCGTCAAATCCACGATTTGGGAGGAATTTACAAAAGTCGCGGTAAGAAAGATGAGCAGGATTGGAATTAGGGCATTGGCGACTGAGGACTGGGGATTGGGGATTAGGGACTAGTACAACACAGCGCAAATAAACCACCCATTCCAAATCAATGAAATGCTTACACTGTATCTCTTTTTGCTGTATTCCTTTTTATTTAATTTTGAATTCTGCCTTGCAGGTATTAGGGACTAGGGATTTGAAAAGAGTTTTCCAATCCTCAATCCCCAGTCCCCAGTCCCCAATCCCTAATCCCCAGCCGCCACTGGAATGACGATCGCTAATTCTGTGCCTTTGCCTAACTCAGATGTCACTGTGAGTTGTCCACCGTGTTTTTCTTCTATAATTTGCCGGGAAATTGTTAATCCTAAACCAGTGCCTTTACCTACTGGTTTGGTGGTAAATAAATAACCAAACAGTTTTTGCTTGACATTTTCGGACATTCCCTCGCCATTGTCTTGCATTCGGATCGAGACGTGATGCCGATCTTCAGACAAAGCGGTGGTAATTGTGAGACGATTGGGATTGTCTTTAATTTGTTGGAAACTACGCCCTTTGTTAGATTCTTCTAAAGCATCAATGGCGTTGGCGATCAGATTCATAAAAACTTGGTTGAGTTGCCCCGGAAAGCATTCTATTTGAGGTATTTGCCCGTAATTTTTGATTACTTCAATAGCAGGGCGATGCTCATTGGCTTTGATTCGGTGCTTGAGGATAAGTAATGTACTTTCAATACCTTCATGAATATTAAAATGAACCTTGCGATCGCTATCTCCTCTAGAAAAGGTGCGGAGACTGGCGCTAATTCCCCGGATGCGATCGCTACCTTCTTTCATGGACGAGATAAGTTTGGGTAAATCTTCTTGGAGATAGTCTAAATCAATTGTGGCGATCGCTTCTTCAATTTCTGCTCCCGGTTCGGGAAACCTTTGCCGATAAAGGTCAATTAGTGCTAATAAATCGTGAACGTATTCCTGTGCAGGTTTTAAGTTGCCTGCAATAAAATTAATTGGGTTATTAATTTCGTGGGCAATGGCTGTAACGAGGTTGCCCAGTGCCGACATTTTTTCATTTTGGATGAGAGTGTATTGTGTCTCTTGCAGATCGTGTAATACTTGAGTTAATTGTGCTGTTTGTTTTTCTATGGTAATTAAATCGCGATATGACCTTAAAGCCGCGATCGCAGTTGTAATTAACTTTTGGCGAGTTAATTCTACCTTCAACTTATAATCATTGATATCATAATTCAAAATCACTGATTCTTCAGGCGCATCTCCCGGCTGTCCTGTGCGTAAAATCACCCGCACAATCTGGTTTTTCAACTCCTCTCGAATATACTTAACCACCCTTAACCCAGCATCATTAGTTTCCATTACCACATCTAATAAAATAAACGCGGTATCGGGGTGAACTGCAATCAGCTTTTTGGCTTCTATTCCCGAAAAAGCCGAGAGGAAAGTTAAAGGTTTGCCTTCAAAGGTAAAACTTCTCAAAGCTAGCTTGGTTGCTTGGTGGACTTCAACATCATCATCCACAATCATCATTTTCCAAGCTTCAGAAGCCTCTTGTCCCTGACTTTCTACATCCAATGGAGTTAATTGAGTTGTATCACTTATCTGCTCTAGATCGTCTTCAAACACCAAGACTTCATCATCTGTTTGTAAGAGAGATATACGGGTAGAATTAAGCATTGTCAACCAACTTTGTGAAAAAGAACAAGAAAACTTAATAGTTTGTGGACAGAGGTAATGTCACTGTAAATATGGTTCCCTTTTCTACTTGACTGTAAACATCAATTGTTCCTTGTAGCTTTTGAGTAACTAAGTTATAGACTATATGCAGACCTAAACCACTGCCTCCTTTTTGCCTAGCAGTGGTAAAAAAAGGTTCAAAAATTTTGTTTAAGTTTTCTTGCGGAATGCCGCAACCATCATCGCTATATTGAATCACAACGCGTTGGCGTAGCCCGTCGTAGACATCGCTTTCTTGCTTCACCTCAATTCGCAACTGTCCTGATTCGTGAAGTTGATAGCCATGATTCAGGGAGTTCATCACTAAGTTGGTGATAATTTGCGCCAAAGCCCCAGGATAGCTTTCAATTCTAACAGTTTCATCTCCTGTCACAGTCAGGGTATGGGAAGCTTGTTTGAGTTTGGGAGTTAGGCTGGTGACAATTTCTTCCAAATACTGCTTGACTAAAAATGTCCGTTGTTCCAAACTAGTCTGATCGACAGCTACTTGCTTGAAGCTTTGTACTAGTTCTCCGGCACGATTGAGGTTGCTTAAAAGCAGGTCAGTACTTTCTTTGGCAATTTCCAAATAGTTATTTAAAACTGAGCGTTTTAATTTACCTTGTTCGACAGCCGTAATTAGCGATCGCGTTTCATCAGCTAATGTAGAAGCAACGGTGATACTAGTACCCACAGGTGTATTGATTTCATGAGCAACTCCAGCCACAAGACCACCCAAAGCCGCCATTTTCTCCGATTCTACCAGTTGCTTTTGAGTAGCTTTGAGGTCTTCTACAACTTGAGACAATTCTTGAGTTCGTTCGGCTACCTTTTCTTCTAGAGTGTTGTAGAGAGTAGCATTTTCGATGGAGATGGCAGCTTGGGAAGAAAGCAAATTTAGAACTTCCATCCGTTCTGGTGTAAAGGCTCCAGTTGTTAGATTGTTTTCTAAATAAACAATCCCAATTAAATTGCCTTGATTTAGGAGAGGAAAACACAGAATAGATTTAGGTTGCTGTTGATGAATGTAAGCATCACGAGTGAAGTTGCCTTCATTTACCGCATCATTTAAAACCACACTATCTTTAGTCCGGGCAACGTAATCGATAATCGCATTAGATAATATTGGTTTATTGAAGGTTTTGATAGAGATAGTTTCAGTAACTTTAACTGGATCGGAATTAATTCTTCCTGATGTTCTAATTTGCCATTCTGTATCTTGGTTGAGTAATAAATAACCCTTTTCTGCTCCAGCATTTTCAATGACGATTGTCATCAGTTTAGTTAATAAAGTATCAAGCTTAATTTCTCGTCCCAGAACGTGGGAAGCTTTGAGAACACTATTGAAATCTAAGGAAGTTGATAGGGTGGTACTAGTAGAGGTAATTTTAGAGGTTGGACATTGAGAGTTTATTTGAGCTTGGGTGAAAAATTGGGGATAGCGTTTTTCTAAATCTTCTACTTTAGCTTTCGCACCCCAACGAGTGTAGGCATAGTGGGCATTAAATAGATAATTTTGAGCAATTTTTTCTTTACCCCATTGCAGATAAAATCTAGCAGCGAGTTCATAGCTAAGGGCTTGTTCGTTGAGATATTCATGTTCTGTTGCTTGGGCGATCGCGCGATCGTACATCTCTATGGCTTCAGCTTTTTCTCCTAAAACGCGATACCGTTCCGCTTCCACTAAATAAAATTTGTGTAAGAAATTTGTCGGCGCATAGTTCGCCCAATTCTGCATTTGGGCTTGATTGGTTGTGACTTTTTCTAATAAGCTTGCTTGTGGGGCATCAGTATATAAAGCTAAGGCTGTCAGAGAATCATAAAAATTGAAAAGTGCTACGATTATGGTTCCCATTACTGCATTGAGATACTTTTCCAACTTGTGAGCATTGGCTGCGGCTTGCGGGAAATCTTGGAAAAGATAGCAGAGAATAAGCTTAGAGCAATATATGTGCGCCAAACCAGTGCGATCGTTAACTTGCTCATGCCAGGGTAGCATTTGCTCCTCCTGATAAGCTGCTCCACTTAAAAGACAAGTGTTTTCAGCTGCCTCTAGCAGATTTAAGGTCAACTGCCAATAAATAGCTAGATACTCCAGAGCCATTTTGTTTTTAACTTGACGGAGAGCATGATCGTAGCTAGCTATTTGCCGTTCAACTTCCACCAAGTTTTTTTGTCCACAGATCCAAGAATGTACGCTGTCATAAGCTGCACACATACCGGAAAATTGAATATCTCCTCGGTCTCTACCAATTTGATAGGCTTCTTTTAAGGACTTGATGGTTTTCTGGACTGGTTGTTGCCAATGGCAGATAGTAACATTAAAGACGAAGTTGATGTGACATTCGAGATATCGAGCATCGTAAAGTTCTAACACCTTCAAAGCAAGTTGACCAAATTGATAGCCCGATATAATTTCTCCCAAGGCTCCGCAGAGAATTAAACCATACATCACATAGCCAACTGTTGATAGTGCCGTATTGCCATGTTCCAGAGATAAATTCACCATCTCTAAGACAAGGAATGGGAGTATTTCATTTCCTCCCCGAAAGGCAGGTGACATGATACTGGAAAGAATTTGCATTCCTGCTAGGTGCTGGGCTTCTTGCATTTGGGGCAAGTTGATTAGGTCTTTGACTTCCCTTTGTGCTAAACGATCTCTTGTTTGCTGTAGCACTTTGCTTAGTTCTAAGGGACTCAGAACAGAGGGAAATTGAATTCCCAAAGCTTGTAACACTTCTAGACCAGTTGCGATCGCACCTTGCAATTGATTCTGGATTGAAAATGCTTGGATTGCGATCTCATAAACTTTTATCTTGTCCAACAAAGTTTGAGCATTTTGTAGTACCTCTTTTATCCATCTATTCATCTGGGCGAAGTCACCGCACACAAATGCTGCTTCTGTTGCTGACTCAAATAATAGCAAGGTAAGGTCATAGTTTGTTTGCCAACAGTTAGTTGCTAGTAATTTAATTCCGGCTGAAAAATATCCCATAGCCGCCTCGTAAGCGGCTGCTGCCTTAGCTTTATGTCCCGCCAATAAATTCAACTTGGCTAATTCATCTTGTTCGCTTTGAGCGTTAATCAACTCTGCACCAATATTTAATTGATTAACAATTTCAAAAATTTTATCTTCTCGATCTACTGCTGAGGCGTTGCTCAACATCAGTCGCCCAATTGTTAAGTGAGTTGCTTTTTTTTCTCCTTCAGAAATCAGAAAATAAGCTGCTTGCTGCACGCGATCGTGCTGGAATTTACAATGAATATCAGCAGTTTTTTTCTCGTTTCTCAATAGTCTCAGATAATATTGATTATTTGAGACAACAATTAAGCCTTCTTTGAGTGCTGGGAATAAATCATCTAAAACTTGCTTGGCTGATTGTTGAGAAATCACAACCAATGTAGATAAATCAAAGTTATTGCCAATACAAGCAGCCAACTGTAAGATTTTTTGGGTGTTTGCTGCTAAGTTGACAATTTTACTCGTCATTAATTCCACAACATTATCAGTAATGTCTTTGGTTTCAATTTGGTCTAAATTCCAATGCCATTTTTTTTCTGTATAGTCAAAGCTGAGTAATTTTTCTGTATAGAGTGATTTCAAAAATTCAGCAGTAAAGAAAGCATTACCTTGAGTTTTTTCACAAACCAAATTAGTTAATGCTTGAGTTAGGATAGTTGAAACTGATAGTGTTTCGGCAATGAAAGCATTCACATCTTTGGGAGTGAGGTTTTTGAGATTAATCTCAGATACAATTCCTCCGTCATTTTTAATTTCGTCTAAACTCATCGCCAAAGGGTGAGTTACATCGACTTCATTATCTCGATAAGCTCCAATAATGAGTAGATTTTGAATGTTGCGATCGCTTAAAATAATCTTCAGCAGTTTTAGCGAAGCACTATCAGCCCATTGCAAGTCATCAACGAACAAAACGAGGGGATGTTCAGCCTGACAAATCGCCTTGATAAAGCTTTGAAAGACCAGATTGAAACGGTTTTGGGCTTCTTGTCCGCCTACTTGAGCTACAGGAGGTTGTTCGCCAATCACCAATTTTAAATTGGGAATGACATCAATTAAAACCTGTCCGTTATTGCCAACAGCAGCTAATATTTTTTCTTGCCATCGCTTCAAAACGGATTCACTTTCAGTCAATAATTGATTACACAAGTCATTGAATGCTTGAGAAATGACGTAGTAAGGAATATTACGTTGATACTGGTCATATTTACCAGTGATAAAATTGCCACGTTTGGCTGTAATGGGTTTATGAACCTCATTTACTAAAGCTGATTTGCCGACTCCAGAATAGCCTGCGACTAACATCAGTTCATTTGTACCACTGGCGATGCGATCGAAAGCCGCCAATAGCGTTTCTAATTCTGGCTCTCGTCCATAGAGCTTTTGGGGAATTATAAAGCGATCGGAGACATCCTGACTAGCCAACGCGAAGACATCAATTTTGCCATTACTATGCAGTTGATGCAAACATTGTTCTAAATCTGCCTGAATCCCAGAAGCAGACTGATAGCGGTCTTCGGCATTCTTCGCCATCAGTTTCATTACAATCTCACATAGCACTTTGACAATGGGTTGTCCATTTTTGAATTTTGAATTTTGAATTTTGAATTGATCTGGTTGTTTCGCAATATGGCAATGAATCAACGCTAGAGGATCATCCTCTAAAAATGGCACTTCTCCTGTTAGTAATTTATAGAAAGTTACTCCTAAAGAATAGAAATCGCTGCGATAGTCAATGGCTCGATTCATTCGCCCCGTTTGCTCAGGAGAAATGTAGGTAATAGTGCCTTCTAGAATATTAGGACTTTTGAATGATTGGGTTTCTCGTGACAAAACTGTGGAAATACCAAAATCGATAATTTTTATCTGTCTAGTATTGGAATTAAAAACAATATTTGAGGGGTTAATATCTTTATGAATAATGTTAGCACTGTGGATTTGTCTGAGGCTTTTGACAATAGAAATACCCAACAAAAGAAACTGTTCTAACTCAATTTTTCCAGCTAACTGCAATTGAGCTAAAGAACTACCGCCGAAGTCTTCTAATACTAAAACTGGTCGTTGTTGATGAATTTCCAAAGCGTAAACTTGAACAACTCCTGTGAGATGGAGATTGTGGATAATGTCATATTCACGCTGGTAACAAGCAATGCGTTCTGGCGAGGGATAAACATCTCGCAGGGTTTTGAGAATTACAGGTTGATTATCGGCTTCCCGGTAGCCTCGATATATCAGAGAATTGCTGCTTTCGTAGATTTGTTCAATAATTTGATAGCCGGAAAGCGTGAGCATAATTTGGGTACTCCTCAAAAGTGGGTTAATGCTGTCCCAGTTACTTTGTTAGAGTTAGTGTACCCATCAGCTTGCTGGATTCTTATGCAAGTGCGCCGCTGATTCTGGAGATTTTGTTACAAAGTTAATAGAAAAACCCACGTATTTTCATCCCCGTGAGGGGTAAAGGAATTAAAACCCTACCCTTCCAGAAGTCCTATCTAGAGTGGGTTAGAGATACTTATTTTAGCGGAGGGTCGAATTTAACTATCAACTTAAAGTTTTGAAAGTTGGAAGTATTAACTTTTCTATAGTGATGTTTTCTTTTATTGGGTTTGCAAATTCTAATTTATCGAATTGGTAACTCAATGATAAACTCTATGCCTTCACCTGGTTTAGAATCGTATGTGAGCTTGCCATGATGATTATTAACCACAATTTGGTAAGCAATAGATAGACCAAGCCCGGTTCCTTTGCCGATAGGTTTAGTTGTATAAAAAGCATCAAATATTTTTGTGCGATCTGCGTTGTTTATACCTGAACCATTGTCAGCAACTCTTAAAATAACTTGCTCTCCAATTGCCTCAGTTTTAATTTTAATTACCCCAGGATTTTGATAAATTGTATCAATGTCTTTATGTTGATTTTTTTCTTCAATGGCATCGATTGCATTGCAAATTAAATTCATAAAAACCTGATTTATTTCACCAGGAAAACACTCAATAAGTGGCAAATTTCCATATTCTTTAAATAATTGGATGGCTGGGTGATGAGCATTGCGTTTAAAGCGGTGTCCGAGAATCAGTAATGTACTTTCTAACCCTTCATGCAAATTAGCTAGTTTCTTACCAGCTTCTCTGTGGCGCGAGAAGTTGTTCAAATATGACACAATTTCTGTAACGCGATTTGTACCAACCTGCATGGATTGAATAATTTTAGATAAATCATCTAACAAAAAGGTGAGATCGCTGTTTTGAATTGCGGTTTCAATTTCCTTTGGTGGATCGGGCAGATATTTTTGATAGAGATGTAGTAAATTAACTACCTCTTGTACATACTGTTCCACAAACTTTAAGTTGCCAGCTATAAAATTGATTGGATTATTCACTTCATGGGCAATTCCTGCTGTCAGTTGTCCTAAAGCGGCTACCTTTTCTGCTTGAATCAGTTGAGTTTGAGTTTGTTGCAATTCGGCATTTTTAGCAATTAAAGTTTTCGTCAAATTTCTCAGCTTCAGGTGATTTTCGATCCGTACTAAGACTTCTTCATACTGAAAAGGTTTGGTAATGTAGTCTACGGCTCCCAATTGCAAACCTTTAACTTTATCAGCGGTTTCTGATAATGCTGTCATAAAAATGACCGGAATATCTTGAACACGAGGATTGTCTTTTAGCTGTTTACAGGTTTCAAAACCATCTATACCGGGCATCATCACATCTAACAAGATTAAATCAGGTAAATCATCATTTTTTAATCGCTGAAGGGCTTTCTCCCCGCTGCGTGCTGCCCAAACTTCAAAGCTAGATTGATCCAGAAAGCTGGATAAAACTTGTAAATTGGCAGGGTTATCGTCAACGACTAAAACAATTCCTCTGGAAGGAGAATAATTGATAGAATTATTTTGATTTTCAATAATCGTTTTCATACTGCTTGCACCGCATATTTAGTCAAAAAATCTATGATTAAATCTTCATCAAATTGTCTTGCTAGTTGCCGTAGTTCATTAGCAAATGGAGCAAAGGTTGTGTCTGTTTCCTCCAGCTGATCGGCCCACTTGAGAATGGCATTAAAGTTACCTTTACTGGCTAAGGTGACTAGTTCCTGCAAGATTTGGGGGGAAGGAGGGGTTAATTGAGCAGATTCGCTATTTGCTGTTATTGCTTCTTTAGCTTTTTCTTCATCAGGCTGAGATTGCTTGTAAATCCATACCAAATTTAAGTATTGTTCTAGTTGATGTAATAATTCATCTACCTGTATAGGTTTAGTTAAGAAGGCGTTACCTCCGGCTTCTAGACTGCGATGTTTGTCTGATTCAAAGACACTGGCAGAAGAGACGATAATCTTAACATTTTGAATTTCTGGAGTGTGACGCAGGTGTTTAATTAATTCAAACCCATCCATTTCTGGCATCAGTAAATCTGTGATGATTAAGTCCGGTTTGAGAGCGATCGCTATTTCTAAACCTTCTTTACCGTTGCTGGCTTCAACTACATTAAAACCCAGTGGTTGTAGTAAGTTTGTAATCACTGTGCGATTCTCCCAGCGATCGTCAACCATCAGGATGGTGTAGGGGCTACCCTCAAAGCCAATGATTTGTTTTTCTGAAGCAGTCATCGCAGATTGTACCCAGTCAATCGCTTCGGGAATCTCTAACTCAAACCAGAAGCTACTACCCTGCCCGATCTGACTCTGAACATGGATATCGCTACCCATCATCTGTATTAACTGCCGAGTAATAGCTAAACCCAGCCCAGTGCCTTCAGCTTGGCGCTTTTTCTCTCCTACTTGTTCAAAGGGCAAGAAAATTTTGCTCAATTCTGCGGGAGTTATGCCAATTCCCGTATCTTCTACGTTACAGCGAAGGCGATGTTTCACTGTCTGGTCATCACTGGGAGATTGATCGATAACTTCAATACTAAAAGTAACCTGACCTTGATCGGTAAATTTGATGGCATTTCCCAACAGATTCAATAGTATCTGACGTAATCTTTTGACATCGACATGAATTCCTGTAGGTAAGTTGATTGCAGGTTTATAGACAAAGGAAATGCCCTTTTGTTTGGCGCGAATGTGACATATTTCGACAATTCCTTGAAGAAAGGAAGGGAAATGCACATCATCAGGATGCAATTCTAGCTTTTTTGCTTCAATTTTGGAGAGATCCAAAATGTCATTAATTAAAGTCAGCAAATGAGAGCCGCATTGTTCAATAATATTGACGTGATATTGCTCTTGCTTAGGTAAAGCTGAAGAACGCAGTAAAATTTGGGCACAACCGAGAATGCCATTTAAGGGCGTTCGCAGTTCATGACTCATGTTAGCCAAAAATTCGCTTTTAGCATGGTTGGCTGTATCAGCCGCAGCTTTAGACTTTTTCAGTTCACTTTGTTCAAATGCTTGCACCTGCCACAAGACAGTAATCATAGTAACAGTCAGTCCACCGACAATTAAGGCGATTAAATCAAGGAATTGCAATCGAGATTCGATATTTTGGCGGGGAATCACCAAAGCCACAGACCAATTAGCTTGTGTCAACGGCAGATAAGCTACATACTTTTGAGTGCCGTCAATTTCCATCAACTCAATTCCCTGTTTTTTGTTTACCATCTGCTGGGCGATCGCATTTAAATTGCGATCGCTTATTTTCAGTAGGCTGGGTGCAGGTTTTTCTAAGGTTGACATTAATGTGGAATTAGGGTGGACGATCGCCTGTCCCTGGGAATTGAGAGCAAAAGCATAGCTGTTCGTGCCATATTGCAGCGAGTTGACAACCTCTGCAATGTGATCGACTTTCACATTGCCTTGAAAGACCCCGATTGGTGAATTACTACTAGCAGAATTTGACGAGATCGGGGTGGCGATCGCTATTAAAGGAATTCCTGTAGAACGGCTAATGAAGGGATCGGAAATGTTGCTCTTTCCCGCAATTGCTTTTTGAAAGTAATCTCGATCCTGAATATTTTTATTTGTTCGACCAACTTTTGTATTGGAAAATGAACCATCTGGCATAGCTATTTGGAAAAAGAAAAATTCATCATTGATCCGCTTTACTTCTGCCTTTAAATAGGGTTCTGCTACAGACCAGTTTAAGGAACGTACAGTTGAAGTATTCGCCAGGGTTTGTACCTCCACTTGGCGGACATGTAACCATTCCTCAATTTCTGCAACTCCTCTCTGTACCTCTAAAAAAGCGCTCTGTCTCAAATCTTTGAGTGTCAGATTTCTAGCAGCTTGATAGCTGAAATAGGCAGAAATACTGACTATCAGGGTAGTGCCACCAAGAATAAATCGAATCAGTAAATTTCGCGATGGATGATTTTTTTCATTAGATGTCGATAGACTGGAGTTTTGTTGTATCAAGGGTTAGCTCCTTAATCACATATTTCGGGAAAAAATTCTGGGTTATCTTTAGATTTCCCCAGAAATTACCGATGCTCACAGCTTTTGGTAAAATAAACCAGAAATTTATAGTAATGCCACGAATTATAAGTTTTTATAAGAAGAATTCAGAACTCAGGAGTCATAATTCAGCATGAATTCTGTACGAGTAGGTGATAGCGCAGCGTTAGCGAGTCCACGATAGCGGAGCGGTAGCGAGTATTTTCGAGTCGCGTCTGAATATTGATTAAAACTTCGCCCCTGATGGGCGAAAAAAATTAAAATATTCTCGCCTTAAAACTCTATCTCTTTATGGGTAGAGGATTCTGAATTCTGAATTATGACTCCTGTTTTATATCAAAATATGCTTTCAAATAAATTAAAATTCCAATTATTGCTTCTAATTACGAATTGTTAACTTACTATAGGACTCCTATTTGATTATTGAAATACACGTAGGGTATGAAAGCTTAAAACAGTGCATTAGACGTAGGTTGGGTGGAGCGGAGCGCAACCCAACATATATCAGGATGTTGGCTTTGGCAAAGCCTCCACCCAACCTACAATTTTTTTACTGTATTCATTTTTAATTTTTAATTCCCTTGTGGTGGATTGGTGGAATTAGGAAATGGCAGAACTGGAACAATTACAGGCTTAGGCTTTGAGATTTCGCCTTGTAGTTGAATTTGGGCTTGATTGCGGCCGTCTATTGCTTGTTGGTAATTAGATTTGTATTTTATTGCTTGATCGTAAGACGCGATCGCATCTTTAAATCGTTTCAAATTTAATAGTGCATTGCCTCTGCTATACCAGCTTTCAGAATGGTCTGGTTTATAACGAACTGCCTTATTATAAGATGCGATCGCATCTTCGTATTTCTGCAATATGTATTGGGAATTCCCTAGATTATACCAGAGTTGATAGTCATTTTGCTTAATTGTTGCCGCTTTGTTGTAAGATTTTATTGCTTCTTCATAACGTTGGCTTTTATGTAGCGACCAGCCCAAGTTATACCATGCTTGATAGTTTCTGGGATTGGATTTAATTACTTGATTAAAAGATTCAATCGCTTCTGGATAGCGTTGTAAATTTATCAGGATATTACCTCTTGAAAGCCAAGCTTGATAATAACTTGGCTGGTATTTTACAGCTTTATCATAAGCGGTGAATGCATCTTGATAGCGTTGCATTCTAACTCGATTATTTCCCAAATTGTACCAAGCTTGCTCGTAGTCTGGTTTGAGTTCAACGACTTTTTCCAAGGCTGCGATCGCTTCTTCATATCGTTTAGAATTCTGCAACGCTAATCCTTTTTTGTACCAAGCTTCATAATTATCTGGCTTGAGTTCGATCGCCTTCTCATAAGACTTAATCGCTTGGTCATATTGGTTTAAATTACTGAAAGCGTCACCTTTAGCATTCCAGACTTCTGAGTTGTTGTTATTTAATTCTAAGGCTTTGTCAAAAGAAGCGATCGCTTCTTGATATCGTTGTAAATTTCCCAATACAAAACCCCGTCCAACCCAAGCATCTAAATAATCTGGTTTAAGTTGAATTGCTTTGTCATAAGCCACTAATGCTTCTTTGTATTTTTTTAATTTATCTAGCGTTTTGCCTTGACCATTCCAGCCTTGAGGATAATCTGGTCGAATATTAACGGCTTTTTCATATACTTCTAGCGCGTCTTGATAACGTTGCAAATCAAAAAGCGTATTTCCTTGCTTAGATAATTCTATGGCATTATTTGAATTAATATTATTCCAAATAAATATTGATGCTACTCCACCAACCCCAAGCAAAAATATTGATAGTAAAATCTTACCCAATGTACCTTTTTTTGGTTGCGGTTTATTAATATTTTTGGGGGGCAAAACGGGAGTTAAAGCTATTGTTTGGGCAGGTGGTTTTGTTAACTCTTTCAGCGCTTGTAATGCCACCGTTGCTGAAGGATAGCGTTGCCGAAAGTCATAGCACACCATTTTATCTAAAAATTGAGCGAATTCTGGCGTCACCGTCGCTTGATTATGCCAGATAATTTCATTAGTATCAGCATCTTTGACTATTTCTTCTGGTGATAATCCCGTGAGAGCTTGAATAGCAATTATTCCCGCAGCATAGATATCACTGCTTAATTTTGGCGTACCATGAGCTTGTTCACCAGGAATATAACCAGGTGTACCAATAGCTACTGTTGCGATAGTTTGACCTTGGGGAGTAATAACTTGAGTAGCAATTTGTTTAACTGCACCAAAATCAATTAAAATTAATTTGCCATCTGGTTGGCGTCTGAGAATATTTCGCGGATTGACATCACGGTGAATTACATTCTGTTGATGGACAAATTCTAAGATTGTCAAAAGTTCTTGTAAAAGTAAAGTTACTTGCTCTTGACTTAGGGTTTTACCTGGTGTTAATTCTTGACTCAGGTCGTGACCTTCGATCAATTCTTGTACGAGATAAAATTCGGCATCCTCCTCAAAATAAGCTAAAAGTTGGGGAATGCGATCGTGAGTTCCTAATTTATAAAGAACTTGTGCTTCCGTATCAAATAAACGCCTAGCTGTCTCCAAAGTTACTGGATCGCTTGCCTGGAGTTTGAGTTTTTTAACAACACATAGAGGTGAACCGGGTAATTGAGTATCAGAAGCCACAAAAGTTTCACCAAAACCCCCACCTCCCAAGTGACTAATAATTTGGTATCTTCCTACAAGTGTGTTTCCTAGCATCTCGTTTGCCTAGTTAAGTGCGATGCGATCTGATTTCAATCTTGCCACACGTTAAGGAATAGGGAGATGAGGGGGATGAGGGAGCCAGGAAAAAGCAAGCGAGCAGGGAGTAAGAAAGAAGAGTTTTCCCCTCCGCCCCCTACACCCCGCCCCTCTGTCTCTTCTCCATGCCCAATGACTAATGACTAATCTATATGATTCCTATTAGTGATAATATTCGTTGTCGAAGTAAGCCGATTATTAATTATTGGTTGATTGGCATTAATCTGGCTGTGTTTTTATGGGAACTTAAACTAGAGTTTAATGATGAATTGGGCTATTTTATCAATAGTTGGGGTGTAATTCCAGCGCAGATTAGTGGGGCAATTACAAATGTACTATTCTTCAACAATGCTGCTTGGATAATTGTAATTTGGCGAGCATTTTCGCTACTTTTGGGAATATTTTTGCACGGCAGTTTTAGTCAAATATTAGGAAATCTACTATTTTTATGGGTTTTTGGGAAAACTGTAGAAAATATTCTGGGACACAAACGCTATCTCGGATTTTATCTAGCTGCTGGCGTGATTACAGAGGTAGTTCAAATTCTGACTGAACCGAGTTTGACAGTACCATTGATTGGGGGCAATGGTGCGATCGCAGCTATTTTAGGAGCATACATTATGAAGTTTCCTAAAGCTAAAATTGACACCATTTTGCCGTTAATAATCTTGTATATTCCTATCCAAGTACCGGCCTTTTTCTATATATTTTGGTGGTTTGGACAACAATTATTTTATGGTATCGGCAGCTTAAATATTCCTCCTGTGGGCGTAAATCAATCGGGTGTTGTTTTCTGGGGGCAAGTAGTGGCATTATTAATAGGTGGAGCTTTCATGCGATTCAAGAAATAAACTTTCTTTCGCTACTTTTGTAGGGTGGTCATTATTGACTAATGTTGAAAACCTCTATTTTTATATTTGTGGCAGTGCTTAACCTACAATTATTGGAAATCACATATATCTTTTGGCGGAAATATCTAAACTGGTTTTGCTTAAAAAATATATCGTTAATAGACAAAATGATTACTGTAATAATATTTTAAATTTTCAAATTTTGACTTTTGAAGTGTTTATATACCTTTTGATGGATTGAATTTTTAGCTATAAAATTTATAGATCAAACTAGGGCATACCTCAATACAGTTTAGATTGAGCGATAAAACACTTGTAGAGACGGCGATTTATCGCGTCTCGAACCCCAAAATTGTTGCCAGTAGCCCTTAAAGCAAGCCTATTAGGACATACATCTCTTCAAGTCGGTGTTATTAAGTATTAATGGTGTACAAGATGCCAAATGTTGATAAAATTAACTTTCAACTCACTGATCAATTAGCACTTTTGCGGCAGCGTGTAGCTGAGTTAGAGCAATCAGAGATATCTTCTCAGCAAAGGCAAGCAGTGCTTGAGGAAGAATTAATAGAACTAAAAAGAAAGCTGTCGGGAGAGGTAGAAAATCCTCATATTCCAGTTGTCGATCTACATATTCATAAGGACACATCAACTATCAATCTATTAACAAGTGTGGAAGTACTTCTACAGCAACTTCAACAAGAAATTGCCAAACGAGAGCAATTAGAACTAGTCCTAAGAGATAGTGAGGAACGGCTGAGGCTAGTTCTAGATGTTTCTGACATGGGATTGTGGGATTGGAATGTTGTTACCAATCAAGTAATCTGGTCTGAAAATTATGAAATGCTTTTTGGTTTAATTCCAAGTAGTTTTGATGGGCCTTATGAGACGTTTCAAAAGTGTGTTTATTCTGAAGATAAGCAATCTGTTATGGAGGCGATCGCTTACGCGTTGGCGCACAAAATAGACTACAACGATGAATTTCGCATAGTTAGGTCAGACCAAAGCGTGCATTGGATTTCTGCTAAGGGAAAATTTATCTATGACGATCAGGGTCAAGCAGTAAGAATGATCGGCGTTTGCATGGAAACTACTGTGTGCAAGCAGGCAGAAGAAAGCACTCGCGAACTAACAACCCAAGTCCAAGAACAGGCAAATATCTTAAATGCTATCCTGACTGCCTCAGTCGATCATATTTACATCTTTAATCGCCAAGGTTACTATCAGTATGTTAGCCGTGACGGAGCAACAATACTAGGCTTAAAACCCCAAGATATTATCGGCAAAACTTTGCCAGAACTGGATCTACCCCCAGACCTAATAATGCAGGTAGAGAACCAACGACAAGCTGTAATGGAAACTGGGCAGCCGCTCAAAGATGAGTGTAAATATATTACTGCTGATGGCGTACATTATTATGAATATATCCTCACAGCATTACGCAATGTTGACCAAAGTATTGAAGGTGTAATTGCTGTTTCTCGCGATATTACTGAACACAAACGGGCAGAAAAATCATTACGTGAAAGTGAAGCACGATTTCGGCGTTTGTTTGAATCTAACCTCATCGGGGTCGCCTTTTGGACTGTAGATGGATTAGTGATTGATGCTAATGATGCTTTTCTTCAACTAGCTGGCTACACTCGTGATGAGTTTGGCACTTTAGGTAAAATTAATTGGAAAGAAATTACTCCTGTTGAGTATAAAGATTTAGACGATCGCGCCATTTTAGAGGTGCAAGCCAAAGGAATTTCCAAAATTTACGAAAAAGAGTACATCCACCGCAACGGCAAGCGAGTACCCATTGTCTTGGGGGTGGCCCTGCTGAATGACTCTCAAGAACATGGTGTTGCTTTTGTACTCGATATTACCGATCGCAAACTAGCAGAAAATGAATGCGATCGCCTCCTCGAACGCGAAAGGACAGCACGCCAACAAGCAGAAATCGCCAACAAAATTAAAGATGAATTTTTAGCAGTTCTCTCCCATGAACTGCGAACCCCACTCAACCCCATCCTGGGATGGTCGAAAATGCTGCGGACTCGCAAATTTGACGACAAAACTACTAACCACGCCTTAGAAACCATTGAACGCAACGCCAAGTTACAAACCCAGCTAATTGAAGATTTATTAGATGTGTCTCGCATCCTCCAAGGAAAATTAAACTTGAATGTCTGTCCAGTAAACTTGGTAATGGTAGTTGAAGCAGCGCTAGAAACGGTACGACTAGCAGCAGCAGCCAAGTCAATTCAAATTCAGACCATATTTGATCCCAGTTTAGGACAAGTGATGGGCGACCCAAATCGGCTGCAACAAGTTGTGTGGAACCTGCTTTCTAATGCGGTAAAATTTACACCAACAAGCGGACGCGTAGAAATTCGACTCATGGAAGCTGATAATCAGATTCAAATTCAAGTCAGCGATACAGGTAAGGGAATTATCCCAGACTTTATACCTTATGTGTTTGATTATTTTCGCCAAGCTGATGGCACAACTACGCGGACATTTGGCGGACTAGGTTTAGGATTAGCGATCGTGCGTAAGGTTGTAGAAATGCATGGGGGAAAAGTTAAAGCCGAAAGTGCTGGAGAAGAAGCAGGTGCAACCTTTACTGTTGAATTACCGCTTTTAATCAGAAGCGAACAGGTTTGGGGTGAAGAGAATCAGTCTTTATCTTTTGAGTCTGAATCCTCCCTCCTTGCGGACACTCAAGTTTTAGTGGTAGACGATGAACCAGATATCCGCGACTTAATTACCTTCATTTTACAAGACTACGGTGTAGAAGTAACCGCCGTAGCATCAGCCCAAGAAGCGCTACAAGCACTATCTGAGTCGATACCAGATGTTTTAATTAGTGACATTGGAATGCCAAAGACAGACGGTTATATGCTGATGCGGGAAGTGCGATCGCGATCGCCCCAACAAGGAGGAAGTGTACCAGCGATCGCGCTGACAGCTTATGCAGGGGAAATGAATCAACAGCAAGCGCTAGCAGCAGGATTTCAAATGCATATCTCCAAACCAGTAGATCCAGATGTATTGTTGAAAGCGATCGCTGATTTGATTAAGCAAAGTTGATACTAGATAAGCGTCTGTCGGCTGTCCATCACTTTAGTGTTGTGCGATCTCTACTGCTTTACTGCTAGACTCTGAATAGTCCTTATGCTTTCAGAAATTATGGCATCTGTTGAGCAGATCATGAAAGAAGCCTTAACTTTGTCTAGTGCAGCGAGAGCATTGTTGGCAGAGCTGGTTGAAAGTCTTGAATTTGATGTAGACGAAACACTCCAAACCCTGTGAACAGATGAAGCCAAGAAGCGTAGAGATGAAATTCGCAGCGATGCAGTTTCACCCATTTCTGGAGAGGAAGCGTTAGCTAGGTAAGACAACTTTTGGAGTAATGAAATACGTCTTTCATCCAGCAGCATTGAGTGAGTACGGTGAAGCAGTCAGGTTTTACGCAGAGCGCAAGTTTGAATTAGCACAAGCATTTATTAAGGGACTTCCGAATAAAAAAATATTCAATTAACTCTTGTGGGGTGGGCAACATGAGCGCCCAGTCTATAGGGCTCTCGTGTCGCCCACCCCACAATATTGGATAATTGTCGGGAAACGCTATAAGCCGACACAATGGCATTGTTAATCGACACAATGGCATTGTTAGTCGATGCAATGGCATTGTTAGTCGATGCAATAATTTACCTTGTTACGTTTTTCGACAGCTACGGTTTGTTTTGGAGTGTAAGCCACCACTACCTCCAAAACGCGATCGCCCACGAACACTACTAAAGGTACTAGTACAACACGGCGTAAATAAACCACCCCTGACGCTCGTTCGCCCTTGGCGTCTCCCCTTGGGAGAAGACTCGCTAACGCTGCGCTAACGGGTTCAGCAGTTCCTCATGGGAGGAACCCTCAGACGCTCGCGGACTCGCTAACGCTGCGCTATCGCCTTTAGCGTCTCCCCTTGGGAGAAGACTGGACTGCCTCACCATTTCAAATTAATGAAACGCTTACGCTGTATTCATTTTTAATTTTTAATTCCGCCTTGCGGTACTAGTTATCCCTTTGAGAATCGCTATAAGATTAGTGAAAGCGTCTTCTACGTTTGGATGGGAATGACTGAGCAAGATGATTCTCAGCAATTGAGTGAACCGACCGATGGAGCAACTACCAAATCGGTCGATAATTCCTGGACAAACCGCCTTGGTGGTGTCTGGAACAAAGCAACAACACGTCTAACGCAACTTCTACCTGTAGAACAAGTAGCACAGACGGTTGTGGAATGGTTTAGTGTGAGTGAAACTCAGGTTACAGAGATTTTAGAGAAAATCCGAGCCGAACTCCCAACTACAGAAGCCCTCCTAATTGGTAAACCCCAAGCCGGAAAAAGTTCAATCGTCCGGGGGTTGACGGGAGTTTCTGCCGAAATTATCGGTCAGGGATTTCGTCCTCATACGCAACACACCCAGCGCTATGCTTATCCTTCCAATGACCTGCCGTTACTGATTTTTACTGATACGGTGGGATTGGGCGATGTTAAACAAGATACTCAAACAATCATTCAGGAGTTAATTGGCGATTTACAACAGCAAACGCGTTCCGCCAGAATCCTCCTTTTGACCGTTAAAATCAATGATTTTGCAACTGAAACTCTACGACAAATTGCTCAACAGCTACGCCAGAAGTATCCAGACATCCCCTGTCTACTGGTAGTTACTTCCTTACATGAGGTTTATCCTGCCGATATCGCAGATCATCCCGCCTATCCGCCAGATTATGAGGAAGTCAATCGCCCATTTACCGCAATCCAACAAGCCTTCGCAGGAATAACAGATCGCTCTGTACTCATTGACTTTACCTTAGAAGAAGATGGCTATACTCCGGTATTTTACGGCTTAGAAGCACTGCGAGATTCCTTAGCAGAACTCCTCCCACAAGCAGAAGCCCAAGCGATTTATCAGCTATTAGATCGAGAAGAAGTAGGCCAGCAAATTAGTAACCTCTACCGAGATGCTGCACGCCGTTATATTTTGCCATTTGCAATTATGTCTGCCACCCTCGCCGCTGTGCCTCTGCCATTTGCCACAATGCCCGTACTCACTGCTTTGCAAGTTTCAATGGTGGGACTATTGGGTAAATTATATGGGCAGACAATTACGCCATCTCAGGCGGGAGGTGTTGTAAGTGCGATCGCAGGTGGTTTTTTAGCACAGGCCATTGCACGGGAGTTAATTAAATTTATACCAGGTTTTGGGAGTGCGATCGCCGCCTCTTGGGCAGCCGCTTATACTTGGGCATTAGGGGAAGCAGCTTGCGTTTACTTTGGTGATTTAATGGGAGGTAAAAAACCCGATCCCCAGAAAATTCAGTTGGTGATGCAAGAAGCATTTCAAGCCGCGCAAGAACGGTTTAAAGGAATCAAACGTTAAGAAAATATCCGATGTTGAGTTGGCTGCTTCAACTTATGTAATTAACTGAAGGGGTAATAAAATCTAATTAGCCAAAACACTTGTAGAGACGGCGATTTATCGCGTCTTGTAACCCAAGCGTATCGCTCTATGCCTACACCTTCTCCTTTGCTGCTGGCACAATGCCAAATTTATTTAAACCTGCATCGATTTCCCTCAGTGTTTTAAAATCCTCCTCTGGTAAAAGATAGTTACTACTACTCAACAAACCCTTACTAACAGCAGGCTGCTTTTCCAAAAAAGAGAAAGCTTGGCGAAATTGCTGCGGTTCGGCTTTAATCGGTGAATCAAAATGGCAGGGAATAATCCACTCAAAGTCCCAACTTGCAACTTTATCAGCCCACTCAATGGTTTCTTTGGGTGCGCGGTTCAGAATCAATGTCTGTAAAATTGGGGCAACAAATAAACGCCCATTTCCTCGCAAAGCATCAAACGATCGCTGCCAATCTGGATGCCATTTAAAGGGATACAATCCAAAATAGGCTTTTCTTGAGCGTTCTGGTGCTTTCAGGGCATCTTGCAACACCTGACTCCATTGAGGTATATCTAGTGCCTTTGGTTGAAAGTACAAAGCAAACAACGAGATGCGCTGCCAACCCTTACGGCGATTTTCTTGAATGTCTGCAACAATATCAGAAGCACGATCCTTGGCATGAAATAGCAAAGGATATGGATCTAATAGAACGATCGCAGGTGGATCTTCTGAGATCGAAAGTACGGAATCTGTTACTAAAAGAGTATGCGATCGCTTGTGAAAAAAAGCAACTTCCGCAAATCGACCAGTCCCAAGAGCGATGGGGCCAAGCATTGCATAATCAAACTCATCAGCAAAGGGTGTTTTGCGACTATCTTCTGGGAGTAATTGAGTTCGTTTTGGGGGTAAGCCAAGCCAGCTAAGGGGTAGATTTAGCGGAAAACTCCACTGATGGGGAGCCACAAACACCTGTGCAGTCGGAAAGTATCTGGCGAAGGGGCCGACGAAAACCTTGTGTTCTATACCAGAGATAGTTGGCAAAATAATGTACTTAACATTACCGTGTTTTGCCACTAACTCATTCACAAGTCTGATGCACTCTGGAGTTGGCGCAACAGGCGCGTAAACGAGAAGACCTCCAGCTTCGAGCTTAACAACAGTCATGCGAATCGGTACAACAACGTAGAAAATGCCCTGAATTTGGTCAAAATTCCAGATTGTGTCCTTAAGGACTTCTTTACGGATTGTCTGCCGCCTGCCATAAGGGTAGAGTGGCAAAACAGGCCATAATCCCCAGGAAAAATCCTTTGGGTAAATCTGTTGTGTATTGACTATGCGTTCATCATCAGCCACTCTGGAACCCCCTCCAAATTCCCTAATCAAATACTAGTCCTATCGCTGAGTTTGAGTGCGGCTATGATCGCACAGAGCTATAATTACCAATATACTTTGCTGATATTACCTATTTAGAATTTTTACAAAATTACTTATAGCGGAATATAAAGCTTTTTAACTTAACAGATGAGACATCAATCAGAGAATTTATGATTGCTCCTATCCTTGCTAAAATCTGCGATCAGACAATAGTTAAGCCTCTGCTTTCTGCCTTATCCAAACGATATAGCATTTCCCATTCAGATGGGGTACAACGTTATATTGCAAGCTGTAGGGAACATACCGTGCCCCTACAGGTGTACCTCACGTAAACGAGAAACGCTATAATTATTTACGCCGATCTACTTAGTTTTTATCTTTGGGTAGCGATCGCTAACCTTGTTCCTTTCACCTGACGTACTTGATCCATTATCCCCACTATCTCACCGTGCAAGACCTTTTGATCGGCATTAATAATCACCAATGTATCTGGGTTAGAACCAACTAAAGTCCGCACTTGTGCTGCTAGATCATTAACTGCTACTGGATTGCGGTTTAGGCTAACCTGACCTTTTTCATCCACCGTGATGGTAATTTTATTGGGAATTTGCTGTTCTTTGGCCGTGGCTGCCTTCGGTAGATTTACTGGTAGCCCTTCCGATCGTGTTAAAAACAGCGTTGACATAATAAAAAATGTCAAAAGGGCAAACATCACATCAATCAGAGGTACTACATTTATAAACGGTGGTAAATCTGGTTCATTATCATCTAGATCCATAGGACTTCTCCTGTTGTTCGTGGCGATCGAGTTGGTCATAGCGATCGAGGAACAGTATTTCTAACTGTCCGCCGTACTCTTGAATCATTGCTATCTGTTTCTGGTATAGTCCCCGGAAAATACTGGCTCCTAAAAGCACAAAGATAGCCACAATCAATCCTGAGGCGGTAGCAACTAAAGCTTCACTAATACCAGCAGTGACTACACCAGTTTTAGTACCTCCGACATCACCAATATTCAGCCCCGCAAATGAGCGAATTAATCCTAAAATTGTGCCGAGAAGTCCCAACAAAGGCGCTAAACCGATAATGGTGTCAAATACAGCTTGAAACCGCTTGAGCGTAGGAATTTCTGCTTGCGCTTCGCTTTTCAAAGCCAAACGAAATTTCTCTGGAGTCGGTCTTTCTAGCTGTAGTCCAGCCAGAAAAATACGTGCTATGGGTAAATCTACATTTTTTTGCAGCTTATCCACAGCACTCACGACATTATCAAGTCGATAAAGATTTAAAACCTCTCGCACTACCCGGTTTTGACGCTTACCAATCTGTATCCAAAACTTTGCCCGCTCAATCATTAGTGCCCCTGCCAAGACCGAAAAGGCCAACAGGGGTAACATGACCACACCGCCTGCTTCAAACAAATTCTGAATTCCCATGTAGTGCCTCTAAACGTCATCAATAATACAAAATCAGACTACCAGAATCAAGCTAAAAAATGAAACTTTTTCTCAATAGAGTCTAAGATATAATCATAATTTTTTCAAATCTAGCACTCATTAGTTTTATTAAATATTTTTCTATTTTACATAAATTAATTTAATTAATACATAACACAAAAATTAACTGTATCTAGAAATCCTCATAATCAACAGTAAAGATATTTTTACTATTAAGTATGTTGTTCGCAACAGTGCCCGAAATGATTTTAATTTTTTACTTGATATTTGCAATCATGCATTCTAAGATAGCTAGATTAGTGAGAATAGGTAGCAATAGCTATGAGTTTTTCCGGCACTACTGTCGAGCAACGTTCCAAAGAAGTTGAGGCTCTCAAGTCTTTTCTGACTTACAGTCTGATAGGTTCACTGGCGCTGCATATCGGCGTACTGTCATCAGGCATAGGTAATTATTTAACGAGAGTGCCCACAGGTGAAGAAGAACCAATAGAGTTTGCGATCGTGGATTCTCCGACTGCGGAACCAGAAAAACCAATTGCAGAGATTCCAGAAGAAATCAAAAAAGAACCAGAGTTTGTCCAAAAACCAGTAGAAAAAGTTCAGCAGCAATTTGAACAGATTACAGCAGTCCCTCAGAAGCTACAGCCGACAAATACACCGCCAAAAGCAATTGTTAGCAAGCCAGAAGTTCCTGTGAAATCTGCACCTGTTCCCCAATCAGCGCGAGAAGTTCCTATCAAATCTGCACCTGTTCCCCAATCAGCGCCATCTGAAGCAAGTTCGGCGGGTGGCGGTGGCGGCGGTGGTGGCTCTGGTGTTGGTTTAGGCTCAGGTAGTGGTATTGCTGTAGGTACAAGCACCGGAACTGGCACTGGTGGAGGAACTGGTACTGGCACTGGTGGTGGCATCGGTAGCGGCACTGGTAGTGGTATTGGTAGTGGAATTGGTAGCGGTACTGGCAGTGGAATTGGTAGCGGTACTGGCAGTGGTATTGGTAGCGGTACTGGCAGTGGTATTGGTAGTGGCACTGGTAGCGGTATTGGCAATGAAACAGGAAACCGTCCCACAGTAGCAACAAGGCCAATAGCACCAACACCTCCAAAAATTAACAGTTCAGGTAATGGTAATGGTCGTGCAGCCTGCCGTGAATGTAATGCTAAATATCCAGAAGCAGCAAGACGGCGAGGAGTTGAAGGCAGAGTAGAAGTAGCTGTAGATACTGATGCACAAGGTAATGTGACAAATGTGCGGATTGCTCGCTCCAGTGGAAACCGCGATTTGGATGAAGAAACAGCCAGACAAGCGCGTGAGTGGAAATTAAAACCCGCAGAAGGCGGTAGACAAGGAGTGTCCATCGCCACTGAATTTGCCATACAAGGTTCACGACGATATCGCCAAGTTCAAGAACGGAAAACACAAAGACAAGCCGAAGAGAGAACCCAGCAGACAACGGCTGCCAATTCTACTGAAGAATCCCCAAGACGTAGGCGCAGAGAGTTGGCCCCCTCATCAAGACCAGCAATATCTGGATTTAGTAGACGGTTGGAATCTCAAAGAGTTGAAAATACTTCTACAAACTCATCATCTGAAACTAGGACAACTCGCACTCAAGAAACTGCAAGAGAGTCCTTACGCCGCATCCAACGTGAACGAGCGACTACCAATTCATCACAAAAGCCACAAGCACCCATAAATCGGCGGCGAAGAGATAATGCTAGCCAAAACAAGTTGCGGGAATCTTTGCGCGGTTTACGCCAACAACCTCAGTCACAACCTGCTGCTCCCAGTCAGCAGTAGTCTTTTAAGTCGAACCTGACTACAAAGTTATTGCAATCATACTTGAAAGACTCTTTGTGGTATCGAGCATAGCCGTGGGTCATTTTCACCCACATAATATTATAACTGTCGATCCAGATAGTCACTACATCTTCGGGCTGGCAGTTTTTGAAGTAGTCCGACTGATTGACGATGGTTGCATTCATTTGGCGATCCTGTGTGGTTAGCGGAGCTTTTGTTGGCGTAGGGGCTGAAAGTTGTGTAATCACTAGATAAATACCTCTTAAATAGGTAAAAGGGCGATCGCAAGTTTTCCAGGCCAGCGATCGCCTTTTGTTTTGCGTGAACAACGTTTTTGCTTTTGACCAAAAAGCATTGGTTTTCCCTAAAACAACCATCAATTCCTCTCGATAGCGTTATACAACATCAAGTTGATGGGAATACTAATGTCAGCAGGGAAAACAAAATTCTGTCATAAGGTATGTATAGATGGCGACTATGAACTCTATCCCCATCATTCCAGGATATCAAATTGACTCTCAACTGTATGCTGGCTCTAGAACCAACGTGTATCGAGCTATTCGCCAATCAGACCAACTTCCAGTCGTTATTAAACTTCTGACCTTAGAGTATCCCAGTTTTAACGAATTACTACAATTTCGCCATCAGTATACAATCAGTAAAAATCTCAATATTGCTGGAATTATTCATCCCTTATCGCTAGAAACCTATGGCAATAGCTATATTTTGGTGATGGCAGATATTGGAGAAATTTCTTTAAGAGAATACATTAAAAACTCAAGTTTATCCTTAATAGAAAATTTAAATATTGCTATTCAACTAGTCCGCATTATCCACAAATTACACGAAAGTCGCATTATTCATAAAGATATTAAACCAGCAAATATTCTGATTCATCCCCAAACAAAACAAATTCAACTCATTGACTTTAGTATTGCTTCATTACTACCTAAAGAAACCCAAGAAATTAAAAGTCCAAATGTTTTAGAAGGAACTCTCACCTATATCTCTCCAGAACAAACAGGCAGAATGAACCGTGGCATCGACTACCGCAGCGATTATTATTCTTTGGGTGTAACATTCTATGAAATATTCACAGGAAAGTTACCATTTAATTGTGACGACCCGATGGAATTGGTGCATTGTCATCTGGCAAAAATGCCATCCCAGCTAGAAGGTAGAAGTAAAGAAATACCAAAGGTCTTATGGAATATTGTCATGAAGTTAATGGCGAAAAACGCCGAAGATAGATATCAAAGTGCTTTGGGATTAAAGCATGATTTAGAACTTTGTTTAGCTCAAATCCAAGATACAGGAGAAATTAGAGATTTTGAAATCGGTCAGTGGGATGTCTGCGCTCACTTCCTCATCCCAGAAAAGTTATATGGCAGAGAAGCAGAAGTAGCTAGCTTATTACAAGCATTTGAGCGTGTGATTCACGGCACATCAGAAATCATGCTAGTAGCAGGATTTTCGGGGATTGGGAAAACTGCTGTCGTGAATGAAGTCCACAAACCAATTACCCGTCAGCAGGGTTATTTCATCAAAGGTAAGTTTGACCAATTCAATCGTAATATTCCCTTATCCGCCTTTGTGCAAGCTTTACGCGACTTAATGGCGCAATTGTTGTCAGAATCAGACGCACAATTGGTACAGTGGCGTAATCAAATTCTTCAAGTTCTTGGAGACAATGGGCAGGTTTTGATTGAAGTAATTCCAGAATTAGAACAGGTAATTGGTAAACAACCGCCTGCACCAGAACTATCGGGAACGGCGGTACAAAATCGGTTTAATTTACTGTTTCAAAAGTTTATTGCTGTCTTCACCGCAAGGGAATATCCACTGGTGATGTTTTTGGATGATTTGCAGTGGGCAGATTTGGCATCTCTACAGTTAATTAAGCTGCTGACGGAAAATCAAAAATATCTGCTTTTGTTAGGTGCTTATCGAGATAATGAAGTATCAGTCATACATCCATTTATGTTGAAGGTGGAGGAACTCAAGAAAACTGGTAAGACTGTTAATACTATTACTCTTACTCCGCTTTCCTTGAGTGATACCAATCAGCTAGTGGCTGATACTTTACATTGTACGACACAGATATCACGTCCCCTAACAGAATTAATCAATCGTAAAACTAAAGGCAATCCCTTTTTTATTACGCAGTTTCTCAAAGCTTTATACGAAAATAAACAAATTAAATTTAATCACGAGCAAGGTTACTGGGAATGTGATTTTGCTCAAGTCAATACGCTGTCTGTGACTGATGATGTGGTGGAATTTATGGCTACTCAGTTACAGAAATTGCCCCAGCAAACGCAAAATATCCTGAAGTTAGCTGCTTGTATTGGTAATTCTTTTGATTTAACTACTTTGGCAATTGTTTCACAACAGTCGTCGCAGAAAGTGGCAGATGCTTTGTGGAAGGCTTTACAGGAAGGATTGATTTTACCGCAAAGTCAAGTTTATAAGTTTTATCTCAGCCATGAGCAAGAAGTTAATACTAATAATATCGAAAATCTTGCTTATCGCTTTCTGCACGATCGCGTCCAACAAGCTGCTTATTATTTAATTCCCGAAGACCAAAAACAAGCTACTCATTTGGCGATCGGTCAATTATTGCACGCTAAAACGCCTGTAACTCAACTAGACAATATCTTTGAAATTGTCAATCACTTGAATATAGGCATTGATTTGATAACTCAGCTTGACAAAAAACTGGAATTAGCACAACTGAATTTGCTAGCGGGGCGCAAAGCCAAAGCAGCGATCGCCTATAATGCTGCTGTCAAATATTGTACCCAAGGTATTGACTTACTGCCCTTTGATGCCTGGACAAAACATTACACATTAACCCTGAATCTGCATAATGAGCGTTTAGAAGCTGCCTGCCTTAATACAGACTTTGACAAGCTGGCAGGATGGGGTGACGTTGTGTTGCACTCTGCTACTTCTTTGCTTGATACGATTAAGGTCTATGAAACTCGAATGACGGCATTTCGGTCTCAAGGTCAATTTGCCAAAGTAATTGAGACTGGGTTGCAAGTGTTGAAATTACTCGGTGTGGAATTTCCCGAACAGCCAATGATGGCAGATATTAGCACAGCAGCCCAACAGACAAGGCAACTATGGATGGGGCGCGCACCCCTAAGTTTGCTGGATTTGCCGGCGATGAGCGATCCGCATCAACTTGCAGCCATGCAAATAATGACTACACTGGTTTCCTCTGCATACATTGCTAAACCGACACTGTTACCACTACTCACATCCAAGCAAGTGGAGATGGCTATCCAGTTTGGCAATTCATCTATTGCCATTTTTTCCTATGCAGACTATGGAGTGACTCTTTGTGGTTTTATCGGAGACATTGATGCTGGGTATGAGTTTGGACAACTTTCGTTAAAGTTACTAGAACAACAGCAGATTAACGCTTTTAAAAGCAGAGCTTACTTTATTGTCAACAGCTTTATTCGGCACTGGAAGGAACCTTTACATCATAGTATCCCATCTTTACTAGAAGCTTATCAAAGCGGCTTAGAAACGGGAGATTGGGTATGCGTCGCGTTGAACTTAGTGTCATATAGTCAGTGTAGCTATTGGAGTGGTCGAGAATTAAATGATTTGGCAGAGGAAATGGAGACTCATTGGCAAGTCATCAGCCAGGTCAAACAAGAAGCAACGATAAAATATTATGAATGCTACCAGCAAGCGATTCTCAATTTATTAGGACAAGCGGAAGTTCCCTATTGTTTACAGGGCAAAGTCTTCAATGCCGCCCAAATCTTACCCACCTTCCAAGCTGCCAGTAATCGCACGGGGTTATTCTATCTTCATCTCAATCAAGCTGTTCTCTGTTATTTGTTCGGAGAATACGAAGCAGCTTCACAACAAGTAGCCTTAGCAGAACAGTATAGTAATGCTGTAACTGGCTATTTCGTCGCAGTTGTCCGAGTTTTTTATGATGCTTTAATTCATCTAGCACGTTACACCGATGTTAATGCCCAAGAACAATCAGCCATTTTAGAGCGAATCAATGCCCATCAAGAAAAACTACAAATTTGGGCTATTCATGCCCCATTCAATCATCAACATCGTTGGCAACTTGTAGCAGCAGAACACTATCGAGTGCTTGGTCAATTTACTGAGGCGATGGAACATTACGATTTAGCTATTGCCCAAGCCAAAACACATGGTTATGTGCAAGATGAAGCACTCAGCAATGAACTGGCTGCTAAATTTTATCTAAGTTGGGGCAAACAGAAGGTGGCAGCAGGCTATATGCAGGAGGCATACTACTGTTACGCTCGTTGGGGTGCAAAAGCCAAAACCGAGGATTTGGAAAATCGCTATCCCGATTTACTACGCGTTATTCTCCAGCAGAGAGTACAATCACTGCATGTGCTGGAAACAATATCGAGCAGCGTTAGTCGCCCACTCTCGGTTCATAATTCCACTCATTTGGGTCGTTCTTCTAACACTGACATTAGTAGCTTTGATTTTGCTGCTATCCTCAAAGCCTCCCAAGCCATTTCCGGTACGATTCAACTGGACGAACTACTGCACAGATTAACACAGATTATTCTGCAACATTCTGGGGGCGAGCGTTGTGCCTTAATCCTACCTAATACTCAAGGAAAATGGTTGGTAAGAGCCATTGCTACACCCGAAACCACAGAACTTTGTGCCGAACCTTTAGAGGATAACCCCAACTTACCAATTAAGTTGATACAGTACGTCAAAAACACCGAAGAAATTGTGATGATTGACGACCTCAAAACCAATTTACCTGTAATTGATGAGTATTTAAGTCAACGACAACCAAAAAGTTTGTTGTGCTTGCCAATTCTCAATCAAGGACGCTCAATTGGAATTTTGTATTTAAAGAATCGTTCTACTAGTAGTGTGTTTACAAGCGATCGCATCCTTATTCTCAACTTTCTTTGTACCCAAGCGGCTATTTCTCTAGAAAATGCCCGTCTTTATGAAGATGCACAAATTTATACTCAACAGTTAGAACAATCTCTAGAAAAATTACGGCTCAGTGAAGCCCGCTTTCAGAAACTAGCAGATAATGTTCCTGGTATGATTTATCAGATCCGAATTAAAGCCGATGGTTCAGCTTCAGTACCCTACGTCAGTTCTGGGTGTCAAACTCTTTACGAAGTCCCAGCAGAAGATTTCCTGTCAGGGAAATGTAGCCTGCGTGATTTTGAACATCCCGACGATGGCGCAGAGGCCTTTCGAGCAGTTGTTGAGTCAGCACAAAATCTTACCACATTTCAGCATGAGTGGCGCATTATTACACCCAATGGGAATGTCAAGTGGGTAAAAGCTGCTTCTCAGCCAGAACGCGGCGAGGATGGTGAAATGGTATGGGATGGAATTCTAATTGATATTAGCGATCGCAAACTTGGTGAAGCTGCTATTAAGCAAAAATCTCAAGAACTGGAAAATGCTTTGCAAAAACTGCAACAAGCCCAACTGCAAATGATACAACATGAAAAAATGTCTGCACTAGGTAACTTAGTTGCTGGAGTAGCTCACGAAATGAACAATCCCCTCGGCTTTATTTCGACTAGCCTCCAACAAGCTAAACCTATCTTGGCTGATATCACTGAACACCTAAAATTATATCAAAAAGCTCTACCGAATCCGGAAGTAGAAATTCTCGACCATGCTGAAGAAATTGACTTAGACTATAGCTTAGAAGATATGCCAAAGATGGTTGACGCAATGGTTATCGCTTCTGAGCGATTAAAAAATATCAGCACCAGCTTAAGAACTTTCTCCCGGGGCGATAAAGATTATAAAGTGCCATTTAACATCAATGAAGGTATTGATAGTACAATTTTAATTCTCAAACATCGCCTCAAAGCGAATGAGCAACGTCCAGAAATTATAGTTGTAACGGAATACGATAATTTACAGCCAATCGACTGTTTTCCTGGACAACTAAATCAGGTATTTATGAATATTCTAGCTAATGCTATTGATGCTTTAGATGAGTCAAGTATAGGTCGGAACTTTGAATACTTTAAGCTAAATCCACATAAAATTATAGTGAGAGCTATCATTGAAAATGATACCTTAAAAATATCAATTGCTGATAATGGTATAGGAATCAACGAAGATGTAAAAGCACACATATTTGACCATTTATTTACTACCAAAGGAGTAGGAAAAGGCACAGGACTAGGACTAGCAATCGCACAACAGATTGTGGAGGAAATACATGGGGGTAGAATTGAAGTTAATTCTGTTTTAGGAAAAGGAACAGAATTTCTAATTTATATCCCCATTATTGAGAGGATATTTATAAAGTAAATCTAAAGGATATCCCTCAGATAAAAAGGCTGCGATTACCAGCTAACTGGGCGATGGTCGCAAGCGTTATTCTTGAGAGAATTTAATTGTTCCTAGCTTTTCTGATTTAGCCATTTCCGGCAATTGGATCAAGTTTTGAATCAGTTTGTTGTCAAAGTGGGATATGATTTCGGTGTTTGATGCTGTGCGATCGCTGTCAATAGTGGAAGAGTTAACCAATGCAGAAGTAGACGACTGCGAACAATTATTAGATATTTCCTTTAAACAGTTAACTGCCCAAGAACTGGCAGCAATGACGGGAGTATTAGCTAGTCCAGAATTAGTAGCGGCGTAGGGATTTTTATTTTTAAGAGTAGCTGTAAGCTTGATTACCACAAGTCTCGTTTTTCTCTCTTTTTGTGCCCATATAGTCAAGTCAATTTTAATTTGTTCAGATATTTCACTCCCTAGCTAAAATTTTATTTTATTTACCCTCACAGAGGTCTAGAAAATTAAATTATCTTTCTTGAAAAATAAGTTTAACATTTTGTGCATCTGCATAAAATTATTCTGTTTTCTTGAGTTGAGCTATTTCAAATAGTGTCGCAGCCATGACCACAGTTGATTTTTGAACTGAACGGGCTCTGGTGATGGTGAATAAATTGATGGTTTTGTTTGAGCAATATTATTCATTGAAAGTACACAAATAGTTAGTTCGCCATCTGTATAATATCTGTCACCTCCTCCGTTACGACCA
>NZ_JBALFY010000045.1:0-7656 GCF_036916655.1 Nostoc sp.
ATTTTATTTATCATTCTATCAAGTTTTACAATTATCTATGTCATTTTAGAATCTCCCTTAGTTTTTATTAGTAAATAAGATGCGTTTGCCCTGGGATAAATCCCAACCCAAAAGCAGCAGCTATAGATGCCGTACTGATTCTTGCATCAGCCCTGACTTTATACCCCACTAGGAAGCAATAATACCTAAAAGACCCCACAGCCTTGCTGCGGGGTTTATTTTATTGGGCATTCAACCCAGGACAAAGAGCAAACTAGCAGTAATAGATCGGTGCTACTCTTTGAGCAGGGATGATCGAATAAAGGACTATCACGACATCTCCGCAGAGAGAGCAGCACCACATTTGCGACACCGATAGCGTACCACTCCGTGGAAGCAAGCTACGCGTAACGTCTCCAAGAGTTGCGTTAGCGAGTCCGCGTACTCTGTAAGAGTTGCAAGCTACGCTTTTAGCGTCTCGTAGAGAGCGTCATAGCCCGTCGTAGACATCGCTATATTTGCACATACCTCTTTTAATAGTGCCTGGAATAAATACCAACTTTACAGGTATTAAGTTAGAAAAATGTATAGACAAGTACAATACTTGTTACCAACTAGGTGGTAAATTTTACGACTGATAAAGAGATAAAAAGCGATGAACTTAACACCCAGTGAGTTAGAACGCTATCACCGCCAAATGATGCTTCCCAATTTTGGAGAAGCAGCACAAAAGCGCTTGAAGTCTGCAACAGTTTTAGTTACAGGTGTAGGGGGATTAGGCGGTACATCAGCACTTTATTTGGCAGTAGCAGGTGTTGGGCGGTTAATTCTAGTTCGGGGTGGTGACTTACGGCTAGATGATATGAATCGTCAGGTTCTAATGACAAATGATTGGGTAGGTAAGCCAAGAGTATTCAAAGCCAGAGAAACTCTGCAAGCTATTAATCCTGATATTCAGGTAGAAGCAGTTCATGATTACGTTACAAAGGAGAATGTAGACTCTTTAGTGCAATCTGCTGATGTAGCTGTTGATTGCGCCCACAATTTCACAGAGCGGAACTTGCTTAATGAGGCTTGTGTACGCTGGCAAAAACCAATGGTAGAAGCTGCAATGGATGGAATGGAAGCTTACCTGACGACGATTATTCCTGGCGTTACTCCTTGTCTATCATGCTTATTTCCAGAAAAGCCGGATTGGGATCAGCGTGGGTTCGCGGTTCTCGGTGCTGTTTCTGGGACACTAGCTTGTCTTAGTGCATTAGAGGTAATAAAGCTGATTACTAAGTTTAGTCAACCCCTATTGTCACAACTGCTGACAATTGACTTGATGCGAATGGAATTTGCCAAACGACATTCTTATCGCGATCCTTCTTGTCTGGTGTGTGGTAGCCGTTCTTGCTCGGAAAATTCGTAAATAGTTGGATGAGCGTAGCGATCGCTCTATAAGCGGATCGCCACAACTTATCTACTCATTTCGAGCTATTCTGTAGCAATTATGACATCCGACGCTTTAATCACAGCGATCGCTTCTTTTCCCTCTTGAAGTTGGAGATGGTCTACCGACTCCTTGGTAATAATTGCAGTTACTTCCACCCCAGGCCCAATTTCTAATGTGACCTCAGAGTTGACTGCTCCTGCGTGAATTTTCTTAATAGTTCCTTTTAAGGAATTACGAGCGCTAACTTCCATATTTTGATCCTCCCTAGTTATAAGATAATTCTGAACTGAGTAATACTAACAACTATGAGATTGTTGGATTATCCTCATTTAGTGAGATATCTTCAGCCTTACAGAATAACTTAGATATCAGACTGGTATTAGAAAATGAACTCTCCGTTGTAGGTATCTTTAATCAGACGGGTTTTCAGAAATATTTTGGTTTCAAAGGAGAAGGAGGAGCAGATAATATGACGATATTTGTCACATTACTAATGTAACGACCTCCAGCTTTGTCACCTGGAACTACTAAACGAGCAAATCCTTCATCTGTTAAAGGCACGACGTTACCATCACTACCTTTTTTTGCAAATGCAACTAGCACTGTTTTTCCTTCAAAGTTAGGTTGAATTTCACCAATAGCTACGACTGCACCATAGCAATCTGTGGCATCAACTAGAACATATTGCCTCAGAAAAGAGTTTTTACTATTCACCCCAGAATTCCCCGGTTTTAGACCACCTCCGGCTTTCGAATTATTAATCAATTCCCATAGAGGGACTCCATAGTATGTTTCTGTTCGCGGCCCTGAGCCGGTTTGAAAGCTCACAGTAACTTCAGTAACTAATGCTGGATTTTGTTTTTTTAAAGCATCTTGTAAATTTCGCAGTTTTTGCAAATTATAAGTGGTCGGATTATTGAGTTCTCCACCCAAGCGAAAACTTTGCGAAAAACCTCCAAGACACTTATTTTTATTCCAGACAGAAGGTGTTTTTTCTTCTTTTTCTGAGGGAACAATACTTCTTGAGTCAGCTAAAGTAGGCTGCCATAAAACCAGTATCGATAGCATTAAAGACGCAATGGGTATCGTGCGGGTAGAACGCATAAAACATTTCTCCGTTTACTATTAAATATTGAAAAAACTAGATTGTTTTGCTCAAAGCTGTTTGCTTACCAAAAATTAGTATTGTTATCGCCGAAATTGAGCAATTTGACAATAGATTCTGTTAGATAAAAATAAAAACGGTTCTATCGTTAGACTTTCAACTCCTTACCAGACGCTACTAAATAACTAGTTTTTAATAACTGATATTAAAAACTAATGAATCTTGACGCCAAAGTTAGTCGCAAACCTCTTGTTAGATTTGCGTTTTTCCAAATGGATAAGTATATCTGTGTAATCTAATGAAGATAATACCAACTTATTGAGTGCAATACCAACTAATATAGTAATCAAACACGAACAAAATTAATTTTTATTTCTTTTTAAAATAGTTCAGCTTAATGTTGTATAGAAACTAAGCTGTCATTATTTACCTTATGAATAGGTAACTATCAAGTTAATAAACTCTTTATAAGTGAGACTCACCTGTAAATTGGAAAACTGTCCGAGTTATCGGGAAGCGTTGTAGTTGTCCCGACACTATAGTTGAAGCAAAACCATACAGCGACTAGATAGACTATTCCGTGTATACAACCAATAGATCAAGTAAATGCTACAATGTATCAATACCATTGCCAAAATAAGAGTATGAAGAGGTAGGGCATTTCGTAGTAGATTTATTGTCTCTCACAACGATAAATCAAACACTACAAACAGCCCATGCCTGATATCTTATCACTGCTACAATGCCTGCTACCGCAGATCAACGCGACAACAATGCGGCAATTTAACCAAATAATCCTGGCTATGTTAACGATGAGCGGGCGAGTCACGATGTTGGGAATCTCGCGTTGGGCAGGCACTGGTGGTAGTTATCGGACGATATTAAGATTCTTTCAGACAGTAATACCTTGGGCGACGTTGTTTTGGCTATTTTTCCGTAAGCATTTATTCCGTGCAAATGAGGTGTATTTGCTTGCAGGAGATGAAGTTGTAGTGAGTAAATCAGGTAAAAAAACTTATGGGTTGGATAGATTTTTTTCTAGTCTAGTAAATAAACCGATATCAGGACTATCTTTTTTTGCATTATCGCTGGTAAGTGTTCAAGAAAGACACTCATTTCCGATTTTGATAGAACAGGTGATCAAGAGCGATGTAGAAAAAAATAGCCCATCACCAACTCCAGAAGTACAAGTCCAAGATAAACGTAAACGTGGACGACCAAAAGGGAGTAAGAACAAAAACAAAACAGAAGTAATTCTGACATCTGAATTACTAAGAATAAAAAAAATGATTAATGAGCAAGTCTTGTTAGTAGCTAACTTTATCCCCCTAACTTACTTAGTTTTAGATGGTCATTTTGGGAACAATAATGCCTTGCAGATGGCACGTCTTGTTAACTTACACATAATTTCCAAATTGCGCCATGATTCGGCATTATACATCCCTTACCGAAACCCTGATCCTAATCGTCGCTCTCGCCGTAAATACGGCGACAAGCTGGATTATTGTAATATACCTGACGCATATTTGTGTAAAAGCATCATTGACGAGGATATCAAAACTGATATTTATCAAGCTACTTTACTCCACAAGGAATTTGCCCAAGCGCTGAATATAGTTATTTTGGTTAAAACCAATCTTAAAACTAATACTCGTAGTCATGTAATTCTATTTTCTAGTGATCTAAAGTTGTCATACGAAAAGATAATCGACTACTACAAACTGCGCTTTCAAATCGAGTTTAACTTTCGAGATGCCAAACAGTTTTGGGGATTAGAAGATTTTATGAATTTAAGCCAAACTGCCGTGACTAATGCTGCTAACAAAGCAAAACTTTATGGTCAACTTATCCCATCATCTTCTAGCTGATTTTCGTCAACACAATCCCGACTCCGGCATTATTGATCTCAAAGCTTACTACCGTGGTTTTCGATATGTTCGTGAAATGTTAAAAATGCTTCCCGAAATCCCTGAGCCTATTTTATTAACCCAGATTTTTGCCAAGCTTACTTCTTTAGGACGTATTCATAACGTTTCTACAGGCGCTGAACCCTCGTAAATTGGCTACGGTATTGTTAAGAAAGAATATATACCTCAGTCGCCAAAATGAGTTAAATGCTGAAATTGGAAACTATTGACTTATAGTATCAAGCTTTAATCTAGCAATCATACAGATAGTGTAAATTACAAACATAATCCAAAGAAGATTGAGAATGCTAAATTTAGATGCCATTGATCGTACAACAATGCAATCAGTTCCATACAGTTATGCTGTGATAGAGAATTTGTTGCCCAAAGCAGCTAGCTTGGAACTTTCTGCCAGCTTTCCCCAAGAACAGTTTCGCTTATCAATAAGGGAAGGATATGGGTATCTTTGGAGTGATATGCTTGCTAGTAATGAGGATATTGCTTTGATGTACAAGTTTAGTGATCGCGCCAGCCCGGAGTTGTCAGATCGTTGGCGCGATCGCATTACACAAGGAAAATTATCTTCTAATCTTGGTAATCTCAGCAGTATTTGGCGACAAGTGATAGAAGAACTGTGGACACCTGCTTACCGTCAAGCCTTAACACAGATGTCTGGGGTGGAATTGAAAGACTGTGCAATGGTGATTGGGTTTCGTCGATATAATCTAGGTCACTGTCATCGCCCTCATACTGATGAACCATCGAAAGCTTTGACTCATTTGCTATTTTTCAATGAACAATGGCCTATGGACTGGGGTGGTTGTTTGCGAATTCTCTTTGACGAAAAACCAGAATCTGTCTTCCAAGATATTGCACCACTGAACCAGTTTTCAGCTGTAATTGTGCGCTCAGATAATTCCTGGCACATGGTAACTCCAGTAGCCTCGACTGCACTACAGTGCCGATTGGCTCTCAGGATTGCTTTTTTTCACAATCTCGATGCAGGTGCTTAGTCGATAGTAGGACTGTAAGTCCTAGATAGTAAAAATACAATCCCTACACAAAAGGCGATCGCCTCTATTCTCTGAAAACAAGTAGTTAACTAACAATACAAAAGGCAGTTAGCTTTCTTACAGATTATTTTGATTATATGAGTGCAACTATAGCAGTCATACCTACTTTGTAAGCACATCCCCGACTTATTCACAAGTTGCAGATATGCTTACAAACGATTTAGAAATGCGATATTTTTAAACCTACTTTTCGCTTATACAGTAGTAAAGTTATACCACCCGTGACTAACATGGCAGGTATTGAATCTGATTCAGGAATTGGTGTAATTTGACCCGAACCACTGATTGTGTTGCTAAACTGGCCAAAATCATTCACTCGACGACCGGTCGTAACTAAAAAGTATTTCTGTCCTGTAAGGAGTTCTTGGTTGAAAGTAACAGTACTACCATTAGTAGTGGTATTTGCTATAAGAACATTGGTTAATTGTTCAGTAGGATTGAAACTGTCCTGATATAAAGCTAAGAAAATATCCCATTTTCTATTTGCAGGTGGCGTAGGTTCAGATTCACCACTTATATTATATAAACCTGATTGATCGACCGTAAAATCAAATACACTGTAAGGTACACTCATGCCCAAATTCCCATCTTTTTCACCACTGATAAGAGTGGGAGGATTCCCTGGTGCTACACGCCGCCAAATCGGTTCATTTGTTGTATCTCCCTGATAAGTAAAGGTAGCAGCTTTGGAGGATTGAGCGGTAGAAACAGTAGCTAATGCTAACCCTAGAATAACCATTAATGGTTTTTGAAAAAACTTTGTTTTTAACATAAATTATCTCCTTTGATTTACTAATAGCTTGTTTCAAAAATGTTGAGAGCGAGAAACTTATCAAGCAGATTATCGATTGTGAGGGACACTCGACAGATGGCGATTGCATAGATAGGATTGCTGGCAAATGTCTCTACTTCCTCACTACTAATGCTTAAATAGTCATTGATATGAGCACTTAAACTTTATGAATTATTCAATAGTATTTATGGCATCTTTTTTTATACGAATTTGCGTTTTTGATTGAAGCTATCATACCAACTTGGTTGGAAAAAATCAATTCAACTACGTAATTAAACGCTGACTTTATCAAAACTTTAAGTAAAAAGTTTTTTTATTTTGCACGACTTACACACATGACAAGATTTCATGAGTAACTACGACTGTGGTGCTTTTACGATGCCCACGGCGAGCGTACCCCTGCTCAAAAACCAGCTATGCAGAAGCCGTAAACCTTGTGGATAGCTATGCTTAGGGTGCAGCCTCTGTCTCCGACACGCTATTGGCGTTCGTAGAGAAGCGATCGCAATGTCTACGACGGGCTACGCCTACGCAACATAGCTATTTGATCTCCAAATCCGACCAACCTCTTGCATAGCGGAGGATGTGTTTGTTTGCCTTATGCCTTCTTTCACTATGAAAGAAAGTGAATGTGGAGGCATAACAGCTTATTAATCTTGTCCCTCGACAATTTCTTTTTGGATAAAACTAATTTGTGCAGCTAATTCTTGCCGAGTAGAAGCTTTAAATAGATATCGGAAAATAAACCAGATTAAGTAACCAATTCCAGTCAACTCAAAAACTAGATTTAACTGGGGAATTTCATTAATTACATCTAATACAGCTAGAATGATCTTAACTATAACAGTCGCTGTAATAATTGTAGCAAAACAAATAATTGGCATCTGGTATTCAGTGGAAAAGCTACCTAAGTATTTAGGCAATTTATCCAAAAAGACAGAGAATTTACCACCAAATTGCTGCCATTGAGGTAATGGTTGATTATCAGGCATTAGCAATGGTTGAGTATCAATTTTTGAACTTTCAAATTCTGCAATAGGTTGGGTTGATCTAATATCAAAAACTTTGGATTGTTCTACTTCGCTCTCCCTATGTAATGCTTTATCAGTAGTTAGTGGAAATGGCTGAGTATCAATTTTTGGACTTTCAAGTACTGCGTAGTTTACCGCCGTAGGCATCAGTTCGGTAGATGTAATATCAAAAGATTTGGATTGTTCTACTTCACTCTCCCCAAGTTTACTATTTTCTTCAGGGATAACAGTTTTCTTTTGCCCTGCACGGATATCAGATTGAGCGAGTTTCATCAAAGGGGAGTAAATGGCATTATACATATCGCGTGCCATATTCACCGCACCTTCAAA
>NZ_JBALFY010000046.1:0-115169 GCF_036916655.1 Nostoc sp.
GTAAAGCCACTACTCTCAACAACATGGCACAGGTAATCGCCGACCAAGGGGACATACCGAGAGCGATCGCACTCTGGGAGCAATCCTTGGAAATAAAGGAGCAGATTGGCGATGTCAAAGGTAAAGCCACTACTCTCAACAACATGGCACAGGTAATCGCCGACCAAGGGGACATACCGAGAGCGATCGCACTCTGGGAGCAATCCTTGGAAATAAAGGAGCAGATTGGCGATGTCAAAGGTAAAGCCACTACCCTCAACAACATGGCAGGGGTATTCGCCCAACAAGGGGACATACCGAGAGCGATCGCACTCTGGGAGCAATCCTTGGAAATAACTAAGCAGATTGGCGATGTCAAAGGTAAAGCCGCTACTCTGGCAAATATGGCTTATTGGGCAGGTGAAACTGGAGATAAACCTAAGCAATTAGAACTAAATCTACAAGCTGTTTCAGCACTTACACAGGTTCGTGCATATAGTGATTTGGTAACAGTTCTGGGTAATTTAGGTTTAACAGATGAAAGTAACGGTTTAGTTTACCTAGCTCAAGCAATCTGGTTGACGCTGAGAATTCAAGCACCTTTAGGACAAACCATTAGACTTATCCGTGTTTTATATAATAGAGTTCCTCAAGGCGATGAACTAGAAGCTGTGTTAGGAGCAACTGCAATGTTCTTTTGCAGCCGCCGAGGTGAAGGTCATCCCCAGTTAGAGGAACTTCAGGAGGATAGTTTCAAAATTATATCAGGTGCAGCAAGTGCCCAAGGAATTGAAACACAGGAAGCGTTTGATACTTGGTTTACCCAGCAAATTGATCCAGATTATTTCCTCCCTCGACTCAATCAACGCCTAGAGGAGATAGTCGGCGATGGGTGGTTGTTTGAGCGCAGTCAAGTTTCAATGGGTGAATAAGGGGAAATGCGAGCGCACCGAGGAAACTCCGTTTTTGCTGCGTTGCTGAATCTTTAATCTCCAAAGCGCGATGTTTTCTCTGCGAGACGCTACCCGTAGCTTGCTTTTCCGTAAGAGTACGATGGGTTGTTGGGTGACGCATTTCTTACCCACCGCTATCTGAAATTAAGTCTCAAGATAGTGTGTACCTCACCACAAAAAACTTAAGCTTGGCTTATAAGTTTGGGGAAATAGTGATGAATAAAGAAACAGTTCCTAATCAAGCTGAAAAGTCGAATCCAGAAGGTGAGGCATTACAATTAAGTCCAGAGCTACTCGACAAAATCAAACACCCTCGGAGAATCGACGATGTTATCCGGGAGCAATCACCAGAAGAACGTAAAAGTAACCCAGCTTTAGTACCAGAAATGATTGACGATGCAAGTGATGATTGATTGGGTTTGCGAAAGAATAATGCAAAAGTTCATGCAGTAATTTGTTGCTATCCAGATCCCCAACTTCTTCAAGAAGTCGGGGATATTAATGATTTTTGTCGGCTTGGTGAAGGGGAAATGCAATCACCTTACTCTTAAATTAATTGGCGATAACGCCAAGTTTACGGAGTTCAAAGACTCATAGACGAAGTTCAGAACTCCGTTCATCCACCTCAGATACTCGCCCTAGCAAATGAACTTTGCGGCGATACAGACAAAACCCACCAACCTGAGTTTCAAATTTTTGAGTCCGCGCAGGCGGACTTTGTTTGTGTAGACGCGATTTCTAATCGCCAGGTATATTTATTTGCGAAGGTGAGATATTGTCATACATCTGCTTATGTTTGGCTAAAAGCTCTTGATATTTCTCATTTGTCTTTGCTTGTAACCACTTAGCTTTAAATATTGCTGCTGATTCCGCTTTCACGGGGTCTACTTCATAAGGAAGAATTTCTTTTTTGGCATCTGAAGTTTCCGAATTTTGTTTATACTTTCTGCCACTTTTATGATTAGCATAACGGCGAGAGCGAGTATAACCCATTTGGATAAACTTCCGTGCCATATCAGCACCAACAAAATCATCTTTATCTAAATAATCAAGAAACATCTCATAAATTTTTTCACTCGACTCTCTAGCAATCTCAGGAGTTTTAAACCGCCAGTAAGGAAGAATTTCTGATTTGTATGGTTCAACCAAAAGTACACCCTGCTCACCCTTGCCAACACGATAGAGTTCAGGATGTTGGCGAAAATCAATAACTTTAAAGTCTAAAGAATAATCAAAAGCCATGATAGATTTTTATTATAAATAGTAAGCTTTAAGAAAAAAGTTCAACTTCTATCTAAGTATTGAGATTTTGTTCTACTATGCTATCCAGCACCCAATCCCTAAACAATGTCCTTGCGCCAGGAAATCTGCGTAAAGTACATCATATTGCCCTCAACGTCCAGGATATGCAGGCTTCCCGCTACTTTTATGGTACAATCTTGGGTTTGCACGAACTCACAGGCGACGAAGTACCTGCAACTCTCGTGGAACTCGTCACATCTGGAAAAGTAGCCAACTTCATCACCCCGGATGGTACAATCCTCGATTTATTTGGGGAACCCGATTTAACACCACCAAACCCAAACCCCGAAAAGACCTTCACTAGAGCCTACCATCTGGCTTTTGATATCGATCCACAGTTATTCGATCGCGCGGTGACAGTAATCAGAGAAAATAAAATAGCGATCGCACACGGCCCAGTTACTCGTCCTACTGGTAGAGGAGTGTATTTTTACGATCCAGATGGCTTTATGATTGAAATCCGTTGCGATCCAGAAGCTAGTTAAATTAGGGGTAATCACAAGAGTATCTACTATGACCGCAAACCTCACGCAAATATTTCAAGTAATTGAAGACGCGATCGTAAAACCGCCAATTCCACACGAACCGTACAAGCACTCATTGAAAGCTTGGGCGATGTATTGTTTGCGAGACAAAGGTTTTATCGTCGTTTATGCTCAAAATGCCGACTTTGCTATTGAAAGAAAACGTGCAGAAAAGCTTTATTTTAAAGTTTCAAATAGCCCCGATGATTTAGATAATTCTCTTAGCTGGATTGTTTGGGATAGTGCAACCAAAAGCGCTAGTCTCATTCCCCAAAAAATAGACTAATGCCAAAATAATCATCAAATGTTTCCCTGAATTCTAACTAGACAATTGCTGCACAAATATTTGATGTTCTGGCGAATTTAATCCTAACTGCAACACAGCCAATACTTGCGGCATATTGCCAACAAGTAAATCTGACGTTGACAACCACAAACCCGGAAATACTTGACTTTTGATAATTCCATCTGCATCCAGTTCTAAGGATACATATTCTCCTTGTCGCAGGCGAAACCAATCTAATTTGTTTTCAAATATTTGCCAAACAATATATTCTTTTACCCCATTACGACCATAGACTTTTTTCTTGTCATGTAAATCAATAGCAACACTGCTAGCTGCTATCTCTATTACGAGTTCTGGCGCACCTTCGATGTAATCATCATCACTCAAACGAGATTGTCCTTGAGATATTGGTGTGATTAATAGCACTCCATCTGGTTGCGGTTCATTATCCCGATCTAAGCGGACTGTTGGCTCAATTCCCAATCTCACACCAGGAGTGGCAATTTCGTAAGTCCACAACCAACCAATTACATGACCATGTGGTTCAGCATGACTTTCAAAACGTAATGGGGATGCCAAGTATACAACTCCTTCAATTAATTCGGCCTTTTGATGACGGGGCATTGCTTGATAGCGTCGTTCAAATTCGTAGCGAGTGAGGCGATCGCCATTTTCTAAAGGAGGAATTCGCTGCTTGAATGATAGGTTGACCATGATTTTCCTAGATAGCAAGAAGTTTTACTTTATTATGGCTTGACACCTTAATTACGAATTACGTTAGCGTAGCGGTAGCGAGTCCACGAGTGTCATTACGAATTAGTATTGGGTTTCTCAAACACCATTAAATGCTGTTGAGGTAACAAGTTTTTAGTTTCACGCCAAACCAAACCAACAGCTTGCATTTCTTTACGGACTTGCTTTTGAGTCATCTTATGCAGACCTTTAATCATAATAAAAGGATTTTCACCCCGGTACTCAACCAAAACTACTCGACCACCTGGTTTAAGTGCTTTCACAATTCCTTGCATCACTTCTTGGGGATACTCAAGTTCATGGTAAGCATCCACCATCAATGCCAAATCAATACTTTCAGATGGTAAATTGGGGTAGTTAAGGGTTGCTAAAACTGGCTCAACATTGGTGATATTTTTCTCTTTTTTGAACAACTCAATGATTTCTAACATTTCTGGTTGAACATCTACAGCCAACACCTTACCTGCTGTTAATAACGGCGCGATGCGAAAGCTGAAGTAACCTGTTCCAGCGCCAATATCTGCCACTACATCATGAGGTTTCAGATTGAGGGCGTTAACTACTTTACTTGGCTGTTCGTCTCCCTCTCGGCTGGGACGTTCTAGCCAGCCAGCGCTGGTGTATCCCATCACTTGGGCGATTTCGCGCCCCATGTAATATTTGCCGATACCATCTGGACTGTGGATTATCCGTTGTTCGTAAACAGTGGTGGATGAAGTTGCGGCTTGTGCTGTCAGGGTTGGATTCAGCAACCAGCAACTCAATATCACAATAAGAGCTACTATAAAGTGGAGAAAATTTAACATTTGGTTATGACTGATCTAGATAATTATAAGCAGCAACTAAGAGAATTTTATGGTAGTAGAACAACTTATGACCATGAAGAAGGTACTCGCCATCCTCTAGAAGCCAAAATTTTACTTGAATTTGTTCCACTACATTCGGGACAGAAAATTCTTGATGTGGCGACTGGAACAGGTTTACTTGCTATACCCGCATCTGAAAAAGTTGGTTCAGAGGGCTACGTGATTGGAATTGACATGACCCCTGGAATGTTGCAGCAAGCAAGACAAAAGATTGCCGCAGCAAAATTACAAAATATCGAGTTGATTGAAGCGGATGCAGAATATTTAAACTTTAGTGATAGTAGTTTTGATGCTGTCTTTTGCTGTGAAGCCATTGTACTTTTTCCTGATATCCTTGCTACCTTGCAAAAGTGGTACAGCTACTTGAAAACAGGAGGGTATGTAGCATTTACCTGTCCTCCCGAAACTGCTTTAATAGCATCTATTCAACAGAGGGTTTGCGCTAGAGTTTTGGGTGTGTCATTACCACACATCCTTGAACCACTTGGAACTCCAGAAAAATGTCGAAATTTGCTCAACCAGGCAGGTTTTAGAGATATCGAAATTAAGATTGAGCCATCAGGACGTTATCGCCAGCTTACGGATAGCAGATTATCTGAGACAGTACTTAAGATAAATTTTAAAGGTAATCCTTTCTTGTCAACATTATCACCAGATAAATTAAATCAGTTGCAAGTTGAATATCAAGCAGAAATTGAGAAACTAGCAACCGATCGAGGTATTTGGATAGACACTACAAAGCTTTTTGTTCGCGCCAGAAAATAAGTTGACGATCAAAAATTTACTTTTGATAACTTCGGGCGATCGCACACAATCATCTTGCCATTAATACATACCCATCTCCAAAAATTAATTATGGGTTGCCCGAAATCATTGGTAAACACAATTCCCGAATTGTAGCCCATATCATTTTTACCAAATGTCTCAGGATAATGACAGTTTAATCTCATAGGCCGATGTGAAAGTAAACATTTTCAGGATTTACTTAAGCAACCCCTTTAAACCAACCTTTGGACATTATGCAAAACCTGTCCCTGATATTAGTGCCTGTACTCGCTGCACAGAAAGTAGTAGGTGATGGTGTAATTAAACCTCTCGGTCATCATGAGTTGCTGTTGGTGCTAGTACAACTGTCACTGTTGCTTTTGGTAGCGCGGGGATTAGGTGAGTTGATGCGCCGGATTAATCTGCCGCCTGTTGTTGGAGAATTACTCGCAGGTGTGTTGCTTGGGCCTTCTCTATTTGGTTTGCTGCTTCCCGACTTACAGGCGCTCATCTTTCCCAAAAGTCAAGAACAATCTAATTTACTTTCGGTGATTTCTTGGTTAGGTGTGTTATTTTTGCTGATTGTAACTGGGTTGGAAACGGATCTCAAGCTGATTCTTCGCAAAGGTAAAACGGCTCTACTCATCTCGCTGGGCGGAATTATTATCCCCTTTATCACCGGATTTGGACTGGGCTGGCTATTACCAGATAGTTTTTTAGCCAACCCAGAAAAGCGACTAGTATTCAGTCTGTTCATCGCTACAGCAATGAGTATTTCAGCAGTGCCAGTGATTGCAAAAGTGCTGATGGACTTAAACCTGATTCGCCGTGACATTGGTCAAGTTACCTTAGCAGCAGGGATGACCGACGACACCATCGGCTGGATTTTACTTTCTGTGGTTTCAGGTCTAGCTAGTAGCGGCAAATTTGATTTTGGGACAATTTTTCATTCCGTGAGTGCGGCTATATTGTTTCTCGCGATCGCCTTCACAATCGGGCGTACTATTGTAGATCAGATTTTACGCTGGGTTGATGACTACGTTGGTGGCATCGCCGCTAGTATCTCGGTTGTGCTGATTCTTTCGCTCTCGGCAGCAGCACTTACCCACGCATTAGGTTTAGAAGCAGCATTAGGTGCTTTCGTCCTGGGGATTCTCGCAGGTCAATCCCGCCGCTTTAGCAATGAAGCCGGACACATGCTAGAAGTCTTCACAGCAGCCTTTTTAGCGCCAATTTTCTTTGCCTCAGCTGGCTTAAAAGTTAACTTGCTAACCTTGTTAGTCCCCCAAACGTTAATATTTGGCTTAATTGTTCTCGCTGTCGCCTGTGTTGGTAAATTTACAGGTGCTTACATTGGTTCTCGCGTCGGCGGCTTGAGTCACTGGGAAGGTTTGGCGATGGGTTCGGGGATGAATGCTCGCGGGGCGATGGAAATTGTCGTTGCTACCATTGGTTTATCTTTGGGAGTGCTGAATCCCCAAATGTACTCGATTATTGTGATGGTAGCGATCGTCACTTCCTTAATGGCTCCGCCCCTTTTGCGCTGGTCTTTGTCAAAAGTAGTTATGAGTGAAGAGGAAGCTCGACGTTTGGAACAAGAAGAGCAAGATAGCCGCAGCTTTATCAAACAGATTCAGCGTGTCTTAATACCTACTAGTGGTGGTCCTAACATCCAATTGGCGGCGCAATTAGTTGGTTACATGGCTCACCAAAACTCGATAGAAGTTACCTCTCTATATGCCCTGAGTGATAAGCAACCTCAAAGCAAAGCCCGCCGGACGGAGGCAACCCAGGTTAAAGATACTGCCGCCGAGCAAGCTTTAGCTTCTGTGACTGAGGAAATGCGGCTCCCGGCTGATACCACCCTGCAAACAAAAACGGAGTCTGGGCGTAATAAAGCGCAGGTAATTCTAAATGAAGCGAACAAAAATTATGACTTAATTGTATTGGGAGCTTCTGAACAGATCCGCCCCCAGAAAGCATTATTTAATTTGCTTGTTGACCGGGTTGTACAAGAAGCGCCTTGTGCAACGATGGTGGTGAAGTCGCACTTACCCCAATCCAAAGGCGAGATATGCAAAATCCCTCAACAACAACTGAAAAAAATTCTCGTGCCAACGGTGGGGACAGAATATAGCAAAAATGCCGTAGAGATGGCAAGCACGATCGCAGCTCAAACCGGGGCATTAGTGATGATTGTTAACGTGATTAACTTACCACAGGTTGAGTATATTCTTTATGAACAGCGATCGCTAAATCCAGTCAAGGAAATTGCCCACGATTTGCTCGAACAGCAAGCCGCAATTGGCCGTAATCTGGGTGCTGATGTCAAAACCTATATTCTTCAAGGAACCAGCCCCGAAAGAGAAATCCTTAAGTTTGCCCAAACCCAAGAAGTTGACTTGATTCTTCTCGGAAGTAGCATCCGCATGGTTACAGGTCGCGTTTTCTTCGGTCACAGAGTTGATGCAATTTTAAGTAAAGCCCATTGCCCAGTAGCGGTTATTACAGTGCCATAAGAGTGCTGAGTATAAACCCAGTTGCTTCAAGGCTGTAAAAAATGAATGTAGAGACGTAGCAGTGCTACGTCTCTACAAAGTTTCTGGATAACGCATATTTACTTTCACCAGATGTCTAATGATTTGAGCAATCCAAAATTGCAAATCTAAAATCCAAAATTGTTTGACCTTAACGCGAAGCTCTGGAAGTGACTGATTTTTGCAAATTAGCTAAAGCGCGATTGTAATCCAAAATAGCTGTGACTCGATTACCTTCTGCTCTTGTCAGGTCATTTTCAGCAGAGATTACCTCTGTTTGAGTGCCTACACCAGCTTGAAACCTCAGCCTTGCTAAATTCAGAGCTTCTCTAGCTTGATTTAAAGCCACACTAGAAGTTTGCACATTATCTAAATTGGATTGCAATTGAGAGTAGTACTGTTCCACATCAAAGCGAATTTGGTCGCGCTGGGTAGCAAATTGAGTCTCTGCGATCGCAATATTCGCTTTCGATTGAGCCGCACGCGCTCTTGCTGCACCCCCATCAAACAAAGTTAGACTTCCTTGAATTGCTGCGGAATACCCATCAGTAATGCTGACGCCATCGTTATACCGATCTAGCACGTTGTAGCTGCCTACCAAACTAATCTGTGGCCCTAGCTGTGAAAGTGCCTGTCGTCGCTGTTGCTCGTAAATATTACGTTGTGCTAAAAACTGTTGTAATTCTGGACGATTTTGAAACGCTTGCACAATACTTTGTTCTACTGTCTCCGGCCAAAGACCCGATAATTGTACGGGATCGGCGGCACTGATATCAACTGACTGCGACAAACTTAGCAGAGTGGCAAGCTGACGACGGGCAATTCGCTGTTGTGAGATAGCATTAGTCAGAACTTGTTGGGCATTTGCTAAATTCACCTGAGCTTGCAGCACATCAAATTGCGTACCTACTCCAGCACTTAGTCGAGCTTGAGTATCCCGCAAACTAGCCTGGGCATTTTCCACAGCAGACCGATTAATTCTTACTTCTTCATCGGCTTGTTGCAAATCGTAGTATTGAGTGGTGGCATTCAACCTAATTGTGAGAGACTGACTTTCAACATTCAGTTCATCCACACGTAGTTGTTCTTCAGCTGCCCGGATAGTTGCCTCTCGATTCCCGGAAGTATAAGCATTATAATTCAGTTGTGCTGAACCATTGAAAGAAGTGCTGGGTTGAGATGAATTGCTAACAAAACCATTACCACTGTTGGTTAGACTACCATTGATTCCCAGAGTAGGAAATAAGGCAGCTTGAGACTCGCGTAGAGATGAACGACTGCGTTCTAGCTGTAATATCGCTACCTGTAAGTCTCGATTGTTGCGTTGTGCTAGTTCCAAAGCTTGTGCTAAAGTGATTGGCACAGTTCCCTGGATCTTTACCTCATCCGGTTTTGTGGGAAATTGGAGAGGATTGGCATTAGGGTTGAGGTAATCAGGAGCCTGTGTAGAACTTGAGGAATTCTGAGGTTTTGGGGGAGTTGCAGCACTGGCTAAAGTGGGAAAAAGAAGAGCCATACTTGACGGCAAGGCTACAGCAAACGCGACACTAATCCAGGTAGAATGCACGAAAAACAAGCTGAAATTCATAATCTAGATGTAGTCATTAATTGGGTTTCTTTGAGGATAAAATCAAAGTTTTCATTTTGATTAATCTACAGAATTTTGAATTGTAAATCTCCCCTCAACTGGTTGATATTAACAAATTAGCCGACAATCAAACCATCCTGAACTCGGATAATCCTTCTGGTTTGAGCAGCAATATCTGGCTCATGAGTGACTATCACAATGGTGATTCCCTGGTCATTAAGTTCAGTCAACAAGCTCATTACCTCATGGGAAGTTTCAGTATCTAAAGCTCCTGTTGGCTCATCTGCCAAAACTAATGCAGGTCGATTGACCAAAGCACGAGCGATCGCTACCCGTTGTTGTTGTCCGCCAGATAATTGACTAGGACGGTTACTTATGCGTTCCCCTAATCCTACCTTTTCTAAGGCTTCTAATGCCCTTTCTCGGCGTTTTGCCTTGTGTAAGTTAGCGTAAACCATTGGTAACATCACGTTTTCCAATGCTGTCGCCCGCGCCAATAGGTTAAATTGTTGGAACACAAAACCAATCCTTTGATTGCGGATATAGGCTAATTCATCATCATCAAAAGTAGTCAGATTTCTGCCTTCAAAAATATAATCTCCAGTTGTGGGACGATCTAAACATCCCAAAATATTCATGAGCGTTGACTTACCGGAACCTGACGCACCCATAATCGAGACGTATTCCCCTTCCTCAATAGAGAGTTGAATTCCCTTCAGTATTGGAACACTAACTTCTCCCAAGTGGTAAGTTTTAGTAATAGATTCCATCCAAATCATTGTTGGCATAAGCTGAGTAATGAGTAATGAGTAATGAGTAATGAGTAGTGAGTAGTGAGTAGTGAGTAGTGAGTAATGAAAGTTAATTTGTAGCCGTAGTCACATAGTTTAGGACAGTGTTAATTGCTAACGCAATTCTGCACAGGATGACTTGGCTATGGAAAGAAACTGATGAAATTTTTCTAAATAACTTCTTTCAAAACCCTCCGCAATGTTAGACATAATAGATACTGCTGCCCTTTGTATTTGTCCCGATAATCCAAAGTCTCTAGCAAACGCGCCCTGCTGACTAACCTGATAAATATCTGTAGTAAGGATTCTTGCTTTTTGCCAAGCAATCAAGTCTTCAAATCGCTCAACTTTACTCATTCTACTGACCATTAAATGAACTCTCATCACTCATTACTCATTACTCATTACTCATTACTCAGCATTCTTAAGTTAGTCGCTTCTTAAAGCGTTAATTGGATCTAATTTAGATGCATTCCGTGCTGGAATCACGCCAGCAATTAAGCCAACGGTTAACGAGAGTCCAAAGCCAGCAACGATCGACAAGAAAGAAATTATAAACGGAAATTTGAAAATGCTTGAAGCTATAAAGGCTAATAAAATACCAACTGTCATACCAATACATCCGCCGACAATGGAAATCACGATCGCTTCGGCTAAAAATTGATTAAGTATTGCCGAATTAGTTGCCCCTACAGCTTTGCGAATCCCGATTTCTCGCGTCCGCTCAACCACAGAAACTAGCATAATATTAGCAATACCAATGCCACCAACCACCAGAGAAATTCCCGCGATCGCTACCACCATAACTGTAAACAAACCCACAACACTAGTAAAGGTACTAACAATATCAGCTTGATTAGTCAGCCGAAAATCATCAGCTTGTGGTGGATAAATGTTGTGACGCAGGCGTAAGAGATTGGTAACTTGAAACTGAGCGGCTTCTAACTGCTCCTGATTAGCGCCTTTGACTAAAATTCCATTTACAGAAACGCCTACTAGGGCATTGTTCCCAACTAGTCTCTTTGACATAGTAGTGAGAGGAATGAAAATCTGGTCATCTCGATCCATCGGCCCCTGAGAACCTTTAGGTTCCATCACTCCAATCACTTCATAAGCTTCTCCCTGAATCCGAATTTTCTCGCCGATGACATTGGCTCCCTGGTCAAAAAGTGTTTTTTGAACTGTAGGGCCAAGAATGGCAAACTGGGCGGCAGTATCTAGTTCTTCTTGAGTAAAATATCTCCCTTGTTGGGGGTGAGTATTTCTGACTTCTGGGTAGTTTAAATCTGTGCCATAAATGGTTGTTGAAGTATTCTGTCCAGCATAGACAACTTGGGCGCTGCGTTGGAGATAAGCAGAAACCATCTGTGCTGATGGCGCTTGTGTAGCGATCGCTTTAGCATCTTCCCAAGTCAAGGTACTGCTAGAACCAACTCCTTGACGGACATTCCCACTTCTAGCCGCACCCGCCAAGATTTGGATGACATCTGTACCCAATGCTTGTATCTGTTGCTCAACCCCCTTTTGTACCCCTTGACCGACAGAGGTAATGGCAATAACTGAAGAAATCCCAATAATCACGCCCAACATAGTGAGACTTGTGCGTAATTTATTACTCCACAAAGTCTCTGCCGCCATTGTCAAGATTTCCAGAAACGGTACTGTGCGGGTATTCTTAGTTTTGGAAAAGCCCTTAAATATCTTAAACATAATGTTGTATTTAAAGAAGAATGCAGAATTCAGAATCCAGAATTCAGAATCAATTAGTGGAGGAATTAAACCCACATATTTATCCGCTAGTCAAACTCGAATTCACACTGAATTCTGACTCCTAACTCCTGAATTCTTTATTGTTAAAACTAACTTTAAGGGGAACCACCGCCGGAACGACCTCCGCCGCCACCGGCTCCTCTTCCGCCACCGCCACCGCCTGCACCTCCACCTAAACCAGGGAAAACTCCTCCTCTTGGTGTTGATTGCGGACGCGATCCTGGGGGAAAACTGAGTAATACCCTTTCGTCTCCTGTCAATCCCGATTTAACTTCGGTAAAGTTATTGGCAGTGACACCAGTCTCAATACGAGTAAACACAGGTTTGTTATTCTTCCCTGCCACAAACACACCTGTGGCATTTTCTTGGCGCACCACTGAGGCCGTTGGTACTACTAGAACATTTGCAACTTGACCGACTTGAAAATCTACTTCTGCATTCATCCCAGACCGTAGTAGTCTTTGAGGGTCTGAAAGTGATACTCTCACTTCAAAACTGGTAACGTTTTGCTCTACGATTGCTTGGGCAGCAATTTGGCTCACTTTACCTTCAAAGGTTTTTCCTGGGTAGGCATCTGCTTTAATCGAGACTTTTTGACCAAGGCTGATTTTGGAAATATTTGTTTCCGCTAAATTGGCGACAACTTCATTGGTTGAAGCTAAAGACAAGATTGAAGAAGAAGAAGAAGAAGCGACTTCACTACTGGCAGTTGTGGGTGTCACGAAAGCACCAGGATCGGCATATTTCTTTGTCACCACACCTTCAAAGGGTGCGCGAATAATCGTGTCGTTGATTTCGGCTTGGATGTTTTGCAGCGATCCACGAGCAGATGTTACCTGGGCACGGGCTGCGTTAATATCTTCTTGGCGGGTTCCAGCTTTAATCAGTGCCAAAGCTTGCTGTCTCTGCTTCACTACAGCTTGTGCTTGCTGAATATCTTCTGGACGTGACCCGGCTTTTTGCAGAGCCAGTGCTTGCTGTGCTTCATTTACATTAGCTTGGGCACTGTCGCGACTGGAACGATTTTGGTTAAGAGTTTGGAGGGAGATACCGCCTGCATTGTAAAGTTGTTGATTCCGAATAAAATTATCTTCTGCTTGGCGAAGAGCGGCTTGAGCGCTTTGCAAGCGTGCCTGTGCTTGACCAATATCTTGAGAGCGATTGCCTGTTTGTACTTTTTGCAGATTCGCCTCGGCTTCGTCTAATACTCCTTGTGCTTGAGCAATATCTTGAGGACGATTACCTGCGATCGCTTTTTGCAAATTTGCCTCAGCTTGTGCCAATTGTCCTTGAGCAGAAGTGAGTTGCCCCCGCAGGTTGGAATCATCCATGTAGGCGACAATCTGTCCTTGTTTGACAATATCTCCTTCTTTTGCAAGTAGGCTTTTCAAGATACCAGAATTTTTCGGGCTGAGGTTAATTGACCGCTCAGGTTTGATTGTTCCGTTTGCTGAAACTGTGATTGTTAAACTTTGCCTTTCTACAGGCTTTGTCAATACCCGGCGTCTAGCTTCTTGACGGGGAGCAACCGTTACTTGGTAATAGACGGCATAGCCAATTCCACCCACAAGGCAAAGAGCTATTAGCCAAGAAAGCCAATTGCGTCTGCCCTTTTTTTTCTTTACCTCTGGAACTGATGCTGAAGAATCTACGGTATTTGGTGTATCAATTTTCATGTCCATTTTGTCTATAAAGAACAGCTACCAAGCTAGTTATTCACGGCTAAAACTATAGCCTGGTAGCGCTATACTGACAATGATTTTGGGTTTTTAGTGTTTGTTTTAAAGGTTTATTTGCAATACTAATCCATCAGGAAGTCTGAAGTAATCATCACGCACTCTCACTAATCTCCCAGCGGGAACAATTTCCTGATTGGGAAGAAGAATGTCGCCGTTGGGAAGTCGGAAGTAACCTTGATTACGCAGTCTGGCTATGGATCTCGCAGGAATAATTTGCCCATTGGGATATCTGATGTCACCATTGCCAAGTCTGACTACTCTGTTATTGAATTGGTTGTCACGGTTGTCGCGGTGATCGCGGTTCCAATTATCCCGCTCTCTAGGGTTTCTGACTTGTACGGGATAAGCTCTGCCGTCGCGGTTCCAATTATCCCTGTCTCTAGAGTTTCTGACTTCTCCAGGATTGAGTCTGCCGTCGCGGTTCAAATTGCCTCTGTCTACTGGTGTTCTAACTTCTCTAGAATTGGGTCTGTCATCGCGATCGCGATCTTGATCCCTTTGAGCAACAACCTGGACTTTCGTCTGGGCATTTGCAGGCGCAGTCAAAAGAGTAGGAACAACGATCAAGGCAGTAGCGGCTAAGACTATCGATAAACGGTTGGCTTTCAACATGAAATTAACTCCTTATTTGCATTAAAGTTCTATTTTGCTTAGGTTCGGATTCAGTAATTTAAACAGTTGGCTTTGTTTTGGCATCAAGATGTCTAATATTTACTTCTCCGTATAAATTCATACATAACGATTATCACTCAAAAATTCCGAACCTATGTATGACCAAAGTCATTAGTAAGCCCAGACTGATGTATGACCAAAGTAATAAGTTTTTCTAATGGGGATTGGTATTGAAAAGAGGCAGAGGGGCAGGGTGCGGGGGACGGAGGGGAAAATTCTTTTCCCTTGCTATCTGCTCCCTCTTCTCCCCCACTCATTACTCAGTACTCTTGAGGGGCATTGAAAAGAAGCAGAGGGGCAGGGTGCGGAGGGGAAAACTATTCTTCCTTGCTCCCTGCTCCCTTGCTTCTTCTTGCATCCCTCTCCCCAAGATTGGTAAGATTTTGCTACCGTCAACAGCGGAGATCGTTTAAGCTAGCTGAAAGATTCTTTGATTAGTGGCTTAAAGGCGGTAGTGTGCCTAAATATGTACGTTTGATTTCTTTTCTAATGATCTGTAGTTTGTGGAGTATGCCAAAAGCCGCTAACGCGCAGGCATTAATACCCCACACGCTGCAACTAGATGCGACAAAGTTAGAGAAGCAGGGGTTGAGCTTGGCACAAGAGGCAGCTCAACTAGCTCAGTTTCAACAGGTTGACTTAGCTTTGCCACGAGCGAGGCTGGCTAGCCAACTGGCTCCGGGGAATGATAAGGTGTGGTTGCTGTTAGGTGGATTGCAACTGCAAACTAAAGAGTTTGACGGGGCGATCGCTAGTCTAAAAAAAGCGCAATCTATCAACCCCAAAAATGGTGATATTTTGTTTGCCTTGGGTTCAGCTAATTTTCAACAGAAAAATTACCAGGCTGCTGTTGTCAATTACCAAGATGGTTTGAAGTTAAAACCCAATGACCCAGAGGGTTTATTTGATTTGGGTAATGCTTATTATTTGCTGGGTCGATTGCCAGATGCGATCGCCCAGTACGATAAAGCTGTCTCTCAAGATAAAAAATTCTGGCCAGCGCTTAACAATATTGGCTTAATCAACTACGAACAGGGTAATATCCCCGAAGCGATTAAGCGATGGCAATCGGCTGTAACCCTTGATAAACAAGCCGCAGAACCTTTATTAGCCTTGGCAGTGGCACTCTATACTAAAGGCGATCGCCAACAAGCACTCACCTTAGGAGAAGCTGCACTCCGTATCGATTCGCGCTATGCTAATTTGAATTTCCTCAAAGAAAATCTTTGGGGCGATCGCCTCCTGTCTGATACGAAAAAATTCCTAGAATTACCCCGTATTCAAGCAGCTCTACAGCAAAGAGAAAACTCATCATCAGCGCCTACGCCTAGAAAACAGCCTACTCAATAGGAGCAGGGGAGCAGGGGAGCAGAGGTGCAGAGGGGAAAGAGGTAATTTTTTATTCTCCCTATTCCCCACTTCCCATTCCCCTCTTGCATAACAGTACCTTTTCGTAGTACATATATACTAACAAAATACAGGAACTATTCGCCCAAAAACATTGGCGGGCGAGTATTCCTGAAATAAGTCGTTAATTCTCAGTGTTAGTCTGTGGGTAGAAGTGCGATGATTTGGTCAACAAACAGTTGATGGTCAACAACTGGCTTAGAAATGTAGCCATCAGCACCGCTTTGCTTGAGAAAGTTCTCGCGATCGCCTTCCATAGCATGTGCTGTTACCAAAATCACAGGTAAGTTTGCTGTTTTTGGATCGGATTTTAACATTTGTGTAATCTTGATGCCATCGACAGACTTACCTTGGTAAACACTTCTGGATAGAGAAACATCCATCAAAATCAGGTCGGCTTCTCCTGATTGGGCAATTTTTATGACTTCTTCGACATTTTCAGTGTGTTTCACACCCAAGCCGCCACGCTTGGACAAAATTTTGGAAAAAACACGAGCATTAATTAGATCGTCTTCAACAATTAAAACAGTTTTCATGAGAATTTTAGTTATAGAGGTGAGGAGATTCAAGAATTCCAGAATTCAAAATTAACAAATGCAATCACGATCAAAAGGAGTCAGAAAACAGAATTCAGAATTCAGAATAACCCAGCAGTCAAGTCAGGCGTAACAGTCATGGAAAAATTTTTTTCTTCTCCCTTGGCGCAGCCTCTCCCTTTGGGAGAAGGGGAGACGCTAAGAGCGGACACGCGCGTTTAAAATCGCTTGCTTTAAACCTCGATTCTCTATCCAGTCCCACAAAATCCATTCTGGATTCTGTCTCCTGAATTCTGAATTCTTCTTCGGTAAGTATCATGGCTACTAAGTTTATGTAGATTATACTCGTGTGCATCCTTTTTAATAGTCAATTGCATCCTCGTCATCAAGGATGATACTACTGCTTTTTTTCTGTGACTATCAAAATTTTGTTATGAATCCTATTTCATCCGTTATGCTGTGGTTGCCGCAGTGTTGAGTTCCATCGGCTTTTGTGTAGTTAAATTTCAGGGAAAAAACTCATGGCAAAACAGTTAAACCTTCTCTCATCGGGACAGGTAATTCCAACAGCCCTGCATACCGAGATGCAGCGGTCTTATCTAGAATATGCCATGAGCGTGATTGTCGGGCGAGCGCTACCAGACGTGCGTGATGGCTTAAAACCAGTGCATCGGCGCATTTTGTATGCAATGCACGAACTCGGTTTAGTACCAGATAGACCCTATCGAAAATGTGCCCGTGTAGTGGGTGATGTGTTGGGTAAATACCATCCTCACGGCGACCAATCAGTTTACGATGCTTTAGTCAGGCTGGTGCAGGATTTTTCTAGCCGCTATCCTTTACTAGCAGGACACGGGAACTTTGGCAGTGTCGATAATGACCCGCCAGCAGCGATGCGCTACACAGAAACGCGCCTCGCACCCATCAGCCATGAGGGAATGTTGACAGAAATTGGGGAAGAAACTGTGGAATTTGTCGGGAACTTCGATAATTCACAGCAAGAACCAACGGTGTTACCTGCTCAGTTGCCGTTTCTGTTACTTAATGGCTGTTCTGGGATTGCCGTAGGCATGGCGACAAATGTACCGCCACACAATTTGGGGGAAATTGTCGATGGGTTAATTGCCTTAATCGACAACCCAGATTTGCCAGATGAAAAATTATTTGAGTTAATTCCAGGGCCAGATTTTCCTACTGGTGGAGAAATCATTGGTGAAGCGGGAATTCGGGAAGCGTACACCACAGGTAAAGGTGGAATTCTGCTGCGGGGAGTCGCAACTTTAGAGGAAATTCCAGCCAGCAGGGGAAGTAAGCGACGGACGGCAATTATCATTACAGAATTGCCTTATCAGGTGAATAAGGCTGCCTGGATTGAGAAGGTAGCGGACTTAGTAAATCAAGGACGCTTGCAAGGAATTTCCGATCTTCGAGATGAAAGCGATCGCGAAGGGATGCGGGTGGTAATTGAACTCAAGCGCGATACCAATCCCCAAGAAATTCTCCAGCATTTATATCACCAGACTGCTTTACAAGTGACTTTTGGGGCAATTCTTCTCGCAATCGTGGATGGACAACCCCGCCAATTAAGTTTGCGCCAACTCTTGCAGGAGTTTTTGAGATTCCGAGAAGAGACGCTGAACCGTCGCTACAATTACGAGTTGGGTAAAGCCCAAAGTCGCGTGCATTTGGTGGAAGGTTTGCTGAAAGCGCTATCTAATTTGGATGAGGTAATTCAAATTTTACGCCAAGCTCCCGATGGTAGTACGGCAAAAATTAATCTTTGTAGCCAACTAGATTTGAGTGAGGTACAAGGAGATGCAATTCTAGCGATGCCGTTGCGCCGCCTCACTAGTTTAGAGCAGCAAAATTTGCAGCAAGAATTTGAGCAGATCAGCGAACAAATTAGTTTATTGGAGCAATTACTCAACGATCGCCGCGAATTACTCAAGGCACTGAAAAAAGATTTGCGATCGCTCAAGCGCAAGTACAACGATCCCCGGCGGACGAAAATTGGGGAGGAGCAGAAGTCTAGGGCAGAGGAGCAGAGGGGCACAGGAGCAGAGGGGCACAGGAGCAGAGGGGCACAGGAGGAGGAACTTAAATCTTCTGAACCAGTAGAGGAAGCGATTTTAGAATTTACTCAACGGGGTTATGTCCGCCGCACTCAACCATCTGGGAGAAAGTCAAAAGCTGAAAATGGTCTACATGATAATGACTTCATTATCCAAACTGTGTTGACTGACACCGGGAAAGACTTGCTAATACTAACGGGTGGTGGCAAAGTGTATCCGGTGAATGTGGGAGAAATTCCGCCAACTACTGGGCGTTCTCCACGGGGAAAACCTTTGATTACGATGCTGAGTAGTACTGCTCAAGGCGCTCAAGAAGCTGTAGTCAGCCGCTTTTTGCTGCCAGAAAATCTCGCAACTAAGCAGATGATTCTTCTAACAAAACAAGGAAGAATTAAGCGCCTGTCTCTGGAAGAATTTACTAACCTGACTCGGCGCGGAATCACGATTTTGAAGCTCAAAGACGATGATGAATTATCATTTACCCAGTTCATCGCTCCAGGGGAGCATCTGATTTTAGCTAGTTCTGGTGGGCGAATCTTGCGCTTTGCAGTCAATGATGAACAATTACCGATTATGGGACGCACCGCGATGGGTTTACAAGCATTTCGCTTATTGAAAAATCAGCAAATGGTTGGCTGTGTGACTGTCGGTAAGGATGACCAACTGCTGCTAGTTACTCAAGAAGGATATGCCAAGCGGATGGCTGCGAGTCAGTTAAGAGCGGCTAATCGCGGTGATTTAGGCACGCAAGCGCTGAAATTTGCTACCAAAACTGACAACTTAGCTGGCATGGTGATGGCGATGCCAACTCTTGGAGACGCTACGCGTAGCTTGCTTCCACAAAGTGGTACGGCGGGCTACGCCAACGCATCTGGCGAGGTAGCTTTAGTGACGAATAAGGAACGGGTAGTGCGAATCCCTGTGGAAACAGTGCCACTCTTAGGTAGAGATGTGAAAGGTGAAAGCATTATTCAACTCAGCCGCGATGAAAAAATCATTACTGTGGCTGAAGTGCGATCGTAAATTATGTAGGGCTGATCTCGTTCCCAGTTTCCGACAGACTGATTATTGTAGAGACGGCGATTCATCGCGTCTCTTGTCTTAACCGAACAGTATTAACCCCGAGTTCTTAAAGAAGTCGGGGTTCTGGGCAGTATTTGACTCCAATATCTCTATATATTATCAATAGTTTTAAATTTAAAATAACAAACTCTATTGAAAATCAAGCAATACAAAAGAATTATTTGATAATAACTCTCAATAAAAATAAGATTATCTATGATAGTAGAAATCTAGATAACATCTCTTCTACCTCAGTAAATCTCACTGGAGGCAGATGTTTTGATTTGTATAAATAGCTATTCCTATTGATGTCAAGGTATAGAAACAAAAGTATAAAAAATGTTGCTTTTCTCAAAATATTTGTTATATTAGTTTACATAAGGCAATAAACCTTAAAAATATAAGTTTGGAGTCCTAACCATGACAAATGCAAGCACAACAAAAGTCACCACTCCTATAATTGAAGATCGCAACGCTTGGCGTTGGGGCTTTACCCCACAAGCAGAAATTTGGAATGGTCGCTTGGCAATGATTGGCTTTTCAGCAGCCATTTTAGTCGAGGTTTTTTCTGGTCAAGGCTTCCTACATTTTTGGGGCATCCTGTAAGTTTTAATATTTAAGATGACCTATAAATAAAAAAACCTGGAGTGCGAATTCACTACCAGGCTTTTTATTTATAGGTCAGTTGTCAGTTGTCATTTGTCATTTGTTTATTTACTAATGACCAATGACTGATTGACTACCGAATATATTCTTTGAGAACACTATTACGATTTGGATGACGCAACTTGCGGAGTGCCTTCGCCTCAATTTGACGAATCCGTTCGCGGGTAACGTTGAAAATCTGGCCGATTTCCTCAAGGGTTTTCATTCGACCATCATCCAAGCCGTAACGTAATCTGAGAACATCACGTTCGCGTGGGCTGAGACTGTCGAGGACTTTTTCAAGGTCTTCGCGCAGAAGATTTTTGGAAACTTGGTCTTCTGGTGTCTCACCATCGGATTCAATAAAATCGCCCAATCGAGAATCTTCTTCTTTACCAATAGGCGTTTCTAATGAGATAGGTAACTGGGCAGATTTTGCAATGAACCGCAGCTTCTCAATGGTCATTTCCATGCGAGTGGCGATTTCTTCTTCAGTGGGTTTGCGACCCATCTCTTGAGATAGCAACTTGGTAGTTTTCTTAATCCGAGAAATGGTTTCGTAAAGGTGAACTGGAAGACGAATTGTGCGGGATTGATCTGCGATCGCACGGGTAATTGCTTGACGAATCCACCATGTTGCATAGGTGGAGAACTTATAACCTTTTTCGTGGTCAAACTTTTCAGCGGCACGAATCAAACCGAGACTGCCTTCCTGAATTAAGTCCTGGAACGACAAACCACGATTCATGTATTTCTTAGCAATTGAAACTACAAGACGGAGGTTAGATTGCACCATCTTGTCTTTCGCCCGACGACCAACATGGAGACGATAACGAAAGGCTGGTAGTGGCAGTTGTACTGCTTCTGCCCATTCACTATCTCGAGGATCGCGATCTAACTGTTCACAAAGTCTTTCGCGTACCCTCTCTAATTCCAGTAAATCGGCTATCTTCCGCGCCAATTCAATTTCTTCGTCTGCCCGCAACAGCCGAATTCTACCAATTTCTTGCAAGTAAAGCCGAATTGAATCTTCTGTGTAATGCTTTTTCTTGCTTTGTGTCCGACGACGCGATTTAGCGGCTTTTCCAGACTTTGCGTCGTCCTCATCAGACTGAGGCTCTAAAAATTCCTCGTCACCTTCATCGATGATCAGCAAGTCCTCTTCATCGTCTATTAAGAGTTCTTCTAACTCGAGCTCAGGCTGATTTATTATTTCTAGGTCAGGCTGATATATGCTTTCGAGTACGTTGTTAGCCTGGTTCATGCCGCGTTCCTCATGCTCCTTGCAGAATCAATTACTCAAGATGTGTTTACTGCTCTTTTAAACGAGCCAATTACCAACCGAAAATAAGCTTATTGGCAGATTTGCCAGAGATATTTTCGGACGTTTTACTCCTTTGGTAGGAGGGTTTTTACTTTAGTTTCAGCAATTACTAAAGGTGACTTGCTCACTTTCGTAAATGTTATATGTGTTGCTATCACATATTGCTTTCAACTAGCTGGTCAAATAAAGACTTGCCTTTTTCAAAAAATTTGCCACTCTATACAAATGAGTTCAGACTGTTTGGCAGATTTTCCTATAAAGACTCTTCCGATTGTAGCCTGTTTCACAGAAATTGCACTCTTTTTGTGTATTAATCATGAATTCATTAAGCAACTGTTAGCCACTTTCACCAAAAAGACATTAAAAACGGGATTAATACCCTGAAATTTTTTTTCCACTTTTCGGAATTGCAGTGACATTCTTATGACATTACGAAGTAAGTACGTTTGCTTTTGCCGAAGTTCATGTATTTTACACAACATTAATTACTGAGGAAGAGTGTATTTTATGTTAACTCAGACTATTAATCTTAACCTACCCATTTTTACATTTCCTTCATAAATTACGCATCCCTTAGACTCAAGTGGGTCTTGACCTTGGGTAAATACAACAACTGTGGTGGTGCTTGCCTGAAAGCAGTTAACCTTCTGCGTACTAACTACCTTAACTAAGGAGTTAAGGCGGTGACGGAATCGACCAGATCGGAGATCAATTTAGGTTTCACTAATTCGGCCTTATTCACACGTTAGCGCACTGTGGCGATTTCAGCCCTATGAAAGTTGACAAACTCTTCTTATTGTATACAAGGATATTTTAATCAATTCAAAAACATTTTGTCCTGCGAATTCGCCAATATAGTCCTATCTTAGGCAAAAGTACATTAGATACATACGATACAATCGCGATCGCCATGACTCTACATGAAGATATTAACAAGTTTTCAGACTTCTGGTGTGTACTTCCACCAGCCATCATACAGAACCCAGAATATTACTTGATGATTTTAGTTACAAAGCTTTTTTACGTAACTTAATTGTAAATTTAAATACTTTTATTTCGGTGAGTTTCTGTCATCTTATGATGATAAATCCTCAGAATACTTATTAATTGCTGTTTGATAGACGATATTCAGTTATTTTCTGGGGTTATAACAAACGTGTTTCTAGTTTAGGCGAAATTAATCAGTTAGTCAGAGCAAAGAGTACTGTCTAGACTCAGGCTTCTAACGAAGTTGGTAATTTTGCTAGCGCTCAAATATTAATTTTTTGGAAAAAATTGCTAATGTGCAAATTATGTGTATTTGGCTAACGTAAATTTAGAATTTTTGTAGTTATGTAGTGCTAAGATACTACTTATGTTACAAGTCAACCTAAATTTTTTTTAATTTAGTTGTTAGCGTGGCTTTCAAACCTAAGCCTGACGAAAAAGAGTTATTTCGGTAAAGCAGAGCAAGGGGCATCACTTCTATACGACAGATCCCCGACAACTTTTACGAAGTCGGGGATCTTGTTTTTGACGAATGATTTAGGAATGCTGGTATTAGATATCTAGATCGGTGAAGTTGAGCTTAGAACCATAGGTTTCGATGAATTCTCGTCTGGGTGCGACCCGATCGCCCATTAAAATTGTGAAGATGCGATCGGCTTCGGCGGCATCCTCAATTTCGACTTGTTTCATTTTACGAGTTTCTGGGTTCATGGTGGTGTCCCAGAGTTGTTGTGGCATCATTTCACCCAAACCTTTGAAGCGTTGGATGGTATAGTTGGCGTTAGCAGGGAATTTGGCGATCGCTTGATTTTTTTCGCGATCGCTATAGCAATACTCATGATTACGTCCCCGTTCTACTTTAAACAATGGGGGACAAGCAATATAAATAAAGCCTTGTTCAATGAGTGCCCGTTGATATCGATAGAAGAATGTTAACAGCAAAGTCCGAATGTGTGCGCCATCTACGTCAGCGTCAGTCATAATGACTATCCGGTGATAGCGCAGTTGAGTGGAATCGAATTCATCACCTTTGACACCTAAACCGAGGGCTGTAATTAACGATTGAACTTCGTTATTTTTATAGATTTTAGCGTCATCGGTTTTTTCAATGTTAAGAATTTTACCACGTAGAGGCAAGATTGCTTGAGTGCGGCGATCGCGTCCTTGTTTGGCACTCCCACCTGCTGAATCCCCTTCCACAATGAATATCTCAGATTCGCTAGGGTCGCGAGAACTACAATCTGCCAATTTACCAGGTAATGGCGAAGATTCCAGCACCGATTTGCGCCGAACTAATTCCCGTGCATGACGGGCTGCTTCTGCGGCTTTGAAAGCTTGGATAGCTTTATCTAAAATTGAGTCGGCTATAGCAGGATGAAACTCTAGATACTCAGTGAGGACTTCTCCCACCAAAGAATCAACAATTCCCCGTACTTCAGTATTACCGAGTTTGGTTTTGGTTTGTCCTTCAAATTCTGGGTCTGGTACTTTAACGGAAATGACGGCTGTCAAACCTTCGCGGACATGTTCGCCACTGAGGTTAGTTTCATTCTCTTTAATTTTATTGCGCTTGCGGGCGATCGCATTTAATGTCCGAGTTAGAACCGCCTTCAAGCCTTCTAAGTGCGTACCACCATCCACTGTGCGAATATTATTAGCAAAACCTAGTACATTATCCGTGTAAGCATCAGTACACCATTGCAATGAAACTTCCACTTGTACATTATTCCGTTCCCCCTGCACATAGATAATTTCTTCATGCAGTGGTTGCTTCTCGCGGTTCATATAGGCGATATATTCTTTAATACCACCCTTGTACTCGTAAGATTCTACCTTAGATGTATCGCTTTTTAGTAATTCCAGACGGTGGTCAGTAAAGGTAATTTTGACACCTGCATTCAGATATGCCAATTCCCGTAGGCGACCTGATAAAGTGATGTAATCAAACTCAATACTAGTAGTAAATATTTGGGTATCTGGTTTAAAAGTAACAGAAGTTCCGCTTCTAGCTTCTTTGTAAGGCTTGACTTGTAGTTCGGTAACTGGCACACCCCGTTCATAGCGCTGAATATGAACTTTTTTATCTCGCCAAACTGTAACTTCTACAACCTCAGAGAGGGCATTAACAACAGAAATACCAACCCCGTGCAATCCTCCCGAAACTTTGTAGCCACCGCCGCCAAACTTACCACCAGCGTGCAGTACCGTCATCACGGTTTCCAAGGCCGATTTCCCGGTTCGCGAGTGAGTATCGATGGGAATACCGCGACCATCATCTGTTACAGTAACGGAACCATCAGCGTTGATATCGACCTCTATATGAGTGCAATAACCTGCCAAAGCCTCATCAACTGAATTGTCCACCACCTCGTAAACTAAATGGTGGAGTCCTCGCGGTCCAGTAGTACCAATGTACATTCCTGGTCTTTTGCGGACGGCTTCCAGACCTTCCAGAACTTGAATCTGATCGGCACTGTAACTGCTCGTCATGTAAACTCTCCTGATGTGTGGGGTTGAACTCGCCAAAAGGCAAATAAAAGTAAAAACACTCCAAAATTGTAACACAAAAGCCTTGTTGGCGTCTGTAGGGCATTTTCAAGAGAAGTTTATACAGGGGTTGTAGTCCTGTTGGAGAGGGTAGAGGAGATGAGGGAGCAGGGGAGCAGGGGAGCAGGGGAGAAGTTGCAGTAAGTTTTTCCCCTCTGCCCCTCTGCCCCTCCGCACCTCTGCCTTTTGTGCCCAATGCCCCATGCCCAATGCCCCATACCCTATAACCAATGACCAATGACTAATGACTAAATTAATTGTGATTTGTGGGGCGACGGCAACAGGTAAATCGGGTTTGGCTTTGGCTTTGGCGATGCGCTTGGGTTCTGTAATTATCAGTGCTGATTCTCGTCAAGTTTACCGTGAGTTTGATATCGGGACGGCGAAACCAGCTGTGGCGGAACAAAAATTAGTGCCGCACTATTTAATAGATATCTGCGCTCCCACAGACACAATGACGGTAGCAGACTATCAACTACAAGCACAAGCCTTAATTAATTCTCCCCCATCTTCTTCATCTGCTCCACTTCTACTAGTTGGTGGCACTGGTTTATACATCCGTTCTATTGTTCGAGGGATGAAAATTCCGAGGGTTGCACCGCAAACAGAATTGCGATCGCAGCTTGAATCTCTGGGTCAACCACAACTCTACGCTATGTTACAACAAGTTGATCCAACTGCCGCACAAAAAATTCATGGCAATGATTCAGTACGGACTTTACGAGCATTAGAGGTATTTTACGTAACCGGATATCCAATTTCAGAACAGCAAGGAGAGAATCCACCGGATTATCCGATTTTGCAAATTGGTTTAGATTGCGATGTTGAAAAATTAGGCGCTCGGATTCAACAGCGTACTGAGCAAATGATAGCAAATGGTTTGGTTAAAGAGGTGGAGAATCTTTGTCAAAAATATAGCGCTGATTTGTCTTTGTTAAATACTTTGGGCTATCAAGAAATTAAGCAATATTTGGCTGGGGATATTTCTTTAGATGAAGCGAAAGAATTAATAGTTTTGCATACGCGACAATTTGCCAAACGACAACGTACTTGGTTTCGAGGATATCCGCAAATTGAATGGTTTGATGCCAATGATCCCGATTTATTAGAGAAGGTTTGGCAGCGTATAAATGAGTTTATAAGTTGCACAAGTTCATAATAACTTTTTGACTCATACTAAAGACGCAAAAAACTTTGTGTCTTTACAGCCAGTGTCCTATAGAGTGTCAGGATCTACGCCCATAGCACGCAGCCTTTCTGCTAGCAATTGGTTACGTTGTTCTGCTTGTTCGGCACGTTCTCGTTCCTGTTCGGCGCGTTCATCTCCAGTCGATAAAATATTACCATCTTGGTAGCACCAGCGTAACCAATTATCTTGTCTGCCTTCAAATTCACCTTCCCACAAAGTTACGCCTAAACCAACTTGTTCTAACCAATTTTCGGAAGTTTCAAAGTAGCGCCTTCCTCTGAGTTCATAAATGTGTAGTACTTTTTCTCCTAATTGCTGATTTGGGTCATATACGATGTAGTAACTAGCCCGCATGTGTTCATAAATTTGCAGTTTTTTGCCAAGCTCATCACCTTCTTTATTAGATACAATTTCAATGACGACTTCTGGAGGTTTGCCAAAACGCCAAACCATATAACAACGATTTTCTTTTTCCCACCAATTTTGAGGTACTTGCACATCCAAGCTGAGAAAAACGTCGGGTACAATTGCAGGTTGACCGTCCGTATGGTAAATACCGACATTAGCTGCTGCTAAAAAAGTCTGCTGCTGTATAGAACTGTAAAGTGAGCTAATTAAAAGGCGTTTCTGTTTGGAAGTAGCAAAATTATCTAAAGTGTCATCTTCAGTGACTAGCTGGTTAGCATCTGGCACATAGTAATCATCATCATTGATTAGAACTTGCTGAACCATGATTTTATCCAGTATTTGAGAGCGTTATTTCTAGGTTAGTTGATTGGGGATGAGAGAGTGCGTAGTCTTTGACCCGCAATAACTAGGTAGGTTGTGTCAAAATCTAAAGAGAAAAGTCTGTAAAATCAGCGCAATGATTGGAAGAACACTACGGCAACACTACAAAATCATTGATAAGTTGGGCTCTGGTGGTTTTGGGGAAACTTATTTGGCTGAAGATTTAGATATCCCTACAAACCCTAAGCCTAAATGCGTTGTCAAGCGGCTTCAGCCCAACGAAAGGAATGGAGATATTCCTAATTCCGATATTTTGCGCCTATTCCAGAAAGAAGGCGAAATTCTCTACCAATTGAGTCAAAGTCACAACCAGATTCCCAAACTCTACGCTTATTTTGAGGAAAAGCAAGAATTTTATCTTGTTCAAGAATTCATTGATGGGCATGACTTGAGCCAGGAAATAGCTTTGGGTAAAGTGTGGAATGAAACTAGGATAATTGAATTCTTAGAAGAGATACTAAAAACATTGGCTTTTCTGCATCAGAATCATGTTATTCATCGGGATATAAAACCATCAAATATCATGCGGCGCAAATGTGATGACAAATTAATTTTAATTGACTTTGGATTTGTTAAAACGATGAGTGTATCAGGTTTATTGACAAGTACAATTGCTATTGGAAGTCAAGGTTATGCACCCGCTGAACAGGCAATAGGTATACCAAAATTTAGTAGTGATATTTATGCATTAGGTATGACGGCAATTCAGGCGCTAACAGGCAATCATCCTATGAAGCTGGATAAAGATGATAATGATGAGATAATTTGGCAAAATCGTGCCCAAGTTAGTGATGCACTAGCAGAGATTTTGACCAAGATGGTGCGATATAATTTTCGCGATCGCTATGCTTCAGCTTCAGAGGCATTGCAAGCCTTGACTTTTACTGTAGTAAACTTACTACCGTCTATTGCCGACTGGCTAAAACCGATCAAAATTTATCGCAAGTGGGGTTATATACATCGGAAAACAAAAGAAGTGCTGATCCAACCACAGTTTGATGATGCTTTAGAATTCTGTGGAGGGTTAGCGGCAGTTGAAATTGACAAACAGTGGGGCTACATAGACAAAAATGGGCGGATAATTATCCAGCCACAGTTTGAATGGGCTTGGTTTTTTGCTGAAGGACTAGCAGAGATTAGTGTTAACTGCAAATCGGGATATATAGACACAACAGGGAAAATTATTATTCAACCTCAGTTTGAGGAAGCTAAATTCTTTTCAGAAGGGCTGGCAGCAGTAAGGATTGGTGGGAAGTTTGGTTACATAAATATTAAAGGCGAATTTATTATCCAACCTCAGTTTGATGAGGCTGAGTGCTTTTATAATGGGTTAGCCTCGGTAGAGATTGGTGGAGAGGGTTACTGTATTGATAAAACTGGAAATTTTATTGATTAATCATTATTGCAAAGTCTAATAACAGTTTCATTCCTCACTTTCACCTAACAAAAAGTCATTAGGTAAAGGGTCATTGAAATCATCACTTACCCAAATCTTATTTTGGTTTAAACCTAGTACCCGTTTTTGAGGTGGTTGTTGGGGTTGAGCATATTTTTGTACTAAAAACTCTACAAAATCTAGCACCTCTTGTTGCTGTTCGGGTGCTAGGGTTTGCAGCTTGGCAATTAATTTTGAGGTGGAATCTAAAACTTGGTAAGTCATTTCACCCTCTCCTGTTGAATGTGTTACTTTATATTACTTTAATCCCACAATTCACAGAATATCGGATTTTACCATCATTCAACGCACTTGTTAAGAGACATCGCACCTTCCGTACTCAAATTATGCGATCGCTTTTACTCACCCTTGACTGCTATTCTTGCAACAATAGTAATTACAGCTATACTAACCAGCCTGCAACATCTACCTTGAACTTTAAAAAACTATGCTTGCCCAAGATAAAAAACAACGCAACTGGAAACCAATTCTCAAAGCATTTGAGGCTATCCTTGGCAAAAATGGTGTGGTGCAACGCCGAGAAGAACTCATTACCTATGAATGCGATGGTTTAACTGGCTATCGCCAAAGTCCGGCTGTGGTTGTGTTACCCAGAACTACAGAACAAGTTGCCCAAGTGGTGAAGATATGCAATCAATATTCTATACCCTTCATCGCACGCGGCTCTGGCACTGGTCTATCTGGTGGTGCTTTACCAGTGAAAGACTCTGTTTTAATTGTAACTTCGTTAATGCGGAAAATCATCAGTATTGACTTGGAAAATCAACGGACAGTTGTACAACCAGGGGTGATTAATAGTTGGGTAACACAAGCCGTTAGTGGTGCTGGATTTTACTACGCTCCTGACCCTTCTAGTCAAATTATCTGCTCTATTGGGGGCAACATTGCTGAAAATTCTGGTGGGGTGCATTGTCTCAAATACGGTGTTACGACTAACCATGTTTTGGGATTAAAAATTGTTACACCAGAAGGGGAAATTATCGATTTAGGCGGAGAAATCCCAGAAATGCCTGGTTACGATTTAACCGGTGTTTTTGTTGGTTCTGAAGGCACTTTAGGAATTGCCACAGAAATTACTTTGCGAATTCTCAAAAGTGCAGAATCAATTTGTGTGCTGTTGGCAGATTTTACTAGCATTGAAGCTGCTGGAGCAACTGTTTCTGACATCATCAGCGCCGGCATTATTCCTGGTGGGATGGAAATGATGGATAACTTCAGCATTAATGCAGTTGAAGATGTTGTTGCAACTAATTGTTATCCCCGCGATGCTACTGCAATTCTGCTCATAGAAATTGACGGTTTAGAAGTGGAAGTTGCAGGAAATAAGCAGCGAGTTACCGAAATTTGTAAAAAAAATGGTGCGCGTAATGTCACTTCTGCTACTGACCCAGAAACCCGATTGAAATTATGGAAAGGACGCAAAGCAGCTTTTGCGGCAGCTGGGCATTTAAGTCCAGATTATTATGTACAAGATGGTGTAATTCCCCGGACTCAGTTGCCTTATGTTTTACATGAGATTGAGGCATTAAGTAAACAATACGGTTATCGTGTTGCTAATGTATTTCATGCTGGGGATGGCAATCTTCATCCGCTAATTCTTTATGATAATTCTGTGTCTGGTGCGTTAGAGCAAGTAGAAGAAATGGGTGGAAAAATTCTCAAACTTTGCGTCCAAGTTGGTGGTAGTATTTCTGGCGAACATGGCATCGGTGAAGAGAAAAAATGCTATATGCCACAGATGTTTAGCCAAGTTGATTTAGAAACTATGCAATGGGTACGGCAAGTTTTTAATCCTAAAGGGTTAGCAAATCCTGAAAAGATATTCCCCACACCACGAACTTGTGGTGAAGCTGCAAATGCATCAGCACTCAAACAGTTTGAAGGTGTGGAAAGATTTTAATTTTCTGCACAAAATTATATCGCAAGGTGTAGAGGCAATTCATGTAGACGCGGAGCTTTAACTTTTTACAGATGGCTTGAAATCATACACCCATTTGTGAAAATCATTATTAAGACTCATTTGCCGTTCTTGCGTCTGCCCTGTAGATGACGCGAGGTTGTCGTAGTATCGCATCTCGCCTAAGGCACTACGAGCTTGAATGATTTTCGTGCGCTCGATGCGACACTGTTCGTAGCTAGTCAGAGCTGCTTGGAGATTCGCTGAATCAGAAAAACACTCTCGCAGTTGGTATGCATCTTCAAAAGTGGTATTGGCTCCTTGTCCCATAGCAGGAGCCATTGGATGGGCGGCATCGCCTAAGAGCGTGACTCTGCCTTGACTCCAGCGACTTAACGGCGAGCGATGCCTACGGCGGGCTACGCCTACGCAAATCGGTCCTTCCCAAATTTGCTCGGCTGGTGTCGCTTCTACCACCGCTCGAAAGGATTCATCCCAATCGGCTAATTCATGGAGAATACGAGACTTCACCTCATCAGCACTGTGAGAAAGGGAGTATTCAGGCGAGAATTTCCGACTAATCCAACTGGTATAGCCGCCGCCCACATTAAGAAGATACATAAACTGTTTATTGCCTTTGACAAAAACTAGTTCATAGTCATTAAATAGCTCGTGGCGATACTTGATGACGGCACGCCAACACATACTACCAATATAATTAGGCTTACCCTCGCCAAATAAAGTTTCTCGGATGACAGAGTTGACGCCATCAGCCCCAATCAGCAAATCTGTATGTACTGATTTTTCACCGTCAAAATGAATTTCCACACCGTTTTCATCTTGCTCAAAACCGATGCAGCGATGATTGAGGTGAATGATATCAGATGGTAATCTTGATGCTAAGACTTGCTGTAGACGATACCACCAAATAGTCAACAATGGTTGTCCGTATTGCTCTAAATATTTAGTTGCGTTAGTTCGGATTGTTTCTCCTTGAATATTCTTTAAAACCGTGTGGTGAACTTCGCATCCTGAACTTTTGAGCGATTCGACAATTCCCGGCGCGTTGGCGCAGCCAGCCGTAGGCATCGCATCTAAGGAATTCAAGCCATTGGGGGCAAGTCCGAGTCCAGTTCCAGCCGGACGAAATTCTTGAGCTTTTTCGTATACTTGAACGTCTATCCCTTGGCTTCTCAGTGCTATGGCAGCAGCTAAACCACCTAGGCCAGCACCGACAATAGCAACTTTCTCTACTATAGGTTTGGATGATTTCTCAGTTAGATTTGTGTTCATCTTTCTCAGGGGAATAGGGAATAGGGAACTCTTAACTGGGGAAAGAAACAATATTAATTTACGATTACTGCTGGTAATAAAAACTACACGCTCTCAGAATTATTTGCGAATCTGACAACCTCGAATAAATACCATTACGTCAATTTTGGCAATAAATTGACTAAATTTGACTTTTAAATTTCATAAACTTACTGTAACAGAACTAAGCTTGCTGTATCATTCTTATATTCAAAAAAGATTGTGAAGAGGTGTTGGGATGAAATTTAAATCAGCTTCTATATGTATCGGTTTAAGCCTGCTAAGTTTTTCAGTCAGTTCATTGCCACGTTTTGTAAACTCACCACAAGTCCTCGCCCAAGATGTTAGCGCTTCATGTCCTCTAGAATATGAAGTTGCGATTACTTTTCTGAATTCTAAATGTCAGGAAGTAAAAATAGAACAGCCTCAGACTTTTTATCGCTACTATAGTAACAGTGGAAATAAATACGGCAGGTATTTAACAGCGGACAAATATAAAACAAATGTAGAAGTCATCAAGAATCTCGCTCTAAATCAAGCATGGGGCAATCAAGCCACTATGATAGAAAAAATAACTTTGCCAGCCGGAACGATAACTTATCAAGGCATTGTTGGTCCTCAAGCACCTGCGGAATGCTATCCAGGTGGTGGTCAACAGACATTTATTAAAGATTCAAAAGATCCAAATATCAAGTGGTCTGATGGAGAAAATATCGTTGCAGAAAAGTTTAATTGTCCGTAAAAATCATGGGAACCAAAACAGAAGAATTTATCAAGCTGATCGATCGAGCCTCTGAGATTGCTGAACAGATGCTAAAAGATAAAAAACCTGAGCTTTCAGCACAGATAAATAGTGCGATCGCATCCTTACAATCGATTAAAAACCAGACATTGAATGATAAACTTGAACCATCAGGAGGAACTTCAACCCTTGGTCTAGCTCATGGTGTGGCGGATTGGATTGAGCCGTTGGATTCGCCATTATTAAAAGCTGTCGGTGCAATTGAGGAATATTACCAAAAACAACTCTAAATTTTTGGTAACACGATATTAAGAATTGACATCCTCACCGCCGTGAACGCACGGTGATTCTGGAGTAATGAGTAATGAGTAATGAGTAATGAGTAAATACCCATTTTTCATCCACTCATTACTCATTACTTTAAAGCCGTGCTTCTAGCACGGGGCTTTAAACCAAATTTTTCGGTAAAAAGTAAAAATATTAATAAACTTCTTTGTTTATTTTAACTTTTTACTTGTTCAAGCCCATAAATAAATTTATGGGGATTATTAATTTTGAATTTTGAATTCGGAGCGAAGCGACGTGACCCAGGAATTGAAAATATTGGGTTTAGAGGAAGTAGAATTATCTTTGAATATCAATAATGTTTCCTACACCCTAAAGCTAGAACCTCGTGTTACTTTACTGGATGCAATACGCGAAAAGCTGGGTTTGATGGGCACTAAAAAAGCTTGCGATCGCGGTGAATGTGGTGCATGTACTGTATTAGTTGATAATCGGCGAATCAACTCTTGTATGACTCTAGCCATAATGCACATTGGGAGTAAAATTACCACAATTGAGGGATTAGCACAAGATGGCAAACTTCATCCCATGCAAACAGCTTTTATTACCCATGATGCTTTTCAATGTGGTTACTGCACATCGGGTCAAATTGTCTCAGCCGTAGGGATGATATTGGAAGAACTACCAAAATCTGAGGTGGAAATTCGAGAAAAAATGAGTGGAAACCTCTGCCGTTGTGGAGCATATCCAAATATTATCGCAGCGATTCAGGATGTGCTAGAGGAAACAGAAAATGCAGCCATTTAGTTATGCTAAAGTTACCTCAAAAGAAGTAGCGATCGCAACAGTTGAGCAAGACAAAACTGCTGCATTTATTGCTGGTGGCACAGATTTACTCGGATTAATGAAAGATGGTGTCCAAACAGCGAATATATTAATTGATATTAATGGTTTGCCTCTAGCAGATATTCAATTTCAGCCTGATGGAATCCGCATTGGTGCAATCTCTCGTATGAGCGATGTGGCTTTTCATCCCCAAATTCAAGAATTGTATCCAGTAATTAGCCAAGCTTTATTACAAAGTGCTTCACCGCAACTAAGAAATATGGCAACAGTGGGCGGTAATTTACTGCAACGAGTCCGCTGTGGTTACTTTCGCGATCCGGTTTTTCCTTGTAATAAACATACTCCCGGTATCGGTTGTTCGGCAATTACAGGTTACAATCGAATGCACGCTATTTTCGGAGCGAGTGAACATTGTATTGCCGTTCATCCCTCAGATTTAGCTGTAGCCTTAACAGCATTAGATACGGTGATTTGCATCCAAGGGATAGAAAAAAATAGGCGAATTTCAATTCATGATTTTTATCTCTTACCAGGTGAGACGCCACAAAAAGAAACTATATTACAGCCGGGAGAATTAATTGTTGCGATTGAAGTGGCTAATTCTGCCTATAAATCCCATTATTTAAAAGTTAGAGATCGTGCTTCCTACGAATTTGCTCTCGTTTCCGTAGCTGTTACTTTAGATATAGAACAAAATATCATCAAATCAGCGCGCATCGCCTTGGGGGGAGTAGCACCTAAACCTTGGCGTGCATGGGAAGCTGAGGAGTTATTAAAAGGGAAAGTAATTAACGAAGCTATCTTTACAGTCGCAGCCGAAGCAGCCGTCAAAGAAGCGAAACCGCAAACACACAATGAATTCAAAATTGAATTAGTCAAACGCGCTTTGGTACGCGCACTCTCAGTTGTGGCAGAAAAATTATGAATAAAATTATCGGTAAACCACTCGATCGCGTTGATGGTAGGCTGAAAGTTACCGGAGAAGCACCTTACACAGCCGATGTGCCAATAGAGAATTTAACCTATGGAGTGATTTTTCAAAGTGCGATCGCTAGCGGTAAAATTATTCAAATAGACACATCCGCCGCCGCAGTCGCCCCTGGTGTGATCGATGTTATTACTTACCAACAAACTCCATCTCTGATAAAAATACCCTTCTTTGGCCCTCAACAACCCCAGACAACCGAAAAAGACCATAATATCTACTACGATGGTCAACATTTGGGGATTGTAATTGCCGAAACTTTAGAACAAGCCCAAGCTGCTGCCTCTAAGATAAAAATTATCTACGCAGAAGCCATTCCAACGCTCACAATGGCACGTGCAGAGATATTTGAACCCGAATCAATATTTTTTGGCATGATGCCGGGTAAAATCACCAGAGGGGACGTTGAATTGGGGAAAGCCCAGGCAGATGTGTTGGTGGAGCAAGTATATACCACACCAATAGAACATCATAATCCCCTAGAACCTTCTGCAACGATCGCAATATGGGAAGGGGATAATTTGACATTGTATGAAACCACTCAAGGCGTTTCTGCAACCCAAAGAGCGATCGCATCTGTTCTGAATATTCCTCAAGAAAATGTCCGCGTCATCTCCAAATATTTAGGCGGTGGATTTGGTTGTAAGGCACTGCTGCGATCGCATACAATCTTAGCTGCCATCGCATCTCGTCAAGTCAAGCGCCCCGTGAAAGTCGTGCTAACGCGATCGCAAATGTACACTGCTTGCGGGCATAGATCCCAAACTCAGCAGCAGCTAACGTTAGGTGCAACCAAAGAAGGTAAACTAACCCTGATCAATCACATTGGCACATCCTTAACTTCCCTCTTCGATGACTTTGTAGAACCTGTGGGTACAGCCACAATAATGATGTACGCCTGTCCCAATTTGGAAGTTAAATACCGTTTAGCACGCATCAACGTCGGTACACCAACCTTCATGCGTGGGCCAGGAGAAGCCACGGGAATGTTTGCCCTAGAGTCGGCAATGGATGAACTGGCATACACCTTAAATATTGACCCAATAGAACTAAGACTAAAAAATCATGCAGATATCGATCCCCACAAAGGATTACCTTGGTCAAGTAAATCCCTAAAAGAATGTTACCAAAAAGGGGCAGAAATTTTTGGTTGGTCACAACGCAACCCAGTTCCCCGTTCCATGCGGGATAATCATTTTCGGATTGGTTGGGGAATGGCAAGTGCAACATTTCCCACCAACGTTCAAACAGCATCGGTAAGGGTAGAAATTTTTGCCACCGGAGAAGTGAAAGTACAAAGTGGTACTCAAGACATCGGTACTGGCACGTATACAGTAATGACGCAGGTAGCCGCTGAAGTATTAGGCTTACCAGTACAGTTTGAATTAGGTGATAGCAATCTTCCCAAAGCCCCGATTACAGGAAACTCAATTACCGTTGCTAGTGTTTCGCCGGCGGTGCATAAAGCTGCGATCGCTGCACGGGATAGAATAATTAAAATGGCGATCGCAGATGCAAATTCTCTGCTTTATGGATCTCAAGCAGAAGATATTACCGTTGAGTCAGGGCAAATATTTTTAAAACAAGATCCATCAAAGCGAGACAGCTACACCGATATTCTCCGCCGTCATGGATTAGAAAGTTTAGAAGTTACAGAAGAATCTTCACTCAATCCAGAAAGCCAACAATACGCCAAACACTCATTTGGTGCAACATTTGTCGAAGTTGCAGTCGATGAGTTATTGGGAGAAATCAAAGTTAGACGTTGCGTAGGCGTTTATGGTGCTGGACGAATTCTCAACTTTAAGACAGCGCGGAGTCAAGTTATCGGCGGCATTACCTGGGGAATCGGTATGGCGCTGATGGAAAAAACTGTAATGGATATCAATCAGGGCAGAATAGTTGGTGCTAACCTTTCAGATTACCTGATTCCGGTTCATGCAGATATTCCCAATATGGAAGTGCAATTTGTTGAAGAACACGATGCTTATGTGAATACACTAGGAACCAAAAGCTTAGGGGAACTTCCGATTGTTGGGGTAGCTGCTGCCATATCTAATGCAGTTTATCATGCCACAGGTAAGCGGATTCGTGACCTACCGATTACGCCAGATAAGCTGCTTTGAAAAAGATTATACCAATATAATCTAAAATCCAAAATCCAAAATAGTATTACTTCTTCAATGCCAGAGTTAAACCATCTGCGATCGCAACTAAACTGAGACTAACTCGCTCATCTTGATGCAGCTTTTGATTAAAAGCACGAATTCTTTTAGTTCTATTATCCTGCACTTGGGGGTCAGCAACCCTACCTGACCAGAGGACATTATCGATGGCAATCAATCCCCCCGGACGTACTAATTGCAGCGATCGCTCATAATAATCATCATAGTTCCTCTTATCTGCATCAATGAAAGCAAAATCAAAAGTTTCCGCTTCTCCAGTTGCCAGTAGCCGATCCAAAGTCTCCAAAGCTGGGGCAATATGCAGTTGAATTTTATCCCTCACTCCAGCTTCTTGCCAATAGCGTCGAGCGATCGTTGTAAACTCCTCACTAATATCACAGGCTACCACCTTACCGTCCCTCGGTAACGCCAATGCCACCACCAAGGAACTATAACCTGTAAATACCCCAATATCCAAAGTTTTCTTCGCTCCCAACAACTGCACCAGTAACGCCAAAAACTGCCCCTGTTCGGGAGCAATTTGCATTCTCCCTATTGGATACTCGGCTGTTTCCTGTCTTAATTGAGTTAAAATTTCTGGTTCTCGCAGAGAGACTGACAGCAAATAATCATACAGGTGTTGTTCGAGTCCTAATGTTTTAGTTGTCATAAAATTGGGCATTGATAATAGGAGACGAGTCTTTTTTGCTCGTAAATGATTTTTTAAAAGTCAAAATTATATTTAAATGCAACTCAGTATGATAAACAAGGAACTAAAAAATAAAAAAATCTCCAATTAACTCTTGTGGGGTGGGCATCTTGCCCGCCCAGTCTGTATGGCGGGCAGGATACCCACCACACAATATTGGATAATTTATTTCTTGGAGTTCCCCAAAGCAATGTCTACGATGGGCTGCGCCTACGCTCAGGATATTTTAAATCATGCCAAACCTTAAAGAAAATGATAACGCCCTGCGTGAGGTGTTGATTCAAGCAAAAACCATCGCTGTTGTCGGTCACTCTGATAAACGCGATCGCACCAGTTATCAAATCGCCCAATTCTTGAGGCAAACAGGCTATACAGTCTATGCCGTCAACCCTCTAATTAAAGAAATTGACGGTCAAGCCAGTTATGCTGCACTCCAGGAATTACCCGAACCTGTGGATATTATTAACGTGTTTCGCCGTTCTGAGTACTTGCCAGAAATTGTAGATGAAGCAATTTCTATCAATGCGAAAACTGTCTGGACACAACTGGGTATCTGGCATCAACTATCAGCACAAAAAGCTATAGATGCAGGACTCAATGTAGTTATGGATGCTTGTATCAAAATTGAATATTTGCGGTTGAGAGTGGGTTCATTAAGGAATGACTAGTATCGCAAGACAGAATTCAAAATTAATACAGTGTAAGCATTTCATTGATTTTGAATGGGTGGTTTATTTCCGCCGTGTGTACTAGTTTTTATGCGTATAAATAAATTTAACAATCATGTAGATTATAAATTATTGTGCAAAAAACGTAGTTTACCGCCGTAGGCATCGCACAAACATTTTATGTGTAGAGATATTGCATACCAAGTCTTTGTTTGAGTTACTTGCTTAAACCCTTCTAGAATAAAAACTATTGTGGGTATTTTATTACTAAAGTTGTTTTTATTGTGGGAGGTTATGATGAGCCGTCCAATCATTCTTGGTATTGTCGGCGACAGTGCGGCTGGTAAAACAACACTAACGCGAGGAATCGCTCAAGTACTCGGCCCAGAAAATGTCACGCTCATTTGTACAGATGATTATCACCGTTACGATCGCCAACAACGTGCAGAAATTGGTATCACTGCCCTCCACCCTGACTGCAACTACTTAGATGTTATGCAGCAACATCTATCGTTGCTACGTACAGGACAGCCAATTCTAAAGCCAGTTTACAGCCATAAAACTGGTACATTCGAGCCACCGCAGTATATCAAGCCCAGTAAATTTGTAATTATTGAGGGATTACTCGGTTATTCTACTCGTGCCGCCCGTGACTCTTACGACGTAAAAGTTTACCTTGCACCGCCTGAAGAACTACGCGCTAAATGGAAAGTCAAGCGAGACACGCAAAAGCGCGGCTACACTGCGGAACAAGTGCTAGCGGAACTAGAAAAACGTGAACCAGACTCAGCACAATTTATTCGTCCGCAGCGACAATGGTCTGATATAGTCATTAGTTTCTATCCACCCGCCGAGAATGACGATGAAATCAATGGACATCTAAATGTCCGTCTGGTATTACGTCCGACAATTCCCCACCCAGATTTTACCGAGATTATCAACTCTGGCTATGGTAATTCTGACTCAGCAATCCGCTTGGGGCTAGACAGAGATATGAGTAAACCTGTCGATGTCTTAGAAGTTGATGGTCATGCCACCTTAGAACAGGTGAATAAATTAGAGCATATTATTTGTTCTGATATGCCCCACTTACGAAGTATTTGCGATCGCGAAAGTAATCCCGAACTGGGTAAAATTGCTGGTACAACTGGAGAAACACTGCAAAGTTATCCTCTCGCACTCACCCAGCTAATTATTACCTACCACATGCTGAAAGCAACTCAAATTTATCAGTAATCAGCGAAGATAAAGGGGTTTAATGGGTTTGTGTAGAGGCAAACCCGCTTGTTGTCAGACTTAGTTAACTTATTTTTAGTGTTCCCTTTGAAAGTTGCAAATGAAATTACCCACACAAACTTACCAAGCTTAAAGATTTTCTCAAATAAAGATGATTTTAAGAGCAAACGAGGGATAACTAAGAATAGTTTTATGTCTGGTGCTATTTTCTTAGTTTAATATGACCTATTGCCTCAGAATTGCCGACCTACCTACAAATGAGCGTCCGCGTGAACGATTAATGACGCATGGAGCCAAAATTTTAGCGACAGCAGAGTTAATCGCAATTCTTCTAGGCACCGGTCAAGGGCCGGGAAAACTATCTGCTGTCGGTTTGGGGCAATATATTTTGAGCGAATTAGGCAAACATCAACGCGATCCTTTGGTAGTTCTGCGAGAAGTTAGCCCCGCAGAGTTGATGCAAATTTCTGGTGTTGGCCCAGCAAAGGCGACAAGTATCTTAGCAGCAATTGAATTAGGTAAACGCGCCTTTCAATCTCGTCCAAACGATCGCACATTAATTGATAGCCCACTTGCTGCTGCTGCTACCCTCAGCCAAGATTTGATGTGGCAGACACAAGAACGTTTTGCAGTGGTGCTGTTAGATGTCAAAAATCGTTTGCTGGGTACGCAAGTAATTACCATTGGCACTGCAACTGAAACCCTCGCCTCTCCCCGTGATATTTTTCGAGAAGTTATTCGTCAAGGCGCAACACGGGCAATAGTTGCCCACAACCATCCTTCTGGGAACCTTGAACCCAGCCAGGAAGATATAGAATTGACGCGTCAGTTATTAGCAGGGGCGCAGCTTTTGGGCATTCCGGTACTAGATCATCTGATTTTGGGCAATGGCAATCATCAGAGTTTACGGGAAATAACAACCTTGTGGGATGAACATCCGCAAGGGGATTAAAATAATTCGTAATTTGTAATTAAAGACTCGTGAGAATTGCAATCCGTAGAAACAATAACCCCCAATACGATTCGGTTAAGGTTTTTTGAGGGTAAAATTTAATTACTCAATAATGCGGAACTAAGTGCGATCGCTCTTGATAACTCCCAAAACAGAAGATTAGCCACTTTAGATATCAGTTTCTTTTGCAAATATAGCGGTTTTCAATTGCATGGAATACAGACCTAACCCCGCTTCCCTTCAAGGGAAAGGAGATTCAAAGCCTCGAAAATACTCGCTACCGCTCCGCTATCGCGGACTCGCTTGCCGTCGGCGCTATCACCCACTCGTACAGAATTCATACTGAATTCTGACTCCTGAGTTCTGAATTCTTCTTATAAAACAAAAAACCGGATAAACACCCGGTTTCTGACAACATTAAAATCCTCAGTTTTTAGGAGCATAGCAGCGCTATGCCCCTATTTATTAGCTGTAAATATTAAACTTTAGCAGCTGCTTTGGTAACAACGTTGAGTTCACCTTTAGCATACTTAGCAGCAAAATCTTCCAAAGAAATTTGCTTAATCTTGCTGGCGTTACCAGCAGTACCAAATTGCTGATAGCGTTCAGCACAAACCTTCTGCATGTATGTAATCGAAGGCTTGAGGAAGTGACGGGGGTCAAACTCCTCTGGTTTTTTAGCCAAAGCTTCACGGACAGCAGCAGTAATAGCCAAACGGTTGTCGGTGTCAATATTTACCTTACGTACACCACTCTTAATACCTTTTTGAATTTCTTCTACAGGTACACCATAGGTTTCAGGAATTGCACCACCATATTGATTAATCAGTGCTAGCAAATCTTCAGGTACAGAAGAAGAACCGTGCATTACCAGGTGGGTGTTAGGCAGACGGCGATGAATTTCTTCAATGCGGCTGATTGCCAAAATTTCACCTGTCGGCTTGCGGGTAAACTTGTAAGCACCGTGGCTAGTGCCAATGGCAACAGCCAAAGCATCTACTTGGGTTGCTTCTACGAAGTCAACAGCTTCATCGGGGTCGGTTAGCAATTGAGAGTGGTCGAGTGTACCTTCAAACCCGTGACCATCTTCAGCTTCACCAGCACCAGTTTCTAGAGAACCCAAACAACCGAGTTCACCTTCAACGCTGACACCCAAAGCATGAGCTACATTTACAACTTCGCGGGTAACATTGACGTTGTATTCAAAGCTAGCGGGGGTTTTCGCATCAGCTTCTAAAGAACCATCCATCATCACGCTGGTGAAGTTGTTCTTAATTGCTGAGTAGCAGGTAGCAGGCGCATTCCCATGATCTTGGTGCATGACAATGGGAATGTGAGGATAGGTTTCTACCGCAGCCAAAATCAGATGGCGCAAGAAGTTTTCGCCAGCATAATTACGAGCGCCGCGTGAAGCTTGCAAAATTACGGGGCTATCTGTCTCGACAGCAGCCTTCAGGATTGCCTGAATCTGCTCCAAATTGTTAACGTTGAAAGCTGGGATGCCGTAACCGTTTTCAGCTGCGTGATCCAACAGCAGCCGCAGTGGTACAAGCGCCATAGATAGTCCTCCTAATGTGGTTGTCAGCTAATCGGTCTGAGAGAAGCGTAATCATTACGCTAAATCTTAAGAGTTTTTTCAACTTATAGGAAATTATAACTAGTGTCGTGTGCCTATGTTGAAAAAGTTTACGTCATAGTTAATATAAAAAAGTCCTATACACGCTCCCTACTGCTGTACTATGTCTCATACACGCTCCCTACTGCTGTACATTTAGCTACCCTATAACTAGTAGCTTTGGTAGCCCAGTATCCCAAATGCTTTTTACTAAAATTATAAATGAGGAGCGATCGCCCCTTTATTTAATCCAATAAGCTTCTATATGGGTCGCCCGGGATTCGAACCCGGAACTAATCGGTTAAAAGCCGAGTACTCTACCGTTGAGTTAGCGACCCTTTCGCTGCATTTCGCAACTTTGCCATCATAGCACAAACATCTGTAGATTTGTAAAGGGGTTTAGAAAAAATTTGCCGTTAACCTTACAGATGCAGTGTGGCTAGCTCCTGGTGCTAACACAGTCAGGTTATCACCAGTATTGAGAGAGTTACGAGTGGCACTCCACGGCTCTAGACAGTAGAATTCTTTGCCTTTGACTGTCCAAAATACCAGGTAGGTGGAGAAATCATCATAATCCAAGTTGAGTTTTAACTTTCGGCTGCGATCTATCGCAGTGGCCGATTGACTCGTTAGCTGTCCAAAGGCAAAATCAATTTCATCACGGCTAAAGTCAAAATTGCCGTCAAAGGAGTGAAATTCTTTAGTTTGATTGTCTTGATACTGCTGAGAGGGAATTTCAAGCTCTAGCTGAGTTTTATCACCACATAGAAAGTACGGATGGAAACCAGCCGAAAAGGGCATTGGTGTGGATGACAAGTTTTTATACTGCTGGCGGACTTCTAAGGTATTACCTTGAAGTTCGTAGGTGAAAGCCAGTTGAAAATCAAAAGGATAAACAGCCTTAGTTTGCTCATTGCTATTCAGAACGATAGTGAGACTAGCTTGATCTTTAGTTTTTTGCTCTGTTGCTAACCACGGCAATTCACGAGCAAAACCGTGTTGCTTGAGTGTATATTTTTGACCATTATGAGTGTAAGTATTATCTGGTAGATTGCCACAAATAGGAAATAAAATTGGATTCCCACCTCTGACACTCAACTCAGGATTAGTAAAGCGTTCAGTATCCAGATAGAAAATTTCTTGCCCTTGAATGCGCCAACGAGTGATGATACCACCCCGTTCGGGTACGACTTCCAACTGAGAACCAGCGGCTTCATCAGAAAGAATATAGGTCTTGTACTGTTGCTGTTGAACTGCAATGCTAAACACAAATTTAGTCCTAATTGGGGATTGGGGATTAGGGATTGGGGATTAGGGATTGGGGATTAGGGATTAGGGATTGGGGATTAGGGATTGGGGATTAAAATAACTCTTTCCCAGTACCCAGTCCTCAGTACCCAGTCCCCAATCCCCAGTCCCCAGTCCCCAATTCCCAAAATTTACTCGTCTTCTGCAAACACGAAACGATATAACTCGCTGGGGTCTGGTTCAGGGCTGCTTTCGGCGAACTTAACTGCCTCGTCGATTACATCCTGAATTTTACGGTCAATGGCTTTGATTTCTCCCTCATCCGCCAGATTTTGCTCCAGCAAATAAGCTGCTAACTTCTTAATAGGGTCACGGGCGAACCAAAATTCTTTCTCCGCTTTGCTTCGCATTTCATCTGGATCTGCCAAGGAGTGACCCCGGAAGCGGTAGGTAAGTGCTTCAATTAATGTTGGGCCTTCACCTGCACGGGCACGGGCTACAGCTTCTTGTGCGACGGCTCTTACTGCTAGTACATCCATACCATCGACTTCCACGCCCACCATGTTAAACACACTGGCTTTTTTATAAATCTCTGGCTGGGAAGTGGCTCGTTCGTGAGACATCCCAATAGCCCACTTATTATTTTCGACCACAAACAGAATTGGCAGTTTCCACAGGGCTGCCATATTTAACGTCTCGAAAAACTGACCGTTGTTAGCTGCACCGTCGCCAAAAAAGCAAGCTGTAACTTGGTCAGCACTTTCATCTCCTAGCACTTCGCGGCGGTATTTGCTTTGAAAAGCCGCTCCAGCAGCTACAGGAATTCCCTCAGCCACAAAAGCGTAGCCACCGAGCAAGCGATGTTCGGCAGAAAACATGTGCATGGAACCACCGCGCCCTTTGCTGCAACCTGTGGCTTTGCCAAATAATTCTGCCATTACCTCTCTTGCTGGTACACCCGCACTTAGAGCATGAACGTGGTCGCGGTAAGTACTACAAACGTAATCTTCACCTGGTCGCATTGACTGGACAACACCACTGCAAACGGCTTCTTGACCGTTGTACAAATGGACAAAACCAAACATTTTGCCCCTGTAGTACATTTCAGCGCACTTGTCTTCAAACAGGCGTCCTAATACCATGTCCTCATACAACCGTAACCCTTCTTCCTTCGTAATGTGCGTAGTAGCAGGATTAAATGTGGGTAAAGTACGCTCTTGAACCATTATTTTTGAGTATCCCTGTTGTACAACTTAAAGTTACAGTCTTAAAATAAGTTGGTCTGATAACAACTCAGCTTTTAACAGGCTAGCGTTTGCAAGACTCAACAATCAAACTTTATTTATGCACCAAAAAAGGGTCTTAGGGAATAGCTGGAGTTTTAATTTTTGATTTTTAACTTTTCAGCCCATGCCCCGTGAGGATTTGACTCTAACGGCAATATTTACCGTTTTGGGTTTTTCTCTCTCACCTAAACAGTGCTGTTAGCAGATAGCTAAGGTTTAGCCCGTGCTGAGTAACGAGTGCTGAGTAAAAAGATTCATAAGTATTATGTCTTACTCAGAACTCAGAACTCAGAATTCAGAATTCAAAACTCAGCACTCCTAAATATTCCCCTTCATAGACTAGCAATCAAGATAGGTTGCTTTCTGCATATCCATTAACAATTTAAAAAAAAGAAGCAAAAGTCTTTGTACCCAAATTGGTAATTGTAATTAAAAGTTAATTATGATATGATTTGCTTCTCCTGTTATCAGGGTCTAATCCTCAATAGTGGTATTTTTGCTACCCTCTACTGGGAAAGTCCCGAAAAAATCAATTATCAATAGATTCTTGCAACCACAACATTTATGCCGTGATTAAAAGCGGTAGTTGTGGTTTGTGATATCGAAGGCTGATAATAGTTGTGTTAAACAAAAATACTAAGAAATAAGACAAAAAATTGAGGCTTTCTAGGCGAAAACAAAAAATTAGTACTAGAATGTGACTCAAAATTTCGAGAAGGTACAAAACAAGTTGTTGCAATATACACTTGTAGAGTAAATTCTATACGGCACTGTTATGGCACGGTTTTACAGGCCTGGAACGCTCTAGGTGAATTATGTTGATCACGGTGCAGGGGAAGTAGGCTGTGCGAATTCCGCTAGATTACTACCGAATTTTAGGACTACCGTTAGCGGCAAGTGAAGAACAATTGCGGCAGGCATACAGCGATCGCATTGTACAATTGCCTCGACGTGAGTATTCTCAGGCAGCAATTTCTTCTCGTAAACAACTCATAGAAGAAGCTTACGTGGTTTTATCAGATCCAAAACAACGCAGTACCTACGATCAGCTTTATCTTGCTCACGCCTATGACCCTGATAACCTTGCTGCTGCCGCAGTAGCACTGGAAAATCGTCCAGAAAGCACCAAACGGGGTAGTGACATCCAAAGTCTGGGGATCGAAATTACCCAAGATGAATTAGTTGGCGCTTTATTAATTTTGCAGGAGTTGGGGGAATACGAACTTGTACTCAAACTAGGTCGTCCGTACCTAGTAAATAAAAATGGTGCTACAAGTGCAAGAAAAAGCAATAATTTAGCAGACGAAGAAATACACGAAAGTGCTGAACATCCCGATGTTGTTCTCACTGTTGCCCTTGCTTGTCTAGAATTAGGTCGCGAACAGTGGCAACAAGGTCACTACGAAAATGCCGCCATATCCTTAGAAACTGGTCAAGAACTGTTAGTACGCGAAGGGTTGTTCACCAGTGTCCAGGCGGAAATTCAGGCGGATCTTTACAAATTGCGGCCATATCGAATTTTGGAGTTGTTGGCACTACCTCAAGAGAAAACTGCCGAACGCAGCCAAGGTTTAGAATTATTACAAAATCTCTTAGAAGATCGTGGCGGAATTGATGGCACGAACAATGATGACTCTGGTTTAAATATAGATGACTTTCTGCGTTTTATCCAGCAGTTACGCAACCACTTAACAGTCGCAGAACAGCACAAGTTATTTGAAGCCCAAAGCAAACGTAATTCTGCTGTTGCCACTTACTTAGCTGTTTATGCCTTGATAGCACGGGGATTTGCTCAACGGCAACCGGCTTTAATTCGTCAAGCAAGGCAAATGCTCATACGTCTGGGTAAGCGCCAAGATGTCCATTTAGAACAGTCGCTATGTGCTTTACTCTTAGGACAAACTGAAGAAGCAACCCGTGTTTTAGAACTTAGTCAAGAGTACGAAGCTTTAGCTTTTATTCGCGAAAAATCTCAAGACTCTCCAGATTTGTTACCAGGGCTGTGTTTATATGCAGAACAGTGGTTGCAACACGAAGTATTTCCCCATTTTCGAGATTTAGCAAACCAGCAAGCTTTTCTAAAAGATTACTTTGCTAACCAACAGGTACAAGCTTATTTAGAAGCACTGCCAACGGATGCAGAAACAACTAATGAATGGGCTGTAATTAACCCCCAATATTTTACCAAGCCGCAGACCAATAATTCGCCTTTCCCTAATAATTCAACTAGGAATTCCGGGAAATTTAATCACAACAGAATACCTGACCTAGATTTGCCAGAAACACCTGAATATTCAAATTTCTCACCACCTCCTATATGGAGTTCATCAGAGAGTGTAAAATCAGAGGTTCCTGCTGCTGAACGGATGAGTAGAGGCACAAAGGAGCATTTGAACGGTTCAGCTAAAAGTGCTACACCCAATCATAATCAAAAGCGTCGCCGGAGAAAACCGACTCCATCTGCTAGCCGAGTACGCGTACCAGATAATCGTCCTCATTCGCGTCGTCCCCGGCGGCGGCGAACCTTTGCTAACACCATCGAAGGGAAAACACGGCTGGTATGGAGAGTATTTATTTCTTTGGTGAGTCTATTAGTTTTCTGGGTGTTAGCCACAACAACTTTTGGATGGTTAAAAAATCTGTTTTTTCCTACACGAACTCCACCTGTTTCACAATTGTTTATACAAATAAATGAACCACCAACACTTATTCCCCCTCCAGGTAGTAAACCACAACCAACAGATGGCCCTTTAACAGATGCAACGGCAGAAGAAGTTATTCAGAATTGGCTATCTACCAAAGCCGAAGCTTTAGGGCCGAATCATAATATCAATAATTTAGAGAATATTTTAACTGGTTCCGCTTTGTCTCAATGGCGGCTGATTGCTCAACAAGATAAGACAGACAACCGCTACCGCAAGTACGATCATAGTATGAAGGTGGAATCTGTAGAGAAAATTGAGTTATTTGCAGATCGTGCCGCAGTGGTAGCTACGGTGAAGGAAGCGACACAGTTATATGAAAATGGTCAGTTTCAAAAGTCTTCTAACGAGAATTTGCGAGTTAGATATGATTTGATTCGAGAACGAGGTAAATGGCGTATTCAGAGTGCATCTGTTGTGAATCAGATAATTAGATAAATTTGAGTTCTTAGGCAATGTCTACAGTACGCTTACTGTCATATTTTCTATCCTCATGACTTAAGGTGATGACTCTACTAATTGAATATCCACAAACGGAGTTAGTATCTCTCCAGTCCAAATATTTTGTAATATTGTTTGTAATATTATTGGTTCAATCCAGTTATTATATTCCTCCATACCTTCACGAGAATTACGATACTTGAAGTGAAATTGATATAAACCTGGATACACTGGGCGAAAAACATAAATATCATCAAATGGAAACGGGATGTTAAAAGTTAGCTTTCGGTCACGCTTTTTCTTTCGGTTCTGTATCCAAAAAAGAAAGGCATCACAAACAAAAGTTACTGATTTTCCTGGCGCTACCAACATATAATCAGATTCAATTGGTGGGTTAATTCGTTCAGAGTGCAAACCTGTTACCATCACTTGACCATCTGGTGCTATCATTTCTGGAAATATCGAATAAACATTGGATGAAAAGTAAAAGGGTTTTTGCGTATTATTGGTAATCCGAATACCAAGCTGTATAGAAGTAAAAACACCACGCCTGGCTTCAGGGATGGTTACAGCACTTGCCGATACTACAGTTTCAAACCTGACATTATCTACTTCAATGGCGGTAATTTCATTCGATTCCAAAGATGCCATGTTCGTTACTATTTTTATTCCAAATTTTCATACGCTGTTCAATTTATTGGTGCATGGTGTTAGACTATGCAGTAGAAAAGTAAGCTGTTCCACAAATAAACTTGCATAAACTGGGCGGGCAGGATGCCCACCCCACAAGAGTTATATTTATTTAATTCGATTATGTAAATTCGATGTTTTTTAGCATAGATACACTGGACACGACTGCTAGATAATTTGCATTTACTCTTCAAGAAGCATTTATTGAATGAGTTAAATATAATATATTGAGTTGTGGTTAATTATTATTTTTGATAGTTTGTCCATACGAAAACCGCTAAAAATTTCAATTCAAAATTCCCTAGAACTTTCCAATACAGCTAGTAAATTTTTCAACATCAAATAAGCAGAAGTCCCTCCTGGGTCTGGATGTCCAATACTCCGTTCACCCAAGTAGCTAGCCCGTCCCTTTTTCGCCTGCATTGGTATAGTTTCCTGCAACCCATTTTGGGCTGCTGCTACAGCCTCTTGCATAGCTTCCAGTGTCCCCTTATTTTCTTCTACAGCTTGCCTAAAAGCGGCTACAGCAGGAGATAGCACATCAATCATCGTTTTGTCTCCTAGTTGCGCTTTACCGCGTTGTCGCACACCGTCTAAGCCTGCTTGGAGTAGTCCTAAAATATCTTGTTCTGTTAATTCTTGTTTACCAACTACTGCTGTACTGGCTCGTAAAAACCAGGTGCCATAAAGAGGGCCACTAGCACCGCCAATGCAAGAAATTAAGGTCATACTCACAGCTTTGAGAATGCTGGCGATGTCTTTGTCTGTAAGAGTTGGTAACTGAGCGCTTACCTTTTTGAAGCCGCGATCCATATTGATTCCGTGGTCAGCATCTCCGATCGCAGCGTCTAATTCTGTCAAATATGCTTTATTCTGCTCTATCTCGGTTGCATAAGCCTGCAACCATTGCAATATCTGCGTTTGACTCAACATAATTTGTAATGACGCTCCTACGTTGCTACCGCTACGCTAACGTAATTATGAAATTCCCCAGCGCCAACTTGGCGTTTTTACTGGTGCGTCCCATAGCCGGATCATCTCATCATCTAATTTCAGCAGGGTAATGGAACAACCTTGCATTTCTAGAGATGTGATGTAAGGGCCTATCAAGTTTCGCACAATTTGCAATCCTTGCTGTTCGCAGATTTGGGCGAGTTTGCGATAAACAAGATACAGTTCGGAAATCGGGGTTCCACCCATACTATTGACAAAAGCTAACAAGCGATCGCCTTTGGTAAATGGGAGATTTGTTAGTTCTAAATCTACCCATTCTTCTTTGTCTTCATCCCACTCGCGGAGTATGCGGCTGTATGCTGTATCTTCAAGGAGCGATCGCGTCAAAATTTCGGTAATCTCGTCTACTGGTTTGATGGCTGTACGCTCTGTTCCTGGCTCACCGTGAATACCGATACCTAATTCGATTTCGCGATCGCTCAATTCAAATGTCGGCGTTCCATTAGCCGGGACTGTACAGGATGTTAGAGCAATTCCCATACTCCGCCCATTCAGATTTACCCGGCGACACAAATTCGCTATTTGTGGCAAATCATACCCAGCCTCAGCCGCCGCGCCACAAATTTTTTCCGCCAGGATTGTTGTTCCGACACCCCGCCGTCCTTGGGTATAAAGACTATCTTTCACTGCTACATCGTCATCAATCAAAATATTTAGCGATCGAATGCCTTCACTACGGGCTAACTCCGTTGCCATCTCAAAGTTCATGACATCGCCACTGTAATTTTTGACGATATAAAGGATACCTGAACCTCCATCTACAAGCTTTGCGGCTTCTAGCATTTGGTCGGGAGTTGGTGAAGTGAAAACCTCGCCAGGACAAGCTGCATCCAGCATTCCTTTGCCCACGAAGCCAGCGTGCATTGGTTCATGTCCACTGCCACCACCAGAAATAATTGCTACCTTACCCTGTATTGGTGCATCGGCTCGATAGACAAAAGTCGGATCGTAGTTCAGTTTAATTAAATCAGAATGAGCCGCCGCCATACCTTCTAGACTTTCCCGCACAAAGTCTTCCGGCTTGTTGATCAGCTTTTTCATAATCCGTGTTTGGTTAAAAGGGTGGTAAAACCCAGGTTATAGCGATCGCTGGTTTGTATGCAATATAGTTTGACCTCTCTCTAAATCTCTCTCCTAAAAGGAGAGAGACTTTGACTTTTACCGCTTTTCGCGTTGGGAAGGGGGTTAGGTTTTTTTAGATAACGTGAAAAGTCAGTTATTTTTTAATGTCAATCCAAAGATTCCATTAACTCAATACACTTGTGCATCTGCTGGCGAACCGTTTCTCGATCGGCATGAAACCTTCGTCCATGACCTGGTAGCACCCATTCAAAAGAGTAATTAGCCAAATTACGCATTGATTTAGTCTGTTCTGACCAAGAATACCAGCAGAAACCGTGGAATGCAGCCAGTTGGTGCAAGCTTTCTGACCAAGCGAGATGGTCGCCAGTGAAGAGAAACTTATTTTTATAAAGTAGGACTGTTTGTCCTTTGGTGTGACCGGGAACTGGAATAATTAATAAATCTGGAGTCAAGGCAAATGGTTCAGAACCAGTTAGCTGTATTTCCACATTGCGAGTATCCGCAGTAATATCATCAGTATGGAGGATGCGATCGCACTGAAAATGCTCGGCAAACTTTTGATGATCTGCCACATCATCCTTATGAGTTAGATACATATAACGAATTGGCCCCAGTTCTTCTAAACGCTTAACTAAAGGCGGCGTAAACCGGGGAGAATCCACCAAAATATTACCTTCTGGAAGTTGAATTAAATAGCTAGCAGCACCGTAAGATTTTTCAGAATGATAGCCACAGTGGTAAACATTTTCTGCTACTAATATGGGAAACTTTTCTTGAGCAACTTTGATATCTTTTGGTTTCTCAACTGTGCCAATAGAACTAGTAGGACAAGCTAAAAGTGCTTCAAGTGCTGCTAATCTTTCCGCCTCGTTGGTTGGTTGATGATAAACCGCCGACTGTTCATCAACACGAGAAAAAACTTCAGGAGTCATCCAGCGACAGGTATCACAATCAATACAGGTAGTATCTACATAAAAATCGCCGTTGACATTTTGGGGACGACGCTGATTTAAATGAGCCATATTAATCCTTTTGCTTTCAGCTGCTTACTGGGAAGCGATAAACTCTATATCACTACGCTAGCAAAAGTAACTTGAGACTGGAGACGCCACTAGAAGTAAATCTGCTCGATACAGCACTTACAGCAGCTATGAGGTACATTCTCAAATCTAAAAGCTTTGATAGGAGAGGACGAGGAGAAAAACTGTATTGCATAATAGCCGGAAGCGCTGTAATGAGCGTCATTTTCAATGGGAATAGGCATTAAGCAAAATAACCTTCTCTTTCCTTGCCATTTTTATCCGTGTAATTCGCTTTAAACGGCTTACTAACTAAGTAGAGTCCAACCTTACTGCAACCGCCTCCTTGTACTTTCCGCCATTGAATTTCCTGCTCTGTTTTTCCAGAGTTAATTAAGCATTTTTTCCCGTGCAACATGGTTGTGAGAAGGCTGGGAATAGGTTGAAATCGCAATCCTCTATCTGTGTTAACGCGCACAGGTGTTTCCCGCTTGATGGGTTGCCACTCCCAATCTGGCGGTATTACAGCTATCCTTTCAAGGAAGCGATCGCATTTGGATAATTTTACCCTTTACTGCAAATCCAGCGAATACTTACTTAAGTATTAATCAATATATTATACTGATTATTATTGCTATAAAAATGGCTTCTGCAAGCCATTTAAGTTCTTCAGAAGCCATTATACTTATATTTTTTAAGCATGAAATTATACTATTCTACAGTAACACTTTTAGCAAGGTTACGAGGTTGATCGACATCTAAACCGCGACGGGCGGCAATATGATAAGCCAATAATTGCAAAGGAACTACTGTCAGAATCGGAGAAAGTAATTCTTCCACATGAGAGACGGGAAGAAGATCGTTAAAGATTTCCGCAGCTTCGCCATCGTTGACGGGAGTCACGCCGATTAACCGAGAATCTCTGGCTTTGGCTTCTTGAGCATTAGAAATAACTTTTTCGTAAACACTACCAGGGATTGCGATCGCCACCACAGGTACTTTCGCATCTAAAAGTGCAATGGGCCCGTGTTTCATTTCTCCAGCCGGATATCCTTCGGCGTGAATATAGCTGATTTCTTTTAATTTCAATGCCCCTTCTAAAGCAATAGGAAAGTTAATTCCTCTTCCTATAAAAATGAAATCTTGGGTTTCGGCGAATTCGTGGGCTAACTGTTCGGTTAAACGTTCCTGACTTTCCAAAGTTGCCTCAATTTCTTTGGGAATCTGCCGCAACCCACTAATAATTTGATCTAATGTATCTTTTGAAACTGTCTGACGACGAGCCGCTAAATCCAATGCCAAAGCATAAAATGACATCAGTTGGGCGGTAAAAGTTTTCGTTGCTGCTACCCCAATTTCAATTCCCGCTAGGGTACTGATAACGTGCGGCACTAAATGACCAAGGCTACTTTCGGGGCGATTGGTAATACCCAGTAGTCGCGCTTGATATTTGGGTTCTTTCCCCTGCCGACGTTCTTTTTCCATCGTCAAAGCTGCTAAGGTATCAGCAGTTTCGCCCGATTGGGTAACACCGATAATCAACGTGTTAGCCGTCACGGGTGATGGTGCATAGCGATACTCAGAAGCATAATGTACTTGAGTGGAAATTCCTGCTAATTGTTCGAGTAAATATTTTCCGATTAATGCTGCGTGCCAACTAGTACCACAGGCGAGGATCTGAATTTGTTCTAAATCGTTGTAGAAATCTCCAGGTAAACCAAGATTGATTGGCGATTCGGTAGATTCGGCTGGATTAAAGTAAGCGTCTAAACTAGCTCTTACTACCCCTGGTTGCTCATGGATTTCTTTGAGCATGAAGTGTTTGAAGCCCTGCTTTTCAACCATTGCCGGATTGTAGTTGAGCAGTCGGGGTTGTTTTTTCAACCTGTCGCCAGCAAAATTGTAAATCTCAACGCCCAAAGGAGTGAGGCGGGCAATTTCGCCATTTTCTAAAGGTAGCACCGCACGGGTGTAGGCAACGATCGCAGGCGTATCAGAGGCACAAAAGAATTCCCCTTGCCCAAAACCAATTACCAAAGGCGCTTGCTGGCGGACAACAATCAATTCATCGGGGAAATCAGCAGAAACAACTGCAAGTGCAAACGCTCCTTTTAGGTGGTTAACAGCTTGGCGAATTGCTTCTAGGAAGGGAGATGAGGAAGATGAGGGGGAAAGATTCTTTAAAAATTCGGCTATTAAATGGGGAATAACTTCGGTATCGGTTTCAGAAAGAAATATGTGTCCTTTGGCTTTGAGTTCCTCGCGTAACTCGCGGTAGTTTTCGATAATGCCATTTTGCACAACCGCCACTCGCTTTGCCGTATCCAAATGGGGATGGGCGTTGTACTCTTCTGGTTTACCATGAGTTGCCCAGCGTGTATGACCAATACCAATTTGGGCAGGAGTTTCTATTTGTTCGAGCTTAGAACGCAGGTTATGGAGTTTGCCCTTTGCCCGCACACAATTTACCTCACCTTCCCAAATAGTGGCGATTCCAGCAGAATCATAGCCCCTGTACTCTAGTTTTTCCAGCCCAGCCAGTAAAATCTCTGTCGCCGCTTGAGTGCCTATATATCCAACAATTCCGCACATTGTTCACACCACTTTTTTTTCAGGATGATTAAATCCAGTATAGTAGGTAGCATAAAGTGGACGTTTTGCAAAGAAAAAAGGGAGTAAATACTCCCTCTACCACTAGGTATTGTTATGGATTTTAGGGTTTTACAACTGATTAACCGTCAGGTTAAAAGCTGACGGGAAAAATACGGCTTCTAGGATTTAGATACCCAGAGATTATATCCCCAATCTAAAATTACGATTTCGTAAAGCGGGCAGTGTCCACTGTACGATGCTTGCTAAAAGTGCTTCCTGATTGAGACACTTAAAAGTCTTGAGTGCCAAGTTCCGAGTTCCAAGTTCCGAGTAAAGAACCAAAAAATTGTATTTCTGATTTACTTCTTTTTATCTCAGCACTTAGGACTCAGCACTCAGCACTCCGATCAGCACTCAGCTTTTTAGTAAGCTAGACCCAAACTGCGAGTTGTTTCAGCGCCCAGGTAAACCCGGATGCTCAAAAAGTCGGTGGGACAAGCGGTTTCGCAACGCTTACAGCCTACACAGTCTTCTGTACGGGGTGAAGAGGCAATTTGAGCAGCTTTACAGCCATCCCAAGGAACCATCTCAAGTACATCAGTAGGGCAAGCGCGGACGCATTGGGTGCAGCCAATGCAGGTATCGTAGATTTTTACGGAATGAGACATTGAATAAACGGCTCCTTTCGAGTGTTCTTCTCTGCGAAAGAATCATAATCAACGCATAGTCTACCGCAGTGGTTGATAGGCCGTAATCAAAAGGCTACATAACTTCAAACAATGTAATAAGTACTCAAGATATTTGTTTTTACGAGATTGTCCCTATTGACTGATTAATCAGCAACATCATCAGAACGTATTTACACTATTGCTTTACCAGAATGTGGTAAAAAGATAAAGATACATGAAATAAAAGTCAATCTATTAAAGATCGTATCGCAGGTTATATAACCGAAATTTGTAACAAATAGTCAAGGGGTATTGTGATTAGAATAAGTAGCGATCGCGTTAATGAGTGCGATCGCAGTTTTCCCTCAAACATCGCTGTGTATCTACCCTATTGCGCTAAAGTTGCATAAGAACGTGCATCTAAAGGCAGGAGGAAAGAATTGTGAAAGCAGTCTTGATGACAGCAGCAGGCAGTCCCGAAGTTCTGCAAATACAGGATGTACCAAACCCTGCTGTTCCTGTTGAGAATACTGAACTTTTAGTACGTTTAGTAGCGGCTGGCATTAACCCCATTGACACTAAACTTCGTAGTCGAGGTACTTTCTACCCCGATCGCACGCCAACAATTTTAGGATGTGATGGTGCGGGTATTGTCGAGGCGGTGGGTGCTGGCGTTCAGCGTTTTCGCCCAGGCGACGAGGTATATTTTTGCTATGGTGGCTTAGGCGCACACCAAGGCAATTACGCTGAATATACCGTTTTGGATGAGCGGTTTGTCGCACGTAAACCCGCGTCTATCTCCTTTGCCGAAGCAGCAGCAGCGCCTTTGGCGTTAATCACTGCCTGGGAAGCTCTATATGAACGGGGACGCTTGTCACCTGGGGAAAGGGTTTTGATTCATGCGGGTGCTGGTGGTGTCGGCCATGTAGCAATTCAATTGGCGAAACTCAAAGGTGCTACTGTTTCCACTACAGTGGGTTCTGAAGAAAAAGCTAATTTCGTCAAAGAACTCGGTGCCGATCATGTAATTTTTTACAAACAAACCGACTTTGTGCAAGCGATATTAGATTGGACAGGCGGCGAAGGTGTAGACTTAGCTTTTGATACCGTAGGCGGCGAAACCTTTCACAAAACTTTCCCCGCAGTGCGAGTCTATGGCGATATTGTGACGATTCTGGAACCAGATGCCAATACTATTTGGAAAACTGCGAGACTACGCAATCTCCGCATTGGTTTAGAATTAATGTTGACACCAGCGTTGCTAGGATTAGAAGAGAGTCTCCAGCATCATGCAGAAATTCTCGAACAATCTGCCACTTGGATCGATGAGGGCAAGTTAAAAATCCATGTTAGCCACAAGTTTCCTTTAAAAGAAGCGGCTAAGGCACACCAACTGATTGAAAGCGGGTCTGTAGCGGGTAAAATTGTTCTGCTAATTAGCAATGAATGATCGAACAATTTGCATAATTTATTTTTTCAACGCAGAGGCACGCAGAGGTTAAACGCAAAGGTACACAGAGGGTTTTCTCTGCGTACCTCTGCGCTTTACTTCTCTGCGTTCGCGCAGCGTGTCGCAGACAGACGCTTTGCGAATGCGTTCCTTTGCGTTTTAATTCTTCTCCTCTTCCTCCCCCTACCTGTTTGGGCAGCACAACCAGAACGCACACCCTTAACTCTAGAATTATTACAAGAACGACTGCGTACTCCGACACTCCGCGAAGGCAATCTAACTATAGATTTGCAGAAAATGGTGATTGATTTGCGGCCAGAAAACGCTAGCTTTCGTGATGTTTTTTACCAATTGCTGCGAAAAGAACTAGGTGCGAAACCTCTGGGTTTAGACCTCAGTTATACTTTGATTTTGGGGGATTTTGTGGGCAGCGATTTGGGTTTAAGAACACCATTGTATGCAAAAGCCATTGCTCCCATTTTCACCGCTACTGAACAAAAAGAACTAGAACGTTTGCGCTTTGTTTGTCTAGAGTCACTTGCAATTTCTTTACCCAACTCGAAAGATTGTCGATCGCTCTTAGGAACAGAGTCAACCCCCGCCAGTGAAATCGCTGTTTTTCGTGGTGTCTTAACACTGGTGCAAACTCGCTTCAATGGGGAAGTGAAGTTCTCTAATACATTTTTTCTTCAGTCTGTGGATGCCCAAGGTGCAACTTTTCTCCAATCCACTAATTGGACTGAAAGCAGATTCGCTCGTCCCGTTAGTTTCACCAGTGCTATCTTCAAGCAACCAAGCAATTTTCAGGGCAGTATTTTTTTTGAGAAAGCTAATTTCAAAAAAATAAAATTTCAGGAATTCGCTGATTTTCAAAATAGTATCTTTGAAAAAGTTGCCAACTTCAACCAAGCAAATTTTAAACAGTTGGCTAAATTCAATAATGTGCAGTGGCAAGGAAATGCTGATTTTTCGGATGTGGATTTTGCCAATCAAGTCCAGTTTACTAAAGCGGATTTTAATCAGTTTCTCTTTTTAACAGAAGCGACTTTTGAGCAAGCTGTCAGCTTCCGAGAAGCGGAGTTTAACCAATTGGTAAATCTCCAAGGTGCGAATATTCTTAACCAAGCAGATTTTAGCGATGCGAGGTTTGGTACAGAAGCTTGTTTAAGTGTATCTGGTTTAACTTTTAATTCCAACCAAGCGAAAATTTTAGGTAATCCCGGTGAGATTGGTAAGATGTTCTGCATCCCAACATTACAAGGTAATCAAAATATCTTGCGAAATTTGGGGCAAAACTTCCGTCAGCAACAGCAAGTTGCCGATGCTAATGAACTGGAATATACCAAACAACGACTGCGATTAATAGAGTTTGGCCGTCGTCTGACGGCTACAAATATTAATAGTGCAAGTGTCGCAAGTTTGATTAAATTAGGTTTTTCTGCACCCCAAGCCCAAGCGATCGCCCAGCGTCGTCTGCTAAAATCCTTTCGTAACAGTAGTGAGTTACTCACCATAGCAGACATCGATTTAGAAAAATATACTCAACTGAGCGATCGCTTAATTGTTGGCGAAACCCTTTCTATTGGTGGGTGGCTACTGCTAGCTTGGAGTTGGTTGGCGTTGAGTGTACTGCTGTTATTGAGTGGCTATGGGACAAATTTTTGGTTAGTTTTTGGTGTGGGAGGATTAGCGATCGCTTATTTCGGCTTATTGTTTTGGCTAGTAGATCGCTATCGTCGGCTGCATCCCATACCAATTATTCCCACAGTTTACGAAACCATTTCGATATTAGTCAGTTTTAGCGTTTTAGAATTCTTCAGCTTACTAGCGATCTTTCGGAATGCTGCACAACCTTGGCTGACATTAGGGTGTCTTTTTATAATTATTGTCCCCGTGCCAATGGCTTTATTGATCCGACTTTACCAACAAGGGCGCTATCACAATTTAATGAATGTTTCTTATTTCACAGAAGACGGCACATTTCGCCAGTTACGATTATTGATTGGGCGTTTGCCAGTGATACCAAGGAATCAGACATTTCGGGAACGATATATGCCCTTATTGTGCGATCGCCGTTGGAATTGGCTCAACTACTATGATTTTAGTCTCAACAACCTAGTTAAATTAGGATTTAACGACATTCGTCTGCGAGACGAACACTTACCAGGTATTATCTCTGCACTTGCTTGGTATCAATGGAGTTTGGGTTTAATTTACATTACGCTGGTTTTGTGGACACTTTCGCGTACAATTCCGGGGTTGAATTTGCTGATTTATCTAAAATAGCTGACTACGTGATTAGATGGCGGCAATGAATTCATTAACTGTAAGTCCAGCAGTACGGATAAGACTACGCAATGGACAACTTCACGCCCATTGAGAACCGGAAGGGCAGATGGCATGATTACGCTGTAACCTCTACTTGATCGGTCTCTACAGTAAGTGGTAAACCAAATTCTGCACGAACCTCAAGACAAGCTGCGATCGCGTCCTTAATATTTTCTAGGGCTTCTTCTCTTGTCTGACCTTGACTAATACAACCAGGAATACTGGGGCACTCAACAATCCAAACCCCATCTTCATCACGGTCGAGTATTACATTGAACTTCATACACTGTTCTGAGCAAGAGAGTTATAGTTATCTGTTATTGTAACCTGCAACCATTTAATCCAAAAAAGCAACCGAGCGATCGCACTATAAAGTTAAATTAATGCGATCGCTATCCGTGAAAATCTCGCTAATTATCTTCGAGAAGAATAGCCTGAACTGGTTCCTAGAGACTGGAAAATTTGAACTCAGATTCAGAACCCAACTAAATATTACTCATATTTTCTTCCCCAGTACTTAGTTCCAGAGGATGTGTAACCCATCTTCTGCTTTAGGCTTGCCGCACTCCCGCGTTATCATCTGAGAAAGATAAAACTGTTGTGATCATGGGGAGGTCTTTCTCACTTCAGGAATTTCAACAACTAAATCATCCCGTAAAATAGACAGGCAAGAACCCTGCCCTGTAAAAATATGGGAAAATTTTTGGGAAATTCCTCAAGACTCAGGAATCGCTACTTATCTGCTCACTCAGGACTCAGAACTCTTTATGTTAGCAGGCACAATTTTGCAGGATGGAAAATACACCCTAATTCAAGAAATAGGGCGTGGTGGCTTTGGCATTACGTTTAAAGCTACGCATCACTACTTGGATCAGGAGGTGGTGATGAAAACCATCAATGAACGGCTGCGACAACATCCTGATTTTGCCAAATTCGAGGGACAATTCCAGGATGAAGCCAGACGATTAGCTACGTGTATCCACCCAAATATAGTCCGAGTTAGTGACTTTTTTGTGGAAGCTGGACTGCCGTACATGGTGATGGAATACATCCCTGGCGAAACCTTGGGAGACGCATTTGTATTACCAGGGATAACTTTGCCAGAAGCAACAGCAATTCATTACATCCGGCAAATTGGGGCAGCGTTGCAAGTAGTACATAACAACGGTTTGTTACACCGAGATGTCAAACCAGATAACATTATCCTTCGTCAAGGAACCCAGGAAGTAATACTAATTGATTTTGGCATTGCCAGAGAATTTAATGGTGGTGTTAGGCAGACTCATACAGGCTTGGTTTCTGAAGGTTATTCTCCCATCGAGCAGTACTTGACACAAGCGCCACGCACACCCGCCACGGATGTTTATGGTTTAGCAGCAACCTTGTATGCACTATTGACAGCCCAAGTTCCCATGCCAGCATTATTACGCGATCGCGAGCAAATGCCTTCCCCCCGCGAATTGCAACCACATTTGAGTGCTGCTGTCAACCAGGCAGTAATGCGCGGGATGGCGGTGGAGTCTCGTTTTCGGCCAGCAACAGTTGCCGAGTGGCTGCAATTGCTACCTGGAAATGGAATGAATCTGACACCGCAAGTCTTACCCACTTACGCAGTGCCAACTGTCAATTTATCTGCCCAGCAGGCAGCAACTATAATTGGGAAAACTGCCCAAAATTCTCTTTATAGACCATCAGCTTTGGGCAACCCAGGCATGGCTAAGGAAACTTTACTGGCTAAAAAGCTGAGGTCATCTCAGGTATTGATTGGTATAGGTGTAGCCCTAGTTGCTGCTACAGCAGGTTTTGGAATCACGAGTATATTACCCAAATCTCAGCAACAGCCAACCACAAAGCCACTTTTTGAACAGCCAACTCCAGAACCAGGTGCAAAAGTACCTAACTTCGATAGTACATCCTCACCTCCGGGTGAAGAGAGAACCCAATCAGCACCCGTCTCTAATTCCAAGTCGCGCCGTCGCAATCGTCGTTCTTCCCCAGAAGAATCTTTCAGCCCCAACCCGACAGTAGAATCACAACGCGGCAATTTTGAACCTTCGCCTAGTGTTTCCCCCACACCCTCCCTAGTAGAGAAACTAAGGGCAATCCGCTCATCTCGAAAGGCTTCCCCCGCACCAGTACCACACAATAACTTACCCACTCCTAGTCAAGATTCTGCCTCCCCTCAACAGGTGAGTCCGTCAAAGCCTGTGGTTATACCAACAGCACCATCAACGGAATCCAAACAATCAGATCCTTCTGCTGTAGTAGTACCAACATTAGAAAAGCAAAATTCTCCAACTAATAGTCAACCCCAGAATGTTCAGAAGTTCGAGGAAAAGCCACAAGATGACAATAAGTAGTCAATGTTAAATTTTGAATTTTGGCAAAGTAGTGCGGTAAGTCCAGCACCGCGCTAACTCCTATTTAACTAAATACTTAGCTTGCTTCTCACTAGAGGCAATAATTACAAATTACGAATTAGTAATTAATTTAGGGAGAATTAAGCCTCTTTTGTACAACAACTTCCCCCTTCTGATTAATCTTCACCGGATTCTTGGGAAAAGCTTGATGATTCAAATAACGCATAAGTTTCACAGTCTCAAAACTCCGATCAATATGAGGGATTCCCTGCCGATCCATCCGAACAGGGATAATTTTACTTGATACCAAATCTCCCCCTGAATTGAGTTTGACTTCTAAAATCATTGAGTCACCTGTTTGGGCATTTGTAGATAAAGTCCGATATCCCAAAAAGTTTCCTAAAGAATAGGCAATCATTTTTCCCTTATAAATTTCCATCGCTCTTGGAACGTGAGGCCCATGTCCTAGTACTAAGTCTGCTCCTGCATCAATCATGTTTCGAGCAAACTCGATCGAATTACCTCGGTTTTCTCCATAAAAAAATTCTGTCTGATTCTTAACGTGTAGTGCCCCCGTTCCTTCGGCTCCAGCGTGCATCGATACCACTACAATTTTGGCTTTATTTTTGGCTTCTGCCACGAGTGCTTGAGCTACCCCTAAATTCTGAATAGAATTATACATTTCATAAGGAGAAAACCCAATCATTGCTACGGGAATATTGTTAGCTTCCAAATAAAGAATTTGATTTTTATGACCTAATGTTGCAATGCCCGCAGCCTCAAGATTTTTCTTTGTATCTTTGAAGCCTACTAGCCCAAAGTCCATTGCATGGTTATTCGCCATATTAAACACATTAAAACCAGCCTTAGCAAATAGCTGGGCGTATGTCGGTGGAGAGCGAAAAGCAAACACTTGTCCTCGACTAATATCTTTAGCACTGTAGGGATAATTAGTTAGACTACTTTCAAAATTACCAAATAAAATATCAGATCCTTGCAAGTGAGTTCTCACTGACTTTGGTAATAATTGATCTCGAAAACGGGGTAATCTATAGTTAGGAAAATTAGTGCCAGGAATAATATCTCCAACGGCTTTAATGGTAATAGTATTTGGAAAGGTTTTTTGTTTTGTTATTGATGGCGTAAGTTTAGAAATAGCTGAAAATGCTACAGACTTGGTAGGTTTAGTAGCAGCGTTTAATCGCTGCGATTGCCCAAGCCGGATAATGACTCCTATACTAATACCTAGATATAAACAAACGCTGATACAACTAAATGAGAGTACTCGCCCCAGGCTGCGATTTACCATCCTTAACTCCTCACACGATGGCATTAGTTTAGCCCAAAAATATGTACTGGCGGTGTATATTTTAGTTTTTTTTGGGAAATATTTGACTAAGTAAATACGGAAACATAATCCCGTCTCCCCCGTAAGTAATGATATATACTTACTGTCAAGGAAAAGAGCATCTATTTGTTTAATTGTTTAGTAATCTTTTTGAACGGAGAGGGGGGGATTCGAACCCCCGTTGAGTTTCCCCAAAACGCATTTCGAGTGCGTCACCATGAACCGCTCGGACACCTCTCCAGATATTTATTTAGACACTTGAGTATCTATATCCAGATTCAAATGCCATAAGTAAGGGAAATTCTATCAAATTCCCTATCCTATTATAGCATTATTGCTCTTTTTGCGTTAGACAAAAGTGCAATAATTCCCAATCGGCTTTAGTTCGTTGGTATAGATATTTCCCAAATTCCTTGATTTCCACCATATTCTAGAACATAAATCTTATTGCCGATAATCTCAGCATCAACAGGATTACTAAAACCTTTGACAATACGTGTGGCGTTAAGTCTATAGTTGGTAGTTCCTATTTTAGTTAACTTTAAATGCAGCAGGTCTTGACCGGGATCTTTAAATGGGCCTGCTATTGTTTCGCCGGTGGCGTCGCCTGGTGTCCAACCCAATACGAATCCATCTCTGTTAAATTCTGGACTCATTACTCCTTGTGTATCAAAAACTAAGCCCAAAGGAGAACGGTGTGCTGTAAAAGTGCTAAAACTTTGCCCCAGAACACTGGCATCTTTGACTCTGCCATCTAGAGGATCGCGGTAACTATCTGCGTCTGGGCCAAGATTAGGAATTGGTTCAATCAAGTTTCCAGCAGGTCGAACAGGAAAGGTTGGATCGTTACGATAGTAGCCCTTTTGAACAGCGTTAAATCTACGGTCTAACAATCGGTCATTGGCAGGATTATAATTGGGAAATTGTTGTGGATTGTCTGTCCCACCAATACGCCACGGAAAGCCATAATTGCCACCCAAACGTAGCCAATTTAATTCTTCTGACATGTCGCGATCGGGGCCATTTTCTGTGCCAAATAAATCCCCATTTGGTGCAAAGGCCATATCGAAAGTATTGCGTATTCCTTCTGCAAAAATATAGCCAGCGGTCTTTAAGGTTGCTCGATTGTTTGCAAGAAAGAGATTTCTACCACTAGTAGGAAGACGGAGTATACAGGCGGTTAATCCGACTTCGCGAGTATTGGGATATAAACCATCAACAGACTGAACCTCACCATGATCGGTACGAGAACCGCTATTCACATAGATAAAGTTACCATCTAGGCTAACAATCACGCCGTTAAAGCGATGGTCATAAGCTGTTTTACTTTTGGGATAGCCTGCACTTTTAGCTAAGACTGACCAAGTACGCTGTCCTGTTACCGAATTAATTACGCCTTTAACAATAATTGCTTTAGTCTGGTTATTTACAAGGTCTGCATTGCCAACCAAATAAATTGTGCCGTTAGGGCCAATGGCTATACCTTGAGTCTTACTGACATTATGATTACTAGAATTGTACACGAGTGTACTGGTAGAGGAGACTAAATTGAGTCGATAAATCTCACCATTCTCTTTGAGGTAATAAAGGGTATTGTTTCGTGGATCTTTTACAATCCGCACAGAAGGGGAGACTGATATCGTATTGATAATATTGCGAATCCTAATATCAGAACGCAGGGCTTCAGGTGCAGCATTTACTCTAGTAGTGCCATGACTTAATAGAACTATTGTAAATAACAGGGTTTTAGCAGCGAAAAAGCACTGTTTTAGAGCAAACTTCCCGATAAATCTGCGTTGAACTTGGTTGGATGATTTAGTCTTATTCATGATTTTCTTCATCAAAATTTACCCGGACATGATAAAAATCTGCCCTGAAATTGACAACGCTCTTATGCCAAACTGACTCCTAGCGTATAAGGAGTAGAGGTGCTGTCACTAGAGCCAGAGAAAGTTCCGCCGTCTTCAGGAAAGAACGCATATTTACTCACTGAAATGGAGTATGTACCTGCACTTAATGAAGCGGTGATTAACGATCCAAAGTCGGGGCCACTGTCGTCGTCACTTTGCAGTAAAGTCCCAGCATTGTTAAACAGTCCAATAACTGTATCATCGGTTGTCACTGCACTGATGGTGACAGTTTTTGGATTTGCTAGAGAAAATGTAAAAAAGTCGAAATCGGGATTGTCCCCCGGTTGAACTGTTACTAGCTCACCAGCAAGATTAATGTTTGAGCCTGATGATAAAGAACCCAAACTTTCGGCTCTAGCGAGTGTATTGTTTGTAGCTTGTCCAGCATTTTCCCGCTCATAGAAAAGGAAGTCGTCACTATCAAGTCTAAGGTTCACTACGCCCTGCACAATACCGATAATCTCATCTGGTTCTGTTCCAGGTTTATCTAAGAATATTTGTGTGTTGGCTCCAACAGTTTGTAGGCGGTAGTCCTTTGGGGAGCCTTTGAGTTCTATTCGATCTTCAGTACGGTTGAAGTCAGTAATAGTAGCCAAGTCCCCAAAGCCAGCATTTGCAGGGTTGTTATCGTCGTAGTAGACATTTTTAGCATCACCAAGGACAAATATATCTAGCCCAACGCCGCCAGTTAAGGTATCAATTTCCCCTAATCCAGGTGGAAGTAGACTACCAGGAAAAACACCGATGAGAATATCGTTTCCAGACCCACCATTGAGTATGTCATTGCCGGGTCCGCCTTGTAGGCTATCATTGCCGTCCTCACCATTGAGGATATCATTGCCCAAATTCCCGTCTAGGGTGTCATCGCCTGCTCTTGCATTCAGAATGTTGTTAGCACTATTACCGAAAAGGAAGTTGTTAAGAACGTTACCTGTTCCGTTGATGGTGGTAGTTCCCGTCAACCTCAGGTTCTCTAAATTGGCGGCTAGTGTGTAGGTGACAGAAGACCGGACGGTATCTATACCTGAATTTGCAGCTTCCGTAATGATATCAAGAGCAGTGTCAATTATGTAAGTGTCGTCACCGACTCCCCCATTTAAGCTGTCATTACCCAAGCCGCCATCAAGTGTATCATTGCCAAGACCACCGATTAAACTGTCGTTTCCCGTCCCACCAAACAGATTATCATTACCATCTGCACCGTTAAGGATGTCGTTACCTGAAGGACTATTGGCATTACCATTATCAGCCCAGCCATATATTGTATCATCTCCTGAAGTCCCATTTCTGGTGTCAGGATTTGTAGTGCCGTAAATAACTGCCATATTTATTATTGTTCCTAAATATCTAACTAATGCCTAAGTTCGGCCTAAGTCAAAGAACTCTTTCTAAGTTCAATGTTGATTAATTAAAACTGTAAATTTAAATACAGATAAACTGAGTAAGTTAATTAATACGATTTAAAAAAATATTAATTATTGATTTGGTTATTCGATTAAACAAATGGTTAAGTAACTAGATCAAAATTCATTTGTATTTTTTGGTTATTTTTTCGCAATCTTTATTAATTTCGGGTGTCTTTATTTACTTATCATGAGCAAAAGGTCACGTCAACTTATTTACCAAATCTTTAAAATGTAACCTGCGTAACTTATAATACACAATAAATTTATGAATGAACTTTAATTAAGTATTTTTTCAAATCTACTGTTTTTCTTGCTAAAGGTTGCGAGATTTTTCAACTTAATGCCTATTCTCGTTAAGTTAGGTTTCAATATAATTTTCTTTTTGCAAAAACAATACTTTTCTATTAAAGAAATGCCTTTTCAAATACATAAGTTAAATTAATAGATTATCTAAAGCATTTTTGAGTTTAATAAGACTTAAGCTTTACATAAATTTTATATGCCAATACGGTTCAGTTAGAGACGCAATAAATCGCCGTCTCTACAAGTGTTTTGTCGCTCATTCTGAACTGTATTAGAGTAACGCATTGCCTCAATCCAGCCTAAGAGGATGTTTGAAAAGTCTAAATTATGACTAGCCTTGGCGATTAGAAATCGCGGCTACACGAGACTTAACCCACGCAGGTGGGTTAAGAAGCTTGATTTTTCCTTAGTCCGCGTAGGCGGACTTTGTTTGTGTAGCCGCGATTTCCAATCGCTTTTCAAACATCCTCTAAGATTATCTACAGACTAATACCGCAAGACGGAGGTCAAAAGTCAAAGGAATTGTGTTCCAAGTTCTTGCACCATTTGAAATGGTCTGTTTATTTCCGCCGTGCTGTACTAAGCTAATGTACTTTTAATTTGCATAACTAGGGCGGGCAAGATGCCGACCCCACAAGAGTTTTAATGCCAGGTAATATGCAAATTAAATGTCCAACAGCTTAGTCTAAATTTCCAAAAATAAATCTAAACGTCAATAGGACTTACGCATTGACAAGAAATGCCAAATATGAATAAGGTTTTTAACCATATCTTTCGTAAGGGCACAGCATTGCTCATTGGTGTCAACTTAAGCAAAAAGTAAGCAAAAGATGTAGTCTAAGAACATTAATAAAGCCTGAAAACTTCCTATTTTAGGTAATTCACATCACGACGCATTTGTACAGTGCGTAAGTCCTAGTCAATTATTTTTTCTTGTAAACTAATTGTGCTTTGAAGCGTCAGGCATAATTGCTTCTTGAAGATTGACGCTGCTGAGGTTAGCTCCCCTAAGGTCGGCTCCTCTGAGGTTAGCTCCTCTAAGATTTGCTCCTGCCAAATTCGCACCCCTGAGGTTAGTCCAACTCAAATTAGCTTGACTCAAGTCAGCTTCACCGAAGTTAGCACGCAATAGGTAGGCACCAGTTAGGTGAGCCTTGTTCAGATTAGCTTTGTAAAAGTCAGCTTTGTAAAGATAAGCTCCCAACATTTCTGCTTCGTACAAACTTGCTTCGCTGAGGTCAGCGTCAATCAAGTTAGCTTCGATGAGGTTAGCGAAAGAGAGGTTAGTCCGCATCAATTTTGCTGCACCTAAATCGGCATCTCTCAAGTTAGCGCCTGTTAAATCAGTGCCAATGAGATTAGCAGATGCGATCGCAGCGCCTCTAAGATCAACCCCACTCAAGTCTGCTCCAATCAGATTAGCATGACTTAAATCTGCATATCTGAGTATAGCACCACTCAAATTAGCAACACTAAAGTTAGCCGTACTCAGGTTAGCTTCATTCAGGAAGGCTTTGTAGAGGTTGGCACTACTGAGGTCAGCACCACTGAGGTTTGCTCGCACGAGTAAAGCATTACCCAAATCTACCCTCCTCAAGTTTACTCCCTGGAGGTTTGCACCTCTAAGGTTATCGCCTTGCAGATTTGCGGCGCTGAGGTCTGGTTCAATTTGGGGATTTTTCTTTCTCCACTCAATCCATGTCACTGCACCTGCTTTGAGTAAAGTTAGATGCTCTCGATTTGCCATGTTCTCTTTTTTACTCCTGACGCCCACCCAAAGAATTTACCCGCCCAGCGACATTTTCGATAGCCGTTAACGCTCCTGCCGCACCTGCTAGAATATCCTGTTCTTGTCCACCTAAGTAAAGCCGTCCAAAACTACCTACAGCTTGAACTTCAAGAATGTTAATCCTCGCGGCTTTCTCCGCTTCATTGGCAGCCAATGCGGCATAAGCAGCAGGTTCCACTTCTAATACATATAGTGTTTGTCCTGCTAGTAGCATCTGTCCCCGACGCGTGCGATTAATCAGTTGTGTTTGATAAGCATCGATGTTGCGGATAATCTGACTAGAAATAACACGCGGTTTGAGACATTCCTCTCTTCGGACTCCCAAGAACGCCAGAATTGCTTGACCAGCAGCTCGCGTTTCGCCTTGAGAGCTAGAATGAACTTCTAATAGTCCGTATAGTCGTTCAACTACCTGTACTCCCGGACGGACAGAGGCAGATTTCAGGGCTATATCCGTAATCTTATTAATTTCGATACCAGGAGAGATTTCAATCCACAGTGATGTATCTCCTGGTAATGGTAAGAAGCCTTGGGCTACTGTTCCCATATATGCTGCATGTTGAGGTTGCAGGTTGTCGAGAAATACGAAACTGCGTAATTCTATGCCCAAGATTTTGCTCTCCAGTCGTGAGGGTAAAAGTTATTTATATGCAGGATTAAACGCCTAACTTGACAATAGAGGGTATAAAAGAGCGCAAAATCCGTTAAACGGATCTACACCTGTGTGTCAAATTGCAATTATAGGAGCCAATGCTTGTTTAGAAGACCATCGTCGTCGTGGGATAAAATCTACTTTGATCGGACGACATAATTTTTGTTGAACACAGCTGCTTTGTAAACACCTTAACCTTTTTAGATTACCCCAGTTTTACCCCAAATATTTCTGCAACATCTCCCAACCGGAACTGCAAGGATTTATTTCGAGATCCGTAGCGTATATTAGAGTTTCAACCCTGACAAGAGTGCAGTTACATAAGAAGCGCTCATGTAGCCTTTGTTTGCGATCGCCCCTAGTCATCTACAATTTGTAGGTGACGAAAATAACGTAAAAATAAGGCTTTCAGGCATAAATTATGAAAATTAAATCAAAAAATAATTACTAATTACCGAAAAACTCCGGTTTTTTTGGCTTCCTGATGATAAATAAAAGTAATAGCATTGAATGTCATGCTTCTTACCGCGAAGGATTATTGAGATTCTTCACTGCTTTCAGGATGACTACTGAACATCAGTTTTTTGCTGGGGATGCTTCTTTGCCACGCAAAAAGGAGATGGGGCTACATCAAAAAGCTCTACCACAAAACTTACTTTAGATGTATCTAAGTAACTATGCTGTTGAAGAAGAATTCAGAAGTCAGAATTCAGGAGTCAGAATCAATCAGTCGGGGATTCATACCCGCGACTTTCTTGTTGCCCACCAAATTGAAAATTTGGTGGGGGTCTTAAACCCAATTATTCAGACGCTCGCGGACTCGCTCTAAGCGAAGCCATGCCGAAGGCTTTACGCTGCGCTATCCGCCACTCGCACAGAATTCATTCTAAATTCTGACTCCTGACTCCTGACTCCTGACTCCTGAATTCTGTTCGATAAAGTGTAAAGATGTGACGGTATCTTGGAGCAAATTTTAAAAGAATTGCAAAGAACTTGGTGCCATTTTGGCAGGTTTCTCTCCCAAATATGGGATATTAGTAGATTGTACGAATCTTTATTTTTATTCACATCTGCCTGTTTGCACTAATTCCTATCTACTGAAAACTGTTAAGACCAAGCAAATTTGACACAGATAAGTTTAAGTAATTTAACGAAGTAGGAAATAATACATGGTATTATCACTGTCTTCTCATAACGTTATCCAGTATCTACAAGACGCTGGTTTGTGTAGCTCAGAAGATGACGTATCAGATAAATCTGAGTTGCCAGGAAGTAGTAAGAACAATTTCAATATACTGGTGACTTTAGCAGATAATCGCCAACTGCTTCTGAAACAAGAACGTAACGTTAACAACAATGACGCCGCGCCTCATGAATTGTTTCAGGAGTGGCTATTTCACCAGTTGCTCCAACAGTTTCCAGTTTTAGGTAACACTTCAGCAATGCCTACGGCGGTAAACAACGCGCCATTGGTAGTGCATTTTGACGAAGAAAATTCTATTCTTGTCCGCAGTTACTTGAGTGAATATGTGGAACTTGCGACATTGTACCACAACAATGAGATTTTTCCACAAGAAATTGCTTCTGCCATCGGCACTACTTTAGCGGGACTGCATCGCGCCACCTACAACCGCCGAGAATATCAGAATTTTATGGCAACTGCTCCTCAAGGAGAGTTTCGCTATGGTTTTTACAATCCGGCGCAAGGGTTAGGGTCAATGGGGCCGGAGATTTTTGGGAGTGTTCCCACGGATGCACTGAAATTCTATGTTCTCTATCAACAGTACGAGAGTTTGGAATCTGCGATCGCTGATTTAGCATATAGCTGGAATCCTTCTTGTTTGACTCACAACGACCTGAAATTGAACAATATTTTAGTTCATTCTAGGTGGGAACAACTAGACAATTGCCTAGTACGACTAATTGACTGGGAAGCTTGTTCTTGGGGAGACCCAGCCTTTGATTTAGGAACTTTACTAGCAAGCTACTTAAGAATTTGGCTCAAGAGTCTGGTAGTAGACCCCACCATTGAGTTAGAAGAATCTCTACATTTGGCGTTGACACCGTTAGAGATTTTACAACCTTCACTGATTGCCCTAATTAGAGCTTATGTGAATGCTTTCCCGATGATTTTGGAATACCGCAGTGACTTTATTTTGCGTGTTATCCAGTTTACGGGGCTGGCACTGATTCATCAAATTCAGGATACAATTACGTGCCATAAATACTTTAATAATGCTGAACTCTGTATGCTGCAAGTAGCAAAAAGTTTACTGACAATGCCAGAGCAAGCGATACTAACCATTTTTGGGATATCAGAGTCAGAAATTCTGAATCCTGTGGCAAAAATCCATAAATTTCCTCAGCCTGTAAGGGAACAGCAGTTACTTCGTATTTATTACGAAAAAACTCGGTTGCGTGGTTGTTAGTAGTAGTGAGCAGAATATTTTCAAGAAGAACACATAATTCTGATTACTGACTCCTGAATTATATTTTTTTAATTTTGATTTCTGAATGGATAATGCTAAATTCTTCTATCAATCAATCGCTAAATTCTCTATTTGATATTGCTCAGAATATTCAGATTGAGTCTAACTTTTGTATTTATCATCCCAATTATCAGCCATTTGCTCTGCCGACTAAAATAGCCGATAGATTTCAGCAAAATTCCGTAGATTTACAACAGAAGTATCTCTCTTTGTTGCTAAGAAATTTTCTCTATGGCATCTATTACAATGGCTCCCTACAAAGTACTTTAGCCGTCAATACTGATAGTACTAATCACCCACCAAAGCATAATTTAGCAGACAATTCCATTTTAGAGATTGATTGGGACTTTTATGAGCAACTGCACGCCAGTAACCACGGCATAGGTTACTTCGACCCTCAATGGCAGGTGTTGCGAAAAGAACCTGATGGAACTATGGCGGTGACTAAAGGCGGTTTAACACTTTATGTTGAGCCAGATTGCCATCTAAAATCCAGTAAGAAATCTACCAGAGTGGGTGACATGGTAGCAATCTGGATGCCCAAAAATCGACTGCAAAACGGCTGTTACTTAGCAGTTAGCAATGTTGGACAGGAACGGCAAAGTAACCCAGATGCCGATTTAGGAGCAGGGCGAATCTACTTTAACTTTACGCCATCTGGTGCGATCGCTCTCATGGAAAGCTTGACACTGCAATTAAACGCAGCCTCGATTCCCTTTAGCTTTCAGGTTCTCCACAACCCCTCTGCATACGGACGCTATGATTCGGGACTACTTTACTTTGAACTCCCCGACTATCCAGCAATCCGTACAATCCTTCAGGCTGTTTATATCGAAAATCAATCCCATTTCCAGCCCGAAATTCCTTTGTTTACCAAATTTTTAGCCCCAGGGTTAGGTTTAGCCGAAGAACCAACCCAAAAATTTGCAGCACAAGAAAGTTTTGGAATGAACCGTTGCCAAATTGTTGCAAATGCCTTGTTGGAAGCTTGGCAAAAAGGCAAAAACGCGATGGAGGAACGGATGAGGGTTATTGACCAACATTTTGCGCGGCATCTAATAGATTTGCAGCGTCCTTATCTCAATCCCAATTCTGAGGATATATATAGGCCCTTAAATTGATGGGGATTGGTTTGACTTCACCAATCCGTTTGCCTCGTTCCCAGTCTCCGACTGGGAATGCTTGTCTTTGAGGCTCCGCCTCTCGAACTCGCGGCAGAGCCGCTTTTGAGTTGCATTTCCAGCCTCCGGCTGGAAACGAGGTTTTAAAGGAGTTTCAGCTTAAGTTGACACCAATTAGCATTACTGTGCCCTATTGTGTATTGCATCCAAACGAGAACCGCTACAGTCCCCAGTCCCCAATCCCCAATTTAAAATTCCACAATTACCGGCACATGGTCGCTAGGTTGAGTTAACTTTCTTGGCGCGACATCAATAATGCAACTTTTAGCGCGTTCATATAGCACAGGTGTCAGATATTGATGGTCAATTCGCCAACCTAAGTTACGACGAAAAGCGGCAGAGCGATAATCCCACCAACTATAATTTCCGCCTTCTGTGTTGAATTTGCGAAAAGCATCGGCAAATCCCAGCGCCAAAATGTCCCGTAAGGCTTGACGCTCTGTTTCTGTTGCCATGATGTGATTTTCTGTACTCACTTGCTCGTGAATATCCTTGTCTTCTAGGGCAATGTTGAAGTCGCCGCAAACACAAATTGCGGATTCTGACAACACCAGCAATCGTAAATACTCGTGTAGCGCTGTCAACCAGCGGAGTTTGTATTCATATTTCTCGGTTCCTACCGCTGCACCATTGGGAACATATAAGTTCACAACGCGAACACCATCAATTACACCTGTAATCACGCGCTTTTGCTCGTCCCATTCATGATGTAAATCTGGCAAAATCGCCCGAAATCCGCTGCTGACATCTACAAGTGGCTGGCGGCTAATCAGGGCTACGCCGTTATAAGATTTTTGTCCTGATATATAAAGGTTATAGCCTAACTCCTCAAAAGGCGATCGCGGAAATTCAGCTTCCACAACTTTAGTTTCTTGCAAGCAGAGAACATCAACAGGATTCAGGGTTAACCAATCGATAACCTGTTCAAGGCGAGTGCGAATTGAGTTGACGTTCCAAGTAGCGATTTTCATTAGTTAATTATCAGAATTTTTGTAAATTACTAATTACAAATTATGTAATTATTGTACAATTACTTAATATTTATAATTTTTCTTCCTTTTACCAATTACCTTTAAACCAAGCTTTAATGATTTGATCCCATTGAATATTTTAGTATTTTCCGCTACAAAATATTCAATTTTGTAAGTTCCACTACAAAATATTCTACCTCATTATGATCCCCAGGACAGATGCAACAAGTAATAGATTAGTTATAGGTTAGAAGTGTAGGTCAGAGTTGACTTTTGCCGATAGCCCATTAGATTTGACGGAAGTAAATGTGCGGTGCGATTAATCTTTATTGGCCTTTTGTTAGCCTTTTAGGTTAATTTAAATGTCAAAAGAGTAAGTAGAAATGCTCTGGCCTCATAAAATAATGATGTAGCTCATTATTGAGGTAAATTTCATAGACTGAACCAAAAAAACTTATGAAAATCGCTCAAGTTGCCCCCTTATGGGAAAGGGTTCCACCTCCTAATTATGGAGGAATAGAACTGGTAGTGAGTCGCTTAACTGATGAACTTGTTCGTCGTGGTCATGAGGTAACGTTATTTGCCTCTGGCGATTCTCAAACTTTGGCTTATTTAGAAGCAGTCTATCCACGTGCATTACGCTTAGACCCAAATGTGAAAGAGTATGCAGTGTACGAAATGCTAGAACTAAGCCAAGTTTACCAACGTGCTGCCCAATTCGATATTATCCATTCTCATGTAGGGATTTCGGCATTACCTTTAGCGAGTTTGATAACAACAACTTCTACAGTTCACACCCTGCACAATAATTTTACAACTGACAACCGTCACGCATTTAGCTACCACCAAAAGCAACCTTATATCAGCATTAGTAACTCGCAGCGTCAAATCGATCTCAATTATGTTGCCACAGTTTATAACGGAATTGAACTAACAGATTACCCATTCGTAGCCCAACCGTCAGAAACTCCATATTTGGCATTTTTAGGGCGTTTTTCGCCAGATAAAGGGCCGCAACATGCGATCGCCATTGCTAAACAAAGTGGTTGGCGCTTGAAGATGGCAGGAAAGGTTGATGCAATACACTCAGAGTTTTTTGAACAAGAGATTGCTACCCATATAGATGGTCAGCAAATTGAATATCTCGGCGAAATTAATCACGCCGAAAAAACTGAACTTCTGGGCAATGCTGCTGTGACTCTTTTCCCCATTAACTGGCAAGAACCTTTTGGTTTAGTAATGATTGAATCAATGGCAACTGGTACACCAGTTATTGCGATGAATTTAGGTTCGGTACCTGAAGTTATTGCCCACGGGAAAACAGGTTTTATCTGCAATAACTACGCAGAAATGGCCGCAATGATTCCACTAGCTTTGGAACTCAATCGTCAAACCTGTCGAAAATATGTGGAAAATAACTTTAGCGTTAGCCAAATGGTTAACGGATATGAAGCTGTTTACAGACAAATTATTAAAGACCGCATAGAATCGAATGGTCGCATTCATGCAGCTAACATCCATTTTTAATTAACTGCTTTTTTACTGAGCTTAAAACAACAATTTTTTTTAAGGAGGATATTTGGTATGAGTACGAGAGCCAACACCTGCCCATGCTGCGGTGGTTCCCTCCTGCGTCATGCCCGTCATGGTGAACTATATTGGTTTTGCCTGTCGTGCCGACAAGAAGTACCGCTATTAAATGCTATTCGCTTACCTAATGTGGAAACCCGGAACACCGGAGTGGTTCCCCAGCCAGCGGTGAATACCTAGTTTTTCAACATATAAAACTTACTAAAAATCAATACTGATTTTGTTTAGACCTATCAACTAACTTCAACTGGTAAAATCAGATGGAGCTAATTGATAGGTTTTAAAGTTTTGTTAGCAGCATTACTTCATGGTCAAGAAGATTTACGCCTAGAGCAAGTTCCCGATCCCATTCCGGCGGCTGGCGAAGTTGTAATCCAGGTGGGGGCAGCAACAACTTGTGGTACAGATTTGAAAGTCTGGCGGCGTGGTGGTCATGCCAAAATGCTGATACCGCCAACACTGTTTGGTCATGAAGGTGCTGGGCGAATTGTTGCCTTGGGTGCAGGGGTGACAAATTGGCAAGTAGGCGATCGCATTGTCGCCAACAATTCCGCCCCATGCACGAAATGCTTTTTTTGTCAACGTCAAGAATATTCCTTATGTCCAAATTTGACATGGAATAATGGTACTTTTGCCCAATACCTGAAAATTCCCGCACCGATAGTAGAGCATAATTTATTGCACATTCCCGATAAGTTGCCGTGGGAATTGGCAGCGATGACGGAACCTTTAGCTTGTGTATTGCATGGTGTAGCGCGTTCTGATATTAAGCCCAAAGATAAAGTAGTCGTCTTGGGAGATGGAGCAATTGGGCTGATGTTTGTGGCGGTGTTGAGTGAGAAAGCTGAGGTTTTACTATGGGGAGGTAATAACCACAGATTAGAAATTGGTCAGAAATTGGGTGCAGCCCAGACCTTTAATTATCATCAAATCCCGGATATTCCCAGTGTGGTGAAAGAACTTACTCAAGGATGGGGCGCAGATGTGGTAATTGAAGCCACTGGTGTACCAAGTGTTTGGGAAAGTGCGATCGCCTGCGCCCGTCCTGGTGCAACAGTCAACTTATTCGGTGGATGTCCACGAGATACTAGCATCACTGTGAATACAGAACAGCTACACTATAGCGAACTTACCATCAAAGGCGTGTTTCATAATACACCAGAGTATGTGCGATCCGCTTTATCACTTATAGCTAGTCGTAAAATTCCCTTTGAGTTACTTATTAGTGAACAGCGGCCATTAAAAGATTTAGAACAGGTGTTTTCTGATATGAAGGCGCGAAAGGTGATTAAGGTAGCGATGATTCCTTAGTATTTTGGTAGCCACTTCCCAGGGCACACTACAATAACTAGATATAGGCATCACAGACTTAGGCTAAAGTACTATGACTCCTCAAGTCATTACCCCAGTATTGATGATTGAACCCTCATCATGGCTCCGCTCTGGCATCACCATTGAGAAAGTTGATAATGTTAACCTTGCTAAGTTCACAGATGAGTTACATACTCGTCTAGAAGAATTGCTTGAGAAACGAAAAGCTGGATTGCTGACTCCTGAAGAAGAAGCAGAATATGCTGGAATTGCTGAACTAGAGCGCATTCTAACTTTTGTTAACGCTAAACTGATTGCCAGTCGTGGGTGTTAAAGATAGCACTCGGCAGTTTGTGCGTGAAAGAGCTAAATATCTGTGTGAATATTGCCACTCTCCAGAACGCTCCAGTTCAGATCGCTTCACAATCGATCATCTTGTTCCACAATCATTAGGCGGCTCAGATGTAGATGACAACTTAGCTCTAGCTTGTCGTCGCTGTAATGAGCGTCGTTACAACTTCACAACTGGCGTTGATCCTCAAACTCAGCAAGAAGTCGCCTTATTCAATCCTCGTCAGCAACGGTGGGTAGATCACTTCATCTGGACAGGCGATGGACTAAAGATCGTTGGCAAAAGTGCTACAGGTCGAGCAACTTGTCATCGACTAGATATTAATGATGAATTTCACAACCAAGGATTTATCCAAGAATCTAGGCAGTTATGGATACAAGGAGGCTGGCATCCACCTGTAGACGATCCTCGTCTTTGATGCTTGAACTAGCGATCGCATGAGATACTGGAAACATTGCTTCACCAATAACCTCAAGCATGCTAACGACCAAACTGCGATCGTTAAAAGTTTAGAACAGGAGTTTAATGAGATTAAAGTAGTTTAATTGTAGTACTTTAAGCTTCTACCTAGTGAATCGTAAAATTCTCCATAACTTACATTCATCTAGATTATCGAAGAAGATTTGGGGTTGAAAGCAGTTTACAGTTTATAGATGAGAAAATCTCTGTCGAATTACTAACATTAGCCTTTTTTAGCTGTTAAACGGGCATAATCTCCCAGCCATTCAGATTTTTGAACCTCAGATTTGAAGGCAAAAATATTCATTTCTAGCAATCCCACGATCACACTTTTGCGCCATAGTGCTTTTCTCAGACGTGTTCTCGCTCTTTGTGATTGATCAAAATAAGCTTCTATAGAAATATCCGGTAATAACTGTAAATTCAAGTCACGCATTATTTTCTGCCGAAATTTTAAATGCGATCGCAATAGTTCTTCAGGAGTTACTCCCTGTTGAACAACAGTTATCCTCCTTGGGCGGCGTAAAAAAGCATAGACAATAGCCTGATTAGGAGAATTATCTTTAAAACTAACTGACCATTCTTGCTCTAAAGCACTGTTAATAGCACAAAAGACTAATGAACGTCCAGGTGTTTGTATGACTTCTGCAAAACAAAAATGTTTTGGATGGGAAAAATTTCTAGCGACAGTAAGGGAAGATTCTGACAGTTCTAAGTCACTAATTCTAGTAAAACCGAGCGACTCTAAAGTATTCGTGTAGTAGTTGAAAGTCTTAATATCTATTTGAGATAGAGATTCTGACTGTGCTGGTACAATTTTTAATTTTCTAGAAATATTTGAGAGCAATAGTATCTTTACAAATATCTCAAAGAATAAAATAAATGGTAGTACGATAATAAATATATAACAGATACTTGCCGGAATAAATTCTAGATTTAGGAGATAATGGAGTATTACCTTACCGACAAAAGCGGTATAAATAAACCAAAAGCTAAAAGCAGATATCTGTATAATTGTTTTTTTCATATCTGGATATATTTGGATATTTAAATGTCACTTGCTGTTAGATAGTCCGATAATTTTACTATCACTCTATGTATGGTTCCCAAAAAATAAATATCTCAAACATTAAAAGACAAGATTTTCTACACATCCCTCTTGCAAAGCTATGGTGTACACACAAGTCCTAAAAACTAGCTTTTTCTCTGATAGAGCGTTGATAAGTAATATCCCTGATATCTGAAGTTGGGTTGACCTATTGAAATAATCTTGCTGAAAAACGGGAAGACTATGATTACTCCCGAATGGGGAAATTTCCATGAAAGTCCCGAACAGCAAAATGCTCAAAAAATCTCTGCTTAACTATTTAATTTTGCCTTTTTCTCTAGTGCCTTGGCTGTGCGTAGGAATGCTTTTTGATTCCCAAGCTAATGCTTTACCAGGGCAAAGTACAGAGGAAGTGGGCACCTGGATTAAAGCACATCCTACACTCCGTCCCAGGAGTGGGGAAAAATTATTTGTGCAAAAAACTGATACAGCCGCCCAAAGATTCACTTTTCAAGCGTCGGTATTGCCTCCCGGTAGGGTGGAATTTTCTAAAGACCGAGCCACAATTCGCAGTGAGCGCATTGCTATGTATGATGCCATTAACGGCATGACATTTGAGCGCCTTCAAGAATCCTTGCGGGTGATTTATGGCTTAGAGATTTATCAAGACTACGATCGCGCCCAAGTCGTGTATCAATATCCCAGCCAAAAGGTAGTTAATTCGGCACGTCTAGCCAAAACTCCGATTCGGGAAGCTTTAAAGGGAGAATTACGAGTAGGCGATCGCTATGTATATTGGGTAGAAATCGCTCAACCCAAGGCTGGCAAAGCTTTTACTGGCCAAATGACAGTTTTGCTCAAAACTGACCTAGACAAATTAGAAAAGGAACTGCAAATTCGTTAATGGGGCATTGGGCATTGGTTATTCCCCTTCTCCCCTTCATCTCCCTCATCCCTTCTCGTTGAAAGATTACTGAATCGCGTTCTACAACTTCCCCAACTCCATCTGAGCTAGAGTTTGCCATGTGCCCGAAAAGATACTTTCAGATGCTAAGGAAATTCGTAGTAAATCTTCCTTCAGCAGTGGCGGCCAATCAACTCCGGCTTTACGCCCTGCGCCAAATAGCTGTTGCGCCTTAATGCTTAACTGATAAAGGGCCAAAGCCAATTCTCGGTCTAGGCTCTTTGCATCTTTGAGGGCTTCAAACACCACTTTCAACGCCAACAAAATCGAGGTGATCTGACCGGGTACCGGCGGTTTGCCCTGTTTCATACGCGTTAACAGCGCATCTGGGTTTTCCTCGGTTGTGATTGTCTGATCTATGAGGAGTTTCCTAGCTGTTTCGTAATTCATGTAGCCAGTTTACCTTACATTTTACTTCAGCAGGAATACTTAATTAAAAAGTCATGAAATTGTTTTCTGGTTATTTATAGCAATCTCTTGTAATTTGTGAAAAGATAGGCGTGGGGAAAATGATGGAGTATTTGCGATGTTCTAGGATAAAATCTTTAAAAAATACACCTTACTAGGAATCAAAAGCAAAATGATCTCACCGAATTTACTAGAAATTGAGCGCTCTATCCTTGCCTTGTCTGTAGAAGAACAACTTTGGCTGTTAGAAAGTATTGTTCGACAAATCCGAGAAAATGAGTATGTAAAAGATAAATTAGTTGATGTCAACAATCCAGAAGAACAACTGGAAGTCAGGATTAGTGAACCAAAGATTCAAATAGGAACTGCTTCTATCAATGATGAGTTTGCCATTTCTGAAATACTCTGATGTGTAGTTATAAAAATTATGAGATTGTCCGATTTAAAAAAGTAAAATATACAAGTTGTCAGTGAGCGATCGCTTAAAATTTCTCACTGCGATCGCCCATCTACTGCAAAACGATCTAACACCCCACTCAGATCCCAAAGGCTCAGTGCATATTGATAAACACCAACATCATAGGAGTACTCTTACAGAGAAGCAAGCTACGCGCAGCGTCTCTAGAGAGCGTCTTAAAATCGGGGGCTTTAAACCTCGATTCTCCATCCAGTCGCACAGAATCTATTCTGGATTCTGGCTCAGGAATTGCTGAATTCTTCTTCGGTAATAGTTTGCCCAGGCATCTTTCTGTATAGATACAGCACTTACAGCAGCTATGAGGTACATTCTCAAATCTAAAAGCTTTGATAGGAGAGGACGAGGAGAAAAACTGTATTGCATAATAGCCGGAAGCGCTGTATAGGTTTTAAATGTTGCTCTAATTTGAAGATTAAATAACTATTAAATCGTGTAAGAAGGTACTCTTATATCTTGCTTAAGCCTGATATCTTCTTGGGAACAGCTTTGTTGTTGTCAGGTAGATTGATGAGTCGAATTAATGGATTTTTAGGGCGACGTGATTTCTTAAAATTCGCCAGTGTGCTAGGTATTGCAGCTACTAGTTTTGGTGATAGCTTTTGGAACTTAGAGCAAACTGCTGTTGCTGATATTCACCCAGTTAACCCTAATCAAATCAGTCCAGATGAAGCTGTCAGACGCTTACTGGATGGTAATCAAAGATTTATTCAGCAAAAACGTCAATATCCCGATCAATCACTAGAACGTCTACGATTAGTTGCTAAAGCTCAGTATCCCTTTGCTGCCATATTGGGCTGTGCAGATTCTAGAGTACCTGCGGAAATCGTCTTCGATCAAGGACTTGGAGATTTGTTTGTCGTGCGAGTTGCTGGTAATGTCGTTAGTGACACGGTGATAGGTAGTCTGGAATATTCTACAGCAGTATTGGGTTCTCAGTTGATTGTGGTTTTGGGTCATCGAAGATGCGGTGCGGTAGCAGAAGCAATCAAAAACGAACCACTTCCTGGCAGAATTGGTTTAATTATTGAGGGTATCAAACCATCTGTAGAAAGGGTAAAGTTCCGCACAGGTGATAATATGCAGGATGTGGTTATAGCCAACATTCAGTATCAAACTGAAAAATTGCAGGAAAGCTCAACTATTTTAGCTAAATTTCTCCGTGAAGGTAAACTAAAAGTTGTTGGTGCTTGTTACGATATTGACACTGGAAAAGTCAATATTATTACTTGAATCTTTCACATCTTTTAGGAGTTTAATAATTTTATAAAAATTCTTGGGATAAAATATTTTAATTGATAATCTTTAAAATTGATTACAATCATTATTTAATTTATAAAAATAGTTAATATCAAACCTTTTATAAATTTTTTTAGCCAGGAATTATTGATTAGAAGTTAGATTGATTGTAGAAAAATAAACAATTTTATATTGGCTTTTAATCAATATTTAGTCTGATATTTAACAATCACTAAATGGGATAATTAGCCCACTGAAATTACAGTCAAGTAATTTTTAAATATTCTCTCATCTATTTCTTATTTACAGCAGTTTTCATGTATTTGAACCACATCTGTTGTAGGGGCACAGCAATGCTGTGCCCCTAGCGCGTGGTCTATCTACCTGAAAATAGCTGTAAGTAGTATATCTTAGTAGCATTGGGTTTAAGGTGTTAACATTATAAACACGAAGCTTGAGATTCTGAACATAAAACTTATAAAAATGAGAACGCATATATTAAAATCCAAGCTCAAACTACTACTCTTAAGTTGCCTCATTGTTACTCTGATAATTGCTGCTAAACAGTTAAACTTTCAGGGGCTTTTACAGATATTAGTTATTTGGGTTCACCGTCTTGGTGCTTTCGGGCCTATTGCCTACATAGTCATTTTCAACTTAGCAACATTACTGTTTATACCAGGTTCGCTCCTAACTCTCAAAGCTGGTTGTCTGTTTGGAGTATTTTGGGGTTCAGTATATGTGCTAATTGCTGCAACAATTGGAGCAACTTTGGCTTTTATTATTGGACGCTATCTGTCGCGGGATTGGGTTTCTCGACAAATGGATAAACATCCTAAATTTAAAGCGATTGATTTGGCAGTTGCTAAAGAAGGATGGAAAATTGTTTTGCTAACTCGTCTCTCACCCGTCTTTCCCTTCAATTTATTAAATTATGCTTTTGGAGTAACACAGGTTTCTCTTAAAGACTATATATTAGGTTCCTTCGGTATTATTCCCGGCACTGTAATGTATGTTTATATTGGTTCTTTAGCTGGTAATCTTGCCATGATTGACACCTCGCATCAAGCAATTGCTCCAGAAACTCAAGTCTGGCAATGGATAATGCGAGTGGTTGGGTTGGTTGCTACCGTTGCGGTAACTATGTATATCACAAAAGTTGCTCAGAAAGAATTAGTTCAAAGTGTGGCAATAGAAGAAATAACCATTCATGAAAAAACTAACAATAATTCAGATATCTAAAAGTATTGATGTCAGAAAATTGCAGAATTTTTTTAGCTTCAGTGTATTAATATTACCTAGCGTGGCAAAACTAGCTAGAGCAAAAACTTAAACGTAGTAATTTCGTTATTATTGAAAATTTTGGTTTACCTATTTACGCTTATTTCAATCATGAAAAATTTACTCTAGCAAGTTTTACTACTCTAGAATATTACTGATATTGGCGACCACTTTTTTGTTAAACACAGACCTAGCTTTGGCACAAGAATCTGCAAATCTAAATTCTTTTAATCCTCAAGCAATTTTACGCGAAGCCTTGCAGTGGATTGATAGCCTGGGTGCGTTAGGAGCCATAGCTTTTATTGCCCTTTATGTTATTGCTACCGTTGCTTTTTTCCCTGGTTCTATTCTCACCTTGGGTTCTGGTGTAATTTTTGGTGCAGTTTGGGGTTCTCTCTACGTATTTATTGGTGCAACCCTTGGCGCTACATCTTCTTTTCTCGTTGGGCGTTATTTAGCAAGGGGTTGGGTTGCTGGTAAAATCGCAGATAACAAAAAATTTGCCGCCATTGACCAAGCAGTAGGTAAAGAAGGATTAAAAATTGTCCTATTAACGCGATTGTCCCCTATATTTCCTTTCAATTTGCTCAATTATGCCTTTGGCATCACGGGAGTTTCACTTCAAGATTACTTCATCGGCTCTCTAGGTATGATTCCCGGAACCATCATGTACGTTTATATTGGTTCCCTTGCAGGTAATCTGGCCATGATTGGCACTGAGGCTCAACCTAGCAACCCGACTTTACAATGGGCAATTCGGATTTTAGGTTTAATTGCCACAGTCGCCGTGACGATTTATATTACCCGTATTGCTCGGCAAGCTTTAGAAGATGAGGTTTTATAGCTTCTATCCTTTGAACTCTGTCACAACTTTTCAGGGAAAAATATTTTGGAATTTTCCGTTTTCTGAACCGGCAATCAGTCTCCATACGATGGATAAACTTGTAAACAGCACAGTATCCTGTATTATTGACGCTTGCCAGGGATTTTCTCAGCCAGGGTAAGCGGAATAAACTAATTAAATTTGTTGATTTCTTAATATTTACTTGACGAAACTCTGTGTCCCCATCGTTCAGACTTCTCTGTGCGTTGACTCAGCGCCCCTTCCCGCAGGGAAGGCGTACTACTTACCTACGGCACGCTGCGCGTAGCTTGCTTCTCTGTAAGAGTACGTGGAAGCAAGCTACGCGTAGCGTCTCCAAGAGTTGCGCCTATGGGTTTGAAAACTTCCTGCTATTTCAGCAAAGTAGATTATTTGTCAATTCTCAAACCGATAAAACAGTGCAAAGATGTAATTCTTATTAAACAATCATTCAAAAGAAAGAATACCAGTCTCCAAATTTATGTTGACTTTAGTATTTTCAATTCTTAAAAGAGGTTTCACCAATGACCAATTCTGAATTCGAGAGAGTCACAGTTCGCCCAGTGGATGAGTATAATCAAAAGTTGCTGTCTTACGTCCATCCACCAAATTGGGTTAATCCTCAACCCGCCGATGTTTACGATTTGGTAGTAATTGGTGCTGGTACGGCGGGGTTAGTGGTGGCGGCGGGTGCAGCAGGTCTAGATTTGGGTTTAAAAGTAGCGTTGATTGAAAAGCATCTCATGGGTGGGGATTGCTTAAATGTTGGTTGCGTACCATCTAAAACTATTATTCGCTCTGCTCGCGTCGTTGGCGAAATCTTGAATGCTAAAGATTTAGGAGTTAATATTCCCCAACATAATATTGATGTTGATTTTTCCAAAGTTATGGCCAGGATGCGGCGGGTAAGAGCTGATATCAGCCATAATGACTCGGCGGAGCGGTTTCAAAACTTGGGTGTCGATGTCTTTTTGGGTAGTGGTCGATTTGCAAGTAAAAATACCGTGGAAGTTGGCGACAAAACCCTCAAGTTTAAAAAAGCTGTAATTGCTACTGGCGCAAGAGCTACACAACTATCGATTCCAGGAATTGAACAGGCGGGTTATCTGACCAATGAGACGGTTTTTTCCCTGATTCAACGGCCGGAACATTTGGCGGTGATTGGTGGCGGCCCCATTGGTTGCGAATTGGCGCAAGCTTTTCGGCGTTTGGGTTGTGAGGTGGTGCTTTTCCATAGTGGTTCTCATCTTCTCAATAAGGAAGATGCTGAGGCTGCTAAAATTCTCCAAAAGGTTTTGATTAGCGAAGGAATTCGGGTAGTACTGAATTCCAAGTTGGAAGAAGTGGTAACTGTCACTGAGGGAAAACGGCTTTACTTTTCTAGCAATGGTCATCGAGATTCGGTGACTGTGGATGAAATTTTAGTCGGTGCGGGGCGATCGCCAAATGTCGAAAATCTAAATTTAGAAGCTGTGGGTGTAGAATATGACAAGCGCCAAGGCGTGAAGGTAAATGATTATCTCCAAACAACCAATCCGAAAATTTATGCAGCTGGCGATATCTGCATGAACTGGAAGTTTACCCATGCTGCTGATGCTGCGGCGCGGATTGTAATTAAAAATACTCTGTTTTCTCCCTTTGGCTTGGGACGCTCGAAACTCAGTAGTCTGGTGATGCCTTGGGTAACTTATACTGACCCAGAAATTGCTCACGTAGGGTTATATGAACACGAGGCGCAAAAATTGGGTATTGAGGTGACAACAATTCAGATACCTTTTAGTAGTGTAGACCGAGCGATCGCAGACGATCAAGAGTCAGGATTTCTCAAAATCCACCATAAAAAGGATTCTGATCAAATTATTGGTGCAACTATTGTCGCCAGTCACGCAGGTGAGATGATTTCAGAGGTGACTACAGCAATTGTAAATAAAATCGGTTTGAGTAAATTAAGCAGTGTAATTCATCCTTATCCCACTCAAGCCGAAGCAATTAAAAAAGCAGCTGACGCTTATCGTCGAACACTACTGACATCAAATACCAAAAAATTGTTGGGATTTTTGACAAAGTTCTCTTAAGCAAAATCAGTGAACAGTTATGCGACTGTTCACTGATACAGCAGTTTTCAACTATATGAGGCATAAAGTACAGGATTCAAAATCAGGTATAAAAAGGTTACTTCCTTCTTTCTACCTCCTGCCGACGCTTGCAGACTCGCTACCGCTGCGCTATCCTACCTCTTGCCTCCTTCAGCTCATCACTAAACAGGTCGGAAGCGATCAATCTCGCCTCCGGTCAAGTTTGCGTAGTACAAATTACCATCGGGCCCAGTGGTGATTTGTGTAGGTAGTCCGAGATTAGGTCTGTCTGTTTGGGAAGCAAATCGCTTAACTGAGACAACTTTACCCTGACTATCTAAGATCAAAGCATCGATAGTTCCTTGACTGAAATCACCAACAAATAAAGCACCTTGATAGATTGAAGGGAAAGTACTACCTGTGTAAAAATCACCCACAAGGATCGAATTAGAACCAAAATGCTTGTAAGTGTACAGTGGTGCTGTCGCAGCTGTGCCAGGATTGTATAAGTTTTGCGCGGCAGTAGGTAAGGAAGCGTAGGCTGGTTGTCTCAGGCTAATGGGATTGCCATTTGCATCAAGGCCACCTTCATAGAAGGGCCAACCAAAGTTAGCTCCTGGTTTTCCGACATTTACCTCTTCCCAAGTAGAGAAGCCAACATCACCAATGTAGGGGGTATTGGTTCTTTTATCAATTGTGAAACGGAAGGGGTTACGCAGACCTAAGTCATAAACTTTGGAAATATTGCTATTGGGATCGCCGTTGTAGAAAGGATTACTTGATAAGCCTTGACCAGTAATCGGGTCAATCCGCAGAATCTTACCAGACAAATTATTCTTATCCTGGACGCGAATTGCTCGGGGGTCTATCCCATTGTAAGAAGTACCATCTCCTGTGCTAACAAACAGAGAGCCATCAGTACCAAAGCGAATAGAACCAATTGAGTGAGATTCACTGTCATTGGCTATAAAATTCTGGACATTTTGGACTTTATCAAGATTATTGAGATAATCCTGCAAGCTGGTAAAGGGCCTACCAGTAACTTTGTTGATAATTCCTGATGGTGCATAGCCAAGTGAGACATCTGTGCTATTTCCATCTGGATGGCTGATATTCGACCAAGTGCCATTTGTGCCTAGTAGCACAAATTCGCTGCCAGCAATCGCAGTAGTGTAACCAGTGTTGGGATCAGCTGTAAAACGACTTAGCCGTGCAGTACGATTCCCATTCTGGTCAGGATCGTCTAACGTGCTGTTGGGATTGTTATTAGGATTGCTTCGATTGGTTTCTGGTGGATCGTAGGTATACAACAGATAAACATAGTTGTTGCCGTTAGGACTTCGACCAAAATTTGGATTTACGGCAATGCCTAAAAGACCGCGATCGCGCGTATCATTTACCTCTCCAGAAATATTGACAAATGGTGTTGCTAATAAAGTGCCGTTTTTCACAACTCGCACTGTCCCATCTTTTTGGGCAACGAACAGGGTATTGCCGTCAGGTGACCAGTCAAAAGCTGTAGGTTGAGTCAAACCAGAAGCTACTGTATCTAGAGCAAAGTTACCAGAGTCATTATCAATAATAGTGATACTTGACTGTGGATTAGTTAGCTGCACTCCAACTGCATTACTGTATCTCAAAGAAAATGTTTCATTTGATTCCCCAATGTTGTCATCAATAATGGGGATAACAATGGTCTTGGTAGTTTGTCCGACTGCAAAACTTAAGGTTCCAGATACAGCCCGATAGTCAGTTCCAACTTTAGCAGTCCCATCTAGGGTTGTGTAGTCTACACTAGCGACCCCTGTAGCGTTACCTCGTGTAGCTGTCACTGTAACAGAACCGTCACCCTCATTAACTACTGGCTGAGAAAAGTCGATACTAGAGCGATCGTTGTCTTGAATGGTAATTCCGATAGTTCTTTGGACTCCTAGTGTTGCCCCCACTGCCTGATCGATGACAAAATTAAAGGTTTCATCGGGTTCCGGTAAGGAATCGTCAATAATCGGAATAGACACCTGTACACTGCTTTGTCCCGGCGCAAAAATAACCGTCCCAGCGCTTTCCACGCCTTCACTTCCGTAGTCAACTCCTGCTGTGGCAGTACCAGCTATAGTTGCATACTTAATTGAAGATGTGCCGCTTAAATCACCATTTCTAAGTATAGTTACGCTAACATTACCACTGCCTTCACTCACAGTCGCAGAAGGCGATCCTAGTGTGATAGCGGTTTGAATGGCTGCTGAATACAATTGAGACTGAGGAATAATTTGCTTGATCTGAGAGGCGCTTGACCAAGCAAGTTGGGAAACAGCATAGTATTGATTGTCGTAGTATTCTAGTCTAATATCGTACTTTTGACCTGCAACCAGTGCAATTGAGCCAGTGGATTCTGTGGCTGATTGATCGACAAACTGATTGATGATTTGTTGACCATTCACCCACAACCGCACACCATCATCAGCAGTGGTGTAGAAATTGTAAGTTTCGCTGTACTCAGCTTGCACCTGACCTGTCCAACGCACTGAGAAGGTATCTGCACCGATGGATGGATCTGGAGAACCACTACCCCAGTTAAAGTTTACCGTTGCATCTGTGCGGGTTTGCTTCAGGTTGGTGAAGTCGATGTTGTCGTAGTACTGTCCTTGGAGTCCATTGCCGTTACCAATTACAGGAGATGGAGGTGTGTTGGTATTAGTATACAATTGAGACTGAGGAATAATTTGCTTGATCTGAGAGGCGCTTGACCAAGCAAGTTGGGAAACAGCATAGTATTGATTGTCGTAGTATTCTAGTCTAATATCGTACTTTTGACCTGCAACCAGTGCAATTGAGCCAGTGGATTCTGTGGCTGATTGATCGACAAACTGATTGATGATTTGTTGACCATTCACCCACAACCGCACACCATCATCAGCAGTGGTGTAGAAATTGTAAGTTTCGCTGTACTCAGCTTGCACCTGACCTGTCCAACGCACTGAGAAGGTATCTGCACCGATGGATGGATCTGGAGAACCACTACCCCAGTTAAAGTTTACCGTTGCATCTGTGCGGGTTTGCTTCAGGTTGGTGAAGTCGATGTTGTCGTAGTACTGTCCTTGGAGTCCATTGCCGTTACCAACTATAGGAGATGCAGGTGCAGGTGCAGGTGTGTTGCCATTAGTGGTATTAGTATACAGTTGAGACTGAGGAATAATTTCTTTGGTCTGAGAGGTGCTTGACCAAGAAAGTTGAGAAACAGCTTCGTATTGATTGTCGTAGTATTCTAGTTTAATGTCGTACTTTTGACCTGCAACCAGTGCAATTGAGCCGGTGGATTCTGTGGCTGATTGATCAACAAACTGATTGATGATTTGTTGACCATTCACCCACAACCGCACACCATCATCAGCAGTGGTGTAAAAATTGTAGGTTTCGCTGTACTCGGCTTGCACCTGACCTGTCCAACGCACTGAGAAGGTATCTGCACCCACGGAAGGATCTGGAGAAGCTTCACCCCAGTTAAAGTTCACCGTTGCATCTGTGCGGGTTTGCTTCAGGTTGGTGAAGTCGATGTTGTCGTAGTACTGTCCTGTTAGTCCATTTCCCTGAGATAGCGCGCTGGCGCTAGCCTGAGAGGCAAGACTGCTGGTAGCCAATGGAGCTAGAAGAGGTGTTGTTGCAGCAGTAGGTGTTGGACTTAGAGTTGTTGATAGCAGTTGTTCGTTTACACTCATTGAAATATATGCCTCAGAATAGTTCTAAAACTAATGCCATAATTAATAATTTGGGATTAGTTTTATGTTTAATGTTTTCAACAAAAAATGCGTAATTAGCATAGACTAAGTATGTTTATGAGCAAATCATTATCTGCCTATTAACATTTGTGTTGATACTATTTCACTCAAGTGCTAATACAAATTACTTCTCATATATTCTCCTGTGTTAATTTGATTTACTAATTTGCTGCTTATTTGTATCAACATTAAAATAAAATAGTGTGACAGTATGACGCGTCAACATACTTCCTATATTTGCTCTGAAAGCAGAGATATATAAGAAAATGTAGAAAAACACGTATAACAAGAAATACTCAAGATTAGCTGAAGGGCTTATTAGTCCTTACTAATCCTTGTTTTCTTTTGATAAACTTCTGAGTTTTGGTGAATTTAATCAAATATTATAAATCACCATTCTCTAGAACTTTTAATCTCAATGATGTGCAGGTGCATAAAATTTGAGATAAAGCAAAACTCGATCGAGATAAATACTTAAGTAGTATAAAGTAACAGTATTACATATTTAAGCTTAAGTATTGTTTTTAGATTAATCAACTACACATTTGACACTAAAACTCGGTGTTATGTCTATCTTCTTTGTGGAATTTTGTTTAAATATTCACATTGATATGTCCTTTTTTAAAGGAACATCAAAGTTTTAATGATCTTTAAGTGAAAATTACCAACTACAGGATGATCCCATATTTTTTATCCAGATAGTTATTAATTATATGAAAATTGCATAAAGAAAATTTGTACTATTTAAAGATTTAAAAAAGGTATTATTTATATATGCTTCATCTTGAGTGTCAATTCATATCTTGGTTACAACCAACAGCAAAGATATAGTTGACTTTTTGAGTAATTCTGTTGTAGAGATACTATCCAGCAAATAGCTATGCGATAGCTTCTCTTTTCTACGAAAGGGCTACGACAACGCTAGACGCAAGTGCTATATCAGCGTCCACAACCTTGCATTATCGCATTCCATTACAAAAGGTTTCAATTTATTTCAAGTCTTAACAATTTAAAAATAAAAATTACAAGTGTAATGTTGCACATTCCAACTTTCCCCTAGACTAGGGGCAGCAACCTGGTTCAAACTGGCTGAAGAAAAAGGACTTTGACTGAGACAAATAATTTAAACTCTCAGAATTTATGTTTAATTTTTTAAATAAACGTAAGGATGCTATGGGATTACTGTTTATTTTTGAACAAAATTAGGTACTGTAGTGGCGTGTTAAGGCTAAAATGTTGCCCAAAAATTGTAGGTTGGGGAGCCACTGCGTTGCGCGGGTTAAGACCGTTGTAGCAAGTGGCGTTGGAGGCTTTGCCAAAGCCAACATCCTGATATCTGTTGGGTTATGGCTCCGCTGCACCCAACCTACGTCTATTGCTGATGTTGGGTTTCACTACGTTCCACTTAATTGAATTTTGAATTGATTCATCGTGGGATGTACTGCGATCGCTACTGCCTGGGCTTATTTTCTGCAAGGATGATTATAAGTAGCGATCGCACTCTCCACTAATGACCAATGACTAACTTTTACAATTCTGATTCCGTATCTGGAGCAACGATTTCGCCAGTACCTATTTCTAGTATCAAGTCCTGTTCAGTAATCAATCCACTGAGTTCCTTAACTTGCAAATTCATCTCTTCACAAGCTTGTCTGAGTTCTTGTGCAAATTTGTTGAGGTCTTGACCATAGCCACACTGATAAGCAGCAGTTTCAATTCCTTGCTTGGCATTTGCTCTAGCACAATCGACTAATTCTGTGCCATGCAGTGGTGTAAGAGATGCCATATACGTAGTTATTATTTCTTAAATGTACGCTGCTAGATAGATTATCAAGATTTAAACATTGACTCATCCCTCTAATGGAAGAAAAGGAGGGTAGAATTAAGAGCGAATAAGTAAAAACTTATGGCTCCAAATTCTAGCAGCTTTAATTTTTTAATTTCAAATTTTGGATTAAAATAAAAATCCAAAATTAAATAATTCCTAATTATTCTACTTACCCATTGATAACTTCTCCACCATTAACATGTAGCACTTTTTCAGAGATATAAGAAGCATCATCAGAGGCTAAAAATACGTAGCTAGGAGCAACTTCTTCTGGTTGCCCGGCTCGTTGCATTGGTACTTGTTTTCCAAAATTCTCAACTTTCTCTTCAGGAAAAGTTGAGGGAATTAAAGGTGTCCAAATTGGCCCTGGCGCGACAGCATTAACGCGAATTCCTTTTGACACTAAATTTTGTGATAGGGAACGAGTAAAGGCAACGATCGCACCTTTTGTAGAGGAGTAATCTAAGAACTGTATGTAGCTGACATGACAATGAAAACAATGAAAAATAAGTATGCAACCCTGATGTGACGAAAAACTTATTTTTTTTATCTGCTTTAAAGTTAACTATTATGTTGCTGTAATTTATCACTCTCTAGAGGTAAAGGAAGTCGCAATTAACTCAACCTTAAGACTGAAAATAAATTAAATAAGTGGCGGATATGCGGGTTGCTAGAGTTTGATTTATGCTTGCATAATTCCTGAACATTATTACAAAACTAACTGAATCTTGACATGGCAACTCTACATCTTCCAAAAGCTTGCGTGGTGCGCTACATTGAGATCATTAGAGGGCAGGGATGATTTATGGCAATACTAAATATTTCCGAGTTAGAACAGGTTGAAAAGTTTCGCCACTTACAATTAACCCTGCGCGATCGCTGGAAAACTAGCGAACTATTTGATAATAGTGAAGCAGATATTTTAATTATTCCCTCTCTGAGTCTCGACCAGCACGAACTCCAAAAGATCGAAGGCTGCGAGCATTATGAAGAAAGATTACTCTTTTCCTTAATTCGATTGCGGAATCCCCGAACTCGGCTGATTTATATAACATCAGTACCATTGCATCCAAGTATCATTGATTATTATCTACAACTTTTGCCAGGAATTCCCTTTTCTCATGCACGCAATCGCTTGCTGTTACTTTCTACTTACGATTCTTCCCTTAAGCCTCTTAGTCAAAAAATTTTAGAACGCCCCCGTTTATTAGAGCGAATTCATCAATCTTTAAGACTAGACAAATCATTCATGATCTGCTATAATTCTTCGCACTGGGAAGGCGAATTGTCTTTAAAATTAGGTGTACCACTGTATGCTGCTGCACCAGATTTACAGATTTGGGGGACAAAAAGTGGTAGTCGGCAAATCTTCGCCGAAAGTGAAGTACCACATCCAGATGGCAGCGAAAAAGTTTGGAACCACACGAGTTTGACAAAGGCTACCGTTGATTTGTGGGAACGACAACCGACATTACAACGGGTAGTGGTAAAACTCAACGAAGGTATTTCTGGAGAGGGGAATGCCTTGCTAGATCTTAGGCCGATTGAGAATTTAGCACCAGGAAAAGCTACTCATGCTGAAAGGATAGCAGCAATTAGTGATCGCTTCTCAACAATGCGCTTTCAAGCAAAACAAGAGACTTGGGATAATTTTTCGGGGAGAATCCCGGAATTAGGGGCAATTTCTGAAGCATTTGTAGAAGGAAAAATTAAGCGATCGCCCAGCGTCCAAGGACGGATCACACCCACAGGTGAAGTAGAAATCCTTTCAACCCACGACCAAATTCTCGGAGGCCCAGACGGTCAGATTTATCTTGGTTGTCGCTTTCCTGCTGATGAAAGATATCGATTGCAATTACAGCAATTGGGACTACAAGTTGGCAGAAAGTTAGCAGAGAAAGGGACTTTAGAGCGATTTGGCGTAGATTTTATCGCCGTTGACAAGGGTAATGGAGATTGGGATATTCAGGCGATCGAAATAAACCTACGTAAAGGTGGTACAACTCATCCATTCATGACCCTGAAATTATTAACGAACGGGCGCTATGACCTTTCCACAGGTTTATTTTATAGTCAGCAAGGTCGTCCCAAATACTACATCGCCACTGACAATCTGCAAAAAGAACGCTATCAGGGATTATTACCCAATGATTTGATGGATATCATTGCTCACCAAAGACTACACTTTGACAGTGGTACAGAAACGGGCACAGTGTTTCATCTTATGGGTTGCCTTTCACAGTTTGGCAAGTTGGGATTAACCAGCATTGGTGATTCTCCGCAACAAGCACAAGACATCTATAACAAAGTTGTCAAAGTTCTGGATGATGAAACCCGCAGTGACAATCATGATTTTTCCGCTTTTTCAGATTATTCCTTTCCCGTGATTTGGGATGAATTGTAGTTAAGGATTGGGGATTGGGGGACTTCCAAGAAATAAATTACCCAATCTTGTGGGGTGGGCATCTTGCCCGCCTTATGGACTGGGCGAGACGCCCACCCCACAAAAAGTAGTTGAGTATTTTTTTATTTGGAAGTCCCTGATCTGGAAATTTCTTTAAAGCTTCTTTTCAAGACCAAGCGTAGCTTGTTTCTCCGTTCGCGTAGAGTACAGAAGTCCCCAATCCCCAATCCCCTTAGTTTGGATCAGCCCCAGCCCAATGCTTCACTGATTTGCGCTGCTAGCTTCAAGGGACGGAAAGGTTTAGCAAATACAGCAGCTACATCTAAACCATGAAAGCTTTCTCGATCGGACTCTTGGACTTTGGCAGTTAGTAAAATTACTGGAATTGACTTAGTGATGGGGTTAGCCTTCAGTTGTTGCAGGGTAGCCCGCCCATCCATATCAGGCATCATCATATCTAGTAAAATGACATCAAGTTTTGAGTTGGCAGCTATATTCAACGCTTCCCGACCAGAACAAGCAGTCAACACATTCCAACCAGCACCCATTTCTAATCCCAATTTTGCGATCGCCTGCACATCTTCTTCATCATCAACAATCAAGATATTTCTGCTCATATTTTCACTCTTGCATGATATGTGATGCTGATTAGCTTGATTAGTCTTCAGCTATTCTAGAATGCAATCGGGCAGAAGTAGGGGAGAATTAAACAATTTAAAATTTAAAATTTAAAATTTAAAATTCAGAAACCTTGCTGTGGAAATCCTGTGGTAATTAAGATTGTTTAAATTCAAAGCTGTTAAGTAAGTAGGCGGAAATAAACCAAACTATGTTACGAAACGTAAATATGGCTTAAACTCTTACCAATGACAAATGACTAATGACGACCCCCAGCAGTTAACTTTGTTTACGCCCACCTACTTATTGAGAGACTGGTAAAGGTAACAGCACATAAAAGGTGCTACCTTTGCCTAAAATACTTTGAACCCAGATTTTACCATCATGTTGCTGTACAATATCTCGGCAAATAGCAAGTCCTAAACCTGTTCCTCCTTTATTGCGGGAGTCCGATGCATCCACCTGCTGAAAGCGCTCGAAGATTATTTGCAATTTATCTTCAGGAATTCCTCGCCCTTCATCTTGGATAGTAATTAACAGAAAATTGGGTGATGAAGGCTGATTTTCTTCAGACTCAACGCCTTTGGATTCTGAGAGAGTGGCACTTATCCACACAGTATCACCTGGTTCAGAAAACTTAATCGCATTGCTCAGTAAATTGGTGAGAGTTTGCAAGAGGCGATCGGGATCTGCCCAAAGTTCGACGGCTACAGGATTTACAATCAGTCTGACTTGTAATTTATCTGCCATTGCTTGCATTGCTTCCGTTGCCATAATTAGCAAGTCTGCGGCATTGTACTTTGTCTTCCGCGTGAAGATTTTGCCCGATTTCATCCGCTCTAAATCGAGAATATCATTCACTAAACGAATTAGGCGTTCAGTATTAGTGGTAGCAATACTCAGGACTTTTTGTCCCTGTTCCGTCAAAGTTCCTAGTTGTCCTGAACCCAATAAATCTAATGCTCCCATTGTGGAAGTTAAAGGTGTACGTAATTCATGACTGACTAAAGAAATAAATTCGTTTTCTAAGCGTTTGCGTTCGGTGATATCATTGGCAATTAATAAAGCACACGGCACACCAGCTAAGTCAATCAATTCCAGAGATATCAGTATGGTTTTGCGTTCTCCAGACTTAGTAGAAAATTCAAATTCTAGATTGTACAGCGATCCAGTTTCCGGCAAAAGTTGAATTGTTTGGGCAATTGCAACTGTGTTTTTACCCAAATTAAGTTCAGCAGCAGTATCACCAATCACTTCTGTTAGACAGTAGCCACTCATCTTCAAGAAACTGGGATTGACATCAATAAAACGAGCTTCTGCAACAGTAGCGATCGCGATTGGATTGGGACTAGAGCGAAAAACTTTAGCAAACTTCTCTTCTGCTTTGGCGCGATCCCCAATTTCCTGCTGCAACCGCTCATTTTGGGCTTGGAGTTGTTTTTGCAGCTTCCAAATCGTCAAGTGATTTTCAATTCGTGCTAAAACTTCTTCTAGTTGAAAAGGCTTGGTGATATAGTCCACCCCGCCAACTGCAAAGGCTTTTACCTTATCCAGCACATCACCCAAAGCGCTGATAAAAATTACCGGAATTTCACGGGTGCGATCGTTTGCCTTCAAGTGTTCGCAGACTTCATAGCCATTCATCTCAGGCATATTCACATCCAGCAAAATCAAGTCGGGAGGAACTGCATTTGCTCCCCGTAACCCCGTAGAACCTTTAGTTACACTCCTAACTTTATATCCCTGTTCTGTCAGCATGGCAGATAGGAGGTTCAGATTTTCTGGCGTGTCATCAATCACCAATATGTCTGCTTTCGGAAAGTTGAGTGACTCTTGAGACATAGCAATATCGACTTTAAGCAAAATAGGCTACTAATTCACTCTAAAGTATTGGGGGATTTGAACAACCTCTCAATACTTTCAAGATTAGCCCTTTCAAAGTGACTCGTAAAATCTCTGTTTATCTCTGTTGGGGACTTCCAAATAAAAAAATACTCAACTACTTCTTATGGGGTGGGCAAGATGCCCACCTCACAAAATTGGATAATTATATTTTTTGGAGTTACCCCAATACTGCTCGGATAAGCAGGGGAAGCAGAACTAATCTGGGTATAGGAGCTACCCTACTTGCTTTCTTGCATGTTTCTGACTAGTTTAGTTACTAGCTTTCTGGGAGTGAATCTTACAGATTCAGCGAGGAGCTTATTTTTAATTCCAGGAACAACAACAGTTTTGTTTTCAAATAGACCACGATAGCCGATTTCGGCTACCGCTTCCGCAGTCATAATTTTTTGACCGCTTACCAACTTTGAGTCTTCCATTGCGGCTCTCTGCTGAAAACCGGATTCGGTAGGGCCTGGACAAAGGGCTGTTACAGAAACGCCTGTACCTTCTAATTCATTAGCGATCGCTTCTGAGAATGATAAGACATAGGCTTTACTAGCGTAGTATACTGCCATCAGCGGCCCTGGCTGAAAAGCAGCAGTCGAAGCCACATTTAATATTTTTCCCGACCCCCGCTGAACCATACCCTTGAGGAATAACTTGGTTAAATGTGTCAGACATAAGACATTGACCTGTAGCAATTGCAGTTCAGAATTCAGGTCAATTTCGTGAAATAATCCGTAGGTAGCAAAGCCAGCATTATTTATCAGCACATCAACTCTAATTGATGCTTGTTCTAGCTCAGTGAAAATTTCTTCTGAGGCTGATGGGTTAGATAAATCCTTGGAAATAACTTTGACATCAATGCCAAATTTCTTTTTAAATTCATCAGCGATTTTATTTAGCTTGTCCACGCTTCTAGCTACCAACACAAGATTGTAAGCATCCTGAGCAAATAACTTTGCGAATTCATAACCGATGCCGCCAGATGCACCCGTAATTAGAGCCGTTTGTTTGCGATTACCTTGCATAATTTTTCCTTTGTTAACTGCTTCAAAACAAATGAATCATTAGTAACTTAACGTTCTTTAATCACCCCCGCTATAAGAAAGTCTAAAATCCTTATCCAGGTAGATTTTTGCTCACTTACTAGGCTTTTTATGAAAAATGAAATTTATTGCCATTGGGAAATTTCTAAGCGAACTGCTGCATTTGTCCCTAAGACTTTTTGGCCACGTTCAGGTAAATAAACATAAGCAACATATATATCTGAACTGGATTCTGGACTGGGAGTTAAGTCTGTTACTGGCTCTTTTTGCTCGGAATTCCAACTATAGGTAGCTTCGTAGGTGTTATTTGATGCGGCAACATCGGTAATTAAATAGTCAGACCACAGTGGTACTTGGTCGAGATGACTGTCACGCAACCAATTTGTCTCTTGTTTTGTAAAAGAATGCAGTGCTAAACGCAGAGCATATCTACAGGTATTATCATCACTAGCTGAATTTCTGGGGATTAAGAAAGCTGTAAACAGGGGAATAGGTTTATCTGTTCTGAGTAACTCTTGGGTGATTGGGCAATAATGAGCGATCGCTTGCTCATATATAGGAATAGGAAGACCACGCAAAGCAACCCTCGTTTCCAGTTGATAAAAATTATTGTCCTGGTCTTTTAACTCAATATTGCTCAGAGATAGTTTTACCTGGATATCACCAAACAAAAAGCGTTGTAGATTTTGATAACCTTCTTCTGAGTTAACTATGCCATAACGCCCACCATGAGAACGGTGAACATAAGCACGATGAGATCCTGTGATGTAAGCTTTATCGATCTGAACTAGACCATCACTTTTCACCCCTACAATCTTTCGTGAAATACCAAAAAGTTCTTCATAATCATGTGCATTAGTACCAATTAGAGAAAAAACGCGGTTTGGTGGAAATGCATCTTCTAGGCTTTGTAGTTTTTCTAGCTGAAAGTCATCGGGTAAATCATCCGTTAGCTTGTTAGCTTCAGGTGTTAAATACTGGTACATCCGCTGGGGGCCAAAGTCATCAGAATTATTTAATTTAAACTTGTCTCTAAGGTTTTCGATTAAGCCACTTCCAACCTCAAAAAAAATGCCACCATGAGGTGTAGCGTAAGTGAAGAATTTGTCAATATGATCGATAGCTTGCTCATTTTTGTCTGGATAAATCTTTTGAATCAAGCTACGACAAACAAGACCTCCCATTGAGTGGGCAACAAGATAAACTTTGTCAACTCCCGTCGTTTTCTTGACATTCTGAATCAGTGTTCTTAAACCCTCAGCTATCTGCTCCATCTCCTGTCTGACTACACTTGAAGAGTTAAAACTAGGTGTAGTTACATCATAAAATCGGTAGACCCAAATAGTTTTATTAAGTTGTCCAGACAATCTTTTAATCTGATTACTCACATTTTGATTGTCAACAATTGGTTGATACCCATGATCGGTCATTAGCCGCAGTAATGGACTCTCGAAAAAAAACTTCTGGGGATTTTCGTTCTCATCCACTCGAATATGGGTTGAACCATTATTAAATCCATAAAATGGATCGTCAATTACTTGCTCAACATCTTTTTGTGTACCTGCATACCCACGAACGAAGATGATTGGTAAATACTGCATATATATCCCCGCTATGTAATAAATATTTTTGCTCGTTCCCAGGTTAAAACTGGGAACGAGTGCAGAGTATTCAGACAAATTGTTTTAGTACAAAATTTGATCAATTCATAGCTAATTTTCTGTGCCTCTGGAGCATTTAAAACACTACGAACCTGTACTAAAAGGTTTTGACGAACTCAATTAGGGCCTTCTTATCTTCATCTGGGAGATCGGAACCAAAATAATGACCCTCATCTTCCACGAAGTCAGGAGACTTGTTGGCTCTTAAAAGTACACGTGCCAACTTATTCTTGATTCCTCCACCTGGTTTCAAGTCTTGGAAAAGGCTGCTGAGATTGAGAGATGTAATTGCCTCTCTGATATTAATGCTCGCCAGCAAATTCACAGGTGTACCTTTAGGAATAGGAATTCTAAATCTCGGATTCGGATCTCCTGGGGGAAGCTCTAATTTCGTATCTTTAGATGTCCTGCTGATAATTCCCTCACGCTTTTCAGGCCAGAGTAGCTTTTCCATCGCATCTGTATAGGCTGCTACACGTCCTTTCACTGAAGGATCTTCGTTGTAAAGTCCTAGTGTGTTGTTGTGAAGAAGTGGTGCTGTTGCCCAAATACTTACTAGCGAAGGTGTACGGTAATATCCCAAACCGCCGTCTGGTATTTTAAATTCGATGGGTTTTTTCTCATCGAAGGGGTTGTACAGCGTCAAAGTACCTGGTGATGGCAGTTCTTTGTAAGTCTTGGATGAGAACTGATCCCAAATATGCCCCTTAGTGGCATTTGTTCCTAGCGATCGCGCCGCATTAGTACCAATTAGGGTAACTGGATAACGCTGGTCATCAGACAAGAAGTTGTGGTCTAAGAAATTACTACTGAGTACAGACTCTTCATACCATTTCTGAGCCTGTTCGGGGTCAGCAGCGATCGCAGCATCGGGCTTTTTGCTGGAATGGCAACTAGCACAAGTGCTAGCAAAAACTAGCTTGCCACGTTTGAGAACTTCTTCATCTTTAGTTAAGAAGTCTTCACCATCGGGTGCATCTTTCAGGTGCATCGGCTTGATGGTTTTTAAGAATGCTTCGGCATCAGCCATCCGTGCTTCTGTCTGTCTCCAGCCTTCGCAGTCTTTCCGCGCCTTAGCGATGTCAAAAGGTTTTTGGGGAGTTCTGCCTAATAAAGGTTCATGGAGACTTGTCCAGTAATCGCCGCACATTCCAATGTTGACATAAACCCGTAGTGAGGCATTGGCTACTCCTGTGGAGTCTGCACCATCCTTGAGAATATGATTCACATCCTTGGTTGAACCATCGTTCATTACCTCTGGATATTTGGGGCGATCGCCTAAATTAAAAATAGCGTTAATCGCATTCGGATTGTTGATATGATCGGTGGCAATCCGCGAAGTATCAGAAGTCCCAGGTTTTTGAGAATCAAGTACTTGCTTAACAAAACTATTTTCTCCAACGCTGGTTCCAAAGAATTTGTTTTCCTTGATGTACTGATTACCCAATGCTGGTACGAGGTTTTCCCATTTTGGATGTTCCTTGTCTTTGGGTGGGTTGAGGGGATCTAATGCTACGTGACAGATAGCACAAGACTGTCCAATTAAGTAGGGAGGCTCGACTTGTGAGGTTTTAAAATACTCCTCAGCGTTCCATTTTGCCTGGTCGAAGTTGGGATTGGGGAACTTACGCAACCCAATAACACCAGTTGAGAGCGGGTCTTTACATTTATCTAACTGCAACCCGTATTCATCTTTTTCTGTGGATTTTTCACATCCAGGATCGTTAATTGCGCCATATAACTCAAATCGCTTGTCATGCTCTTTTGAGTCAATCAGCTTTAGCAAGTCAGCACCGCCATGTGTCCGTTTCGCTAAATCACGATAGTATTTATCATTACCGCCAGTCCATAAGTACCAGGTGCAACGACCCCGTTTTTCGGCATCTGTCAAATTCTCCTTTGTGTACTCTGGGAGATAACCGATACCATCGCAGTTGTCAGGGTATTTGCTTACACCAGTGTCAGAGTACTTATTACTTATGGGCGCAGGTGTTTCACTATACTCATCAGCGAGGGCTGTAGGCGTTCCATAAAAGCCGCAGACTATAAACATAGTCACGAACAGGAGGAGCAGACAGCCCTTAAAAAATAGACTTGTCTTTTTCATAAAACTCTCTGGTTGTAACCCCTAAACCTTCTCCACTGCACCTCACGTTTGCAGAGGCACAATAATGCTTCATCACTAATTTCCCATTTTCCAGATTTAGTCTTGGGATATTTTGATGATTTAAAATGTACCTTACTGAGGTTCGCTATATATGAACTTACTACACAAGTTTGCAAAACGTCATTAATAAACTTTTATACATTTCTAAACAAAAAATTTAAAAAATTGTAAATTTACAGTGGTTTGAATAACCAATTTGCTATGGTTATATGCGTTACTTACGTACTTGGTAATGTTTGTAACAAATCGTCAAGTGCTTCTTTTAAAGTTGCCTTAACCCAATCAGAGAAATAAAAAAGAGGAAAATTTTCACTTTTTTTAAGAATTGCTCTGTAAATACCGTAGGTTTACAAATTGCAAAAGTCTTTATATAACTGTAAAAACCAATAAGGCTAAATACCCATGCTGAAATTTGGTAAGTAAATCTAAGTAACAAAAAATTAATACTTAGCGATCGCATCCGAAAACCTCCACTGTAGATTTGTAGACATAAAAAATTGTCCTCCCAGAGATGCTGAAAATAGCAGTTCTCTGGCGAGACTGTTGGTGCTAAAAAAATTCACCAAGCCGAATCTTATTGCCGAAACAACACGAAACACAGAGGAACAAATGGAAAACGATATTATCTTTGAACCATTGAGATTCCGCAATCTCACAGTCAAAAATCGGATATTTCGCTCTAGTATTTCAGGAAGATGGGATAACTACGATGGTTCAGGTACTCAAGCCCGAATCAACTGGGAAGAAAAGTTTGCTCGTGGTGGCGTTGGGGCAATTATTACTTCCTTTGTTCCAGTCGCCATCCGGGGCAGAATTATGCCCAATTACGCCACAATTCACTCTGATGAAACCGTTCCTTTTTGGCGAAAAGTAGGAGAAAAAGTCCATGAATATGACTGTAAATTTATCTTGCAATTAAGTCATTCTGGGCGACAGCAGGATATTGGCGGTGTCGAAAACTTAGGAAAAAAAGCCTTAAGTTCCACTAGCCAAACCGAGCCATTCCACGGCTTTTTGTGTCAAGCGATGACACTAGCAGAAATTAAAGAAACAATCCAATACTTTGCCGATGGCGCTAGACGTGTCCGGGAAGCAGGTTTGGATGGGATAGAATTGCACAGTGCGAATGGATATCTTTTTAACCAATTTCTCAGTTCTGGAATTAACGACCGTCAAGATGAATATGGTGGTTCATTAGAGAATCGAGCGCGGTTTTTGCTAGATGTAATTAGGGCAATTCGCAAAGAAGTAGGTAACGACTTTCACCTGCAATTCAAAATTAGTGCTGTTGATTATAACAACGCCGTCACCTTTTGGGAAAAACCAGGTAATACCATACAAGACTCCATTCAAGTTTGTAAATGGGCAGAAGAAGCTGGGGCTGATGGCGTCCATGTATCAACTGGTAGCTTATTTCCTCATCCACTCAATCCCATTGGTGATTTTAATTTCGATGTCATTAGTAGAACTTATGACACCATGTTGTCGAGTGGCGTAGAGACTACGCGTAACTACATTTTATTTCGCAATTCATTTTTGCATCCCGTTTTCAATCTTTTATGGAATCGAGTCAAAAAGCAATTGGCTCCACAAGCATTTAGTGGTGACGATGTAAAAGACCCTAAAATCAAGCAATTGCTGGCAGAGAACCAAGGCAGAAACTTACTAGATGCCAGAGAAATTAAAAAGCACGTTAATATTCCCGTACTATGTACTGGTGGTTTGCAACAGGCTTCTTATATTCGTCAGGCAATTAATGATAAGTATTGTGATGGTGTCACAATGGCTCGTACCCTAATTGCTAATAATGACTTAGTTAAATCTTTTCAAGTAGGTAAAGACCTGGCAGATAAACCCTGTACCTATTGCAATAAATGCCTGCTAAATGTAACTGAAAATCCCTTAGGTTGTTACGAGCAGGATCGCTTCAATAGTTATGAAGAGATGATGGAAGAAGTAATGTCAGTCTTTCATCCAACTCAGTTTGCCAATTCATCTAAATAAAAAAGCGATGGGTATCAAATTGACAATTTCGCTTACAAATAATCTCGACAATATGGGGAGTGTTTCATGACTGAACAAACAAACCCTACCCTACTCCCAACCTCAATTAAGGGAATATTCCGGCGAATCTGGGTTGTAATTGTCGGTGTTATTGCAGTAGCAGTATTTTTCCTTTGGCCTGTTTTTTCTAACTCACCAGTGGATTATGTTGACATTGAAGACCACTTTAAATATGGTTCAATTGGCAGCGAACCCATCAATGGTATTCCTTACTGGATTTGGAAAGTTTTACCAGATTTATTCCCGGATAAATTACCTGGCAAAGGTTATACTTCTCTGGGATTTATCAAAGAACCCGATAAAAATTTGCCTATAGGTTTTTCGCAACGGAGAGTATTTATCGATCGAGTTGGATTAAATTGTGCTGTATGTCATACAGGGACGCTGCGAGATAATCCTAATAGCGACCATCAAGTGGTTACAGCAATGCCTGCTAATGTACTTAATTTGCAGGGATATATCAAATTTTTATCAGCAGTTGGCGTGGATGAGCGCTTTACTGCCAACCGGATGTTACCAGAAATTGAAAAAATCAGTGGTGGTCTAAATCCTATTGAAAAATTACTTTATCGCTTCATTGCAATTCCCCAAACTAGAGATGCACTAATTAATCAGGCATATCGACTGAAGTTCGTGGAAGCACAACCAGATTGGGGGCCAGGAAGAGTAGATACTTTTAATCCTTATAAAGCAATTCAATTCCATTTCCCAATGGATAAATTGCGTCAGGATGAATTGATTGGTACTTCTGATTTCCCCTCAATTTGGAATCAAAGACCCCGCAAGGGACTAGAGTTGCATTGGGATGGTAACAATAGTTCTGTTGATGAACGTAATAAAAGTGCAGCTTTAGGCACTGGAGTCACACCCACAACGATTGATTTGCCTCGGATTGATCGAATTGCCGATTGGCTTTTGGAACTACCACCACCAAAATATCCCTACGAAGTTAACGAAACTTTAGCAGCTACAGGAAAACCACTTTTTGAAAGTAATTGCGCTAGCTGTCACGTTTTTGGTGGGGCTTATACAGGCAAAGTTGTGCCAATTCAAGAAATTGGAACAGACCGGCATCGCCTAGATTCATTCACTTATGAAACCATCTCTAACCAAAATACCTTGTATGCAGGTTATCCGTGGCGCTTTAAGCATTTCCGTAAGACTAATGGCTATGCAAATATGCCCCTTGATGGTGTTTGGTTACGCGGCCCTTATTTACACAATGGTTCAGTCCCCACCCTCCGGGATTTACTAGAAAAACCAGAGAATAGACCACAAGAATTCTATCGGGGCTACGATGTTATCGATAGAGCCAAAGTTGGCTTTGTCTCTGATGTCACTGAAGAAAATGGTAAAAAATACTTCAAGTTCGATACAAAACTTGAGGGTAACAGTAATAGCGGTCACTTGTACGGCGTTGATCTTTCCCCAGAAGAGAAAGATGCAGTTGTTGAGTACATGAAGAAACTTTGAAGGACACTTTAGCAAGGAGAAACCTAAGTTTATGGCAATACTTAAGTCAAAATTAGGGAAAATAATCACCTCAATTGCTGTAGTTATTGTCCTTCTTTTTGGGGTAGTGGGTTACGCGGGATGGTACAGTCTTTTCCGCGAAGCTCCTAGCGAAGTTTATGAGTTACCAGAGGATCATTTTAAATATGGTTCTATTGGTACAGAACAAGCGCAAGGCGTACCGTATTGGATTTGGTTAGTATTGCCGCGGATCTTTCCCGATAAGCTACCAGGCCCAGGTGGTTATACTTCTTTAGGAATTACATGGGAAGAAGGTAAAGAGCTACCAGTCGGTTTTGCAAAAAAAACCATTGGGTTTCCCAGAGTTGGGATAACTTGCGCTGTTTGTCATCATGCTACTTATCGAGAAAACCTCAAAGATAAGCCAACAATTATTGCAGCTGGCCCGGCGAATAGATTTGATTCTCAAGGCTATGTTCGGTTTCTTGGTAACGCTGCTAGCGACCCCAGATTTGAACCTGACTATATTCTTGATGAAATTAAATATAGTCATGAGTTTTCTTGGTGGGAAAATCTGCTTTATCGCTTTGTAATTATTCCCCAAACTAAGAAAGGATTGCTGCAACAAAAAGCAGACTTTGCTTGGACTGATTCTCGTCCCAATTGGGGGCCGGGTAGGATTGACCCCTTTAACCCTGTGAAGTTCACTACTTTAAAGTTGCCTAAAGATGACACTATTGGTAACTCAGATATGATGCCTTTGTGGAATCAAAAGCAACACCAAAACTTTGCTCTGCATTGGGATGGTTTAGAAACTTCGTTGCGAGAAACAGTGCAAACTGGGGCTATTGGTGACGGTGCAACTAAAGAGTCTCTACCAGTAGAGGATCTTCAACGGGTACAAGATTATATTTCAGAATTACCGCCTCCCAAATATCCGTTTGCAGTTGATAAGCAATTAGCTACACAAGGAAAAGAGATTTTCAGCAGTACTTGTGCATCTTGTCACGCCTTTGGTGGCGAAAGGACTGGTAAGGTAATTCCTGTTGCAGAAGTGGGAACTGACCGCCACCGTCTAGATATGTGGACGCAGCAAGGAGCAGATACTTACAACAAATTTGGTGATGGTTATCCTTGGGACTTCAATGAGTTGCGGAAGACTGATGGTTATGTATCTGTCTCTCTGGATGGTCTTTGGTTAAGAGCGCCTTATCTCCATAACGGTTCGGTGCCATCCCTACAAGATTTGTTAGAAAAACCAGAGAATCGTCCCCAATCTTTTTATCGAGGATTTGATGTCTACGACCAGAAAAAAGTTGGCTTTATTTCCGAAGGAGAAGAAGCAGAACGTGTAGGTTTTAAATATGACATTAGCGTTCCTGGTAATAGTAACCAAGGACATCTCTATGGCACTGATTTACCCGCCAAAGAGAAACAAGCATTAGTTGAATATCTCAAAACTTTGTAACTAAGCTATGAACAAATATGCTGTTTGGTTTCGCCGCATTGTCTGGTTAGGTGTTATCCAAGATTGGGCGATTGGCTTACCGGCGATTTTTGCACCGAATTGGTTGCTGGAATTACTTCACCAAAGACCTAGCCAAGACCCAGTATGGACTTCTTTTGCTGGTTTGCTAGTGGTTCTGCTGTCGCTGTTCTACATTCCTGGAGCAAATGACCCGTACCGCTACACTCCCAATGCTGTATTAGCGACCCTTTCCCGTCCGCCTGGAGTTCTGTTCTTTTTCTTTCTTTACCCGAATATTTATCCTGCCTTCGGGATTATTGACTCAGTTTTATGCTTATTCCAAATCCCATTGTTGATACTAACTATGCTCAACAACCCTCAAGCTTCTACCCCGGACAACGATGTTTTCGAGTATGACGGGTCTACCTACAAAGAAGTCAAAGAAGTTGGTTTTAGTGAACCCTATGGTGAACCTCTGCCTTACCAACAAGGTGTAGGATTGACAACCTTTGTCCAATTGTTTAATGATGCAGCGCGGAATTTGTTCGACAGGCGTGATATCCGCCCCCATTACGATAAGCTAATCCACGCTAATGGTGTTTGCTATTCAGGTCTTTGGAAAATTACTGAGGATTCACCTTATACGGGTTATTTTACTAAGGGTTCAGAAGGTTTAGTATTTGCTCGTCTTTCTGTTGCTGGTGCTGGAATTAAACGGGGCGATCGCAGGGCCTTAGGTTTAGCTGGTAAAGTTTATCCTACCCTCAACCCTCACGAAAAGGTAAAACCAGGTAATTTCGTGACTGTCGATTATCTCACAGGCATCAAGACGAAGCATATCACTGATACTGAGTTAACCAATTTTCCTGATGTTGGCCCAGATATTGGCGCTAAACTTGTTAACCGCGTGATTTTCCGACTGGTAGATAAAAGACCAGGGTTTCGCCAAGTCTTTCCGATTTCTACCCTTGGTGTCGAACCAGGAAGCAAGGTTGTTACCCCAGACCTGTTTATGCTCAGAGTGGCAGAAGGCACACCTAAAATCGATGCAGAAGACTTCCGGGATGAATTGCGACTAGAAAAGTATCCTAACAATACCTTGGTCTACACCATCAACGTCAAAAACTTCGATGAAAAAGAGTGGACGCAGTTGGGTGTAATTGAATTGAATGACTATGCCATCTGCGAAGGTTGCGATAAACGGATACACTTTTGGATTCCCCGCGATATCCCTGTACCAAAAAGAGATAGCCTTGCCCGTCCTTCAGACCCCGTTGTGATTAAGTAAATTATATGAGCCAGCAATTTGATGTCATCGTAATCGGTAGCGGCTTTGGTGGGTCAGTAGTTACCTGCCGTTTGGCTGAATCGGGAGCGCGGGTTTTGGTATTAGAACGCGGCCGGCGTTGGACGAAAGACCAATACCCACGTCAAGCCAAAGATGCCTGGATTTATGAACACACCCAGCCGCAAAAACATAATGGCTGGCTCGATTTACGCTTTTTTAAGGGGATGGCTGTTGCTCAGGGGGCGGGGGTTGGTGGCGGTTCTCTGTGCTATTCCAGCGTGGTTTTAGAAGCAAATCCAACGCGATTTGAGCAGGGTTGGCCACCGGAAATTACTTACAGTGAATTGCAGCCTTATTACGATCGCGTGCGGAAAATGATGGGTGTCCATCCCATACCTCCAGGGCAGCGTACCCAACGGGCAAAATTGATGGAACAGGCGGCGCAAAAAGTGGGGTATCGCGATCGCTTCCAAAGTATGCCCTTAGCAATCTCTTTCGATTCAGACTGGAATTACCAACTGGAAGATCCCTTGAATGAAAAGCACTCCCGGCAATTTGTCAATGCCCAAGGGCAAAAACAAGGCACTTGTATTCATTTGGGTAATTGTGATTTGGGGTGTGATGTCCACGCTAAGAATACCCTCGATTTGAACTACATCCCGGCTGGGGAAAATAAAGGGGCAGAGGTGCGATCGCTCCACTTGGTACGCTATATTCAACCAGATGAGGGTGGTTATCGCGTTATTTTTGACCGCATCGAAAACGGGCAATTAATTCGTGGGGAAGAGAGGGGCAAAATAGTTGTCATCGCCGCAGGTTCTCTCGGTTCTAGTGAGTTGCTATTAAATAGCCGCGATAAGTACCGCACTTTACCTAAAGTTAGTCAGCAACTCGGTAAAAATTGGAGCGCTAACGCCAACGTCCTTACCCCCGATTTCTACGGCAAAGATGTTGAGGTGAGGCAGTCCATTGGCCCAACGATTACCGCAGGTATGGACTTTACTGATGGTAGCTTTGAGGGAGAGAGTTTTATTATTGAAGATGATGGCTTTCCCAATATGTTGCTGAATGCCATTAGCAGCAAACTGAATTCTGGTAATTTCAGCCTATTTGCTTTAGCTTTACGCAACCATTTGCAGCGTGGTTTGGATGAAAAGAATCCCTTAAGCAACGTTATGGTTTGGCTAGGTGCGGGTGTTGATGCTGCTGATGGGCAACTTTCTCTCGGTCGTAACTGGCTCAAACCTTGGGAAACAGACTTAAAACTTGATTGGAATATCCAGCGCTCAAAGTCTGCAATTGATGCCATCTTGAATCTGCAAAAGCAACTTTCCCAAGCTAACGGCGGTAAGCTTTATATTCCCTTTTACTGGTCAGTTCTTCGCAGTTTGTTAACAGTGCATCCCCTTGGAGGATGCAAAATGGGGACAACTGCTGAAGATGGTGTGGTTGATCATAAAGGAGAAGTTTTCGGCTACAAAAATCTTTATGTCGCCGATGGGGCAATTTTACCTCAAGCTGTTGGGCGCAATCCTTCTATGACTATTGCTGCTTTAGCAGAACGGGTGTCTCACTTGATGGTGAGCAACTGATACACTGGGGCGATCGCACTTTTCAGTTTTATCACGGTACGCTTTGCAGAAAACTAGCTTATTCTAGATTTTGGAGGAGGCGATGCCTACGACGGGCTACGCCTACGCCTTTACAGTTTTCTGCGGTTACTTCTACGTCGATAGGAGCGCACTATTTTTAAAATTGGTGGCTTATGCCAATCCTCTGTAACAATTAATTAAAACTAATTTTGACGAATTAGTTAACATAACTAAACTTTTTGACACTCCAGACAATGCAAGCGATCGCCTGGCTTTGAAGGGCATTTGACAGTCATAATAGTGCAGTTGGACTCAGCAAACCACCAATGGACATACCTGCATAAATCAGCATATCGGCAGCTTCACAAGCAAAGCTAAGTGCGACTGCTAGCCTAAAGTTACCACTTGTGAGTATGGCGGCTTTGCCTTGCAGTTTTTTAGAACCGCGCTCAAAATTTTTGCTATAGCTGTTAGTTCTTGTCAAAAAATTGTCATAATTTTTTTTGATCTGTATTTGAGTGAATAGCTTTGTTTAAATCCCGCAGTAATTCTTCTTCTGCATCCCGCTCTTGTTTGAGTTCCCGAATCATTTCTTGACTAGAACCAATTAGCAAGCCCGCAACTGCACCAACGATCGCATATTTTTGGTCTAAATTTTTATACATTTGACTTGTGTAGGGGCAAGGAAGTAAATTAGCAGTAATAAAACCAATTACTGCACCTACAAATGCTGTCACAAAGGCAGAAAAAACGATTAATCTAGCGTTCATTTGCTTCGCTCCAATCTTTATAGCTTTGCTAAATTATTAGGAGATACTCTACATTGTGTCAGTGGTTCCCAAAGTTACAACTTAATCTTTACCTCTTGTAATACAGCACTTCCGGATCGAGCCACAACCGCATTGCATATTGCTTTTCACCAAAAATTGTTAAATCCCCAACTCCTGGCGTTCTCAGCAGTTGATCTCGTAAATTCAGATCGATATAGTTACTAATAAACAGCGCGTCATACTCATTATTTTCGGGATAAAGAGCATAGACTAACAAAATACTTGTAGAAAATGTTTGTGCTGTCACACCGAATTGTTGCACCGTTGTCGGTAAGCGAGGTGTAGCAAGGGCGAGGCGATTTTGGACGTTAACTTGAGCAATATTTTTATCTGTGTCTGACCCAAAATATACCGAAATTTGGCTACTACCTGCGGAACTGTTCGAGGTCATGTACTGCATTCCCTCAACGCCGTTAATTTGTTGCTCCAGCGTAGTTGTCACCACAGTTTCGACAGTTTACTAACATATTGTATCTGCTGTCTGAGCGATCGCGTAAAGCCTCCGGCCGATCACTGATTCAGGCGATAATAGTACATTTGCATTGAGTTAATAGCGATCGCAATTACCATACTGCATTAAGGTTTGGATTGTAAAAACAAGTGGCAACACCTCTACCTTACATTGCATCTTTGATTGTGTATTTAGTTGCATTGCTCGGTTGCCTTGGGTCTTTGATTGTCTCAATAACTCCCTGCAAAAATCCCAGTAGGCTCACAAAACTTAGCACTCTTAATCCAAACATCACCCTGACTTGAATTTGCCTGCTCTCAGTCTCAAGTTATTTCTGCACCCTGTCAAATTTTGAATTTAGAATTGCTGAAGACTAATATTACCTTAGAACAACTATTTGATTCACCATCACCGCCAATGCCAGCATACCCAAAATCGTCATTAATCCCGCAGGCATAAATTTGCGTGTTTTTACCAATCTAAATACAAAAAACACTACAAAAATAGCAGTAACTAATACAGCTAAAATCGAACCCCAAGCATGCCCTTGGAGTTGAAAAAAGGCGGCAATTATTAGTAATAAACCACTAATACTACCACTTAGGAGTGAAACTATACTTCTCGCCTGAATGTAGCCAATAATGCCACCAACAATCGCTAAAATGCCGTAGGCAAAAGCAGCAACTATACCTAAATTCATTGTTAAAACATCTATAGACTTTGACTTTACTACCAGGGTCAGCAGACAATTTACCATAGCTATTTAGCTATACCACACAATTAATTGATTGATGGATAATCAAGCGATGCCAATGGCAAGTACTTCCTCATATACAAAGGTTCAACATCTCCAGCGCCAAGCAGCCTCACTTTTACTGTACCAGTCTGTTCTCCAAAGCGAAGTGGGGATGGCATTTCTGGAACTGTTGCAAGCGATACGTTACACTGAAGCCGATGCAAGGGGTTGTCTCCAAGCCTACGGCAGTTACTTCCACGCTTTGGCTGCTAGAAATCAAAACTGGGAAGATTATTTAATTACTCAACTTCTCTTCTCTGAGAATCCTTTTACAAGGTTAGCCCAACAGCGAGGATTTGAAGATTTACCCCCAGCAATAGTTGCAGCAGTTCACCATGATTTACAAGTATTGCAAAGTCTCTATGAATGTAGCAGCGCTTCTTTAAGCGAGTGGGTACAAGGCGTTGCTCATACGCCGATTTCACCGGTAGTGTGGTATAAAGAGCAAGAATTGGTAGGAGTAGAGACAAAGTTCGCTACATATCTACAAGAGTTAGATAATTGGGGTGATGCTGTAGAAGAGTTAGCAGCTTATTATCGGCAATGTGGCTCTGGTTTATTTGCAGAATATCGCGCTTTACGCTGGCAAGCTGGTCAGTTTATCGGTATTCGGTATTCTGACCCCATTAAGCTGAGTGCCCTTGTCGGTTACGAGTCTCAAAGGGATGCTTTGCTCAAAAATACAGAGTTTTTATTATCAGGAGAGATGGCACTGCACGTATTACTTTACGGTAGTCGGGGTTCTGGCAAATCTTCTTTAGTGAAATCTTTGTTGAATGAATATGGCAATCGCAGCCTCCGCTTGTTGGAAGTGGCAAAATCTGATTTAAAAGACCTACCAAAAATCGTGGAACATTTACGAGATGTGTCACAAAAATTTATTATTTTTGTCGATGACCTTTCCTTTGAAGAAGATGATGATGCTTTTAAAGCTCTCAAGGTAGTTTTAGAAGGTAATTTAACCGCGCGGCCTCAAAATGTAGTGGTATACGCTACTTCCAATCGCCGCCACCTGATTCGGGAGTTTTTTGTGGATAGACCTGCACCTAAGGATAACGAAGAAATCCATGCTTGGGATACGATGCAGGAGAAGCTTTCGTTTAGCGATCGCTTTGGTTTAACCTTGACCTTTGAACCAGCCAATCAAAAAACTTATTTGAAAATTGTACAACATCTAGCCGCCCAAGCTGAAATTAATATTACCCAAGAAGATTTGGAATTTCAAGCATTACAATGGGCAACTCGCCATAATGGTCGTTCTGGACGTACAGCACGGCAGTTTATTGATTTTCTCAAAGCAGATTTAACACTTTTTCATGCAAATAACAATACACCCAACATCTAACATTAAAATTAACTCATTGATCGTTGCACTTCTTGGTTATTTACAGAACAATGTTATGGTTATGCACCAGTAACTCCAACTAGATATTTAAGAATGACTATAAGAGGGGTAATGACCTTAAGAACTACTTATTCTGATAATTTAACTACGCTAAAACCCAGCAATATGCAATCAGTAATGATCAGCAATCGATTTATACTAGTGATAGTTGCCTTTAGTGTGAGTTTTGGACTTAGCCTTGTCCCAAGCTGGGATTTTAATAAAGCCTTTCTCACCAGTGTAATTACTGCCGCAACTATCTATACAGCAGCAGTATTCGTAGATAAGCGACGCCGAAATTATGAAATGTTTGTTTTAGGTTCTCTCCGCAAGCGAATTAAAGATATGGAGGGATTAAAAGCTCGTGTTGTCAGAGAAATAAATCAAATCGAAGAACATCATAATTTATTATATGCCGAGTCACAACATCTGCAAAATCAAGTTACAGAAAGCCGTAATCAAAGAGATAGTCTACATCGAGAGTTAAGAACATTTGCCGGACAAAAAAAGCAGCTAGAAAATGAAATAAATAGTCTGCAAACTGAAATTGATAACTTGCAGGAAAATCAAACCGAATTGAACAATGCTTTTTCTATCCTCACAGCAGAGAAGCGTCGTCTGGAATCTAATTGTAATGTATCTCGTGCTGAAATCACTCAGTTGCAAAGTCAAATCTCTGAACTCCAGCAAGAGAAACAAGAAGTTGAAAGCAATTTAACTCTTTTAGGCAGACTCAAACCCCAATTAGAAGAAAAACTATATGAATTGCGAATTGCAATTCAAGAGCTAGAAGTTGAGACAATCCAAAAAAATCAATTGCTTGTAGCAACAAAAACTGAAAGAGAAAATATCCAAGCTATCCTGAATTCTTCACAAACTCAAATAGCAGAACAAAAAGCCGAATTGCAGCAGTTACAAGGGCAAGTTTCGTTATTACAAGAAGAACGAGACTCATTGCAAAATCAAGTATGGGAATTACTACAACAAGTAGAAACATTTAATTCTGAGCCTTTTACGGAAAATTCCCCAGAAGATGATGATATTGAATTGTTTCCTTTTTCTGAAATAATTGAAACTTCAGCCATCATTAAAACTTCGGATACTGATAAATCGGAGAATATACCCGAAGAATGGACTAATTTTCTAGAAAATCTGCCAGAACATGAGTTACAAGTCTTAAAAGCTATAGTTAAACAAGATAACCCCAATGGTGCTATTAAAAAAATTGCCGAAGCAAATATCACTATGCCGAATCTACTAATCGATTCTATAAATGAACGGGCAAATGATACTATTGGTGAATTAATAATTAATACAGATTCGGAAAATCCACAAGTTTACCCTGAGCATATAACCCATATCAGGAAAATGATTGCAACGTATGAAGACCTTATGACTAGACATACTTCGTCAAATTAAATTATTATTGCCATCGTAAGATTTAGTAGTAATGTGAATATTTACCTTAACCTATGCGAGCAAATATATCTGGCGATTAGAAATCCCGGCTACACAAACTTTCGTCCGCCTGCGCGGACTCTTAGAAATTTGAAACCCACATTCGCGTAGCGTTCTGTTGGCGCAGCCTTTCGTAGAGAAGGAAAGGTGGGTTTTGTCTGTATAGCCGCGAATTTTATTCGCTAGGTCTAGGGACATTTTTACTGTATGCTTCTGTGTTTAGAATAAAGTGAAGTGTAATACATGGCAAAGCTCAAAATCTCGAAAAAAATCTCCACTGCTTTAATCAATTCCCTTGGTGCGGGGGTAGTACCAAGAGTAGGAGTTGAATATATCGCAGTAGGCCGAGAAAAAGAACTAAAAAGCCTATTACAAAATCTCGATGATATTGCAGAAGGTGTAGCAGCATTTCGCTTTATAATTGGTAATTATGGATCAGGGAAAAGTTTTATACTGCAACTAATTCGTAACCGAGCGATGGAGCAAGGTTTTGTAGTAGCTGATGCTGATTTATCCCCGGAACGCCGATTAGCTGGAAGCAACAATGAAGGTGTTGCTACCTATCGAGAATTAATGAGCCATCTCGCTACAAAAACTCGTCCTGATGGTGGTGCTTTAGTCTCAATTTTAGAAGGATGGATTAATAAAATTCAACAAGAAGTGGTTAAAGAAACTGAGATGCGTCCCAATGACGATGGTTTTGATGACCAAGTTGAATCGAAAATTAGGGAAGTAGTTCAGTATATTGAAGATTTAGTTCATGGTTTTGATTTTGGTAGCGTGATTATCGCTTATTGGCGTGGCTACCGAATGGATGATGATAATTTAAAAAATGCGGCGATGCGCTGGTTGCGGGGAGAATTTACTACTAAAGTTGAGGCAAAAGCAGCTTTAGGAGTGCGGGTAATTATTGATGATGATAGTTGGTATGATTATATAAAACTGTTTGCGAAATTTGTCGCTGAGATTGGCTATAAAGGACTGTTAATTTTAGTTGATGAAGCCGTACATTTATATCAAATATCTACTACAGTCACGCGGGAAAAAAATTACAATCGACTTCTGGCAATGTTTAACGATACAATGCAATGTAAAGCGGAACATCTTGGCATTGTAGTTGGTGGAACAACTAAATTTTTAGAAGACCCCAAACGCGGACTTTTTGCAGACCAAGCTTGGCAAAGACGCACAAAAGAAAGTCGTTTTGTTGCCCAAGCTAATGTTCAGGAACATTTAGGGCCAGTGATTCGGCTAAATCCGTTGAGTGAAGCAGAAATATTGACGCTTTTGCAACGTTTAGCTGAGATTCATGCACTCAATTTTGGCTATGAACAGACTTTGACAAATCGTGAGTTGAAGGAGTTTGTGCAAGAAATTATTAATCGCTTGGGTGCAGAAGCATTACTGACACCAGGGGAAATTGTACGAGATTTTATGAGTGTGCTGAATATTCTTCACCAAAATCCAGGAATTGCGTTTGCTGAATTAATTCATGGCTCTAAATTTAAACCTACTGCTATAGATGCAGATGTGGATGAGGATGGCGCAGCAGAATTTAGTTTGTAATTTACTCTCTAGTAATTGGTAAACCTAGCCAATTGCTAAGTTCATAAGCTAACCAGTCAAGTTCTGGCAGACTCACAGGAAAACTATTAGCATAATTGGTAAAAACTTCATACTTTCTGCTTCCTGCCCAGATTATTAGATAAGGTCTATTAGCAATATCTTTTGTGCGTTCCAGTTGACTGATGTTTTGCATTGGGCTAGGAAGTGGACTATGATGCTCAATCCCAAAAAGATTAAATATTCGTGAAATCTGTTGTCTACTGATATGCAATCGCATTTCCCCAAAAAAATCTATCAAAATATGCAAAATATTGTTAGCTAAAAGGCCAGAAATGTTGAATCCTAATACAAAACTTTACATATTTAGTTACACAATCTATTGGACAAATTGCATATTTATCGTGTAACTTTTTTTGAACTTTCTTCTGTACTAATTCATTCAATTTTTGGTAAATTTCTTTAAAAGGT
>NZ_JBALFY010000047.1:0-16731 GCF_036916655.1 Nostoc sp.
ACCTTGATCAAGGATGCAGGCAAGAGTAAAGTGCGGGGTAAGGTGAGGAGTCTTAGCTAGGGTAAGGTAAAACGCGCGAATTGCAGCAGGCTTGGGGGGAGGGGCAAGGGACTTTTGGCTTGCCCAAGTTAAAAATTCTTGCAAATATGGATCTTGAGCCACTAGCGCATCAATTTGTTGCTTCATCAACTGCACTAGGAAATCTGCACTCCGCAGCATGGCAACCGTTAACAAAAAGATTTCACGCCACCGGGGTTCAGTAATATGACTTACCAGACGTTCTAAAGGTTGTTCTAATGCTTGTAAATTATAACTGGCAACGATTTTTCGAGCAGTCAGATATTCTTGAAACGTCAAATAAGAGAAGGAGAAAATTCCCCGCACTCGTTCTGCTAGTAATCCATGTTGTAACTCTATCGCCTGAAGTACCTCTTCACTATCTAATTGCAATTCCTCTGATTCCGTCGAAGCGTTCGGTAAACCACAGATATAATCGCTAATGTATTGTTCAACAATGCGTTGTTCAAAAAAGTAATTACCCTGCTCAAATGTCGCGCTTGCAACCTGACTCAGTAACTTCAGATTTTGTGATAATAAGAAACCTTCGTACACTTCATCCCGTTCAATTGCTTTAGTTTCATCCCATTTGCCCAGTAGGAGGTCTAAACATTGCTTATAAAACGCAATTTTTTGGTTTGGGAATTTGTTCTGGTGATGAAAAACCCAGCAAGCGAGATGTAAAAACAAGGGGGAGACGGCAAGTCTACGAAATTGTAAGTTTTCGGGTAAATCTAGTTTCTTAATAAACTCAATTGCCTGTTCTTGTTTATTCTGGATGTTCCTTTTTGTAAGTGCTGTAAACCACTTCTGAGCAAAAGCAACAATTTGGTCTTGACTAAATGGGGCAATTTCAACATCTGTAAAGCGTCTCAGGTTGAAAGCTTTAGCTGCCGTGCGGCAGGTGACGACAAACATATTCTTTTGATACTTTTCAGATAGTCTGCGAATCTCATTGACGACACCAATGCTCTGTTGATGGAGTACTTCATCTAATCCATCCAGCAATAGCAATACTCTGCCCTCCAACAACAAAGTTTCCAGCACAGATGGATCTGAAATTCCACAGGTGAGGAATTCTTTGTAAATATAGTTGAGTAAATTGAACTCTCCTCCAACTCTCGTTTCATCGGCAAAATCTCTTAAGGTGACAAAAATGGCAACCCGATTTGCTGCAAATCTCCCTCGGTTGCATTGAATCGCCAGATGTTGTAAAAAAGTCGTTTTACCTGCTCCCGGTTTACCCAACACCCGTAGCTTTGAGTAAGTTTGAACTGCCGTGAGCCCCGCGATTTCTATTTGGGATACTTCACTTAAACCAAAGCGCTCAAATTCTTTTGATGTAAACTTTTGCAAGTCAGCAAACTCTAACCACTGAGAGCTTGCAATCTCCTCCAAAATCTTGACATCTATGTAAATGTCGTCTATTTTAACCGGGCGACTAACATCTAATAACTGCAAAGTGCCGCACTGGTCTTGAATTTTTTCAAAGCGTTGCGATTTCACAAGTTGTACTAGAGCATCAATATCTAAAAATTCAGCAACACCAAGTTCTTTTGATTCAGAAAATTCTTCTGGAGGATTAGCCGCAATTTCCCGCCAATTCAACGACAACACAGAGCAAATTTTTATAAAGATATGACGTTCAACCGAACGCCCAGTAAAAAACCGCCAAATTGGTTGGCGAGTCTTTAAGTTGACTTCAAAAGCCAAATTGTCTTGTGTCCACCCTTTATGAGCGAACGCTTTTTTGGCTTGTTCAATCCCGGTAACTGATGCTTCGAGCGAGCGCTTTACCATAATAGCTTACCTCTTCTATTGCAACGTAGAGAGCAGAATAAGTCTTCAGTCTAATTAAACAAATTTAGCTAGAAAAATAACCCTATCAGCATGGATTAGCCTAGCTGTTTTACAAAGGACTGCTCGCCACAACCATTCAGATGCCTTAGTTAGTCGTGGCTAACCCCAGCACCTCTCTGGTGACAGCTACACGCTTATCCTACTTCTGATGAAAGCGATCGCGTCACGCTAATAAGAGAAAAGCGATTTATATCTTGATGTGACGTTGGGCTAAATTGAGGTGAACGCGTGACATAGATTTTAAAAGAGCGTGCATCTAGCTCTTAACAAATGTCCACTTCAGCACGCTGATGGGGGCTTTTTGAAGTGCTTGACTCAGTTCGGCGTTGCTCTCAAATTTTACCTGGAATATGTCACAGGCTTCGACGTTGACCGTAAATTTTTCTTCCTGAAACGGCCACGGTTTCACTGTAACCAAGTGATCCCGATGCTGCTTGATGTCGTAGCGCTGACCATCAGGACCGTTGCTCATTTCTAAAAAGCGCTCATCAGCAGGTAGTTCCTGCTGACAGAGGATGAGCCAAAGGCGATCGCACCATTGCATAAATGCATAGGCTGCATCAACTTCTTTCTTTTCTATGCCCAGTTCCAAGCGCCAACGTTGCTGATTTGGAAGTTGCTCATCCAGAAAATTGTCCATTTTTGAAGACTGACCTCGTTGTGGCTCATTTAAACGGCTGATCTGCATGGAAATTAAGAGAGCCACCCACCGTCCACGATAGAGGGCATTCTTTGTCAGTTCAGCCAATTTATTTTTATCCGGTAACTGAGAAACAGCTTTATCAGCCTCCTTTAAAAAATAAATGAACCGTTCAGTTATTTCTTGTTCACTATTGTAGTAAGTAATTATCTGCTTATTAAGAGTCAAAACCGTAAAACAATCTTCAGGTACAGTCATGAGTCAAGAAGCGATGCCTGCGGCGAGCTACGCCTACGCTTAATACTTGCATCTGTGCAACAGATTATGCTGGAACATCTACCCAAAAACAGATTTGTACACAATTAATAAATTATTCAGCAAAGGACTCGTATTTTCCATCGATTTGGTGTAACTTGTTAATTCTGTGCAATTATTAATACCTAATTTCTCCCAAATTTACTCAGACAAATTTTAAACCAATGCCTTCGAGGAAACAGCCAATGAATACTTCTAATGAGATCCAGACAAAGAAAATCATCAAAAAATCTGACAAGCTTACCCTGAGACAGATGAAATTAATCGAAGAAGCAGAAGACCAACAACTTCTAGCTAATACTGACAATTCTACTGCCCCTGTGGTTGAGGAGAAACCAGTAGCGATTTCAGAGCTTAGAGTTCCTGACTATGTTCCATTTCTTGATAATCCTCCAGTACAATCGGTGGGCAACTCTGGCTGGCAGGTTTCTGATGTCTGGCGGGATCTGCGTCTGGATAGCTTCTCGCATTAAACCTGAACTAAGGCAACCCCCTGAGCAACTTTTGTAAACTATCTTTGCACCAAGTCAAAGTTATAGTTGCATTGTGCCTATAATAAGTTGCGGCTAACTATAACTGGAAGTTAGCACCCTGTAAATGGTTATCGCTTGGATTACGCATCAAAAGCGATACCAAAGACAAACAAAATTTATCGGCAGCGCAATAGTTCCTATTCCGTTGCCAACATGCACCCTCCGCGATCGCATGTTGGTGGAAGTGTTGTGTCTCAAGGAAAGTGGTATTAATCGGAGTTTATGTCGGATAAAAGATAAGGGTTACTTATTTTGTCTTCAACCCTAATTCGTGTATTGTCACTGAAAGCATAAGATGAGCAAATTGCTTGCTTTATGCTTTCAAACATAAATTTCAATTGATGATGTATCAAAAAATGTCTTATATCAAGCGATGTGAATTGATTTTTTATTGTTTGTGAGAAATTTGCGCTAGGCGATCGCTTTCCTAAGTGTCTTTCGTGGCGTAGTTTACCGCCGTAGGCATCGCTTTCATGACACTGCCATCTTGGACGACCGCCTGACCCTTCCTCCACTGTTCAATAGCTTTCAAAGCTGTAGCCCTTATTCCGTATAGCTTAGAGCTTTTCTTAGTGCCATTCGATTATAGCGTTCGTCCTAATTTGTGCTGTTTTCTGTTTGCCACTAGCCGTTCTTCATACAGTTTCAGCCGTTGATGATTTTGCTCGTTCATTTCATATAAGGAGGGATCTTGCTGATATGGGTAGGAATCGCAGTGATCAGTATCAGGTGAGAGTGCCCTACCCGGAGCAGGCAGGGCATTTTCATATCCTTCATACCCGACCCCATAAGAGGTAGGAATATAGGCAGGGGCGGGAGAATCCGTTCCATATCCGGCGTATCCAACCCCGGAAGAGATGGCAGTATCAGTAGAGGCAGGAGGGTCAGTTCCATATCCAGCGTATCCAACCCCAGAAGAGGTAGGAGTATCAGTAGAGGCGGGAGGTTCAGTTCCATACCCGGCGTATCCAACCCCAGAAGAGTCAAAGACACTAAATGAAGATGAAGGACGGTACACTTGTCTGACCCGATGTTCATAATCAAAATCAACAGTCATACCATCCGTAAACTCAGGTAGCGCTTCTACCTGGGCTTTAGTCAGGTTGACTGCATAGACCCGATGGGTATCATAGTCTACCTGGGCCCATCCAATTGGCAGCAGAACTTTTTTGCCAAAAATCCAAATGCCTGTGTTGATCACCAGATAACGAATGTGGCCATCATCATCAACTAAAAGGTCGTCAGCAGAGCCAACTTTTTCGTCTTTGGAGTAAAGGTCAAACCCCCTCACATACTCCTGATAATTTTGTTCATGATCATTGGCATCAAAATCTTCGATTTGATGAAGAGACATAATATCTTTTGGACTCCGTTTTTTATGGTTTCAATTCATAGACTGAGGTGGAACCAAACCGATGTTCATATTTAAGGGATCATTATCCCAAATCCACTCCAGCCCAATGATCGCAGCAAACTAGCAGCTTGCTGCCTCTCTGAAGGATGAGATTTTGATTCTAGGTAGTATAAGTTTTAGATTCAGAAGGCAATTATTAGCAATCTCCCAGAATCTATCTGTGGGTACTTTCAGGCATTTTTTCTGCCTGAAAGTATCGCTTTCCAGTCAAAATTGAAGTTAGTCAGTTGAAGGAATGATTCATAACGCTAGACTACCAATGCAAACCAACAATCAACCAAATCCAAGTGATTCACCGCAAGTATCGGGTCAAATACCTCATCAAAAGATTCTGCCCACTGCCCCATTACCAGAATCTATTAGTCAAAATATCGAGACTATCATCGCATTACATAGACGTTCTGAAAAAAATGTCTCACAACACCAGCGCTTTGTAGAAACGATAACCGTCTTTTTTGGTCGTCCTCTATTCCTGTATAGTATTCTGCTTGGGATTATTCTCTGGGTAACACCCAATTTCTTACCACGACGTTTAGGCGCACCAAAAATTGAGGAAGTTCCATTTCCTTGGTTACAATTTTCACTAACTGCGGGTTCATTGTTGGTGACAACAGGGGTATTGATTAAACAAGAGCGACAAGAAAAGTTAGCAGAGCAACGGGCGCAACTTAGCCTTCAACTCAACCTACTTTCTGAGCAGAAAATCGCTAAACTCATCGCCTTGGTTGAGGAATTACGCCTAGATATTCCCAATGTCAAAAATCGCTTTGATCCGGAGGCCGAAATCATGAAGTCTCCTACTGATGCACATGCAATTGTAGACTTATTGGAAGAAACCTTAGCATCGGAATTAGCAAATTTATCGCAGCAAGAAATATCAACTAAGGAGTAACAAAACAAAGTACTCAAAGCCGAGAGCAACGCGATTTTCTGAGATCAGACAAAAAAAGTGCGATGCATGGGGCGGGCATAGCCATCGCTAAAAACTAGTTTCAATATGATTTGTGTTTTTGATATAAATAAGGCAGTATTAATACTAGTTTCAATTTGCGGAATATTTTAATATTCAAAAGATGACTCACTTTTTGTGGGACAAAAAAGGGTTGAGACTCGTTATTTTATCAGTAATCTTGAGGAAAATGCAGAAAAATTCGCCAATTATTTTCGCAATCATTGGGGTATTGAGAATTCTAAGTTTTTGAATATTCCGCGATTTATTTTGCTTATAAAAACAGAATTCAGGAGTCAATTCCAGGAGGTTTCGGTTAGGGGGAAAAAGTTATTGTCGACACCATCACAAAACCGAAAACAGTAGCAATGGAAGGGTTACACTAACGCATATCTGGAAGCGATCACTACTAACCCAATACTGCTCGGTTAAGAGAAAATAGATGATGGAATAAAGAATATTTTGTTCGCGTGTAGTTTACGAGAACAAAAATACCTAAAAACGCTGCTTGTACCTAAAGGGCATCACTGTGGTCGGGTAGCAGGACTATATCGCTATAATCCCGCCCCCTCAGAACCGGACTTGCGCCTTACAACGCATCCGGCTCAAGCAAGTCATAAACTACAAATTGTTCCAGAATGTATTTGCTGATGACAGTACAGATGTACGAGTTGTAGGTTGCCGTAATTGTCACCACCACCTTGAGATTTTGGCTTTTTATGATGAAGATGTAACTCCTCATCATTTAATAGGGATTCCCCGCATACAGGACAGACGTCTGGTGTAATTGCAACAAGTCTTGCCCAAAACTCTACTGTTAGCTATGACTTCACAATCAATGTGACCAAAGGATCGTTAGCAGGCAAATCGTTCAATGGCAGCTTCAGCTCTGTTATTAATTCAAGTTGCTAGTTACGCAGATAAGCAATATTTAAAAATAGATAGTATAAATTTATTTTTGTCAATATGTCTATCAGTAGAAATAAATCTACTAACACAATATAGGACTCATATTTGATAAGAGGCAGGGGGCAGGGGAAAAGGTACAAACCTTTCCCCTTGTGGGCAAAAGCCCCCTTGCTCCTTTTCTCACGAGGGTTGAAGCCCCACCCGCAAGTGGCGTGGTTTTTCTCCCCTGCTCCCTCCTCCCCTGCTTTTTCACTTTTGAAAAAAGGTTAAAGGGAAAAAAAACCTTTCTCCACACCTGAATGACTAACCCAAATAAATTGCTAGTTAGTTCAAGAAATTTGGAGTACCAATACCACCATTCCTACCAACAGCAGGAATTTCCATTAGACTATCTGTAGCCTTACCAGTGCCGTCATTGGTAACGTGTGTAGAGTCACCTGGATGTCCATTGGGAACGAACAGTTGTGGATGATCAAAGGGCGCTTTCTCATGGAGAACTCGCTCATCGGTAAGCCCTTTCAGGAAAGCCACCAAGTCATCTTTTTCAGCTTCAGTTAGTCCCAAAGGGGCGATGGCACTTGCCTGGCGGAAATCTCCGCCACGATTATAGAAGTCCACCACTTGCGGCAAAGTCAAATAGCCACCATTGTGGAAGTAAGGGGCGGTGAGTTCTACGTTCCGTAGTCCGGGAGCCTTAAAGCTTCCGTCTGCAACTACTATGTCATTGGAGGTAATTGTAATATTGGGGTTTGAACCCAGAAGTAGTGGGAATTCCCCCAAAGCCGCGACCCTCGGCTCTGAAAGCGGGTTGCCAAATGGATCTTTACCACCAACCCCAGGGTCTTCTAGGGTTGGTCTAACACCGATCCCGAAGAAGCCATTGTCAAAAACAAATCTTTGATTGCCGATGTTTATAGTTCCCAGTCGTTGCTTTTGTATACTGCTCACCGAGGCACTAGTAAGTTCCAATCCGCTATGGCAACCGATGCAGCCTGCTTTGCCATTGAATAGTTGGTTTCCTTGTTGCTGCTGTTCGGTGAGGGCGGTGGTGTTTCCTTCCAAGAAGCGATCGTAGGGCGTATCATCAGCAATCAGTGTAGACTCGTACAATTGAATCGCAAGCCCGAAGAATAGGGAGAAGTTGTACTCTATTAGTCTATACTCATTGGTTTCCAAGGAGCGATCTGGCTTGTTGACAAAAGTTCGTCTACCTTCAGCATCAATTTGAATGAGTTGATTAGACTTCCACCACTCCGGTTTGAAGGCATCTTTAATCAGCTGATCGTAAGTTCTATCCTTAAGTCCAGGCTGAGGCCATCTACTGTCTGCACCTAAAACGCTGTCATCTCGATGCACAACCTGTTTACCTAGCGGTCTGAGAGTAAATAACTTTTTTGCAAGTTTTCGGGGGAGTTTTTTACCCTTACTAGTTCCTCCGAACTTATCACCAATTTCTTGAAAAGTACGACCATCCGCAGATGTCTCGAAGGAACTCAGTGGTGGGGACATCGCTTGGGAAGCTAAAGATGAATTATTCAAACTGACTTTGACAAATTCAAGCTGATTTGGTTTTTCAGCTTTGACTACGGAGGCGTAAGGGTCTCTCAAACCAAAGGAATTCACCCCATTAAAGATGTTTTGTGCCTTTCCGTCCCAGAAGTTGCGGAAGTTGAATGCTGCATTAATCACGCTTGGCGTGTTGCGCGGTTCGACGCGGCGCACATTTATGCCACCTACGTTAAACACCGGATCTGGCTCGTTTGTTACTTGGTCTTCCGCACTACCAGGTATCACATTCACAAACTTCGTATTGAAAACCCCCTGAGAGGAACTGACATCGTTACGGTCAGATACAACGGTCGTAGAATCACTGGATAGCTTGTGAAAGGGAAAATCTTCTGGCTTGAGCTGGTAGTTTGGTGCGCCACCTAAATCAAAAACTGTATCTGGATTCCCTGTTCCATCGGCATTGATCCGCAAAAGCCCAGGATTGATCTGATTTTTGGATCTGTTGTCGGCTCCAGCATGAAAGTGACAACTAGCACAGGAGGTCTGTCCATCGCTGCCAACCTGCATATCCCAAAACAGAGCCTTTCCCAACTTAATCGCGGCTACTTTGTCTTTTACAAAGTCTCCTAGATTGTCAGGCTGCGGAACTGATACGCTTTTGAGCGAAGCTAGAGGCGGTGCTGTCACCTGTGCGGATACAGTATTTCCAGCTATTACTGTTGCCATGATCATGGCAGCAATTGTTATAGTCTTTGAAAATCTTGATCTCAGGTAGTTCAGCTTGCTATCTCTGAATCTCCACTCTTGGCGCTTTATTTTTGTCACCACAGATTTCAGGCCAAATCGACTTTTTGAGGTCAGTAGCAAGTAAAGGGACAAGCCTGTAATAAAGACTACTATGCCAAATATGGGGATTATACCCATAGTTTTTATCAGAAAAATAACTAAACAACAAAATTATACATTGACGAGGAAGTTTAAAATTTATTAATATTCATTCGTTTGGTATTACTGAATTGTCGTTCTGGGCGATGGCGAGGCAACTTTAATTTTCCACTACTGCTAGATGCAAGTTTTTGCTTACCTGCTTTGTATACCAATTAGATAGCTAGGGGGGGAAACTGGACAAAGGGAAAGACACAGACAAAATCCTGTCACTGGTGAATGAGGAATTTTTGAGTGCTGAAGGCTACCGCAAAGCGAAATCTGAATAGCCATCGCTCATTTACAACCATAAAATTTGTCATGGTGCTTGTGCTTGGGGCGATGACAAACCAATGCGAGCTAAAATCTCGCTGCTCACTCGCTCTCCTGATTCCAGTGCCGATTCCATCCCACCAGATGCGATCGCAGTATGTTCGCCTGCAAAGAAAATTCGCTGCCAGGGTTTAGCCATTTTGTCTTGAAAGCGTCGGATTTGTTCGGGGGCAAAGTGGGAATAAGCACCCAGAGCATAGCGATCTCGTCCCCAAGAAACAACGCACACAATATCGATATTTCCCTCTGTTCCAGGGCGGATTCGCTTGAGTTCCGAGGTCACATATTTGGCTAATGCGTCTGCACTCATGGCATCTAACTGGAATGGCACAAAGAAAAGCTCTAAGCTATGTGGAATAAGAGCTATAGCTTGAAATGCCGGACGAGGAGTAATGGCATAGGCAGGCGATCGCTAATGGAGGAATGATGTACAGTTGTCCAAAAGTTTTTGGAGGTAGAAAAAGCTTACTCGTCCGTGGCAAGGTACTCGCCATCATTTAAATAACTTTATTCCCAAATTGTTAGCTGCAACTTCAACAAAACGTCTTCAAATGTATTGGACTTTACTTAAAGTTATTGCTCACAAGGCTGTGAGCGATGCCTGCGGCGGTAAACTACGCCCTGGCAGAAGTGAGCCACGAGTCCGTAAACGCCGCCCAAAAGCTTACCCTTTAATGACGAAACCTCGGCACGAATTACGAAATCTTTTGCAAACCGCTTAAACCACAAGTGTTTTGGCTTTTCTTAGTGCCATTCACCTATGGGGCTTAAAGGCACAAATTCAGATTCACTCAGGCGAAAATGTTCATGCCAGATGTCTTAGCGAGGATGATACAAGGGTACGATTTTTCCGGTTTCTGGATCGACAGAGGCGAGATCACTTCCTTTGTGCTTATTGCACAGAGTACAGGATAGTGCTAAATTTTCCGCTTCAGTCCGTCCACTATGTTTTTCAGCAATGATGTAGTCAATCTCATGAGGCGCAAAGGTAGCGACATCAGGAATCAGACAATACTCACAACAAGCTTTTGCCCGTTCATAAACCTGTCTTCGGAGAGCTACAGGAATATAAGTTTTGCTCATTCTGCGTCCGCTTCTTTGATCTTCTTGAAGGCTCTAGCCTTAGCCATTCTGACAATATGCTCTAAATATTGATACCCCTGCCATTGCTGCTCTTCTATTGCGGTTAAACCTACCGTCCGATTTTTTTCTACCAGAGTGTTAATTTGAGCTTGCAGGGATTCAGAGGGACGCAGGGCAATAATGGCTTCAGCAGTGGGTAGGCTTGCCAGAAATTCTACGACTTCAGCCATACCTGAAAATCCTGACTCAGCGATCGCATTCAATTCTCGTAACCCCAACTCTAGGATTTGAGGCAGTTTGTCTGCAAAGGGTTGAAGCTGATTGACAACTTCATCAGGTAAGTCAAATGTAACTTGCATAGACGTTTGCTTTTACTACAAAGATACACTTTCTGGATTTTAGCTGACAGAATATTCCACAATTAAATCAATCGGATACCGCGTACCTTTTGTCGGCGTAGCCATCGCAACGCAGATTCTCAGAGTTGGCTGTATTAAAGCAGTATATTTTAAGTATAAAACAATATATGCACTGTACTGCTATTGTACATATCTATCTTTAGGAATAGAAAAATTTCATTCTGATTTCATTTTTTTGCGAAAAGCTATGAATAGGGTGAACGGTAAGACATTTCAGACATTTATATACCTTCATTGATGACAAGTGATTGCTAAAAATATGTTAGCGAGAGGTAAAATTCTCTGGTTGAGGCTTTCCCGTCAGTTGGTTCAACCCAGGCGCTTGGCTTTCGTGGAAGCTTGCCTGATTGGACTAGTTTCGGGGTTAGCGGCTGTTCTTTTAGGACAAGCAGTGGATTGGGCAGGCGCATTGCGAGTACGTGTTTCTTACCATTGGCCTGCCTACTTAGTGCTACCGAGTATTGGACTAGTAGGGGGACTTTTAGCTGGTTGGCTAGTAGAGCGCTTTGCACCTGAAGCATCAGGTAGTGGAATGTCTGAAGTCAAAGCCGTATTGGCTCGCGTACCAATGCCGTTAAATCTGCGAATTGCTTTGGTAAAGTTGATCAGCGCAACATTAGTGTTGGGTTCGGGAATGCCTTTGGGACGGGAAGGGCCAACTGTCCAAATTGGGGCAGCGTTGGCAAATCAACTGAGTAATTGGGCACCGACTTCACCAGAGCATCGTCGCCAACTGATCGCCGCCGGAGCCGGGGCTGGTTTAGCTGCGGCTTTTAATGCACCGATCGCAGGTGTGCTTTTTGTAGTCGAAGAATTACTCCAAGACGTGTCAGGTATCACTCTTGGTACTGCGATTTTGGCTTCTTTCATCGCTTCAGTCATCTCTAGGCTCTATGGTAGCCACAACCTGGATCTGAATCACCTAAATTTAGGTCTTCCCGATACAACTTTCTTCGCTCAGGAAATCCCTTTCTACTTGATTTTGGGAGTGCTGGCAGGACTTCTAGGCATTCTATTTAATAAAGGTATCCTTGAGAGTCTAGCAATTAACCGCCGCCTGCTACATGTGAGTTTACCCTGGCGAATTGGAATTGCTGGGTTAGTCAGTGGTGTGGCGATCGCCTTGTTACCTGCTGCCTTTCGGGATCATGCTGGGCTGAGAGAAATTTTGCTTGCGGGTAATACTAATTGGTCATTTGCAGCGATCGCTCTTTTAGTTCAGTTTACCCTAATTATTTTTACCTACGGCTCTGGAGCGCCAGGGGGTTTACTAGTTCCCACCTTAGTCTTGGGTGCTGCCCTTGGTTACTTAGTGGGTGCTGTCGAACACAGTTTACTGGGAATGAGTGCTGCAACAGTCTACGCTCACGTGGGCATGGCTGCCTTTTTTAGCGCTGTCTCCAAGGTACCAATTACAGCAGTCGTCATTGTATTTGAGATGACTACAGATTTCAATCTGGTGCTACCGCTAATGATTGCGTCTGTGGTTGCCTATTTAGTAGCAGAAAAAATTGACCATCGTTCGCTCTACGATCTTCTACTAGAGTGGAAAGGGATTCACATCACCAAGGAGCCAAGCACAGAGGGGCTTTTAGCACAACTGAGTGCCGTAGATGTGATGCAACGGCGTGTGGAAACCCTCTCTAGCCAAATGAGTACTGATGAAGCAGTACAGGCATTTTCTCACTCTCACCATCGCAACTTCCCAGTTTTAGAGAATGGTAAAGTTGTGGGTATTGTCACTCAGAAAGATTTAGTTAATATTGCTTCGCAACAGTTAAGTGGAGATACAACTATTAGCGAGATTATGACACCAGAGCCAGTGACAGTAACTCCCACAGCTACACTGGCTCATGTACTGCATATACTCAATCGTTATCACCTCAGCTGCTTACCTGTTACAGAAGGTCGCAAGCTCATAGGAATTATTACTCGTAGTGATATTATCCGTGTAGAAGCAGAGCAACTCAGTGGTAATAGTGAACAAATAGAACGTAAATCAGCACCTTCTTATGTGGTTTACCAAACTCGCGCTCCAGCTACAGGTAAAGGAAGATTGTTAGTACCGCTTTCACATCCCCAGACAGCCGAGACTTTACTAGAGATGGCAGTTGTGATCGCCAAAGATCGCAATTACGAAATAGAATGCCTACAAGTGATTATCGTTCCGTCTGGTCGCATCCCATCGGAAACACCAGTACAAATCAGCAAAAGTCTTCAACTTTTGCAACGAGCAATACTTTTAGGAGAGAATTCGCGGATTCCCGTTCATACCCAGATCCGAGTTGCCCATAATATTGCTGGGGCAATTTTGGAGACTGTCAAAGAACGACACATTGACTTGGTGCTGATGGGATGGAAAGGCAGTACATCAACTCCTGGTAGAGTTTTTAGCCGAGTGGTGGATACCATAATTCGACAGGCAGGTTGTGATGTTATCTTGGCTAAATTAGATGATAAAAGATCCTTTGACCGTTGGTTGTTGCCAATGGCAGGTGGCCCTAACTCCAGCCAAGCAATTAAGTTATTACCAGCTCTTGCTTCTCTAAGTACATCGCCCCAAATCAAGCTATGTCAGGTTTTCCAGCCTACTAACTCGATTCCTGACACAACATTATTAGATAAATCTGTTCACTTTCTGCAACGCCGAGTTAGCGGTAAAGTGATGGCTACTCCAGTTCGTGCCAATTCTGTTTCTGATGCTGTCCTCAAGTGTGCAGAACAAGATAACAGTGATGTGATTGTTCTGGGAGCTAGCCGTGAAAGTTTACTACAACAAGCGATTCAAGGAAATATTGCCGAGAATATTTCTCGCAAGAGTAATTGTACAGTTATCATGGTCAAAACTTAATTACATAGGCGCAACCCTACCCATAGAGTATTACAAATTACAAATGACGAATTACGAATTACGAATTACGAATCATCGGCAAGTATATAGTAAAAGTTGCCCCTTGATTTGATGTGCTGCTGGCGATAATACTACCTTGATGGGCTTCAATAATCCGCTTAGAAATTGCTAACCCTAGACCATTACCGCTACCTTTGCGTGCAGGGTCTGTTGTATAAAATTGCTCAAAGATTCGGGGTAAATCACCCTCTTTTATCCCTTTTCCTTGGTCTTGAATTTGAATAATAGCTTGTTTGCCTTGGCTGTATGTAGAAATAAATACTTGAGACCGCCATATAAACTGGGCTATCGTGTTGCCCACCCCACAAGAGTTATTGGATATTTTTTTATTTGGAAGTCCCTTAGCCGAAATTAGGCAAGCAAAAATAGTTCGCTTCGTTGTTGAGTTCCGAGAAGTTATCGGCGACCGCAAAGTACAAGTAATTGATAAGCGATCGCCAAAAAATTACGACTCACAGTAATAGCGATCGCCTAACTCCTCAAATCGCTAATATAAGCCCCAATTTGTTTAAGTCCCTGCAAAAATTGGATACGTTCTGATGTATTTTCAAGTAACCGATAAGTATGCGATCTAGTATATTGAGGGACATTTTGGTGGCGATCGCATTTCAAAAACAATACTTCTCTTCCGTTTGTAACCATTCCATAACAACTTGACTGTAAGTTGGGAGCGCTCAATAAATAAGTAAGTGCTTGGGGAATTCTCGCCGTAACGTCTAGTCTTGCAGGCTTTGACTCGATTACCAAAATCCAAAAACTATCTTGAATCACCAAAATATCAATCCTGCCTTGAACTGCAATAGCATTAGCTTCGTCTACAACTTCGATATTGGTACTTACTTCTGCTTTTACCAGAAAAGGAAACTGATAGAAATCTGCTAAATCTAGCAATGGTGATATAACTACAAGCTTAACAATTTCTTCGAGAGGTGGTTCTTCTTGACTGAGATAGGTATAGTTTTGAGTGAGGCGATCTAGTCCTTGTAGTTCCGCTTCGGTTAGAGTCGGCGCATTATTTAACCATTCATCAAAAAAGCGATCGCTAGAGTCTAGTCTCAAGCCAAAAGTTTGACGGAGAGCGCCAAGGGTAAGGCTACTAGCATTTGTAATCACGGTTAAATTCTTGTAGTAATTACATGAAGTTTAAAAGTCTAGACATTTGATCTAGGCTCCAATACCTAATATACGATATATTAAGAGCAAAAGAGCGATCGCCTAAAAATCACGACTCACAGAAATAGCGATCGCAACCCATTTCCAAATTAACTCTATCGCACTTTGGAAATCCAGGAGTAGCCTTAGCTAATATCTAAAGTTTAGGATAGGCAATCCGTTGGTGATGAAATTGCTGCCAAACCTGGACAAAAATATGAGCAATTTGAGACATTTCTGCCCGTGTTAACCCTGAATCTACCAACTGATTATCCTGCCAACGTGCTTTCAGGATTTTATTTACCATTGCCAGTGCTGCTTCTGGGGTTGCGTCTTTGAGGGAGCGTAATGCCGCCTCACAAGCATCAGCCAATATAGCAATCCCCGTTTCTTTAGATTGGGGAATGGGGCCGTCATAGCGGAAATCTGATTCGTGTAAAACTTTTTCAGGATTTTGTTGCTGTTGCTGTGCTTATTGGTAGAAATACGCAATTAGAATGGTTCCTTGATGTTCGGGAATAAATGCCTGAATAGCGCTCGGTAGCTTGTGTTGACGAGCCATTACTAACCCTTCGCTCACATGCTTTTTGATAATTTCGGCACTTTTTCAGGGATCATTAATCACATCGTGTTTATTAATACCTCCCATTTGATTTTCAATAAATCCTAGAGGGTCATGCATTTTACCAATGTCATGATAGAGAACCCCAGCCCTAACCAGTTTCACATTACAATTTAATGCTCGTGCCGCAGCTTCTGCTAGAGTAGCGACAAACAGTGTGTGCTGGAAAGTTCCAGGAGCTTCATCAGCTAGGCGTTTTAATAAAGGTCGGTTGGGATTGGACAATTCAGCCAGACGAATAGGTGTGACTAGATCAAATAAAGCTTCTAGGTAGGGGCTTAAACCTAGTGCTAAGATGCTCCAAAATAACCCTACTAAACCGTTGAGGACTGCTGTACCCAGCACAGCATACCAAAGGGGTGCGATCGCAGTGTTGACCAACAAATAAACTACTCCCTGCGTCAACCCAATTAAGATTCCCAAGGTAGCTAATTCCTCTCGCGTTCGCAGTGCTTCTCTACCAGGGTATCGCCATTGTCCCGCCATCAATCCGCCAAGAATTCCGCCAGATGCACTAGGTACTAAATAATGCCAGCTAAGTTCCGTTCCCATTGAGAGCAATATCGTTAGTAACCCCATAACAGTACCTCCGATCGCAGTACCGTAGAAGCTACCAACAAGCAAACCAATAGCAGGTAAGCCTGTAAATGATTTGGTCAAGATTATTAGCAACGGCGCACTGAGAGTAAGGAGTAGTATCAAGAGATAATCGCTTCGTCGTAATTTGGCGTAAATCCTTCGTTCTACCAGTTTGAAAACAGCCACAGCCAATCCCACCATCCCACTAAAACGAATCAGATGCAGCCAATCGATTCCGCGTTGACTCAAGTGAAAGTGGTCTAATAGAACAAAATCAGCTTGGGTAATTTTCCAGCCTGAACGATAACTTCACCTTTTTGAATGCTGACGATCGATCGTCGGTTCTACTTCTTGGGCGGCTTGTTCTGCAATCCGCTTGGTTTGCTCAATAGAACTCTTGCAAAAGTGTTTTGTGGTATGATTAAGAGTTTGGCAATTTGCAATTAGGACTTTGAGGAGCAGTGAAAATAGAGAACGCCAAACAGCTTACTGCAAAAAAATTTAAGCGAATGACTGGAGTGA
>NZ_JBALFY010000048.1:0-141126 GCF_036916655.1 Nostoc sp.
AATCACAATCAAACTAATATATTTTAAGCCTTCGCCCAAAACTACCATATTTTGGGTTATTTTTATCGAATTTTTCTTAACATTCAACACTTTTGGCTCTATTTCAACCACTTCTTTAGGAATATCATTGCAATAAATTGGAGCAATTTGACATTTTTCCTGCGTTCCCACAAAAAAGTATCCATCATCCTCGACCATAAAAAGGGGAAACAAATGAAAAGAACCTTTCCAATCTTGAGCAATACTAATTGCTTCTTCCAATGAGAAGAATCTGGCAATATCCCAAGCATCGGGGTGAGGAAGAAAAGGATTTACACCACCGTTTTTCCATTGATAAAGTTCATAAATTTCTTCTGGTAAATAAAAGGGAAGTTCTTTAGCTTTTGCCTCAATTGCATCACGGCTTAATCCTTCGTTCATTTCAGCAGGATGATTTGGCATATATTGCTGCACCCAATCAAAAACTAACTCAAGAGCTTCAGTTAAAGCGGACATATCTTTTCATTTATATTAACTGCATTTGTATCTAGGAGATAGGCCATTGAATCTCCTCCCGTTCCTCAAAGGGAAGCTGTTCTGGACGTTCAAGCGGATCACCTTCCCAACTACCTATTACTTCTTCAACAAATTTACGAGAGTATCCTAGTTCTTCCGGCGTTTTAGTTGGAGGCTCTGAGGATTTTTGTATAACAGGTTGAAAGACAATCACTACATCTAATTCTTGGTTGGTAATTTCCGGCGGAAGCTGAATTTGCAGAATTTCATCATCACCAATATATGTTCTAATCTTAATGCTTTCCATAACTGACCTCCAAGTTTATTATATTATCAGTATTTGGGCAAGTTTAACTTTGTTTATAAATCATTTCCATCCTTAACTTTTCAATCTCCAACTTCAAATTTTCATTCTCCATCCTCAACTTAGCATTCTCCTCCCTAATCAACTCAACTTCATTCCTTTTACTCAAAGCCTGATTAATCGCTAACTTCCGCATATCTAGCGAAAACCAACGCTGATAAGTTTGGGTGTGAACTTGTACACTATGACCCAAATTATCCGCCGCAGCTTTAATTGGTATCCCCAAAATATGCGCCCGAATTGCCCAAGCGTGACGTAAATCATAGGGTTTAAAATCTAATCCTATCTTGCGAAACCACCAACTAACTCGCTGTGTTAACGCTGTTATCTCAGCATGATTTGTGTTATCTTTTTTAGCGATCGCACTCCCCAACATCTCTGCATATTTAGGATTCCTCAAATCAAAGTCATCAATCCATTGCCGATGTAATGGTAATGCTTGTCTCTCACCAGTCTTAGAATCCTTATGAACTTTCCATGTCAAATCTAGATTTTCTGGACTCAACCACCAATCAATATCGGGATTAATAAAAAGTTCCCGTGGACGTAAACCAAAAACTGCTAACATTCCATACGTCCAGCGCCAAAGTTGCCAGCTATCTTGAACATTTTGATTAACTTGATTACCTCTGTTATGTTGGTAATCTTCAAACTTGATAATTCCCTCAAATATTTCTGCATCGGTCGGTATATTTCTGGAATTATTCTCCGGTATTTTGGAATATTTCGATAAATCAATTTCGATATTGAATGTCACACAAAATGCTGCGATCGCTCTAGCTGCATTATACTTAGCCCATTCTTTATCGATTTGCTCAATTGAACTTATCAGATTTTCAGCAGTTGCCAAATCTTGAGGATTAGTAAATCTCTTGGTGCGGGAAAAGTAATAAAAAAAAGTATGTTCGCTTTTAGTTGTGCGTTTGTGAGTTTTAAAATATTCTTCTTCAAACTTTTCAAGTAATTCCCTTATAGATTGAGAATCTTTTCTAATTGCTTCATTACCTAAATATTTATCATTCCATTCAAACGTTTTACGAGCAATTAACTTCCCTAATTCATAAGCTTCTTCCTCAGCCGTCTTGAGTCCATCCAAGTTAGCGGGAATATTCAAACTGAGATTGTATTGCTTTCTCCCAGTTCCGTTGCTATCTTTGTCTCCCGGTTTAATTGGTAACGTCGCCCGTAATTGCAGACTTCCATTCGATTCTCTAATTGTCACCTTTGCCTTTGCAGACTTCAAACGCAGATTAACTTTCTCTAATTCTAGTAGTACTTTCGTTCTCATCGTGCGCTCTTTGTTGCTGTGATTGCAGAGATAAACATAAACAGCGGGCGGAGTTGCATATTTGCGGCATGATTTTGCTGGTTTTGTGGGATGGGCATCTTGCCCGTCCTTTGTATTTCCAGGCGGGCAGGATGCCCACCCTACAAGAATCATCCCTTGATTCAGCAACGCCCTGGCTCAGGACAACATTTAGATGATGGGTGAGTCCTAAACCTGATTATGCATCGCTGTGTTTTTAGCCTATATTTAGGCTAAAAATAAATGTGTTCTCAGAAAACAATGTTTAGCAGAGACATTGCTTACTGCAAACATTAGACAGTTGAAAAGAATTAAACCACAAAAAGGATTACTCCGGCCCTTATCATGGTTATGACGGCTTCGCCATCTTCGCTCGTGATATGGACTTGGCACTCAACAGCCCAACCTGGTCATTAATTGGCGCTCCTTGGAATGAAAAAGCTCAGGCTAAGAAGGCTGAAGCTAAGGCTAAGGCTGCCGTCTAGAGAAATGGGAGAGAGCGATAAGTAAGGATAACCTGGGGCTAAAACCCCAGGGGGGAGTTGGGAATCCAAAATTCAAAACTGAAAAATTAAAAATTTCTTTTGATTTTTGCATTTTGAATTTTGAATCATATTCCCACCTCCCTTGTACAGACGCGATTAATCGCGTCTCTTCCGCCTCAAATCCTCATTCCTCGCTCAGTAAAGAATTCAGTAACCTTGGAGATCCAGAAATGCCTCAGAATCCAGAAAAAATTCAAGATCACGTCGAGTTATTCCACCAGCCTGAGTACCAACAGCTATTTGAAAACAAAAAGCAGTTTGAAAACGGTCACGAACCCGAAGAAGTAACACGGGTTGCAGAGTGGACAAAGGGTTGGGATTATCGTGAAAAGAACTTCGCTCGTGAAGCTTTAACCGTTAACCCTGCTAAAGGTTGTCAACCATTGGGAGCAATCTTTGCTGCTGTTGGTTTTGAAGGTACTCTACCTTTCGTTCAAGGTTCTCAAGGTTGCGTTGCTTATTTCCGCACCCACTTAACCCGTCACTACAAAGAACCATTCTCTGGTGTATCTTCTTCAATGACTGAAGATGCAGCCGTGTTTGGTGGTCTGCAAAACATGATTGACGGGTTGGCGAACTCTTACCAACTGTACAAGCCTAAAATGATCGCTGTCTGCACCACCTGTATGGCAGAAGTAATTGGTGATGACTTGCAGTCTTTCATCAACAACGCCAAGGAAGCTGGTTCAGTTCCTCAAGATTTCCCAGTACCTTACGCTCACACCCCTAGCTTTGTCGGTTCCCACATCACTGGTTACGACAACATGATGAAGGGAATTCTTTCTAACTTGACCGCAGGTCATAAGAAAGAAACCAGCAATGGTAAAATCAACTTCATCCCAGGTTTTGACACCTACGTAGGCAACAACCGCGAAATCAAGCGGATTGCTTCTTTGTTCGGCTTTGACTACACAATTCTAGCCGACAACAGCGACTACTTGGATTCACCAAACACAGGTGAGTTCGATATGTACCCAGGTGGTACAAAGCTGGAAGATGCAGCAGATTCAATCAATGCGAAAGCGACGATCGCTCTGCAAGCACACTCTACACCCAAAACCCGCGAATACATCGAAAAAGAGTGGAAGCAACCAACCTCAGTTTCCCGTCCTTGGGGTATTAAGGGTACTGATGAGTTTTTGATGAAACTCAGCGAATTGAGTGGTATCCCCATTCCTGAAGAATTGGAAATCGAACGCGGTCGTGCAGTTGATGCCATGACTGATTCTCACTCATGGATTCACGGCAAGCGCTTCGCTATCTACGGCGAACCAGATTTAGTATACAGCGTAGTTGGCTTTATGCTAGAAATGGGTGCTGAACCTGTGCATATCTTGGTTCACAACAGCAACGAAGTATTTGAAGCAGAAATCAAAGAATTGCTGGCTTCTAGCCCCTTCGGTCAACATGCAACTGTTTGGCCTGGTAAAGACTTGTGGCACATGCGATCGCTGTTGTTCACCGAACCAGTAGATTTCTTGATCGGTAACACCTACGGTAAGTACCTGTGGCGCGACACCAAGATTCCCCTCGTGAGAATCGGCTACCCCATCATGGATCGCCACCACTTACACCGCTACGCCACCATTGGTTATCAAGGTATAATCAACCTCCTCAACTGGACTGTAAACACCCTGTTTGAAGAAATCGATCGCAACACCAACATTCCTTCTAAGACAGATATTTCCTACGACTTGATTCGTTAGAAATTGCGTAGAAACACAACGTGTTAATTAAAGGGTAAAGAAGGGGAGTAGGGAGTAGGGAATAGGGAATAGGGAATGGAGACTAGGGACTGGGAAAACACCCAATACCCAATGCCCAATACCCAATGCCCAATACCCAATTCCCAATCCCCAACTCCCCTTTTTCTTGATAGCATTTACCCAAGGAATTGATAATGGAAACCATCAATCACACTCACGAACACACTCACACTCATCCTCATCCTAATTACCATCCACCTAATCAGAAAAAACCAGGGTGGTTCCACAATCTTCTTAATCCGTTGCGCCGTGTAGTGGATGGAATTCAGGTTAAACATAATCGCTTCGCTCATCTAATTTGCCAAACAATTCCTTGTTGTTGTCCCTTTGAGCGACAAATTAAATTATTTGGGAAGTCTATTGATATTCCACCACTATGTAAACTCAATCCTTTATATGACGAATTTGTAGGATTGCGTTTTCGCGCCTTATCTTACCTTGCCGATGTATGTGGAGAGGATGTCACAAGATACATTTGTTAGTCATTGGTCATTGGTCATTAGTCATTGGTCATTAGTCATTAGTCATTAGTTGTTAGTTATTCAAATGACAAAGGACAAATGACGAAGAACAATTAGTCATTAGTTGTTAGTTATTCAAAGGACAAATGACAAATGACAAAGGACAATTAAAATTAAGAGAAGAGAGATGAAAAGCACCCAAGGCAAAATCAACGAGCTGCTGACTGAGACAGGATGCGAACATAATCAGCACAAACAAACGGAAAAGAAAAACAAGTCTTGCGCCCAACAGGCACAACCTGGCGCGGCTCAAGGGGGCTGTGCCTTTGATGGTGCAATGATTTCTTTAGTGCCGATCGCAGATGCAGCGCATCTAGTCCACGGGCCGATCGCCTGTGCTGGTAATTCCTGGGGCAGTCGTGGTAGTCTGTCGTCTGGCCCTCTACTCTACAAAATGGGCTTTACCACTGACTTGGGTGAAAATGATGTCATCTTCGGTGGCGAAAAGAAACTCTACAAGGCGATTCTGGAACTCAAAGAGCGCTACCAACCAGCAGCAGTATTCGTCTATGCCACTTGCGTTACAGCCTTAATTGGCGATGATATGGATGCTGTCTGCAAAGCGGCGGCTGAGAAAATTGGTATTCCTGTTGTTCCCGTCATTGCCCCAGGATTCATTGGCAGTAAAAATCTCGGCAACCGTTTTGGCGGTGAAGCTTTATTAGAATATGTTGTCGGAACAGCAGAACCGGAACATACAACGCCCTATGATATTAACTTAATCGGTGAATATAACATCGCCGGTGAAATGTGGGGAGTCACACCACTGCTGGAAAAATTAGGCATCCGTATTTTATCTAAAATTACGGGCGATGCTCGCTACGATGAAATTCGCTACGCCCACCGCGCCAAACTCAACGTCATGATCTGCTCACGAGCGTTGCTGAATATGGCGAGAAAGATGGAGGAGCGTTACAACATCCCCTACATTGAAGAGTCTTTCTACGGCATTGATGATATGAATCGCTGTCTGCGAAATATCGCCGCTAAATTAGGCGACGCTGATTTACAGGAGCGGACAGAAAAGCTCATTGCAGAAGAAACGGCTGCTTTAGATTTGGCATTAGCTCCCTATCGCGCTCGACTCAAAGGTAAGCGAGTTGTGTTGTATACAGGTGGTGTTAAGAGTTGGTCGATTATTTCGGCTGCTAGAGACTTAGGCATTGAAGTTGTTGCTACCAGTACTCGCAAAAGTACTGAAGAAGATAAAGCCAAAATCAAGAAGCTGATCGGCAACGACGGTATCATGCTGGAGAAAGGCAACGCTCAGGAATTGCTACAACTGGTTAAAGACACTCACGCAGATATGCTGATTGCTGGTGGACGTAACCAATACACAGCTTTGAAAGCTCGAATTCCTTTCCTTGATATCAACCAAGAACGCCACCATCCTTATGCAGGTTATGTGGGAATGATTGAAATGGCGCGGGAATTATACGAAGCTCTCTATAGCCCGATTTGGGAACAAATACGCAAACCCGCTCCTTGGGAAGAAGAGGAGGAAGTTTAAATGGCGATCGTTACCGTTACTAACAAAGCACTGACAGTTAATCCCCTCAAGCAAAGTCAAGCTTTGGGCGCAACCTTAGCCTTTCTGGGATTGAAAGGGACGATGCCCTTATTCCACGGTTCTCAAGGTTGTACTGCTTTCGCTAAAGTTGTCCTCGTGCGGCATTTCCGGGAAGCGATTCCTTTAGCTACCACAGCGATGACGGAAGTCACTACCATTTTGGGTGGTGAAGAGAATGTGGAGCAAGCAATTCTGACTCTGGTGGAAAAAGCTAACCCGGAAATTATTGGTTTATGTAGTACTGGGTTAACGGAAACTAGAGGCGATGACATTGAGGGTTTTCTTAAAGAAATCCGCGATCGCCATCCCGAATTGAATAATTTAGCGATCGTTTTTGCACCTACCCCAGATTTTAAAGGTGCGTTGCAAGATGGCTTTGCTGTTGCTGTTGAAAGCATAGTTAAGGAAATTCCTCGCGCAGGTGGACTCAGAACTGAACAAGTCACAGTTTTGGCGGGTTCTGCCTTCACACCTGGGGATGTACAGGAAATCAAAGAGATAATCACGTCCTTTGGATTAGTGCCGATCTTTGTACCTGACCTTGGTGCTTCTCTAGATGGACATTTAGAGGATAATTATAGTGCAGTTACAGTCAGTGGGACTACCTTAAAACAGCTACGAGAAGTAGGTAGTTCTGCTTTCACCTTGGCATTGGGCGAAAGTATGCGGGGTGCTGCCAAGATTCTGGAAGAACGCTTTGGCACACCTTACGAAGTGTTTGGCGAACTGACGGGATTAGAACCAGTAGATGAATTTATCCAAGCATTGGCGATTTTGAGCGGTAACAGCGTACCCGAAAAATACCGCCGCCAACGTCGTCAGTTGCAAGATGCGATGTTGGACACCCACTTTTACTTCGGTGCAAAACGAGTTTCTTTAGCACTAGAACCAGATTTGTTGTGGTCAACAGTGCATTTCCTGCAATCGATGGGAGCGCAAATTCATGCAGTGGTGACAACCACGCGATCGCCTCTCTTAGAAAAACTCCCAGTTAAAAGCATTACCATCGGCGATTTAGAAGACTTAGAGAGTCTAGCAGGCGGTTCTGATTTGCTGATTGGTAACTCGAATGTTGGGGCGATCGCAAAACGCCTCTCGATTCCTCTTTATCGTTTAGGATTGCCCATTTATGACCGCTTAGGTAATGGTCAGTTTACTAAAGTTGGCTATCGAGGCACGATGGAGCTTTTATTTGGCATCGGCAACCTGTTTTTAGAGGCAGAAGAAGCGAGAGTTAAACAGTTCCAAGAGTTCGGAACTGTGAGCGCAGAGTTTTGAATTCTTCTTCAAGAATTCAGAAGTCAGAATCCAGAATTCAGAATACAACCACTAATACCAATTCTTTCTTTGTGTCCTTCGCGTCCTTTGCGGTTCGTTCCTCATATAATTTGGCGCATCTTAAACAGAATTGGTCTAAATATGCAGATTTGCTTCTGCCGGTCAAACTCTAATTACTTCTGAATTCTGACTCCTGACTCCTGAATTCCTTCTTTCCAATTCAAAATTCAAAACTTTAGAGAGGAGAATTACAATGAAAATAGCCTTCACGACGAGTGACCGAGTTCATATTAATGCCCACTTTGGATGGGCAAAAATGATTGATGTTTACGAAATTACAGATGAGGGATATCACTTCGTAGAAACCCTCACCTTTGAAGGCGAACTCAAAGAAGATGGGAATGAAGACAAAATCACCCCAAAACTTGAGTCAATAGGTGACTGTACGATTATTTACGTAACAGCAATTGGTGGTAGCGCTGCCGCTCGGTTAATCAAGAAAGGTGTCACCCCAGTGAAGGCGCGATCGGAAGAAGAAGAAATTAGTGAAGTGCTAAATAAGTTAGTGAAAACCCTCAAAGGTAATCCTCCACCTTGGTTGCGTAAAGCTTTACAACCAAAAACCACAAACTTTGCTGATGAAATCGAAGACGAAGCAACAGTATGACCGCAAATAACAGTGTTAACGGAACCGCTACAACTGAAGTCTTGAACTCGCCTTTTCTTAAGGTATTAATCAAACAAATCCGTGGTCAAGACAGTTATGGAGTTTATCGTACTTGGTCGGATGAGTTGATTCTCAAACCCTTTATTGTTACCAAACAAAAGAAACGGGAAATCTCCGTTGAAGGCGAAGTTGATGCGGTAACTCAAGCCCGGATTATGGCATTTTTTCGAGCTGTAGCTGCTGGGATTGAACAAGAAACAGGTTTGATATCCCAGGTTGTAGTTGATTTGAGCCATGAAGGATTTGGTTGGGCGCTAGTTTTTTCTGGTCGTCTTTTGCTAGCTGTGAAAACTCTGCGAGATGCTCATCGTTTTGGCTTTGACTCGCTAGAGAAGTTAGCAGAAGAAGGAGAAAACTACGTCAAAAAAGGTCTTGATTTGGCGAAGCGCTTTCCTGAAGTTGGCAAAATTTAAGAGTGCTGAGTGCTGAGTGCTGAGTTAAGAGTTAAGAGTTAAGAGTTAAGAGTAAATAGTGAAGAGTTATAAATTAAAAATTATATAATTTATAACTTTCAACTCATAACTTCTAACTTCTAACTTCTAACTCATTACTCATTACTTATAACTCATAACTCAGCACTCAGCACTCAGCACTGAAAAGGAGTGGCTGATTGTGCAAGCAGAAGAAACAAGTATTGAGGAACTACAAGGGCAAATCAGACGCCTCAATAGCAAAGCAGGTCAAATGAAAATGGATCTGCATGATTTAGCTGAAGGTCTGCCAACAGATTACAACCAACTTATGGATGTTGCTGCCGCAACTTATGAAATCTATCGCCAGTTAGATGAACTTAAGCAACATCTGAAACAATTGGAGAATGCTAAATGACTGGAACTATTGATGAATTCAAGAAGCTCGTAGATGCAGAAGAATTTTTTCAATTCTTTAATATGTCCTACGACTTAGAAGTTGTGAATGTGCATCGTCTACATATTCTGAAAAAGTTTTCTCAACACATACAGGAAATTGATGATAATTCTCCTGACTTGAGTCAAGAAGAGAAATTAAATCAATATTCTTTGGCTTTGCAAAAAGCTTATCAGTTATTTACCGAATCGACAGCTTATGAACAAAAGCTGTTCAAAGTATTTAACGACAAGCCGAAAAATGTAGTCACACTGACAGAAATCACTTCTGATTAGGAGGTATAAATTGGTTAACCTGACGCCTACCGAATTAGAACGCTATCGTCGCCAAATGATGCTTCCAAATTTTGGCGAAACAGCACAGAAACGCCTGAAGTCAGCGACAGTTTTGGTTACAGGTGTGGGGGGATTAGGCGGTACGGCGGCGCTTTACTTAGCAGTAGCAGGCGTTGGGCGGCTAATCTTAGTCCGGGGTGGTGATTTGCGGCAAGATGATATGAATCGTCAGGTTCTCATGACTGATGATTGGGTAGGTAAGCCAAGGGTATTCAAAGCTAAAGAAACTCTGGATGCGATTAATCCTGATGTCCAAGTGGAAGCTATTCATGATTACATCACCCCGGAAAATGTAGATTCGTTAGTGCAATCTGCTGATATGGCTCTTGATTGCGCCCACAATTTTACAGAGCGCAATTTGTTAAATGAAGCCTGTGTGCGATCGCGCAAGCCAATGGTGGAAGCCGCAATGAATGGGATGGAGGCTTATCTTACGACGATTATTCCTGGTGTGACTCCTTGTTTATCTTGTCTGTTTCCAGAAAAGCCTGATTGGGATCAGCGCGGCTTTTCAGTTCTAGGCGCTGTCTCTGGAACCCTAGCTTGTCTAACGGCTTTGGAAGCTATCAAGCTGATCACCGGGTTTAGTCAGCCTCTATTGTCGCAATTGCTGACAATGGACTTGAATCGGATGGAATTTGCTAAACGCCGTTCTCACCGCGATCGCTCTTGTCCAGTATGCGGCAATAGTGCGCCTTGGAGACACGCACAATCCAATTCAATGGAACCCACAGTCAATAGTCATTAGTCATTAGCAAAAGACAAATGACAACTGACAACTGACAATCCCCACCTGAAATCAGAACAACTAATCGCTACAAATCAGGAGAACTGATGGCCGTTATCTTATCAGAAAAAGCAGAATTTCATCTGCGGGCATTCCTCAAAGGTTCCGCACCCGACGCTAATGGCGCAACTAAAGGTGTTCGCATCTCGGTAAAAGATGGTGGTTGCAGTGGCTATGAATATGCGATCGATATCACCAGCAAACCCCAACCAGATGATTTGGTAAGCCAGCAAGGCAAAGTGCTGGTTTACGTTGATGCCAAAAGTGCGCCCTTATTAGACGGAGTTATCGTTGACTTCGTTGAGGGAGTGATGGAAAGCGGTTTCAAATTCATCAACCCCAATGCAACTGATACCTGCGGTTGTGGAAAGTCCTTCAAAACAGACGACGGTACGCCTACTGGTGTACCTTGCAGCTAACATCATTCCGTTAGCGCCAAGTCAATTTTAGAAGCACTCCGCAGAATTTCAATGCTCTTGAGGTAGCTTCTAATTCGCATTGCATCCCTTACCCCTATAAAGAAGCTAACTAAACTTAGCATCTCTGTAAGAAGAATGGAAGCAAAAAGTAGGATAGGTTGCTCAAATACTTCAGAAATTACACCAACTGTATAACGTTTGAGGAGAATCGGAAAATGGCTTCCTATCAAGTTAGATTAATCAACAAAAAAGAAGACATCGACACCACAATTGAAGTTGACGAAGAGACTACCATCTTAGAAGCAGCAGAAGAAAATGGTATTGAGTTGCCCTTTTCATGTCATGCAGGTTCTTGCTCTAGCTGTGTTGGAAAAGTTGTCGAAGGTGAAGTTAATCAAGACGATCAAAACTTTTTAGATGACGATCAGGTTTCTAAAGGATACGCTTTGCTTTGTGTAACTTATCCTCGTTCTAATTGCACAATTAAGACACATCAAGAAGCATATCTGGTCTAAGTTACTACTTTGGTTGCTGCCTTTAGGAACCAAATAAAATATGAAGGATGAAGGATGAAAATATACTTCCTTCTTCCTTTCACAATTTCTAATTTATAATTAAAATGTTTACCAGCTTTAGTGTTACTGGCTGCTCATTAGAGTTATTGAGAGCAGGAGAGCGAGGAATCGTAATTTTATGTAAAACTCAGGATAAAACAATTTTAAAAAAACTTATATTAATAGGAATAATAGAAGGAGCTAATATCACTATAAAACAACACTCTCCTTCTTTTATTCTCAATATTGATAACAGAGACTTTGTACTAGATTTAGAAAGTGTCCAAGCCATTTATGTTCGCATTATTGATAATTACATTAGTTAGCATCTATGTATAGCCTTATACTAATCTCTTATGAAGCTGCATAAAATTCGATCTCCCCTAACCCCCCTTAAAAAAGGGGGAATCAGAGTCAAAGTCCCCCAATTTATCAGGGGATTTAGGGGGATCAAGATATGTGCAACTTCACATTAAATTGGTATTACTTGATTTCTGCTAAAAAAATACCCGATTTTTTAAATAAATTGGGTATCTATAGGACTAGTATTTGATTTTTGAAATGCACGTAGTGGACTGTATAGGTAAAATAGTGAATGAATTAGACGTAGACGTAGGTTGGGTGGAGCAGAGCGCAACCCAACATATATCAGGATGTTGGGTTACGCAAAGCCTCCACCCAACCTACAATTTTTTTGCTTATTTAAAAAGTCGGGGATCTATGATTTTCAATTCTTAAAAATCTAATATGATTGCTGTAATTACTCTAAACTAAGCTATTGTACTCTTTTGGTCACTAGATTATATAAATGCAATTTGATATGAAAAATAGAGTGGCTTGCAAAAGAAGCCAACTCTATTTTTTAATCAACAGCAACTATTACATCTGATGCTTTAATCACGGCATAAGCCTGTTTACCTTCTGCAAGTCCTAGCTTTTCTGCTGATGATTTTGTGATTATTGACACTAGCTCTACTCCTGGCGCTAGTTCTAAAGTTATCTCAGTATTAACTGAACCATGTACAACTTTTTTGACAGTACCCTTAAGAGAATTACGAGCGCTAATTTCCATGTTTTTAATTCACTAACTTGAACTATTTATACCTTAGCTAAGTTAACAAGTTTTGATTTTAAAACTAGCTTTCTTTAAGATATCTTAATAATTTTGAAATAATCATCATTTAATTAATAGTAATATCTCTGCTTGACAAGAATTACAAAAATGGGCTAGACAGTCATTTACTGAAAAAAGCAAGATAAAAAATTAAAAAAACTAACTATTGATGGATATTATCATCCATTTAACACAGCAATTTAATTATGTATAAGTACTGAGGTTAGAGAATATTTGTGTATTTATAATAACTAAATTAAAAAGAGGTTTATATTGTGCAGCATCAAGTTAATACAACAAGGCCAAATCTATTTTTTGAACATTTAAGTCCAGTTGTAGGCGTAGGATTTCCTGTTCCTAAAGACTGGTTGCCAATAACAAGTTTTCCCTTACTTATTCTAGTAGGTATGACTGGCGTGGGAAAAAGTACGATTGCAAAAGCTTTGGCTGAAGAAGGCTTGGATTTTACACTTTTACCTAATCGTCGTGTTTTAACCGAACGTGTGATAATTGCACCAATGTTAAAAATGCAAGAGAAACTCGTGCAGCCTCATTGCCGGATTAAACGTTTAACTTATACTCGCCTTTATCGAGAATACTTTCCTGGTGGAATGGGTCACATTTTAGCTTCTCTACACATCAATCCACAAGAAGTCAACTCTATGTTAGTTTTCGATAGTTTGCGTGGTGAAAATGAGGTTCCCTATGCAGCTACAGCTTTAAAAAATGCTAAATTTGTAATGTTGACCGCACCAAATACGGTGCGTTTAGAAAGGCTTCTAAAACGTCATGATTCTTTCGATAGAATTGCTCATCAAGAATTAGACGATCCTATGCAAATTATCCCAAAAGTACTGAGCAATTTTGCTAGTTTGGGCGTACCAGAGGCTTCTGCTTATTTTACTCCTAAAGAAGAACAACAAATCTTAGAACTTGTAAGCAAACAAGTTGTTACAGATGTAGAATTGCGGGATAAACTAAAAATATTTGTCGAAGAGAGCCAGACCTATGATTCGGTTCCGACAAAACAGATTTTAGAAGCGATGGATACAAGCGATCGCTCTCTTATAATTAATACTATAACTAGTCCCCAACAATCAGCCAAATTAATTATTTCTCGATTATGTAAATCTGTTAATATAAAAAGTAATAAGTGAATATCCTTAGTAAGAATTAGTATAGGGATTGCTCAATGTCGCTATCTGAATTTGCAATTGTAGAAAGTACTCTCCGTGAAGGTGAACAATTCGTCAAAGCCAATTTTTCTTCAGATGATAAAGTTGAAATTGCTGAGGCCCTTGCTGCATTTGGAGTGGAATATATAGAGTTAACGTCACCAATCGCTTCACCTCAATCTAGACGAGACTGTGAACGATTGGCTCGGTTAGGCTTGCCATCGAAAATATTAACTCACATTCGCTGTCACTTAGAAGATGCTAAAGTCGCTTTAGCGACAGGCGTAGCTGGGATTAATTTAACTATTGGTAGTTCTTCTTTGATGCGTCAGTTCAGTCATGGTAAAAATATTAATCAAATTATTGATTTAGCATCTGAAGTTTTAACTTTTATTCATCAGCAAGCTCCCGATATTGAGTTACGGTTTTCGGCTGAGGATTCGTCACGCACTTCTATAGAAGATTTAATCACAATTTACTCGGCAATTGAGAAATTAGGATTTATCAAACGCATAGGAATTGCCGATACAGTAGGAATTATTACTCCGATGCAAGTATTTGAATTAGTGAAGACTTTGCGCCAATTCACTAATTTAGATATTGAGTTTCACGGTCATAATGATACAGAATGTGCAAATGCTAATAGTTATACGGCATTAGAAGCAGGAGCAACTCATATTGACACTTGTGTTTTGGGAATTGGTGAGCGCAATGGTATTACCTCACTAGCTGGATTTATTGCGAGGTTATATGCTACAAATCCAGAGCAGATTAAGTCTAAATATCGCTTGGATGAACTTGGTTCCTTGCATGAATTAGTTGCGAGAAAAGTTGGGATTTCTATTCCTTTTAACCATTGTGTTTTTGGGGAAAGTGCTTTTAGTCATAAAGCTGGTATTCATACTAAAGCTATGCTCAATAACTCGGAGACTTATGAAGCTATTAATCCCCGGAGTTTTGGCGTAACGCGCTCAATTTTAATTAATCATAAATTGGCTGGAAAACAGGCGGTTAATCACCGAGCGAATGAGTTAGGACTTTCCTTTAATTTATCCCAACTTAAAGATATAACTCATCGATTGAAAGCTTTAGCTGATAACCAAAGTCTTACCATCGAAGATGTAGATAATATTTTATATTCTTATCATTGCCAGTAAATTTAAAAATATACGCACTTACTGTCTAAGTGCAGATTCCCGACTTATTGAAGAAGTCTGGGATCTAAATCCACCTATATCTGCTATTAATCTATTTTATGTAAGAAAACTGTAAAAATTACTGCTTTTCCATTATTTATCAAGCTTTTTTAATAAGAATATTTACTGTTCTTTATAAATGATTCATAATTTAAACTTATAAAATTGATAGCATATATGTAAGTTAAAAGAATTTGGATAACATTTTTGCAAAAATGGTGAGCATTGCTCACCATTCTGTTTGCCAAGCAAATTTATATTAGTAAAAAAGTTAACTGAGGAGTACTTATGAATCGAACCAAAAGTCAAAATTTGAGTGAAGCTACAACCCAATGGCTAATAGCAAAAGGCTATAATCTTAACGATTTAAATCAGCCGGGTGAAAATGGCGATACAGCTTTAATGAAAGCGACAAGAGAAGGAGTTTATGCAGTCGTTCAAGAACTCATTGATACGGGTGTGAATATCAATGCTCGAAATAGCGATCGCAACAATGCTTTGTGGTTTGCTTGTTTTGGTAATCACTACGATTTAATTAATTTACTCTTGGCTCATAACATTGACATTAATAACCAAAATGATAACGGTGCAACTGTTTTAATGTACGCAGCATCAGCCGGCAAGACAGAAGTTGTCAAGTCACTTTTACAACATCATCCTAATTTATATTTAAAAAACTTAGACGATTATAAAGCAATAGATTTTGCTAGCAATGTAGAAGTCTTAAGGATAATTAAAAATGCCATCAAGTCAGATATCGGGCAAAGCTTATCATGACGCTACCAAGCATTCTTACTTATCGGTACAACTTGACCCAAATTATGTAGATGCCTCAACACAGCCATCTACATTTAAAGTTTATCCGAAGTTTTATCGAAGAGTGAAATTAAATCTCAATAATCCTGTTCACTCTTTTATTTCATTAACCAGTGCGATAACACTAGAAAAAGTATATAAAGATGGCCCTTATAAACTGCGGGTGAATCCATCAGCAGGCGCTCTGTATCCTACAGAAGTTTACGTACAGATTCGCGGCATTGAGGGAATAGTAGATGGTATATATCATCTAGAAGTTGAGAATAATTGTCTAACTCTCATCTATGAATTAATTGATGATGGGTTAGAGAGTTATATTATACCGGGTAAATGTATCAACGGATTCATCTTTTTAATTAGTTGTGTTTATTATAGGTCTAGCTGGAAATATCAAAATAGAAGCATGAGATATTGCTTATTAGATAGCGGACACCATTTAGGTGCTGTTGCAGCTTCAGCTTATCTCCATGAAAAAAATATACAACTAGTTTTTGACTTTGATAAACTTGCGCTCAATTCAGATTTGGGTTTTGAGAATAAGGAGTTTATTACTGGTTGTGCGGTGTCAGGAGAAGTACAAGACAAAAAAATCAGAACCTTAAGGCTGAAAGTTCCTTTTGTCTCTGGTACTGATTATTTTGAATCCAATCAATTTATTGAAGATACCTATCAAGCAACTGCTCTACAAAAGAGTCGTCAGCAGAAATTAGAGTATCCTCAATTTGACTTCGACAAGGATAAATTTTATCAAGTTGTTTGGAATAGACGTTCTATTAGACGTTTCCGGAAAGAGTCTATTTCTCAAGAAGATTATTTATATGTAGTGCAACAACTTCAACAATCAATACCGACAGAAAACTATGAGGAAATAGAAATTTACTCAGTGGTGCATCGAGTAGAGGGAATGACACCTGGGTTATATAGAGGTACACATCTGATTAAAACGGGTAATTTTAGTGAAAAGACAGGTTACTTATGTATTAATCAGGCTATTGCCAGAGATGGCGCTGTAACTTTATTTTTTGTGTCGGATTATTTAAATTATCAAACTGCTATGCAAATAGCTGGTTTTCTCGGACAAAGACTTTATTTAACTAGTAATTATTTGGGAATTCAGTGTAGTGGAATTGGTGCGTATTATGATGACGAAACCCAAGAATTATTAGAAACAAGTAAAGATGTACTTTATGGAATGGTGATTGGAATATAAGCAGGAAGCTAAAGAGAGATGGCTAGAAAGATGTATTACTTTAATGGTGATGACTCACATCCTATACAACCGACATCTGCGGATATTATACTGCGGCAACAGCTAGAGGATTCTATTAGCAGATACTTTTATGACGCGTGCGATCGCACAATTCAAAATCTTCTATCTGATTGTCGGTGGTATGTCACAACCCACGCCAATGCTCTGACATTGGTTATTGAATGTCCCGATCAAGTTATTAATTGGCGTGTTTTACAAAAAATTGTGCCAATGGGGACATTGTTATATGGAATTGTTAACAGTGCTAAAATCCGTGTTTGTCCGCCAGAAAGTCAAGGAATACCTTTTGAAATGAGGGTAGATGAACTTTCTGTTTATCGGGATTGGGCATAAGAGAAAAGTTAGGAGTTAGGAGTTAGGAATTTTTACTTATTATTCTGGCTGATGAGTGCAGCTACCTCTTCAAAAACCAAATCAGCAGAATGTTTGACAACAGGACTTAACTCTAGTCCCAAACCAAGATTTGCCGCTTCAATTAAATATACTGTCACATCTTCGGGAAAATCATTTTGAAAGATTTTCCGTCCGGCGGCTAAAGCATTATCCCAACGAAAATCGTGCAAGTTATAACTAGGTTCGGGCATTGCTTCCAGTTCTTTTCCTGGAACTTTAAACACAGCACCCGGTTCAGAACCAGTTGAACTTGCATCAATAATTACTAATTTTTGACTACCTCTAGCTTGAAACATTACTTCCATCCCTGCTGTGCCACAGTCATAAACTTGCACGTTAGGGTGAGGGTTTTCAGCTAGATATTTTTGTAAGCGTTGGGCAATGATTACGCCTACTGCGTCGTCATTGCGATTGAGGTTGCCACAACCAATAATAGTTAGCATGGGATGAGGTTTAATTGTTTAAGCAGTTGCAAATTCAGTCAAAGCGCGATCGCTTGGAGGATGAAAAGCTAACACAATATCACTTTGGGGAACCCCGGCGTTTAATAAGTCGGTGGCAATACCTTCTTCAGTCCAGTCTTCTTCGATCCAAATTTTGTGATTTTTAATCCGAATATGTACAGTAATACCTTTAATGCGGCGATTTTTTTGCCAGCCAATCTGAAACCATAGATACTGATCGCGTTCATCATCGAGTGCTAAAAGGCTTTCTAAGTCCTCATCAGGTGAGCTATTGCAGAGGCGATCGTACTCTATGAGAATATTTTTAATAATATTTCTGTAGTTAGTTAGTTTATCCATTGAACTATAACCTCATTTTCGACATCTACAATCATTAATAAGAGTTGATTCTGCTGAACTACTAATGTAATTGCTTTTAGCTGGAAAAAATTTTCATAAGTGCTTTGCTTGATTGCTAAATAAAGTTTATATTGAGGTTCTGTAACTTGAATCAGATTACGATAAAGAATATATTGACCTAAAGCATTTTCAAAGTCATTTATTGGCGATTTACCCAGAAAGCTTTTAATTTCAACAATAATTTTCGTTCCATTGCGTTCAGCTGCAAGTGTTCTCTCAGCTGCTAGATCAGCAAATAACTTAGTATTTTCATACTTGATGATGTAAGGGTCATCTGTAATTATCCAACCGTCTTTGATGAGGGCTGCTTTTACAGCATTATGGTAGAAATCCCTAGCGGGCATAGAGTCACAAAATTATAGTAAGTATATTCTAGCAATACCACGGTGGGTATGTAGTTGTCAGGTTCCTGGTGGGGCGATCGCTATTCAACAATTAGTAAGTAAAGTTTCTTATTTAGGCAATCAGTAGTGACTAAAACAGAGGCTCTGACTAATAATACAGACAAAGCCTCTGAAAAATAATTTATCAGCAGGAAACTATAAAGCTACACCATGTTTTTTGGCAACTTCAGTCAGTTTCTCATACTGATGTTGTGATGCTTGAGTTAATATCTCTTCAGCCTGCTCTTTAGTACTTCCCTCTTTAGGAATTAAATACTTGACATAAAGAGATACAAAATCAGCTGCGATTGCTAAACCAGATAAAGCGTGTTTGTCAGCTTCCTTACCTGCGATCGCAGCTACCAAACCAGCTTTAATTGGGTCTGGTTTAACTTTCATGAATTGCTCGACCAGTTTAGGAACATAGTCTTCTGGTGGCAAATTATCTAACTTACTTCTATCAGGAGTAAAATTACATTCTGCGGCTTGAGCTTGCTCTAAAACACACCATTCTATGTATTCTTGCAATGCTGCATCGGGAACGCGAGGGAGATAATTATGTAGCGCTAAATCAGACACAAGCTTACCGTGTAAATTGCTGTTTTGTGGGAGTTGCATTAACGCAAGCCTAACGCACTGTTTCTATAAGTTTTAGTGTGTTACGCTACGAGTTTTGAATATAAGACATTAGGAATAGTCCATTGGTTATTACGACATTTTTGCCAAATTAAAAGAGTTGGTGGGGCGATGTCTCCGACAGGCTACGCCTACGCATTTTTGGTGTTGTCTATTTGTGTAGACAAGGGCACACTATAAGAAAGGTATAAATATATGATTTATTCATGAAACCTACTTTACACAAAGGCCAATTAATTAGATGGAATGACAATCGCGGGTTTGGTTTCATACAACCCGATGATGGTAGTCAAGAAGTCTTTCTACACATTACAGCATTGAAAGACGTTAACCGTCGTCCTCAAGTTGGTGATTTTGTTTGTTATCAACTGACAGCTAGTAAAGACGGCAAAGTACGCGCTTTTAATGCTTCCATCGAAGAAGTTAAATCAAAATCCTTATCTTCTGCCGTACCAAATAAATCTATATCCAGAACTGTAGACAAATCTTTATCATTAGTATTAAATACATTACTTTTATCTTTACTACCAGGGTTAGGTTCAATCCATCTTGCACTAACAACTGGCAACCCAATTCCGCTAATTCTTTATCCTGTCATGAGTTTCATTACCTTTGGACTATATGCCGATGATAAGTCTCGCGCACAAGAAGGACGATGGAGAAGGCAAGAAAATACTTTGCATCTGTGCGAATTTATGGGTGGTTGGTTAGGTGCATTTGTTGCTCAACAGAAGCTACATCACAAAAGCAGCAAAGTTTCTTATCAAGTTGTATTTTGGGTAATAGCAATTCTTCACATTGTATTTTGGTTAGATTGGCTATTTTTTGGTAAAGCGTTGATCAATCTGTTTTTCAGTATTGCTTCTAGGGGGTAAGTAATTTTAGTCTGATTGTCATAGATCGCTCAGTTCGATGACCAATCTAGTAAGCTGTAAGTGAGCGTTGTCCATGATTATGATATGAAAACTTTTACTGCGATCGCTGAAATGGAAATTGAAGGCGCAATCTCACAAGCTGAAATTGTGATAATAGTAAGCTAATGATGTTTTTACCAGAAGGTAAGGTGATTATGGCAATCACATTAGATAAAGCTGCATCTGGGAATATGACTCTTGAGGAATTCTTTAATTATGACGATGGTACAGATGCTCTCTATGAGTTTGAAGATGGAGAATTGCTTCTGATGACGGCTGAGAGTGAGATAAATCGACGAATTGCCATGTTTATCCTTGTCTGCTTTGTGCAACTGGGTATTCCTGCTTATCGGCTGTCAATGAAAACGGAAATTATGACTACTGGCTCACGGGTGCGCGTTCCTGATTTAGTGGTGTTTTCTGAGGAGTTGGCGACGGCGATGGAGGGAGCTAAACGATCTACGGTAATGCCAGAGATGCCACCGCCGTTATTAGTGGTTGAAGTGGTGAGTCCAAATCAGAGTAGTCGTGATTATCGCTATAAGCGATCTGAGTATGCCGCACGGGGTATTGCTGAGTATTGGATTGTTGATCCAATACAACAGCGAGTGACAGTTCTGGAATGGGTAGAGGGTTTTTATGAGGAGAAGGTGTATCTAGGAGATAGTGCGATCGCTTCACTGGTATTTGCCGATCTAAAGTTGACTGCTGTTCAAGTTTTGCAGTGCCATTAACGACGACTAAATGAGTCTTGAACAGCTACAAGAACTGATGGATTGAAGAAACGGTGATAGAAAGCCAGAAGAATTTTGAGAATTAAGCAGTCCGAAAACGCGCCAACTCTTCACCAGTCTTCGCATCATGGGCGTGAACTGTACACACTAAACATGAATCAAACGATCGCGCCACATGACCAACTTCCACCGGATCGCTAGAATCGTAAATGGGTGTGCCAATTAACGCTTCTTCAATGGGGCCGCGAATTCCTTCACCGTCACGAGGGCCAATATTCCAAGTACCTGGGGCAATCACTTGGTAATTCTTAATTTTACCGCCCTCCACTTCTACCCAGTGACTCAAGGAACCACGTGCTGCTTCCGTTGCACCCCAACCCTTGCCATCTTTTTCTGTGGGTTTGATATACCAAGGGTCGTTTAATTTGAATTCGCGCAAACAGTGTTCAGCTTGACGATATAACTTGACAATTTCGTGAACTCGTGCTAATTGACGCACATGAATACTAGCGCCACCCATCTCCTTGAAGACATCAAGGATGAAGGGGTCGTAATGTTGCCAAGATTCGCCATGTTTACCACCAGCTACTAATTGACGCGCTAAGGGGCCAGTTTCCAAACGTCCGAAGTCTTTGTGAAGGACTGCACTCGACCAAGAGTAGGCGTTATCAAAGTCTTTGGTATTGATTGCAGTGGGTTTAGTGGTGCGATCGCTAGGGTGAATATCTGCTGTCCCTTCATCGTACCAAGAGTGAGTTGTATTCTCGCGGGTAAATGACTGATCCATCAAAACGTGAGTGTCTGCGAAGCTATCGTACACTCCACTTTTCATGATCATCGCCGCATTTCGCCCTTCAATAGTCGGCTTTTGGTATTTATCTTCATGGGCTAAATATCCCCAAGTCACATATTTACCAACACCAGCACCATATCTATCTAGACCGATGTCTAAACCCATTCGCCAATAAAAACCTAAGTCGGAATCTCGATGATTGCGGTCTTCATCTAACCATTCCCTAAAGTCATCATAAGTTTGGATTTGTTCGTAGCGTTCTAAAGAACAACCCAACCACACTGGTTCTAACCAATTGGTGCGGAAATATTCGAGAAGTGCCCAAGCGCGGGTAATATCTGTAAGAGTAGGCGCGCACATCACACCACCAGGCACCATATAACTGCTGTGGGGCCATTGTCCGCCTAATAGTGCATAAATTTCTACGGGTTTCGCAGAAATTGTGATGCCTAATTCATAAGATTTGCCTGTGAAGGCGGCAAAGCGTCTAACGGCTTCTTCATAGTAACGACTATGGCGGTATTTTTTATTGGTTAAATCGATGGCAAACAATCCATAAAAATAACGAGGGATGCTTTGGATTGTTTCGACAATTTGACCGAGATTTCTGGCCAAAATTGCATTGCGCGGAACTTCTGTTTCCCAGGCTGTATCTAATGCCCAAGATGCACAAGTTAGGTGAGAACCGCCACAAATTCCGCAAATGCGAGGCGTGACAATTAATCCGGCTTGGGGATCTTTACCGCGTAGAATAACTTCAAATCCGCGAAATAATTCAGCGTGTGTCCAGGCGTTGACTACCCGCCCATTCTCAATATCGACTCGGACATCTAAATCGCCTTCAACTCTACCGACGGGCGAAATGTCTAATGATTGAATTGTCATTTGTTATTTGTCCTTTGTCATTGGTCATTTGTCATTGGTCATTGGTCATTGGTCATTTATTGTTCAATAAAAGGTTGTTTGAAAAATGGTAACTGAGGTATCCAAAACTTTAGATCCTCCTAAATCCTCCTTAAAAAGGAGGACTTTGAGAAGGTTATTCCCCCCTTTTTAAGGGGGGCTAGGGGGGATCTCGATACAAGCGTAGACTTTTCAAACATCCTCTAATGACTAATGACTAAACTGTAAAAAAGTCTTCTTCCGCCCAAGGTGGTGCTGCATCTTTGGCAACCATTGTGAGTAAGGCGTAGTCTTTTTTGTTCACCCCTGGCGGTAATTCTTTGGGAACTCCCATGACTGTTTGGGTTTTAAATACGGTTCCTGGTTTGAGATCAAAGAAGGGAAATTCTGGTTCGGTGCAACCTAAACAAGGCATCCCAGCGCGAGTTTTGGAAGAGACGCGGTTCCATAAGATGCGGTTGCAGGAAGAATGAGTCATGGGCCCACGACAACCCAAGTCATAAAATAGGCAGCCTTTGCGCTGACCAAATTCGGCGGTTGAGGCTTTGTAAGCAAAGTGGACGTTGCGGGTACAACCTGTTTGGGTGTAGGTGTTGAAGAAGGTTTGGGGACGATTTAGTTCATCAAAAGCAATGTCTGCTATGCGTCCAGTAGCGATCGCCACTAATATCTGCGTAATCCAGTCGGGATGGGCGGGACATCCAGGTATATTAATTACAGGTAATCCGGCTTGAGACACAAAGTCTTTACCTAAAAAGCCGCCTTCTTGACGCTTGAGAAATTGCAAACCTTCTGATTCGCTGGGGTTGGGTGACATGGCAGGAATTCCACCCCAGGTTGCACAGTCTCCTACCGCTACAATAAATTTAGCAACTTTGGCGAGGTCTGCTAACCAATCTTTCATGGCGCGATCGGCAAACCGATTCCATTCACCAGTGCCATTGGGGGCGTTAACAACACTGCCTTCAAATACCAAGATATCTAAAGAAATTTTGCCAGAAATGCAATTCCGTAGCAGTGTTTGCAAATCGTTGCCTAATTCCAGCCCCAAGGAAGGATGCCAAAGTATATTGATACCAAAGTCGGCAATTAAATCGCAGACTGTCGGTTCTTCGGCGTTGAGAAATGACATGGTGTTGCCTGAACAAGCACCACCCTGTAGCCATAGTACGTTAGTCATCGGCTAGGTATTTTTGTATTGTTTCCCATGCATGATGTAGGTGATAATGCTTGTAAAGTCTCACCTGCTTATCAATATTTGTTTTTCAATACTAAGATATTTTTTTCTTTAATTCTCTTTCATTAAAAAAGAATTAATCATTAACAACAGCTTGGATTTAATTAAGATTATTTTAAAGGTATATGTCTGTTATGTATGTAACATCTTTAAAGAATAAAATAAAATTGTCTTTTTATTTTAACTCCTCACATTCAATAACATAAATATGCTTAGTTTATTGCGGTTAAAGCTCTGAAATTATTAGTAACAATTATTGCCAAGTATCAATCTGTACGAAAAGATGAATATTTTAAGCCAAAAACCTCATGTAGAGACGCGATTTATCGTGTCTTCAAATACTAATTATCTACACCAATAACCCTTAACCCAAGCGTATTGTATTTTAAGTAGTCAGATTTTAATGCAATAACCAAGTAAGTCAAATTTAGCAAAATATTGGGGTGCAAAGTCTTGCACCCCGTCAGCTATATATCAGTTTTTTAAGATTTTGGTTGTGCAGCTTGCCTAACAACTTGTTCGTCCAAGCCTAAGCCTTGAGCTATCTGCTCAATACTTAAACCTAACGCTAATAACCGGGGTATCGTTTCTAACTTACCTTCTTGTTTCCCTTCTGCAAAAACATCTTGGTAAAATCTAGTTTGCTTTAACTCATTTGCTCCAAACATTTTTCCGATCTCCTCCTGGGTCAATCGCGGCAACTTGTAGATTAATATCGTCTCTATCAATTGTATAATTTCCCTAATAGTAGCGACATCTAGAATTTGCTCTCTAGCACTGTTGACTATTTCGATCGCTCTTGTTGTCGCCGTTGATTCGGGTTCGATGATGAGTTTAACTGTCTCTATGCCGACTGATGATGTCTCAATTGAGCTTAATTCGTCAAGATAGACGCGAGTGACTCGTTGTGAGTTGAGTAATTCTGTATATCTTTCGGTATCTCCAGTATCAACGCTACGGTTGGGGTAGATGACAACACCGCGCCAATTGTTGGTTAATTCGGTTTTGTCGAGATAGTTAAAGATTTCGGTAAATAAACGCGAGTAGAACTTTTTGTTTGGTTGAAATTGCACTTCGGCAAAATAAATGGGTAGTTCTGCTGCATTTGGGAGGAAAACGCCATCAATTCTAAAGACTAGTTGTTTGACTTCGACTGAAGAAAATTGGTAAACACTAGCTAGTTGGGGCGGTTGGTTAATTAGTTCAAAGAAAGTAGTAGGGATACTCTGAAAGATCCGATAGAAGATGCTATCTGTTTTCAAGGTGGCTTGTTTTACAGTTGATGAATATATTTTACACTTCGACGATACCGTGGCGACTATTTTGAGTACAATAAATATTATGTATGTCAACAATTCAATAAAAAATATTTAAATTGTATAACACGATGATACAAAAAATATTTAAAAAAAATTAGGTGTTTAAAGCTGACATTAATATTAGCAATTTCCCCCTAGAATTTTAGAAATAGGGTGTTTTATATTTTAGAGATTGGGGACTAGGGATTGGGTATTGGGTACTGGGAAAACTCTTCCCAAATCCCCAGTCACCAGTCACTAATTCCTAGTCTCAGATAAAAAGGGGAATTTTGCCTAAAGGACTCGAAGCCTGCGTAAATCAGTATGGCCCGTGATGAAATGCGATCGCGTGTTTCGATTATTCATGGGTGTTGGACTCAATTCCCAATTGGCTAGAGTACGGCAGAGTTATGACCCCCAGCATTACAGATTCGGCGGTGAAAGCTGCGGTAGCAGCTGTTGCATCGGAGTCAGCTTCAGCAGAAGAAAAAATCCAAATGCTGATTGAGATCGCACAGGGTTTTCAAAAAAAGCCCAAAACAGCCCAAGACTTGCGGAATGCAGTTGGCTTATATTACCGGGCTTATGAAATGTGTGGTGAGGAGTATCCCCTACTGAAAGCCAGGGCGAAAGTGGGGATGGCAGGGACATTACAGGCAATACCGGATGCTGATTACCAACTGCTGACGCAAGCAAAAGCAGGTTATGAAGAAGCACTGCCAATTTTACAGCAATTAGCTTCACCAGAGGAAGTCGCAGAGACGCAGATGAATTTTGGGCTGGTGTTGCAGTCGCTTGTGCCCTTCAATTTGGCGCGGATAACTGACAGCATCCAGGCTTATCATGAGGCTTTGCGAGTGTTCACTTGGGAAGATTACCCCCAAGAATACGCGATTTTGTATAACAATATTGCGATCGCTTACCTTTCTATGCCACTGGCATCAGAACGAGAATACTTGCGTCAAGGGTTAGCTGTGCAATCATTTGAGGTCGCACTCAAGCATATTAATCTGATCGATCATCCCAGAGAATATGCCATGTTGCAAAACAACTTGGGTAACGCTTTGCAATATTTAGTAAGTTCCCATCCTGTAGAGAATAACTTACGTGCGATCGCAGCTTATGATGAAGCGCTAAAAGTGCGTAATCCCAAAGATACACCACTAGAGTACGCTAACACAATTTCCAACAAAGCCAACGCTCTATTCAACTTACCTGACGACCCCGAAAAACCAGAAATTGGTAATCCTCAAAATCTTTTGCAAGCCCGTATCTACTATCAAAATGCTTTAGAAATATTTACGGAATACCAACAAGTTGCACAAGCAGAGGTAGTAGTCCAAGCATTACAAGATGTAGAAGCAGAAATGAAGGGTTAGGAGTTATGGGTTCAATACAGTTCAGATAAGACCAAAACCCTTGTAGAGACGGCAATTTATCGCGTCTCAAAAACCTTAAATAATGAGGAAAAACAGCATGAGAGACATTTTAACAACGCCAAATCTAATAAATTTTCTCACAAGTTTAGCAGATGGCGATCTTAACCTAGCAACAGAATTGGTGTGGCTAATTATAGCAACAGCCTTAGCTATGGTTGGCGGTGCGATTGGTGGAATGCTATTAGCTGGTAAAGATATAGGATATCAGCTTTCAGCAATGCTTGGTGCATTATTTGCCCCTGCGGGTGTAATTCCTGCCATCTTCTTAGGGCTTGTTGCTTTAAATTTCTTGACAAATTATTAGGAGAAAATATGTTAGAGCTAGGATGGTTATCTGCCAAGCTATTTTTTAAAGGAAAGCTAATACGCAATCCAATATTTTTTGTCAAGCAAACTACTATTGGTATTGCCGTAGGTTTCTTACTGCTAGTATTACTTGCACAAGCCCCCATTCCCTTCTACTTCCCAATCATCTTATCTAGTTTAGTGACGGGCATGATTATGCCGTTTCTCTTCAAGGATTTTAAAACGAAGTGAATTGTCATTGATAAACAACCAATACCTAATGCCCAATGACAAATGACAAATGACAGATGACAAATCTTGAAGAATTAATTCAGGAAATTAATCGTTTTGAGGCAATTATATCCGAGTGGGATGAAAGCCAACGATGTGTAGCAGTAGGTCTAAAAAGAGCAATTGAAGCTTTGCATAAAGCTGCATTGACTAATTTGATTAAAAATCTAAAACAAGAATCAATGCCAGCTTTGCGCCATGCTGTTGCAGATGAATTAGTGTATGCAGTGCTACTGTATCACGAGTTAGTCAAACCACCAAAACCACCATTAGCACAGCGAATTCAAACAGCCCTCGAAGAAGTTCGCCCAGGTTTAAAAAGCCATGATGGTGATGTAGAATTAGTGGCAATTAAGTCACCAGATACGGTAGAAGTCAAATTAATCGGAACTTGCAGCAGTTGTCCGGCTTCTACCTTGACTTTATCTCAGGGAGTAGAACAGGCAATAAAAAACCATTGTCCCGAAATTACCAAAGTTGTTGCAGTCAATAATAGCCCTGCTGTTAACAACGCTAATTCTAGTTTAATCAGTCCATTCTCTGCAAAAATAACTTGTACTTGGATGAAAGTAGCGACCCTTGATGAAGTTCCTGAATTTAGTGTCGTGGTAGTACAACTTGCTGGTACTTCACTAATTTTACATCGCCAAGGTGCTACAGTAAAATGCTATCGTAATGGTTGCGCTCATCTAGGATCTCCCTTAGAAAAAGGTAAAGTTGAAAATGGTATTATTACCTGCCCTTCTCACGGATTCCAGTACAAATTAGAGACAGGTAAATGCTTAACCGTGCCTGATATTTCGCTTCAGTCGTATCCAGTCAAGGTTAAAGACGATAAGGTTTTTGTAAAACTACAAAAATGATCGTGCGAAGGTAAGATTTCAGCAAATATACTTGGCGATTAGTCAATCATGGCTAATTTGCTTTTTCATTTCAGTAGTTCGCGCATTCACTCTAGTGTTTTGTGCAAGTGAAATGCCCGAATGCTTTCTCAATATCCCTGAATTCATTCTCATTTGTGTAATTCAGGTATTGATTTTAGTGTTTTGAGAAAGTAAAAAGGCATATTACTTTCTCAAAAGGTCATTTGACTTATTCAAACCCCAGTTTGCTTATTCATTTTAGTGTTTTCCGCAAGCAAAATAAGCTTTTACTTATTCAAACTCCAGTTTGCTTACTCATTTTGGTGTTTTCCGCAAGCAAAATGAGCTTTTACTTACTCATTTTAGTGTTTTCCGCAAGCAAAATAAGCTTTTACTTTCTCAAACCCCAGTTTGCTTTCTCATTTCAGTAAATCGCGCACTCATGTCAAAGATTCGCTATGTAGCAAAACTTACTAAAAGCCATATTAATTTTTTTAAGCTTGATTAATACAGAAGTTGATTAGAGGTTTTAACTTAATTTGAAAAAAACATAATGCAAAACCGTTACTGTTGTTACATGCTAATCAAGATTAATGTTTTTAAATAATTATCAGCGTCTATCTGCGGTTCATGGATATCCCAATCATAATTAATCCCATATCACAATTACCGCTAGAAGCAACAGATATTTATCAATATTTACCTCTATCACCTCAAGGTGCAGAGGTAATTTTAGGTAACATTATTGAACCCGAACAATTAGTGATACCTGTAGCACCCAACCCCACAACAATGTTTGGGCCTCGTAGTGCTTGTTTGTTATCAGAAACCGGCCCTTTATGGGTATCAGATACAGGACATCATCGATTATTAGGATGGAAAAAATTACCCACAATAGATAGTCAAGCTGCTGATTGGGTAATTGGACAACCTGATTTTTATCATGAAGGACAAAATGCTAAAAGTACACCGGGAAGTGCAACCTTAAGTGTACCAACAGGGATTTGTGCTTGTGGTGAAGGGTTAGCTGTTGCAGATGCTTGGAATCATCGAGTTTTAATTTGGAAAAACTTACCAGAAGATAACAACGTTCCAGCAGATTTAGTCTTAGGACAAGCTAATTTTATCGATAATGAACCAAATCGGGGAAGTCAACAAGCATCCGCCAGTACAATGCACTGGCCCTATGGTGTTTTCTATCATCAAGGACAGCTATTTATTGCCGATACTGGTAATCGCAGGGTATTAATTTGGCATCAATTACCAACAGAAAATGGTCAGCCTGCTGATGTAGTTTTGGGACAACCAGATATGATATCTCGCAATGAAAACGGCGGTGCTTCTGCAACCGCAGCGAGTATGCGTTGGTGTCACGACATCACCCTTTGGGGAGAAAATTTGGTTGTCAGCGATGCAGGTAATCATCGAGTGATGATTTGGCAGGGAATACCAACAGAAAATAACACCCCTTGTGCAGTGGTTTTAGGACAAAAAAGCTTTGATTTTGTGGAAATGAATCAAGGAGTTTATTTGCCAAGCGCTAGTAGTTTGAGTATGCCTTATGGTGTTGGGGTGGCTGGAGATTGGTTAGTAGTTGCAGATACAGCTAATTCTCGGTTGCTAGGATGGAGAAAACTAGAATCAATTTTATCACTGCAAGGTGCAGTGGCAGATGGGTTAGCAGGACAAAGAAATTTTCAAAATAAAGGTGAAAATCGTAATTTCGGACTACCTAAACGAGATAGCTTAAATTGGTGTTACGGGATAAAAATTTGCGGTAATACAGCAGTGATAGCTGATTCTGGAAATAACCGAATTTTGCTGTGGCACTTTAACTATGCCGACTGAAGAAATTAGAGTTCGCGGTACTGTTCAAGGAGTAGGATTTCGCCCTACTGTCTATCGTCTGGCTAAAGCCTGTGGTTTGCGTGGAGATGTCTGTAATGATGGACAAGGCGTATTAATTCGCGTATCTGGTAGTGAAGAAGCAATAACAGAATTTCTTGCCAGATTGCAAACAGAATGTCCACCTTTGGCAAGAATTAATCAACTAACAAGAATTCTTTCTGAAAGTGAAGTAAAATTTGATAATTTCGTGATTTCTAATAGCGTCAATAACGCTATTAAAACAGAAATTACCCCTGATGCAGCCACTTGTTTGCAATGTCAACAAGAAATATTCGACCCCTTTAGCCGCTTTTTTCGTTACCCCTTTACTAATTGCACTCATTGCGGCCCCCGCCTGAGTATTATTCGTGCCATTCCTTATGACAGATGCAATACCAGTATGTCTGCGTTTGCCGTATGTTCAGAATGTGGAAAGGAATACCACGATGTTGAAAATCGCCGTTTTCACGCCCAACCTGTCGCTTGTCATGTTTGCGGCCCCACAGCTTGGTTAGAACGCGCTGATGGTAAATCGGTTACTGCTTCCATGTTCTCTATGTTGGATGATGTTGATGCCGTTTGTAGCTTGTTGCAAAAAGGTGAGATTGTGGCAATTAAGGGCTTAGGTGGTATTCATCTAGCTTGCGATGCAACACAGGAAACCGTTGTACAAAAACTGCGTCAGCGAAAAAAGCGCTATCATAAACCCTTTGCTTTAATGGCGCGGGATATTGAAATAATTGAACAATATTGTATTGTCAACGCCAAAGAAAAAGAATTATTAACAAGTTCTGCTGCACCAATTGTTTTATTGCAGGCTTCAGATACAAAACAATTAGCATCGTCAGTTGCATCAGGGCAAAATACCCTTGGCTTCATGCTTCCTTATACGCCCCTGCATCATTTAATTCTGCGGCGGATGAATCGCCCAATTGTTTTAACAAGTGGCAATCTTGCTGATGAACCACAATGTATTGATAATAACGAGGCAAGAGAAAAATTAGGCACAATTGCTGATTATTTTCTCTTTCACAATCGAGATATTATTAATCGGGTAGATGATTCTGTTGTGCGTGTTCTTGGTGATAAAGTTCAAACAATTCGCCGTGCCAGAGGATATGCACCAGCATCAATTAGTTTACCACCAGGATTTCAAAATGTACCGCCAATTTTAGCAATGGGTAGTGAGTTAAAAAATACCTTTTGCCTATTGCGTGAAGGAGAAGCGATTCTCTCTCAACATCTAGGAGATTTAGAAAATGCTGCGGCTTTCAATACTTATCAAGACACTTTAAATTTATACTTAAATTTATTTGAGCATCAACCAGAAATAATTGCCATTGATAAACACCCTGAATATCTCTCAAGCAAACTTGGTAAAGAACTTGCGGAAACAAATCAAATCAAAGTTTATCCAGTTCAACATCATCATGCCCATATCGCCGCTTGCATGGCAGAAAATGAAATTCCTTTAGATTCACCTCCAATATTAGGCATTGCTTTAGATGGTTTAGGTTACGGTGATGATGGTACACTCTGGGGTGGAGAATTTCTTTTAGCAGATTACCGGAAATTTAAACGCCTAGCAACATTTAAACCAGTAGCAATGCTTGGTGGCGAACAAGCAATTTATCAGCCTTGGCGTAATACTTATGCCCAATTATTAGCTGCTAACCTTTGGGATGATTGCGAACAAAAATATGCTGAGTTAGAAATATTTAAGTTTTTGAAAAACAAGCCACTTAAACTACTCAATCAACTTATAGAGAAAGGAATTAACTCTCCTCCAGCTTCATCAGTGGGGCGATTGTTCGATGCAGTGGCAGCGGCTATCGGTATTTATAGAGATGAATGTAGCTATGAAGGACAAGCTGCGATCGCAATGGAAGCTATAGTAGATGTTAGCAGCTTAAATAATGATAAAGAAACGCTAATATATCCTTTTAGTTTTAGCTTTTCAGATAGTATTTACTGTATAGACTCACGCCCAATGTGGCAAGCCTTACTCCATGACTTGCAACAGCAGATTCCCCAACCAGTTATAGCTGCCAAATTCCACAAAGGTTTAGCAAATGCGATTATGGAAATGGTTAAGCATCTTTGTGAAGAAAATCTGATTAATCAGGTAGCTTTAACAGGAGGAGTCTTTCAAAATTGTATATTGTTACAGCAAGTTACCAAACAATTACAAACATTGGGAATAAAAGTACTCACTCACAGCTTAGTTCCAGCTAACGACGGCGGCTTATCTTTAGGACAAGCAGTTATTACAGCCGCACAATTAATACATGATTGTTGATATTTGACAATCTTTTTCTCACCAGTAATTCTCTCTGTATTCTCCGCGCCTCTGTGGTTATTTAATCTTCAAAAATAATCTTCAAAAATAACAAAATGTGTTTAGGAATCCCCGGACAAATTGTAGAAATTACCAACGCTAACCATAAATTAGCCATAGTTGACATTGGTGGTGTTAAGCGCGAAGTAAATATTGCTTGTATTGTCGATGAACAACATCCCCCCGAAGGTTGTATTGGCGATTGGGTGTTAGTACATGTTGGCTTCGCCATGAATAGAATTAACGAACAAGAAGCAGCAGAAACATTACAACTCTTCCAAGAATTAGCAGCAGCACAAGCAGGAATTAGTACTTAATTTAACAAACCGCAGAGGGCACAGAGAGAAGAAAGAAATACCCATATTGAGATAAAACCTACTATTTCCCAATCCTTATGAAATATGTTGACGAATTCCGCGAACCGGAAAAAGCTGAAGCTATATGCCGTGAAATCACCAAATTAAGCTACCAGTTAGAAAAACCCATCAAAATCATGGAAATATGTGGCGGACATACCCATTCCATTTTTAAATATGGTATTGAAGAAATATTACCCCAAACCATCGAACTAATTCATGGGCCTGGTTGTCCAGTATGCGTGATGCCAAAAGGCAGATTAGATGATGCGATCGCAATCTCCCAAAATCATAACGTCATTTTTGCCACCTTTGGCGACGCAATGCGAGTTCCTGGTTCCAACACCACATTACTGCAAGCCAGGGCACAAGGCGCAGACATCCGTATGGTGTACTCTCCCTTAGATAGCCTGCAAATTGCCAGAGATAACCCCGACAAAGAAGTAGTCTTCTTCGCATTAGGCTTTGAAACCACAGCCCCCAGCACCGCCTTCACCATCCTGCAAGCCGCAGCCGAAAAAATTCCTAACTTTAGTATGTTTTCCAATCACGTCCTCGTGATTCCCGCCCTCAAAGCACTACTAGATAATCCCGACTTACAACTGGATGGATTTGTTGGCCCTGGCCATGTCAGCATGGTAATTGGCACCGACCCATATCAATTTATTTCTCAACAATATAATAAGCCGATAGTCGTCTCAGGATTTGAACCCTTAGATATTCTCCAATCAATTTGGATGCTATTGCAACAGCTAGTAGAAAATCGTTGCGAAGTTGAAAACCAATATAATCGAATTGTCCAAAAATCTGGAAACACAGTAGCGCTACAAGCCATAAATAAAGTTTTCGCCATCCGAGATAGTTTTGATTGGCGAGGCTTGGGTGACATCCCCTATTCAGGATTAAAAATTCAACCTGAATATGCCCAATTTGATGCCGAACTTAAATTTACCATTCCTAACCTCAAAGTAGCCGACCATAAAGCTTGTAAATGTGGAGAAATTCTCAAAGGAGTCTTAAAACCTTGGGAGTGTAAAGTATTTGGTACAGCTTGCACACCAGAAACACCAATCGGTACTTGCATGGTATCTTCCGAAGGCGCTTGTGCAGCCTATTACAAATACGGGCGACTCTCCACAATTGCCAAAAGAACAATCACCCAAAAACTAAAAATAACTCAAGAACCTCTCCCCGCCTGCGGCTTCTCCTCAGACTAAATACTCAGCGTACCTCTGCACTTCTCTCTGCGTTCCTTTGCGTTTAAAAAAAAGTTTAATATGAATTTTCCCCCCACAAACCCAATCCAAAATCCCCTATTTCAAAAAATAGAACAAGTCCGCCGCCGCAAAAGTAAAGTGCAAGACACTCATATCACACTCGCACATGGCAGCGGTGGTAAAGCCATGCGCGATTTAATAGATGATATCTTTGTCAGCAATTTTGATAACCCAATTCTCTCACAACTAGAAGACCAAGCCAGCTTCAACCTAACCCCTCTCCTCCAACAAGGAGACAGACTCGCATTTACCACAGACTCTTATGTTGTAGACCCCTTATTTTTCCCCGGTAGTGATATAGGAGAATTAGCTGTAAACGGCACAGTTAATGATTTAGCTGTTAGCGGTGCTAAACCTTTATATCTAACTTGCAGCGTAATTTTAGAAGAAGGATTACCCGTCGAAATCTTACGCCGTGTCGCAAACAGTATGAAAGCAGCCGCAGAAAAAGCTGGTGTTCAAATTGTCACTGGTGACACAAAAGTTGTACATCGAGGTGCTGCTGATAAACTCTTTATTAATACTGCGGGTATTGGCATCATCCCACGAGGAATTAATATTTCCACCAACAATATTAAACCTGGAGATGCAGTCATAATTAATGGTGAAATAGGCAATCATGGGACAGCAATTTTAATTGCCCGTGGCGAGTTAGCCTTAGAAACTAATATTGAAAGTGACTGTCAACCATTGCATAGTTTAGTAGAAACTATTCTCCATGTATGTCCCCAAGTTCATGCTATGCGAGATGCCACACGCGGAGGTTTAGCCACAGTACTAAATGAATTTGCCCTCAGTTCCGATGTGGGAATTCGCCTCTTTGAAGAATCTATTCCAGTACGGGAAGAAGTCAACGGAGTTTGCGAAATTCTCGGTTTAGACCCATTGTATTTAGCTAATGAAGGTAAATTAGTTGTAGTAGCTGCAAAAGAGAATGCTAACAATATTTTATCTGCAATGAAATCCCACCCAGCAGGCAAAGATGCTTGCATTATTGGCGAAGTTATTACCTCACCCCCAGGTATCGTACTATTAAAAACAGCTTTTGGTGCTGAAAGGATTGTTGATATGTTAGTAGGCGAACAACTACCACGAATTTGTTAATTTTTGATAGATTTTATAGTATGCACGAACTTGGAATTACTCAAAATATTGTGGCAATTGTGACTGAGAATGCCAAAGGTGCAAAAGTGCAGCGAGTTTTATTAGAAATCGGTAAACTTTCAGCAATTATGCCCGATGCTATCCGATTTTGTTTTGATATTTGCACTCAAGGTACAGTTTTAGCAGGGGCAAAATTAGAGATTGTAGAAATCCCCGGTTTAGCAAAGTGTCGCCAATGTGGTGCAGAAATTTCTGTAGATAAACCTTATGGTATCTGTAACTGTGGTAGCGTGCAATTAGATTTAATTACTGGTGAAGAACTGAACATTAAAGAAATAGAAATCGAGGAATTATGTGTGTAACATGCGGTTGTTCTGATGATGGTGAAGCTAAAATTACAAATTTAGAAACAGATAAAGCGGAACATAGTCATACTCACACTCTACCAGATGGAACTGTCATCACTCACTCCCATAGTCATGATACTCATATAGAAGCACCTCAAATTCATGCCAAAATACATAACACAATCATATCCTTAGAACAGGATATATTAGCAAAAAATAACCTACTAGCTGCCCAAAATCGGGGATGGTTTAAAGGTCGAAATATTCTCGCTTTAAATTTAATGAGTTCTCCCGGTGCTGGCAAAACAACTCTTTTGACTCGCACAATCAATGACTTAAAGCAGCAATTATCTATTAGTGTCATTGAAGGCGACCAAGAAACTGCTAACGATGCCAAAAAAATTAAAGAAACAGGTTCTAAAGTCATCCAAATCAACACTGGAACAGGCTGTCATTTAGATGCCTCAATGATAGAAAGAGGTTTACAACAACTAAATCCACCACTGAATTCAGTTGTGATGATTGAAAATGTCGGAAATTTAGTTTGTCCAGCCTTATTCGATTTGGGAGAACAGGCAAAAGTAGTAATTCTCTCAGTCACGGAAGGAGAAGATAAGCCGCTAAAATACCCGCATATCTTCCGCGCTAGTGATGTAATGATTCTCACAAAAATTGATTTGCTACCTTATGTAAATTTTGATGTGAAAAAGTGCATAGAATATGCTACGCAGGTGAATCCCCAAATTAAGATTTTTCAGGTTTCTGCCACTACTGGTGTAGGTTTAGATAATTGGTATAAATGGGTAACTAAGAATTAAGACAAGAAACGCGATGAATCGCCGCCAAGACAAAAGACTGATTATTGTAGAGACGGTGATTTATCGCGTCTTTTTGATGATTTATCGTAAATGAAATGTCTTGAATTTTGAATAGTCATCTTGACAATGAAAAAATTACACCCGAAACTAAAAAATAATTTCCGGGTGTAAATTTGTTCGCTTCAAATTATGAACTTGTCAGACTAATTTCTCGAAAATTCTAGATCAGCTGGATATCCACACTAACTGCGAAATTAGCAGGCTTATTCTCAAGAGTCGCAAATTGAGTTCCTTGGAATAACAACGCACCAGTAGCGTCATTGTAGCTGAAAGCACTAACATCAGTAACACCAAATCCGATTCTAGAAATCTGAATCTTGTCACCTTCCACCCGACTGAAGTCCTTGATAATGTCAAGTCCTTCAAGTTTAGAATTGAAGACAAACTGATCGGCACCAACACCACCAGTCAGAATATCATTGCCAACTCCGCCAACCAGAAGATCGTTGCCAGCACCAGCAATCAGCTGGTCATTACCAGCGCCACCAGTGAGGATATCATTGCCAGCAGCACCACGCAAGACATCGACGTATTGTGAACCGGTGAGTTCAAATCGCTCAATATTGCTGTAGCTGAGTAAAGAACTTCCATTCAAGCGGCTGAAGATGGCATTCTGTGCATTAAATCCGACATCAACACCAGCCCCATTGCTCAACTGGCTGTAATCTGCAACTAGAGTATCAGTGCCAGCACCACCATCGACAATACCATCTGTGTCAGTGATTCTGTCGTTGCCATCGCCACCGTTGAGCGTATCATAGCCAGCACCACCAAAAAGCAAGTCATCACTAGCGCCGCCATTGAAGATGTCATTGCCAGTACCACCACGCAGGACATCGGCGTATTGTGTGCCTGTAATTTCAAATCGCTCAATATTGCTGTAGTTGAGTACAGGATTTCCAGTAAAGCGGCTGTAGATGGCATTTTGACCCTGGTATGCCACATCAATACCAGCACCATTGCTGAACTGGCTGTAGTCTGCAACTAGAGTATCAGTACCAGCACCACCATCGACAATACCATCTGTATCACTTATTCTGTCGTTGCCATCGCCACCGTTGAGCGTATCATAGCCAGCACCACCAAAAAGCAGGTCATCACCAGCACCACCATTGAGAATATCATTGCCAGCAGTACCACGCAGAACATCGGCGTATTGTGAACCAGTAATTTCAAATCTCTCAATATTGCTGTAGCTGAGTAAAGAATTTCCATTCAAGCGGCTGAAGATGGCATTCTGTCCATTAAATCCGACATCAACACCAGCCCCATTATTCAACTGGCTATAATCTGCAACGAGAGTATCAGTACCAGCACCACCATCAACAATACCATCTGTATCAGATATTCTGTCGTTGCCATCGCCACCGTTGAGCGTATCATAGCCAGCACTACCAATCAGCACGTCATCACCAGCGCCACCATTGAGAATATCATTGCCAGCAGTACCACGCAGGACATCGGTGTATTGTGTGCCTGTAATTTCAAATCGCTCAACATTGCTGTAGTTGAGTACTGGGTTCCCAGTAAAGCGGCTGAAGATAGAATTTCTACCCTGGTATGCCACTTCAATACCAGCCCCATTATTCAACTGGCTGTAGTCTGCAACTAGAGTATCAGTGCCAGCACCACCATCGACAATACCATCTGTGTCAGTTATTCTGTCGTTGCCATCACCACCGTTGAGCGTATCATAGCCAGCAGCACCAAAAATCAGGTCATCACCAGCACCGCCATTGAGAATATCATTGCCAGCAGCACCACGCAGGACATCGGCGTATTGTGTGCCTGTAATTTCAAATCGCTCAATATTACTGTAGTTGAGTACCGGATTTCCGGTAAAGCGGCTGTAGATGGCATTTTGACCCTGGTATGCCACATCAATACCAGCCCCATTATTCAACTGGCTGTAATCTGCAACTAGAGTATCAGTGCCATCGCCACCGTTGAGGGTATCATTTCCAGCACTACTAATCAGCACGTCATCACCAGCACCGCCATTAAGGATGTCATTGCCAGCAGAACCACGCAGGACATCAGTGTATTGTGTGCCTGTAATTTCAAATCGCTCAATATTGCTGTAATTGAGTACCGGATTGCCAGTAAAGCGGCTGAAGATAGAATTTCTACCCTGGTATGCCACTTCAATACCAGCCCCATTATTCAACTGGCTGTAATCTGCAACTAGAGTATCAGTGCCAGCACCACCATCGACAATACCATCTGTGTCAGTGATTCTGTCGTTGCCATCGCCACCGTTGAGCGTATCATAGCCAGCACCACCAAAAAGCAAGTCATCACTAGCGCCGCCATTGAAGATGTCATTGCCAGTACCACCACGCAGGACATCGGCGTATTGTGTGCCTGTAATTTCAAATCGCTCAATATTGCTGTAGTTGAGTACCGGATTTCCGGTAAAGCGGCTGTAGATGGCATTTTGACCCTGGTATGCCACATCAATACCAGCCCCATTATTCAACTGGCTGTAATCTGCAACTAGAGTATCAGTGCCAGCGCCACCATCAACAATACCATCTGTGTCAGTGATTCTGTCGTTGTCATCGCCACCGTTGAGCGTATCATAGCCAGCACCACCAAAAAGCAGGTCATCACCAGCACCACCATTAAGGATGTCATTGCCAGCATTACCACGCAGGACATCGGCGTATTGTGAACCAGTAATTTCAAATCTCTCAATGTTGCTGTAGCTGAGTAAAGAATTTCCATTCAAGCGGCTGAAGATGGCATTCTGTCCATTAAATCCGACATCAACACCAGCCCCATTATTCAACTGGCTGTAATCTGCAATTAGAGTATCAGTACCAGCACCACCATCAACAATACCATCTGTGTCAGATATTCTGTCGTTGCCATCGCCGCCATACAAGCTATCAAAGCCGATTCCACCATATAGGTTATCGTTACCAGTTCCGCCGTCTAGGATGTCGTTACCAGCTCCACCAAGTAGGTTGTCATTACCTTCATCGCCATAAATTGTGTCGTTCTGAGATTTACCCGCTAGGTAATCATCGCCTCCTTTTCCTGAAAGTAACCAAGGTTGTCCGTCTTCGTCAGCGATAAAAGTGTTGTTAGAATTATCACCAGTGTATGTTCCCATTTGAATTTCTCCTTAATTGTTGAAAATAATGTTTTCGATGAAGCGATCAGCTTCGTTTTAAGTTGGGAAATATCCTGTTTTTTGGGTGCTTTACCCTTTCGTTTTTCAGGACTCCTTTACTTTAGGTTTGTTGTTCGATCGCGTCGATGAGGATAAGTTATGAAAAATTAAGGAGATAATTAAGTCGAATTCTTCTAAAAAATTAAGGTTGAAGAAGAGGACAAGTAGATAATTGGTCTTTGAAGACGCGATAAATCGCGTCTCTACATGAGGGTTTTGGGCTTATCTGAACAGTATTGACATGTAACTCTTTTGACCTGCACCTTGATTGCATCGACCTGCACCTTGATTGCATCAACCTGCACATCGATTGCATCGACCTGCACATCGATTGCATTGACCTGCACCTTGATTGCATTGACTTGCACCTTGATTGCATCAACCTGCACATCGATTGCATTGACCTGCACCTTGATTGCATCGACCTGCACATTGATTGCATCGGCTATTGTTTGCGTAATTTTTGACTCAAACCTCGAAAGCACCTAACGCTTTGAGGACATCTTTTTGAGCTATCGTGATTCCAGTTACGCCTGTAATATTGGTTCCTTGATAAGGTCTGTCAGGATTGAGTGTTTTCAAAGATTTGCCCGTTTGGGCATCCCAAATCTGAATAGTGCCGTTTTGGCTGCCGCTAGCGATCGCATAATGTTCTGTAGATTTACCAAATGCAATATGCGATCGCATTGCATGAGGCATGACAGGCAGCACTTTCAGGCAAACCCCTGTATGTCTATTCCAAATTCTCACTGTTTGATCTAAGCTGCTACTTGCCAAAATATCACCTTCTGGACTAAAGGCAACTGACCAAACACTATTACTGTGTCCCTCAAAAATATTGAGACATTCACCTGTATCAATTGACCACAGGCGTACTGTTTCATCTTCACTAGCGCTACTGAGAATTTGCCCATCTGGACTAAAAGCGATCGCTTGCACTCTACTAGTGTGTCCTTCTAAAATTTGGAGACATTCACCAGTGGCAATCGACCACAGGCGAATGGTTTGGTCTTCACTACTGCTAGCAAGGAATTTACCATTGGGGCTAAAGGTAACACACCAAATCCAACTGGAATGACCTTGCAATATATTGAGGCATTTTCCTGTACTGACAGACCATAAGCGAATGGTTTGGTCGTCACTGCCGCTTGCTAAAATTTGTTTATCGGGACTAAAGGCTACTGATTGTACCCAATTTATATGACCTCTCAAGGTTTGCAAACATTGCCCTGTGCTAACTGACCATAAGCGGATGGTGCGATCGACGCTGCTACTGGCTAGCAAATCTCCATCTGGGTGAAAGGCTACGGAACTTACCCAACCGCTATGTCCGGTGAATTTTTTCAGGCAAGTCCCCGTAGTGACATCCCATAGTCTTACGATTTGGTCTGTGCTGCCACTGGCAATTTGACCATCTGCATTAAAAGCAACTGAAAAGACAGAATTACTATAGCCTTTTAAAGTTTTAAAGCATTTACCTGTACTAACATCCCATAGCTTTACGGTTTGGTCTGCGCTACCACTGGCAATGGTTTGACCATCTGCATTAAAAGCCACTGAAAATATCGAATTGGTATGTCCTGGTAAAATATTCAGGCATTGCCCTGTACTAGTTTCCCAAATTCTGACTGTTTTATCGTCGCTGGCGCTGACCAGCATTTGGGCATTGGGGCTAAAGACTACTGAACGGACGCGATCGCTATGTTCTTGTAATATATTGAAGCAGTTTCCAGTACTAATTTCCCAGAGGCGAATTGTGAAATCGGCACTGGCACTGGCTAGGGTTTGACCATCTTGACTCCATGATACTGACCAAATGCGATCGCTATGTCCCTCTAAAATGCGATCGCATTCTCCATTAATTTTCCAAAGTCGAATCGTGAAATCGGCACTACCACTAGCTAGAGTTTGACCATCGGGACTCCATGATACTGAGAGGATGCGATCGGTGTGACCCGACAAAATTTTATAACAGTCCCCAGTGTTGACATTCCATAATCTGATTGTTGGTTCATCGCCTCCACTAGCGAGGATTTGGCCATCGGCACTAAAGGCAACTGACCAAATCGAACTTGTGTGTCCTGACAAAGTTCTCAGACATTTACCAGTGTTGACATCCCACAGCCGAATCGTTTTGTCACTACTGCAACTTGCTAATAATTGCCCATCTGGACTAAAAGCAACCGACCAAACCCAACCTAGATGTCCGGCAAAATTGATAACTAGTTGCCCAGTTGCAACCTGCCACAGACGAAGCCCACCTTCCGCATCTCCCGTAGCTAATAATCTTCCATCTGGGCTAAAAGCAATACCAGCAAACACCATACCAAAGGTTTCAGCAAAAACACATTGACTCAAATCAGAATATTCAAAATTAACATTATGCAAATTCACATCTTGTAAATAGGCTTGCCAAATCGTTAAATTGGAAAAATTGTAGTTAGTTAAAGTTGATTGTAATTGACAAAGTAAATTTAAAATATTACCGCCTGCATATCCAGTTTTAAGTGACGATGTACCTCGTAACTTGTTTAAACATTGAGTAAGTAGGTTTTCAATTGCGAGTTTTTCTTTGACTTCGATTAATAAGCGATCGAGTAATAAGCGTTCTAGAATCGGCTTGAGAATAAAACGAACTTGCGTTTCTCGCACGTAGTCTTTTGCTTGGGATTTGAGTAACGCATGAGTTTTGAACAGCAGATTTTTTTGTTCAGCATTCGCTTCTAAGCCTCTCAGAATTTCTTGGCAAACTTGAGCGACTAATTTTTCGGTGACATATTCCATTACTACAGGCTGAAGTGAAAATTGTGTACGATGTTTTTCAATCAATGTCGCTTTAGCTTTCTCAATTAAAGAGCGTTGCTCTAGTGATTCTAAAATATCAATTAATTCTTGGGGCGTTCTGGGTGGAAAAATATCCGATCGCAGTTCTGAAAATGAAGCCGGAGCGCGATAAATAGCCAACCAATAAATCACCGTTTTCTCCGACTCAGAAAGTCCTTCAAATTGCTGATCTATGAGATTTCTAATATTCCCAAAAACAAAAGCTTGTTGGTTGAGAAAATCAGAAATACTACCATCAAACAACTTTTGAATCGTAGTTGCAATAATTTTTAATGCTAAGGGATTTCCGGCATAACCTTCAACCAGCCGATTCCATTCTTCTATTGAGCCTTGAAAATTACCTTTTAACTGCAAAAGCTCTTGTGCTTCTGTTTTCTTCAAGCCAGTTAATTGAAAAGCCCGAATAGGTAAACTTGCTCCTTCTAATAAGCGGACTTCTGGAGGCTGATATCGACTAGTTAGGACTAAGCAACTTTGATGGCGAATTTCTCCAACTTGTCTAAATATTTCGCCATAAGCTTCATAGCCTTCCAGATAAGATGATTTAGATTGATCGTTGGGTTGTAAGATGGTTTCAACATTATCGAAAATTAATAAACAACGCTGCGATCGCAAATAATGTAACAGCCGCGAAATTTTACCTTCAACTGTTTCTGGATAATCAATTTCTTGCTGATTAGATAATAATTTTAATAAATCGATTAATATCTCTTGTACTGGTGGCGCATTTCGCAAACTTCGCCAAATCACACATTTAAACTCGCCCTGTAATTGTTGCGCCAGCTTGATAGAGAGAGAAGTTTTTCCCATCCCACCCATTCCTAACAAAGCCACAAGCCGACACCGCTCGACTAAAATCCACTGTTGTAACTGAGCTAGTTCTGCTTGTCTTCCGTAGAAAAAATCAACATCGATTGCATCTCCCCAATCTTGATACGAAGTCTTAACTTCTGTAATCAGTAAATTATTAGTAACTTTTACTCGCGTTTCTTCTTCAAGATTATTAAATATATTTTCTTTTTCTGAAGTTAATTGTACCGTCACATTCTCTATTTTAAATCGACGCTCAATTGCGGTTCGGAAACTTGTTTTATTAACTTTTTCTCCTAACACGTCTGAAAGTAATTTCCATAGCTTCGGGCCAATATCATGTTTTAAGTAAGCTGGAGAATAGCCATAAATATCGGCAATGCGATCGTAACTTTGACGTTCCAAAGACCAGGACTCACGCAACATAGCTTGTTGGAGATCGCTCAAATGAATTCTTGACTTGGCAAAAACGAGAGCGTCTGTAAATGCGAGTGCTTGCTCAATATCCATTGCTGTGATCGGCGAAAGTTAAATACACTTTAAATTCTCTAAGTAGAATGGCATAATTCATTTATCAGATAATAGCAAAAACAATATGCAGTATTTTACAAATTCTTTACATAAAGCTTATGCTTCAGTCATTAATTAGTCGAATTTGGGAATTACTTTTACGCTTACTCTTACAGAGGATTACTCTTGTACTCACGCTGATGTTATGTGCAGCGATCGCGATCGCAATTTCTAATATGTCTGCGCTTTCATCGAGCTTGATTGAATCCCAAGGAGTTCAAAATGCTGCCTTGAATATCCAATCATTGACTCAAGCTTTTGACCTCTACAGCGCCGCCGCCGCCGAACGAGCTAAAGTTGTGCCTGGAATTACCGTTACCCACGCTTACCTCAATGCCAAAGGTGCAATCCCTTTACCCTCAACTTTTGCGATCGAACTTGGCGAGCAAATTAGTGAAAAAAATACTGAAATGTCTGTACGACTGTACAGTAACTATCCATATCCTTGGCGCACGGCGACAGGGGGAGCAAAAGACGCATTTGAGCGCGACGCACTCAACTTCTTGAGAGATAATCCTCGTCAAAAATTCTATCGTCTTGAGAAGCAAAATGGATCTACTACCTTGCGTTATGCCCAAGCCAGCTTGATGAAACCAAGTTGCGTAACTTGTCATAACACAGATCGTACTAGTCCCAAGAAAAACTGGGAAGTCGGAGATGTTGCTGGAGCTTGGGAAATTTCTCAATCTCTCGATAATTTAGTCACCAAAACCAACCAAAGTCTGCAAGGAACCTTCGCCATGTTAGGCGGTATGTCAGTCTTAGGAATTTCAGGATTGACACTTGTTATTGGGAAACTCCGAGAAAACGCGAGAAGTTTAGAGCATCGAGTCAGAGAACGAACCACAGATTTAGCAGAAGCCAACACCGAATTAGAAAAAAGGAACCAATTAATTCGTCAAGTTTTCGGGCGATATTTGAGCGATACAGTTGTTGCTAACTTGTTAGAAAGCCCTGAAAGATTAAAACTCGGTGGTGAACGACGCAAAATCACTATCCTTACCTCCGACTTACGAGGCTTCACATCTCTCTCAGAACGCTTTCCACCGGAAGAAGTAATTCACATTCTCAACCTCTATTTAGAATACATGGCTGATGTAATTAATCATTATCAAGGCACAATTGATGAGTTTATGGGAGATGGTATTCTAGTCTTATTTGGTGCGCCGATCGCTAAAGAAGATGATGCCCTCAGAGCCGTTACCTGCGCCTGTGCCATGCAGTTAGCAATGGGTGGTGTTAATGAAAAAATGAAAGCCCTTGGTTGGCCACCATTAGAAATGGGAATTGGTATTAACACAGGCGAAGTTATAGTTGGTAATATTGGTTCCGAGAAACGGACTAAATATGGAATTGTCGGCAGTCAAGTAAATCTCACTTATAGAATTGAGTCATATACTAGTGGCGGTCAAATTCTCATTTCTGAGCAGACTTTCCAAGAAGTCGGATCGAGCGTCAGAATTATTGGACAAAAGCAAGTTCAGCCGAAAGGTGTGAGTCAGGCAATTACCATTTATGAAGTATATGGTGTGGGTGGACGATACAACCTTTATTTGCCCAAAGAAGAAGAACTGTTTTTTCCTGTTCCTCAAGAAATACCGCTTTTATACACTATTTTACATGACAAGCAAATGGTTAATACAGTATTTTACGGGCGTTTAGTCAAACTATCAGCTAAAGGAGCCGAATTACAGGTAGATATACCAAATGAAATCCCACCTCAATTAACTAATATTAAAATAAATCTTTTAACATCAAAAAACTCCTCGCAAGTAAGTGAAGATATCTATGCCAAAGTCTTAGAAAAACTGGCAGATAAAGGAAGCTTTTTTATTAATTTCACCTCTGTTCCTCCAGCAATTTTAACTCAGTTTGATAACCTATATCAGATAATTTCTCAAAAATCTAATTAAACATAATATCAACTAGTACACCGTTGCGGAATTTTGGCTACATTTAACAAACATACAGTCCGCCTTATAGTAAAAACTCTGTCGCCCTTCTGCATCTAAACTAAAACCTATCATCATAAAATTAAGTCACTAACTTATAAAATCCCTCTGTGGGTTCATCAAAATTGTAAGTATTTTTTATAACATATAGAATGCACACTTCCATTTTCCATCAGTGCGTAAATCCTCATGGCTAAAGTTGAAGAATTGACACCCCAGCAACTCTCCGAAACAGACCTGAAACCACGAGGGAGAGTTTATGCGAGTCCTATCAGTTGGCGCGACCAGTTTTTGTACCAATTGATAGTAGATAGATTCAGTAATGATAATGAAAATCAAAGAGAACTTTTTGACCACAACAACCCTGCAAAATTCCAGGTTAAAGACAAAGCCGACTGGATGGCAGCAGGTACGGAGTTTGTAGGTGGTACTCTTAGAGGAATTAAGAGTAAATTAGACTACTTGCAGCGATTGGGAGTCACAACGCTGTGGATTAACCCACCTTGGCAACAACATTCTCAGTTAGAAACTTACCACAGCGATCGCATCCAAGAATTTTTAGATGTTGACCCCCATTTTGGCACTCGTCAAGATTTAAGAGATTTAATTGATGCAGCCCACGATCGCCGGATGTATGTCATCCTCGATGTAATCTACAACCAAAGTGCCGATAACTGGTTCAACAGAGATGAAGTAATTGCAGCACTAGCCAGAGTTTATCAATATTGGATTGCTCTTTCTGACTGCGATGGCTTGCGGATAGATAGCCTTAAGCATATTTCTCCAGAAGATTCGCGCAAATTCTGCACCGCAATTCGTGAATACGCCGAATCTATCGGTAAAGAAAACTTTTTACTGACTGGAGAAATCACCTCCGGTAGTATGGCTAGTGCATACATAGATATTATTGGGCGTAACCTCAGTGCTGTATTAGACATTGTGCAGTCCCCTAATGAATTGACCGCATTAGCAAGGGGATTAGTACACCCAAAGCAATTTTTTGATTTGTATAGCGAGAAAAATCTTGCCGGAGAATACCGCCAAGTTGGGATATATCATCTCTCTATCTTAGATGACGGTGATATGTCATTCCGTGCCAATAAGCAGCGATTTGCCGCATACAGCACAGTGCCTAATCTCTATGAGCAAGTTGCCCATGCTGTAGGTGTGCAATTAACAATACCAGGAATTCCTGTGATTTATTATGGAACAGAACAGGCTTTTGATGGAAATGAAGGCGATCACGATTACAGTATAGAAGGTGAACGGTTTGCGGAAAATAGATATATCCGAGAAGCAATGTTTGGCAGTGCTTTTGGCGCATTTCAAACAGCCGACTGTCATTTCTTCAATATCGACCATCCTACCTATTTGCGGATAGCTGCGATCGCGCGGATTCGCAACCGTCACGATAAAATTGGCAAAGCACTACGCCGTGGACATCACTACCTGCGCGAAACATCCTTTCATAACTCCCCCTTCTCCATTCCCGGACAAGGTGAATTAGTTGCTTGGTCACAAGTTTTATTTGACACTGAAGTATTGATGGTGTTGAATACCAACGGCTTAGAAAATCGGCGTGCAGAAGTGACAGTAGATACTTACACGCATCCTCAAGGCTCAGAAATGACTTTTTTATACAAAAGTGATTGGAGCAATGCCGATTTACGTAATTCACGGCAAAATCAAACTGTAGCTGTGCAACATCACGATGATGGTCGCGCAACTGTGGAAATTGATTTGCCTCCTTCAGGAATGGCAATTTTGGCATAGTTACAACAGTTACAACTTTGATAAAAATTGCAACACCCTGCACTTTAGAAGTACAGGGTGTAAAACAGCTATATTTTGTGTGATTCCCAATTCTGGCCTATTTACCTCAAAGCCAATCTCGATAAGCTGATATTTCATTTACGCTGATTTCAAATGGCGTTCCTTTGCCAAATGGCGGATAAACGCGGATTTTGCCATTGCTAGCAAACCGCTCTAACCTATTACCTAACTGGGGAATATTGCTGACAATATGCCAGTAAGATACTAAATCAGGGCAATCAATAATTAATGTGAGGATGCTAGCATTTGTTGTCAGATACCACTGACAATTAGATAATAGGACTCTCGTAATGCGATCGCAAGCTAGATAAAAACATCTGCCAGTAGACTGCTCTAGCTCCATTTGCAGCATTCCATCCTGTTTCGTTACCTCAGCGGGAGGTAAATCATCGGGAGGAAGCAAGTATAGTTTAGAAGACATAATTTCGCACCTCTTGGTTGTAGCGCGTCAAACTGTCCAGGTTTTTTTGCAAATCCGCAGACGAGGGTTTGAGTGCTAGCGTACCTAAATTTAATTCGTCCTGAAATTTCTTGATTTTGTCTCGACAAGTCTCCACATCACCGATAATTGAATTCTCAATCAAATAATCTTCATCGAAACAAATATTTGTGCGGTCGAATGGTTTTTGGTTGGGATTCGCACTATTTTTCAAAATTTGAGCCGAATTAGCTTTCATTTTCTGGCTAAATTTGCGAACGAAAGGTAACGCTTCACTCACTGCCTCGTCAAATGTTTTGCCAACAAAAAAGAAGCGTGCCAACACTAATTTTTCCGCACCACTAGAATTTAAGGCTCGATATTTGCTAACAGTATCCTTCAATCTTTCTAGAGAAAATGGCGGCCCACCCATCAAGCTGAAGGAATGTTTAGCAGCTAACTCGATACCATCATCGCCGCCAGTGGCAACATACACTGGTATTTGACTCTGCAATGGTTTTGGGTAAATGGTCAGGCGATCGCACTGATAATACTTGCCATTAAATGATACGTCAGTTTCATATAAAAGCTTTTGAATCAGTGCGATCGCCTCTAGCGTCTTAGGACGGGCTTCACTTGGTAGGGTCGCAAAATGCTTATTTTGTTGAGGAAAGGGGCCGCCTTTGGCAACTCCAAATAATAATCGTCCATTACACAAGTTATCCAAAGTGGCAATATCTTCCGCCACCCGAATCGGGTTATGGAATGGCAGCAACACCGCCGCAGTGCCTAATTGGATAGTTGAAGTCAATCCCGCCAAATGTGCCATTAACAGCAACATAGATGGGCTGAGATTGGATTCACTAAAATGGTGTTCGCTTACCCAAGCTTCCTCAAAACCCAAGCTTTCAGCCTGTTTTACCAGCGTGACTTGCTCAAACATGGCACGACGAGCATCTTGGTGAAAATTATCGTAATTGCAGAAAATTCCAGTTTTCATTACTTATCTTGATACTTTGTATTCACCGTAGGTGCTGGTTATTCTAGTGGTCGATAGATTGCAGTAAATACTTTAGTGCTTACGACAAAAGCATTTACCCCTCTCAATTAATGCCATGAATCATTAAGTTGCAACCCACTGCAATTCCAACCATAGACGTGGGTTGTTCTCTTTGACCTTCGACATCGGATCGCGCAATAATCGCTTGGCATTCATACAAACAACCTGGATTAAACCCATATTGCCTGCTACTTCTCTGAGTATTTCTTTTTGAGCTTGCACACAGGAAATCATTTCGTCAGAGCAATAAATTCCTATATATTGCAAACGTCTGGCAGGTCGTCCCCAAAAACAGGTGATGACTTTCACATAACACCCATCCAGCAATTCTCCAACTTGCGGGTAGTAATCGTTGACGACTCTTGTGAATTCTTTGGCTAAGACATCTTCAGCAATCATTGGAACTGATATTTCTGTAGCATCCATCACGCTATTTAATATAACATAATTTTATCAATTAAATATAATAAAATAGCCTATTAGGCTTAAATAAAATATTAAATATTACACAAAAAAAGAGGTGTACCTTATTTAGTATCACCTCAGATTGGCGTAAAGCGTATTTATACAATTAACTCTTGTGGGGTAGGCAACATGAGCGCCCAGCTTATATGCGGTTCATGTTGCCCACCCCACAATATTGGATAATTTATTTCTTGGATTTCCCTAATCGCCAGGTATATTTGTAAAGGTGAGATGCTCCCAAATACTATGATGTTGAATTCTAAGTTTTGAATTTTAATTATTACCGAGCATTGCGCTCACAAACTAAAACCTCGGCGATGATATCCGGTACGTTTACAAAATCTGTAAATCCTTCCGAACCACGGATTGGTGAAATAAATGTATAGTTTGGATCGCACGCTCCAGTGTCATATACTTGAATAAACCACCGATCGGGAAATCCTTCTATACCTAATTCCACAGTGTACCAACTCTCGCCAATCAGACGAGAGTTAAAGATTGTGAACCACTCTCGGTTCTCTTCTGAAATATTCCAATCTGCCATCAGCAGTTCTAAAGCTATTTGTCCCGCATCCGTTGAAGTCAACAGCATTTTTACTCCTTACTTGCAACTTCAGTACTGGGAACTTCTGGATATAAACCTAATTCTTTCGCCAACTCACGCGCCACAAAAAATAAAAATTGGGCCCCATCTTGATTGCCTTCATGGGCAAACATAGTTGCTACTTGTAACATTGTTTGTACTAAACCAGAATCAACCAATTCTGGCTTAGATTCTAAAATTTCTGGTTCTTGACCATTAGGACATCTGAGTAACTCATCAATCAGATTAAAATACAGGCTTTGGCGTTGATCTTGCTCTGTCATGGTAAATTTGTTGATTTGAGTGAGTGAATTGTAAATAAGTTACTGTTCGATACTTTGCTGCCACAGTCTTTCCAACATTTCAACTTGTTCTTTTAAAACAGCAGCGCGATGAACAAGATATCTGTCGTAAAAGAGAATCCCTAACCCAACACAAATGGGGGTTAATAAGAAGAACCATTGCAGGATAGTGGCAAATTTATATTGTTCAGCAACAGTCAGCATTTGATGAACCACATTACGATCAGAGGATGGAATACTAGTCTGAGGGGAATGTGTACCCTCTGTCTGGGGAGCCAAGGCGGGAGCATTTGTAGTAGTGTGGTTAACTTGGTCAGCTAAATTCTGAGATTTTACTAACTCTAGATGTCGCTCCCAAATTATGCCAAATACTATTAGTTCTGGTGAAAGCACTGCTAAGGTAACGACGCAAACTGTAAGAACATTTAAAAGTTTGGCTTTCATCGTGGCTCTCCCTTGCCAGGTAGTATGCACCTAGTAAGAAAATATCTTTTGCTGTTTATCTAAAGTAGTTAGATATTTCTACCTATAAAACAGTTTTGATATTAAAATATGTGTAATCGGTAATTTTCACAATCATTAGTTGTCAGTTATTTTTCTCAACACCACTGACTACTGACAAATAAAAAGTTACCACCCTTTTCACAAAACATAAGATTATTCAGTCAGAAATAACGCACTTAGATTCTGGAATCTGGTTTCATCCTACTCTCAAAAGAGAGATTAAGAAGTCCCCCCTAGTTCACTCAGCTTTCGCTCAGGAATGTTGGGGGGTAGAGGGGAATCTCTGCGTAAATCCTATACGATTTATATCAGCCGCTCTCCACCAAACAGTTTACCCCAGCCCTGTTAAGATTATTAAATTCATTAGAATAGTACTCAAAGCTTGTAATCCGCCCCTGATAAGTCTTATAAAATTTCATTGGGGTATGGGTGCTAGTGTTTTCAAGACGGGGTTCTAGTGTTTTAGAGGTGGGGTTCTGGTGTTTTTGTACTCAACCTAAATGCAATGTAGGCAATGCTTAAGGACTATTTAGGATGCAATTTTGGGCTGAGAAAATCTGCACTCAAAAGAAAATATCAATGTCTCTTGATAAAGATAAACCAATAAATTATGAAAAACAATTAAATGTTTTAAAAGTCAATGGTATTTTCATAACAAATAGAAAAAATAGTAAAAATTATTCATATATACAGAATTATCAAAAATTAATCTTAGCCTACAAGACAATAATCAGCAATTCCAAATGGTAAAATACAAGGATGGTGGCTAGCTGTCTGCTGAAGCGCTCGTCTCGTCAGAGAATAAGGCAAAGTAAGAGAAGCTTAACTGAACTGTATTGTTCTGAATTTTGACTCCTGAGTTCTGAATTCTTCTAATAAAAGTTCTTCCTAAACTTTCATATTTTGTGGTTTAGTTAGAATACATAGTATATGCACTCATTGGCACTAAACTGCAAAATCAATATATAAAAGCTTATTGTTATAAGTAAATACTCTGTACGAATATTTAGGATTTTAGGAGTTAAATAATGCGAATTGCTCAAGATATAACCGAACTGATTGGACGAACTCCTTTAGTTCAACTGAATAAGATTCCTCAAGCTGAGGGAGTAGTAGCAAGGATAGTTGTTAAATTAGAAGGCATGAACCCAGCGGCTTCGGTAAAAGACCGCATTGGGTTAAGTATGGTACTCTCCGCAGAAGCGGCTGGCTCGATTTCCCCAGGAAAAACCATTTTAGTTGAGCCTACTTCTGGTAATACAGGAATTGCTCTAGCAATGGTAGCAGCAGCGCGTGGCTACCGTTTGATTTTGACCATGCCTGAGACAATGAGCCAAGAACGACGAGCTATGCTGAGGGCTTATGGCGCAGCTTTGGAGTTGACACCAGGCGCAGAAGGTATGCGGGGAGCAATTCGCAAAGCTGAAGAAATTGTGGCTAAGACTCCCAATGCTTTTATGCTGCAACAGTTCCGCAACCCTGCGAATCCCAAAATTCACCAAGAAACCACTGCCGAAGAAATTTGGACAGATACAGATGGGGAAGTAGATATCGTCATTGCTGGGGTAGGTACTGGTGGGACGATTACTGGGATTGCAGAAGTACTCAAACAGCGCAAGCCGACTTTTAAAGTGATCGCAGTTGAACCCAGCAACAGTCCAGTTCTCTCAGGTGGTGAAGCTGGGCCACACAAAATTCAAGGTATTGGCGCCGGATTTATCCCCGATGTTCTCCGCCTAGAATTGGTTGATGAAGTAATTAGAGTCAGCGATGAACAAGCGATCGCTTATGGGCGACGTTTGGCAAAAGAAGAAGGCTTATTATCTGGGATATCCTCTGGTGCAGCTTTATGTGCTGCAATTCAAGTAGGTAAACGTCCAGAAAATGCCGGACGTTTAATTGTCATGATTCAGCCTTCTTTTGGCGAACGCTACCTCAGCACACCCATGTTTCAAGATTTATCTTTAGAAACTGCTGGGGTGCGTTAAGGAGATGAGGGGGACAAGAGAGTAACGAATCTCTCTGTCCTTCTCATTTGGATGAAACGTTAGCTGATATCCATTTCTCTACAAATTTGTTACAGTCTTGGCTTCGTCCAGGTAAAACCTGCGCGAATAGTTCTTCAGATGCACCTCTAATCGCAGTGTCATGGCGGACATTCTTACTAGTACAGTACGGCGTAAATAAACCACCTGATGGGGAGACAAAATAGGCTAAAAAGCTTATGAGATAAAGAATGCAGCAATTTAAATATGCCCATGCAAGTATAGTTTCGTAACATCTGAGATAAAAATAAGCATATTTTTACGAGATGTTACGAATACTAATTCACTCCAAAGTTGTCTGTTGATACTTGAGAGCATTGTCGCATCTCAAAGTTATCGAACAGAATTCAGGAGTCAGAATTCAGAATTTACAATGAATTCTGTATGACTGGCGGATAGCGAGTATTCGTACTCTTACAGAGAAGCAAGCTACGATTTTAGCGTCTGTCTGCGACACGCTGCGCGAACGCAGGGAGCGTTGCGTCTTGATTCTGACCCCTGAATTCTGACTTCTGAATTCTTCTTCAATCTGTACTAATGCTTACAGTTACCTTGCTTTTGGTGTTCGTGAGAATCGTTACCGTGATGATGATCTTTACCGTGGGAACAGTTTTGCAAATCTTGCTTCAAAAGCTTGTCGCTGATTTCTTGCAAGGATTCATCCACAGCTTGTAAGCCAATCCAAGCATCAATCTTTTGGACATCAAATCCTACCTCGCGCTGTTCGCCTACTTCTAACAAAGGACGGCGAATTAACAACGGTTCTTTCAGCATCAGCGCCAACGCAGTTTGAGCATCGATTTTTTCAGGAACCACCTCACCAGATTTTATCTTGGGAGCGGAAGGATTAAACCATTCGGCTACGGGGCGATCGCCAAAAAATGAGCGCAACCGTTCAACTGTCCAAGGTTCTTTTAGCAGGTTGTATGGTATCACCTCATGACCGGCTGCTGTGAGCAAAACTTTTTGCTTAGTACCACCTTTACAGCCTGGTTTGCTATAGAAACTTACTCTTGCCATGCAACTATCTCCTAAATTACTCATTGAGCGCTAAAGCGCCAACTACGAACCGATGAAATTAAAAATTCCTAGCTTTATGGCTAACTAAGTCAAACTCAAACCTCTCATTCGGATCGGTTTCGCCATAAATATTGAAAGTCACAGTTGGTTCCTCACCCACTGCTTCTACACTGTGAATTGCATCGGGAGTAAAGCTAATAATGTCTCCTGGGAAGAGAGTTATTTCTCCCGTTGCTTCAATTTTGTCCTGAAATTCTGGGCTATTGGTGCGTCGCCAAAAAGTATTTTTTTCCTGGCCTTTTAGCACCGCCACGATTCCCCACGTCCCATGATTATGAATGTTTGAACGGGTTCCTGGTGCAAATGTTACTGTTTGCACCGTCAACGGAAAACCCAACTCATCATATAGGAGTAAAACAGAGGTTCCCGTTTTAGGCGAAGGCTCTAAATTTTGACTTCGCACCCAGTAGGAATTTACAATCAAGCGCCTTACAAGCATCCGAATTTCTGGCAGACAATTGGTTTCATTGTCACTACTATTGAGAACATCTTCCACCTCAGTTAAAAAACGATAAAGGCGGTAATTTTCTCTCAATAAATCCCATGCTCTTACAGATTTACAGGCTTGATACTGACCGTCCCCTGTTAGCAGCCAATCCCTACCTTTCATAACTTTTAAATTGATAACGGAGAAGATTGGATCACAATGATCGGTGAGACATTAGGGATATTACCTACAGGAAATTTTGTAGGTATGTTGATAGGAGGAAAGATAGAGTTACTATCAGTAGCCGATCCTAATAGAGAATAGGATTTAGTAGATAACCAATTGTTCATGATTTTCACCTTGACTTTTCATTGCTGACTAATTAATCGTCTTCTTCTGCTGGGCGTGTCAAAATATCCAGCAGAATTCCAGAACCAAAATCATTCTTTTCGTCTATCTGTTTGACTCTGGTGCTGATTTCTTTTGCTTCCTCGATTGCTCCCAACTTTGCTAGTACTAATCCAGAAGCAGCATAAGCATTTAAGTACAATCGAATTTGTGGTTCTTCTTTGCGATTGACTAGTATAGGCTTAAGTTGCCCCCAGTCATCAGGGAATTTTTCTACTTCTTTAATTTTATCTAATAATTTGCTTGTTGTTTGTAGTGCGAGAGAATAATTATTTTTATAATAGAAAAATCTATAGGCTGCTACCAAGACATCGGTATTATCACCAGTCTGTGCTAAAGCTTGTTGAATATATTTTTCGGATTCTGATGTATTTTCCCAGTTTTGTGCAGCTAAAATTAAGAGATTTTTGATATCTTCTGGAACCTGAAACCATGAGAATTGGTTTGTATTAGTTTGCATAATAAAGTCCTGGAGAGTTAGGAGTTAGGGGTTAGGAGTTAGAAGTTGTGAATTACGAGTTAGAAGCTATAAATTCTTAACTCTTCACTCCTCACTCCTAACTTTTGTTAAAACAAAGTAAGAACGTACACCAAAGTGAATAAAACAATCCAAATAATATCTACGAAGTGCCAGTAAATTTCTGTCATTTCGATGAAAGTATGATTGGTGGCAGAATATTCACCGGGGAGACGCGATCGCCACAATGCACGTAATATCAATAACAGTCCTACAAAAACGTGCAAACCGTGGAACCCGGTCATGATATAAAAGCAGTTGGCGAAGACGTTGGTAGTCAGTCCATATCCTAATGTTGAGTACTCATAAACCTGACCACCTAAGAAAATTGCTCCCATGAGTGCAGTAATTGCATACCACAGTTGCATTCCCTTGAGGTTATTCTTTTTAATCGCTGTATCACCGAAGTGAATCACGAAGCTACTAGACACCAAAATAATGGTGTTAATTGTCGGCACAAGTAATTCTACTTCACTTCCTTCTGGAGGCCAAACTGCTGTAGTACCTCGGAAAAATAAGTAAGTGGCAAAAAATCCCCCAAACATCAGAGATTCAGAGGCAAGGAACGTTAATAGACCCCAAACTCTTAAATCTGGATGTTCTTCGTGTCTTGCACTATGATCTTCACTTGTCGTAGCTATGGTCATATTGTTTACCCTTAAAGATGAAGCGTCGGGCAATTGAATTCTTCACAATCTTGATTTTCTTGTGGGATGGGTGTCTCATCTGTCCTAGATCAAGGGCGGGCAGGATGCCCACCCCACAAGAGTTATTTCATAACTAAGCACTAGCTTCTGGTGTTGCAGATGGCTGTATTTCTGTACTATGACCGTGGCCATAGTCATAAGGGCCATGAGTGACAACCGGCAATACTTCCCAGTTTTCAATTGCTGGTGGTGAGCTAGTTGTCCATTCTAAAGTCAAAGCTTGCCAAGGATTATCACCAGCCAAAGGCCCTTTCAGCCAACTGTAGATGATGTTGATGGCGAAAGGAATTACTGATATTGCCAAAACAAATGAACCAAAGGTACAAATTTGATTGAGGTCGATAAATTGGGGGTCATACATTGCCACTCGTCGGGGCATTCCTTTCAAACCCAATTCGTGCATGGGTAAGAAAGTAAGATTAGTGCCGATAAAAGTAAGGGCGAAATGAACCCGTCCCCAAGCTTCATTCAGCATTCGTCCGGTTATTTTGGGGAACCAGTGATAAATACCGGCGTAGATGCCAAACACGGAACCGCCAAACAGAACGTAGTGGAAATGTCCGACTACATAATATGTGTCGTGGACGTGAACATCAAAGGGGGCTGTTCCCATCGTCACACCGCTTAAGCCGCCCATGACAAACATAGACAACAAGCCAATGGCGAAAAGCATCGCTGTGGTGAAGCGAATTTTACCACCCCAGAGGGTAGCAACCCAGGCAAAAATCTTCACGCCAGTGGGAACTGCAACGATGAGGGTGGAGATGGTGAAGAACATCCGCATCCAACCGGGTGTGCCACTGGTAAACATGTGGTGTACCCAGACGAACAAACCGACAACGCAGATAGCTACACTAGAGTAAGCGATCGCTTTATAACCAAAGATTGGCTTACGGGCGTGGACTGGAATTACCTCCGACATAATGCCGAAGATGGGCAGAATCATTAAATATACTGCCGGATGAGAATAAAACCAGAATAAGTGTTGATAAATTACAACGTTACCGCCTGCATCTGGTTTAAAGAAGGAAGTGCCAAAGTTGAGGTCAAACAACAGCAGAACTAAACCAGCTGCTAATACAGGTGTGGAGAGAAGCGCCAGCAAGGAAGTTGCCAAGATTGCCCAGCAAAACAAGGGCACTTGATCCCATTTCATGCTGGGAACCTTCATCATCAAAATGGTGATCACAAAGTTCAGTGAACCCAAAATTGAAGAAGTTCCCACCAAGACGATCGCTAATATCCACATAGTTTGAGCAATTGGTGCTGTCACCAAACTCAATGGTGGGTAAGCTGTCCAACCAGATTGGGAACCACCAAAAAAGAAACTACCTAAAATCAGCGCACCTGCTGGGGGATTTAACCAAAAGGCGATCGCGTTTAGCTTCGGGAAAGCCATATCCCTAGCACCAACCATCAAGGGCACTAAATAGTTACCAAATCCCCCAATAGCGCTAGGGACAATCCACAGGAAGATCATAATCGTCCCGTGATTGGTCATGAAAGCGTTATACAGATTGGGGTCGAGTAAGTCTGCATCTGGTGTTGCTAATTCGGCACGGAGAGCAACAGCCATCAGTCCGCCGATGAGATAGAACACAAACGCCGTTACTAGGTATTGAATACCAATAACCTTGTGGTCAACATTAAATGTAAAATAATCTTGCCATTTCCACGCCTTCGGATGGGAGGTGTGGCCAGCCACCATTTTCGGTTTATTTTCCTCTGGTGGAGTATTCCGTGGAAATTCTACCTGTGTCATATTTTTGTCCTTTGTCATTTGTCATTTGTCTTTTGTCCTTTGTCTTTTGTCATTTGTCCGTTGTCATTTGTCCGTTACGAATAACCAATGACTAATGACCAATGACCAATGACTAATGACTAATGACCAATGACTCTAAAGTTGCTGCACTAATTCCCATATCATGGGTGTGGGGCGCGAGAAACTCTGATGTTGATAAGTCGGCGGGATTAACTGCAACAACTTGATTGAGGTTTTGTTGTTGAGCAATCTGGTTTTCTGTCCGCCAGCTATCATATTCTGCTTGTGTGTGGACAATTACCTGTGTCCGCATGGAACCGTGATAACCACCGCACAACTCAGCACAAACTACGGGATATGTACCTGGTTTGGTAGCTACAAATCGCAGTTCGGTAGGGATACCGGGTAGTGCATCTTGTTTCAGCCGAAAGTTTGGCACCCAGAATGAATGAATTACATCGTCTGCTGAAAGGTTGAGTTGGACATCAGCACCAACGGGTATGTGCAATTCCCCAGAGGTAATGCCACTATCGGGGTAATTAAATATCCAGGCGTACTGTATCCCTTTGACATCAACAACTAAATCGGCTGGTTTGTTAAGGGTTTCAGGAGACGCGCCGATACCGATTGTTGGGGCAATTGTCGGGGCTGTTGTTGCTTCAGAAGCATCGCTGAGTGTCGCTGCAATCGCAGTTCCCGACTGATGCTGATGAGCAACATGAGCAGCTGAATGAGGATGACCGGCAGGCTCAAAACCGCCCATTTGGTTAAAAACATCTACACTGTAGATGCCCAAACCGAGGACAATTACTGTAGGAATTGCTGTCCAGAAGATTTCTAAGGGAACGTTACCTTCTATTGGTAAACCATCGGTATCATCACCGTGACGGCGACGAAACTTAACCAAAAAAATCAGAATAGTTCCTTCTACTACCAAGAAGAGTGCGATCGCAATGGTAAACATGACGTTGAAAAAACCGTCTACCAAAGGCGCTTGTAACGATGCCTGCACCGGCATGAGAGTGTGGTTTTGTCCGATCCAAATACTGATTGCTGTAACTACTATCCCAGCAACCAGAGTCCATAGTGAAACAGGAACTTGTTGCATACATGCTACCTGCTTTGTAAACAGTCTTTTATAGGTACTGGGGATTGGTAATTGGTAATTGGTAATTGAGTATTCCTATTCCCCATTCCCCATTCCACTTATTAACTTTCTAACGTGCAGCCATAAAAAAAGGGGGAAAATTCCAGATTTTTTCCATATCCTTACCCCAGAAAATTACAAATTATATTTCAACTCCTATGAAAAAGTTAGCCCCCTGCTTTCAAAAAAGCTCGTTGTTCCAAGAGGGCACTGTTGACCTAATATTGATTAGGCTATATTAGCAGCAAGTTTAATTTTGTTAATAACTAACATTTTGCGATTTACGGATTTGTTTACTGCGAACTATTTATTAGTTACAGCAAATACTTAGTATTCCCCTCAAGTAACCTTGCCTAGCGCATTTTCGCTTTCTACAAACAGTGCCTCCTTGAATTAACAACAATCTTGACTAACTTCAAATAACTTAATTATTTACTGCAACATGGGTGTAGCAATTCTTCGGACAAATCCGCGAACAAGCTTCACAACCAATACAGTTTTCTGGAGAAGTAACTGCCATTACTTTCCGTTCAATTTCTTCATCATCTTCGTCTTCTACAAATTCGCCTTCTTCATTGAGTGCCTTCAATCCAAGCACATTGTACCCGCAAACTTTAACGCATCTGCCACAGCCGATACATTTATCTTTGTCAATTTCCTGAGCAAATTTTGGTGTCCAAGCCTTACCGCCGAATGTCAAACCTGTTAATTGCGCCATGAATAAATCCTCGGCCTTTTTGCCTATCAATCTGTTTGTGCATTAATCATCATATTATCCTAATCTTTTATTCTTTTATATTCAAAAGTTACTTTTATCTCATTAAAATTCGATGACTTTGAACACAATTACAAATTGCTTTTTATTTCAAATAATAGATGCAAATTATTGCCAATAATAATTATGAATGCTTAAGTTGCCCTTGTTCTTATGCGGAGTATCTAAACACATTGATTGAGTCAAATACTCAATATCTAGGTAGAGACAGTAGCCCCTAGCCATTCCTATGCAGAAGAAATTGAGGGATTCAAACCTACCCCTGTGGGTAAAGCCTCGCGTAGATATAGTTTTATTATTTCCGGCAAATGCAAATATATCGATAAAAGTGATGATATTATTTTTCAAATAGTTTTAGCTTTAGACAAATAAATCTAGATAAACAGTATACATATATACAAAAACAAATGTTCAATAATTACATTTTGATATATGCAATATGTATTTTGCAAAGCAACAATTTGCAATTTCATTTGATTCAACTATTTATATAAATGATGACAAAATAAATATCTGTTTTCGATTTAAATAAATATAATGAATTTATGAAGAAAACATGATTATTTTATAAAGCAACTGTAATTTTTATGGCAGAATCCAAGCGTGTCTTAAATATTAAAATTATTAATAAATCAGATGAATTCCAATCGTATCAAGCTAAAATATGTTCTAAAAACACTTTATGGTTAAAGCTAAAATCTTCATTCAATACGTAATTAAATGAAGATTAAGATATCTTTCTAAGCTCGACACGAACAAATTAATCATTATTTTCATGAAATGTATAGTTAATAAAGAAGTTTTGTCAGGCTTGGTTTAAAAGCCTTAAATAGCTTCCAATTGGATGCCGTCAAAATATGGATGTGGGGAGTGAATATGGTGAGAATAATTTTTCTCGCCAGAAAGATTATGTGGTAGCGAGTCATGAATAGACAGGACTCATCCAGGGGAAACCAGAGACAGACATCTCAACGATTAGAGTGGGAAAAGAGCCTTATGCCTTATACAATTCCTAACAACAGTTGCGTTGGATGTGACAACTGCCGCCCCCAATGTCCTACGGGTGCAATCAAAATAGAGGACAATGAATACTGGGTTGATCCTGGTCTTTGTAATAATTGTGAGGGCTATTATTCAAAACCGCAATGTGTAATAGCTTGTCCAACTAATTCTCCTATTCCTTGGCAAGCGAAAAAAGGGAGATGCAAAGTTGAACCAAGAGATGCTAGCAGCTTAGACTTGTTTTCTAACGGCAAGAATAATCCATTTGCTTCTGCGATCGCAATTTGGGAAGCTTGTAATGTATTAGCGCAGCGCACATCCCTACATTGGGAAACCGATGAAGAAGGCTACATCAGTTACAGCCGACAAGTCAATCAAGGACGAGGTGCGATCGCTTTTCACATCCAAGATCCATTAACAGTGAACGACAAGGCCACAGATATAGCAGCAATTGAGGGGCTTGACATCAGAGCCGCCTGCATACATCTAATTTTTGCAGCTTATGCTACAGCCTTAGAGCAACCTTGGGAGCAAGAATTTGCGATCGATGAGCGACAAATCGAGAAATACCTGGGGATGGAGAAACGCAAAGATTTAAGCAAAGCTGCCAAGCTAGCTTTAATGAAAAATATCGTTCAGCAAGCTTGCTCCCTAATTATCTCCATTGACTGGCCCCAACAAGGTCGAATTAACGGATTCTCTGTTACAGACAGCCGCTTATGGCACTTAGTAGATATTCAGCACCACTTCCAAGAAGACAATCTCGGATGCAAATATCTAATTGGGCTAACTTTTAAAGTAAAAGCAGGTATTTGGGCGCAATATTTCTTAAACAAACAAGCATGTAAAGAGCGAACCGCATTCTATCAATACGGCAGTCTTCCCAAAACACTGCTAACCACAGTCATGAGCATTTGGCAGCAACACGAAGGCGCAGTCCGATTAATGCTGTGGTTGCTGTTTAAAACCAAAATGGGCAAGGAACAACGCATCACCATTCCTACCTTGCTGCGTATTGCTTATGGCGAAGAAAAAGTCGCTCTTGCATCCAGACAACGAGAAGAACGCAAACGTCTGCTGCGAACTTTTGAAAGCGACTTAGAAATTCTCAATCACTATGGAATGAAACCGCTTTTCGATCCAGTTACTTACCCACCAGAAATTCAACCTTTGTGGGCAAAATTAATCGATCTTCCCGAAGATCCAGATGAAGCATTAGAATTTTGGACTAACGACGGTGGTTCTGAAACTCGCCTCACAGACACAGGCCCCCGTGGTAAGTGGAATCTGCTAATGAATGCGCGGATTTTAGCTTTTGAACTCCCACCAGAATGGGAACAGCAAATCTCAGAATCGGAAAAAAAGAAAACAAGAACTGCCAAAGCCAAAAGGAAACCTAAAGCTACAAACGATTTACTAGGCGAACAAATTTTGCAAGCGCGAAAAAATTTGAATCTCTCCCAAAGAGAGTTGGCAAAACTTACAGGTAAAAGCCAAAGCTGGATTCGAGATATTGAAAATGGTCGTTTAAAAGCCAAATTAGAAGACCAAGTTCTGTTACGGAAAGTCTTAAATATGACTTAATCTTGATTTGGAATTTAAACGCAAAGGAACGCAGAGGGAAACGCAAAGGTACGCAGAGATTTTTTTTACGAATTTGTGCAGCGTTATACTAAATACAGTAAGACTCCGCGTACCTCTGCGCTTACCTTTGCGTTCCTCTGCGTTTAAAAACTCTCCTCTTTTACGTACTATAACTCATCACCTTACTAGAGCTAATCCAAAGACTACCGACAGCATATTTAGTAACTACTAACTCTCTTGTAGCATTACATGAACTCTTTAATTGTTGAGTCTTGTTTTCATCTCTCACAAGTTTAGCCTGATAAGTGTAGAGAGAACCAGAAGGTTGTTCAAAACTTAGTTCAGCTAGGATAGTATTATTGTCTAAACTTTGCTCTAAAATTTTACCTGCAACTTTGTAATTAAACCAATCCCATCCTTTAGAGAGAATTAGTTCTCTTTCCAAAACCTGAAGTGCCGCAGGCAGAATTCCCCAGCCTCGATAGACTTGATGTAAGCATTGAATATCACCAGTGCGAGTCAAAATCGATCTAAATGAATCTCGCTCTAGACGACCATAGTATCTTCCTTCTGGTAAGTCTATGACTGTTGGTGCAAACCGATGTCCACCAAAATGCGATGATTTCCAAATTCGCACATTATCTAAGCACAAATCAGCATTTTTCGCTGTTACATGGAAGTAAAAAGGAGCGCCATATTTTGCACAACACTTATCATGGCTACCGTGGGTACAAATTAAAATATCTCTAGTTGTACTAGTTTCAACTTCTAAATTAGAATCGATACCCCATATCCATTTTTGGACAACTCCTGCTACTTGCTCAATATTTGCTAGCTTAAACTCTTGCTTATGGTATCCATTACTTAGCCCCTCTTCTTTTTGATAAATCAAAAGCGTAGTGTGATTTACCCTGTGTGATACATCATTAGCAATTAAGAGGAATCTAATCGGTAATTTAGCACGCTTCACTTCTTCTACCAAAATCCTCAAATTCTCAGGTACCCATTTGGAATTAAAGGCTTCTGATGTCCAAGGTAAAGGACACTCAACTAAAATATAAGTTTGATAATTGGTGGCACTACCAATAACATCTTCTCCTACTTGTCGTGAATCGTCAGAACAAAAAAAAGTATTCATCTCGCTGTACTCATTAGCGTATTTTATGGACAAAAGGTATTACCAAATACATTTGTGTTCTTCACTACAATATCCTTGGCTAAAGGAGATAAAAAGAACAATATTCATTTCCCAGTTAAAACTAGGTAGCCACTTTATAACATCATTATTGATCGAGGTCTTTCCGGTTAATAAATTCTCCACAATAAAGATAAACAGTGTCAAGAGATATTTTTCCGTATGAGTGGCGTTAATTTTGTATCTAGTTTTATTGTTATCTGGTATTCCATAAATTTTCACTTGCGGAAACTCGGCTTTTCCAAACATATCGATGTAGCTGATACTACAATCAAAAATATTTCTAGCAACAATCTAATTGTTTAAAGTTTTACTTAAATTATCTACATAGCTACTTATAGATCCTGTTTTTACACATAAAGATATAATTCTGTGCCGCTCTCGTGAGAGACATATTCCTAAAGGTAGATGCGGAAACATTTAATAAACAGCGATCGCTCTGGTAAGCCATACTGTTTTAAGATTTCTTCCACACTATCGATCGATTCTATACATATTGCAAATAATTCTCAATAGCTGAGAAAATAAAAACAATTAAATTGGGGGCAAATGCTTTACAGCCCCGTACTTGATGTGCGATAAGTTAACAATGAAAACTAGTGACTAATTGTTATCAGCGTTACTAAAATCAACATTAACGAATTTTGTATTTAGCGTTTTACCTAATCTAACTTCCTGAAGCTTATGTCAGGGTTTGATGATAGGCATCTACTTTGACTCTAACTGAAGTCAATAAGAAATGCAAGTATTTAAGAATCTTTATGACTTCTTTACAGTTTGTTGTCTCTTAGGATGTTGCTTGAATCACGGTGAACAGGCGTTGCATAGTGGAGATAGCTTACTAGAAAAGCATTGATAGTTTCAATTTAATAAATAAAGCTTGGCAATTGTGACAAATTGTTGCTAGTAAAGGCACTTAATTATTCCAACGGAAATTGTGAATATTTTGATAAAGTAAAACAGATGTGGAGGTAAGATTATGACCCAAGCCTTGCCCAAGTTACTCACCTTCAATGAATTTAGCGAATGGTATCCTAACGATGGTAGACGCTATGAATTACACAAGGGAGTAATTTTTGAAATGCCGCCTCCAAGCGGATCGCATGAAAAAGTTGTTGCGTTTTTGTCGCGGAAATTAACCGTGGAGTTTGATCGTCTTAATTTACCCTACGGAATTCCCAAAACCGCATTAGTCAAAACTCCTACTGCCGAATCCGCTTACTCGCCTGATGTTTTGCTGCTAAATCTTGATAATCTCGACAATGAACCGCTTTTTCAAAAACAGTCAACAGTAAGCCAAGCAGCATCGGTTCCAATAGTTATTGAAGTTGTTTCAACTAACTGGCGAGATGATTATTACAATAAATTTAGTGATTATGAGGAAATGGGCATTCCTGAATATTGGATTGCTGATTATGCTGCATTGGGTGCAAGAAAGTTTATCGGCAATCCTAAGCAACCCACTATTTTTGTCTGCGAGTTGGTTGATGGTGAATATCAAATGACACCGTTTCAAGGCAACACTGCGATTTCATCACCTACCTTTCCTCAATTAAATTTAACCACGCAACAGATTTTTGATGCGGCTAACTAACGCATATCCTGGCATAATTTATTATTAATCTGTACTAAATCTCTTCTCACCGCCTATTAAAAGCTTTATTTAATCATTTAATCTGACAAAAGCACTTTGGTGTAGCAATCCATTATTGATCGAGTGCCAGAAAATGTGCGATCGCATTTATTGGAAAGGTTCAAAACCATGACATTAATTTTAGCTCTCGATTTTGGCGGAACTAAGCTAGCAGCAGCATTGGTAAATCTTGGTTCGAGAACGTGGTTGCGTTATGAACGTCGTCTCTCGCCAGTAAATGCAAATGCTAGCACTGACTTGGAAATAATGCGATCGCTAATTTACTCGTTGCTGGAAGATACAAAACCTGCTGCGATCGGTGTTAGCTTTGGCGGCCCAGTTGATGCCTCCACGGGGATGGTGCGACTATCTCATCATGTCGCTGGATGGGAAAATATTCCTCTCAAAGCTTTGTTGGAAGAGGAGTTTGGCGTTCCTGTTGATGTAGATAATGACGCGAATATTGCTGCTTTGGGAGAACATCGCTTTGGTGCGGGACAGGGATACGATAGCCTGTTTTACATAACTGTCAGCACTGGCGTAGGTGGTGGTTGGATACTCAACGGTAAGCCTTGGCGGGGTGCTGGTGGAATGGCTGGTGAGATTGGACACATCGTTGTCGATCCTGCTGGGCCAGTTTGTTTGTGTGGCAAGCGGGGATGTGTGGAACGTTTGGCGTCGGGGCCTTATATGGCGCAAAATGTTAGGGAAATTTTGGAGAACGAACCGCAGAGGCGCGGAGGACTCAGAGATGGAGAAATTTTGAGAGGTTTGGTGGGAGGAGATTTAACGTTGCTGACGGGGCAGTTGGTAAGTGAGGCGGCGGCTGCTGGGGATGATGTGGCGAAGGAAGTTTTGCACAAGGCTGCTTGGGCGCTGGGTGTGGGTATTGGCAATGTAGCGAACTTGATGAATCCGCAGCGCTTTTTGTTGGGAGGCAGTGTGATGAAGGCGGGGGAGGATTTTTGGCGGGTTGTGCGTCAGGTGGCGCGGGAGACGGCTTTACCGGAGGTTGATTTTGAAATTGTGTCGGCGCTTCTGGGGGATGATGCGCCGTTGTGGGGCGGTGTGGCGATCGCTTCTATGACAATAAATGAGTGAGGTGTGGAGCGTATAAGTGCAAACAGAATTAGTTATTTTTGATTGTGATGGAGTATTAGTAGACAGTGAAGGATTAGGCAATCGCGTTCTTGTGGAATTTGTCGCTGAATTTGGGCTGGCAATGAAACTTGAAGAAGCTATTTTGTTATTTAAGGGTTGCAAAATGGCTGATTGTGTTGCTGTCATTGAGCAAAGATTTGGGAAGAAGATGCCACAAGATTTTGTAACTCAGCTTCGTACCCGCACTGCTGAAGCATTCGAGCGTGAATTACGTCCTGTAGAAGGAATAGAAGCAGCTTTAGACAAGATTAATCTGCCTATTTGCGTTGCTTCCAGTGGCCCACCCGAAAAAATTAAGTTAGCTTTGCGTGTAACGAACCTACTACCTCGATTTGAAGGACGTATTTTTAGCTCATATCAAATTGGAAGTTGGAAGCCAGCACCCGATTTATTCTTACATACGGCTAAAAGTATGGGGTTTCAAGCTGCATACTGTACGGTTGTAGAAGATAGCGTTTTGGGCGTACGTGCAGGTGTTGCCGCTGGGATGAGAGTTTTAGGTTACACCAAGCAAAGTGAGGCTACTCTACTTGAGGCATCTGGAGCGTATGTCTTTTACTCAATGCACCAACTGCCTTCTTTGTTGTTACACCATTAACCAATAGGGTGAAATATCACTTAAGCTATTTTTTACAGTTCATCATTTGGTGAATTATGACACTTAACACATTTACGCTTCTGACATTGAGAGTAGTTACACTCAGCCTACTCATTTTAGATACATCTGGTGTATTTAGCCGAGCGGCTCAACAGCCATTAGAAAGTTTTGTTGAAGGCAAGATCAAATTTACTAGTAGTGATGCCATATCATCTTCAGTAGAAAAACGCCCTACCCACAGTGAGAAGATTTATGTTAATCCATTAGCGATCGCAGCAAAACACATCTTGAATACGATGCGGGAGACGCACTACACCCACAAAACCTTCGTTGATAAAATCAATGGAGTTTACGATATGGATTGTTCTGGATTTGTAGGTTATGTGTTGAATCAGATTGCACCTGAATATCTGGCGCTAATTCCCAAGGAACCGAAACAGCCCAGGCCCCGCGCCTTTAAATACTACGAATACTTTCATCAATTGCAACAACACTCTACTTCGGTACGCGAATGGAAGGCAATCAACCGACTAATGGATGCAATGCCTGGTGACATTATCGCCTGGGCAATGGAACCGATTACTGAACACGCAGATACAGGACACGTCATGTTTGTGGCAGCAAAACCTGTGATGAACTCTAATGGCACGGTTAGCGTAACGGTTTATGATTCAAGTGCTATTCGCCACAATGATGACACGCGCTCACCGAATAGTACTGGAATAGGTTGCGGTACTATTGTGTTTCGAGTCGATGCCAACGGCGCTCCTGTGGCGTTTCAGTTCAACACTAGGGCAAAATTTCATCAATTGCCGATCGCTATTGGCAGGGGCAAAATCTATGAACGTTAACAAACTTTTCCCCATTTTTTACTCTAGAAATCACAATATTAATATCCAATATTATTCTGTTTAAACTTACTATTACTGTTGAATACCCTGACGAAACTCTCTAATTGCTTCCAAGGGAGACGATAACAAAACACAACGATTGAGCAGGGATAAATCTAATTCTGTTAATAGCTCACTTTGAACAACTTTCTCATATTCTTGTTCTCGCAAGCAGTAGACTTCAATTGTGCCATCTTCCCAAAACCAAATTTCCGGGACTCCCATCAATTTGTACTTCTGTAATTTTATGGGACTACCGCTAGTAATCACTACTTCAATACAAAGGTCTGGTATAGGTTTATCGGTTACAAAGCAATAAGATAAGTCAGCTTGATATTCTACTATCTTGGGAACAATCTGACTAAAACTCCCACTGGGGAAAAATTCAATACCCTTGACTTCAAAATAAGTAATCAAAAGTGCAGCAATTAAACACTTAATCGCCTCATGAGGCTTACCAATAGTCACTATTTCTAAGACTCCATCACAATAAAACAGCCGCACTCCTGGTACATTTTCAAAGCTAGCTTGAATCGCTTTAAACTGTTCCCAACTTAATCCATGCCGAAAGAAGCGTTGTTCTTCTGGTAAGTTAACAGCATTTTCTAACGTTTGAGTCATAATATTTTTTACTCTCTTAGTTAGTAGTTACGAAATTTATCTTATTTCTATTTTAAGTCAAAACCAAATTATCTCGATGAATCACGGTTTCTGCACCGGCATGACCTAAAATTGTAGAAATTTCTCGTGAATGACAGCCGCGAATCTTTTGCAGTTCATTGCTGTTGTAATTCACAAGTCCTCTGGCAATTTCGTTACCGTTGCTGTCACACAATTGCACTGCTTCTTGTGTGTCAAACTCTCCTTCTACTACTTTAATTCCAGCAGCTAATAAGGATTTCCCAGCTAGAGAAATTGCCGCGATCGCACCTTCATCTAAATACAATTTCCCCGCAGGTACAAGTCCGTAAGCTATCCAACGTTTACGCGCCGAAGTTGGTTCAGGTTGCGGTTCAAAATGCGTTCCAATCAGTTCACCTTGGATAATTTTTTCGATATTTCGGGGAAATCGCCCTTGGGTAATTACAGTACGTACCCCCGCAGCGATCGCAATTCTCGCAGCCGAAATTTTTGTCGTCATCCCACCAGTACCCCACTGGGAACCTTGGGAACTTGTTTGTATCTGTAATTCTGTTAATTCTTTAATGCTACTAACTAAAGCGATCGGTCGCGCATCGGGTACGGAACGGGGATCGGCTGAGTACAACCGATCAACATCGGTAAGTAGAAATAGCCAATCTGCTTCTACTAAACTAGCAACCAATGCCGAAAGAGTGTCATTATCACCAAATTTTAGTTCGTCTATTGCGACGGTATCATTTTCATTTACTATGGGGATCACTCCCAGTCCCAGTAATTCCTGAAAAGTATTGTAGGCGTTGAGATAGCGACTGCGCTGTACCAAGTCACTGCGAGTCAGTAATACTTGAGCGATCGCTTGTTGCAAGGTAGTAAATAAATCATCATATATCCGAATTAACCTACCTTGTCCAACTGCTGCTACAGCCTGTTTCAGTGCGATCGCTTTGGGACGTTCAGTTAAACCCAACCGCGCACAACCTACCCCCACAGCACCAGAAGAAACCAGAATCACCCGATGTCCTTGGCGTCTTAGATGGCAGAGTGTTTCCGCCAAAGTAGCGATGGTAGAAAGTGCTAATTGTCCTGTTTCTGGTTGAGTTAGGCTAGAAGTACCGATTTTGACAACAATTGTTAGTGACATCTAAAAAGTGAAAAGTTAGAAGTTAAAGATTGCCAAGAAATAAATTATCCAATCTTGTGCGGTAAACTGAAAAGTCCACCCAATTCACAAGACGGGCGAGACACCCATCCTACAAGAAATAGTTGGATATTTTTTTATAAATATTTCAGTATTTTTTCACCCGAAAAGGAGTAAATTCAATTCATAACTCATTATGGTACTGCAACAAACTTCCCACCTTTTATCTGTACTAAAATTGGCTCAGTTTCCCGTTCTCCTTCAGAACTAAATTTGAATGGATATCCTGAAGTTTCATTGACCGAAAACTTCGCATTTTCTAATCTTTCGAGAATCGTTGTACGATTAGAATTAGAAGACAAAGCTTGAATAAAAGCTTGCGTAGCATCGTAGCTAGTTGCTGTTCGCCAACTCACTTCTTCTCCCCATAGCTTTTTGGCTTTTTTGGCAAAGATTTGTGCTTGTGGTGCTTCTCTAAACCAAGGAACAACTGTAATTAAACCTTCCACTGCATTTTTACCTGTAGTTAAGGTTTCGTCGCTGTAAAGAACATCGCCACCTAAAAGCTTCATTCCTGCTCTGGCTCCATTTTGAGATGGAGGCCTATCTAATGCTTCCTGGTTTACTTTGGCAATTTTGAGAGCAATATCTGCATGTAGTGCATCTGGAATTAATACCGCTGCTTCTGATTTGTATATATAAATACTTCTGTTAACTTCTGCATTTATATCTAATGAGGTATTAGATAAATCAATTTCTGGCTTGCGAAGTACCTTACCTCCAAGTTGCTCAAAGTTATGTTGAAATTCTTCTCTCATGCTGTCACTGTATAAACTATCAGGATTATAGAAAATCACTACTTTTTTTAAATTTAAGTTCTTGAACGCATATCCCGCTAACTTTTTTCCTCCAGCAGCATCAGAAGGTAAACTCCTAAAGAAATTCTTACTCTGTAATTTTGTACTGGTGCTGCTTGGAGAGATAATAGGGATATATGTTTTGTTATACTCTTCTAACGCCGCTTCTGTAGATTCAGAACTGTAGTGACCAATAACTCCTAAAATCGATTTGTCTTTTATCAACTCGGCAGCTACTTCTTGGGCTTGTTCTGGTTTACCTGCATCATTGGCAATTTTAATTTCCAGTAATCTATTATTTAAACCATTTCTATTATTAAACTCTTGTTGTGCTTGTGCTACACCGCGTAATATTTCTTGAGCAAAGTTAGTATTGTTATCTACTGGAACAGATGCTGCCAAAGTGATCGGATTTCTTTTGTTACGAGCAAGGGCATTGTTATAGTAAATTCGTACTTCTGGGTCATTGCGATTAGCTTTTATAGCTTCTTCAAATAGCTTACTGGCTTCTTGATATTTTTCTTGTTTAAAAGCTTTAATTCCTTGGTCACGATCAGCGTTATTTATAATAGTAAAAAACGTACGTTCGCCGCTACTAAAATTAATGCTTGGATCGTCTACACAAAAAACACCTAATACTTTATTTTGGCTTATCAAACATGGTGTTGACAAACGACTAATACCTATCCCTGCAATAGCAGCGATTCCCATTGATACTACTATAATACCGAGATGCATTCTTTTGGATAACCTCCATTTTTCTGGAGAATAGTATTCTCCCTTCAAGATACTCTGCTTCTTTTCTTCCTCTTCTAAAACTTCAATTTTTCGCTTATTACTTTGTGCAAAAATCTTCAATGGCTCTATGTCTAATACTTTGTTAAATAAATCTTTTGCCTCTTTCCAATGATGTTGCTGCTTCAATTTATCTGCATATGAAAATTCTTTTTTGCGAACAGTATTTGCTCGTTCAGCTTGAACTTCAAGTTCTAAAGATGTCCAAAAAAGTTCCGAATTTAAACTACTAGAGTTTTGTGTCTTAGCTGTATTATAAATAGCTAGATTATTCGTTTTTTTTTCCTCTATAGTTAAATATTTTTCCGCCTCATAATTAGAATAACTTTCTTTTTGATTAAGTTTTTCTAATTCCTTAATTTCTTGTCGCAATGGATGACGTTGCAGTAACCAGCGGCGCACTAATTCAATTTTTATTCTGTCACCTGTGTCATCCAAAAAATTATAAGCCACAAGTTCTTTAACTGCTTGTTCCATAACTTCTGTTTTGAAAATTCCGTATTTTTTAAGTAGGATAAATGGGTTTTCTAAAACTATTTGATATTTCTCAATAGCCATATTTTGAGACTCCGCAACAGCAGAAAACACAACTTTTTCTGGAATATTTAGTCCTTCCCAAAACCATGCTAGTCCTGCTTCTGCATTCTCAATTGCTTTATCAACAATATTATCTATATCTTCCTGGTTAATATGCCATTCATCTAATTCCCTAGCTCTGACAAAAATAGCAAAGCAGATGACTTGAATAAAATAAGGATGTCCTGCTGATAGTTCAATAATGGCTTGAATTGCTTCTGGCTCATATTCTAAAATTCCCTCAGCAGGCTGGGTGATTAGCTGTGTAGCACTATTTTCATTTAAAAAACCGATTTCATAGATAGAAACATCCTGAAAATAATCGAGTAAGTTCGGCATATTTGCTGATTGTCTGCCTGCAAACATAATCAAAAATAGTTTGTCTTCTACTTCAATTATTGAATACAAATATGTGAAAAATTCATCCAGCAATGAGGCAGAAATAGGAGTAATTAATGTTTCAAACTCATCTAGTACTAAAACTATTTTTTTACCGACTATTTCATCATAAACTTTAGTCAAAAATTCACTGTAAAAAATATATGCTTCTTTTTCTAAATCTGGAATACTAGGGAGTTTAATCTTTTCTGCATCTAGTTGCAGATGATCAATAATTTCTTTAGATAGTTCTGCTAAGATTTTACAGAGATTATCCCCAGAATAATCTTCTAAATTGAAGTAAATAAAAACAAAGTCTTCTAATTGAACAAATTTTGGAATATTACGAATAATAGATGACTTACCGATACGTCTTTGACCATGCAACAAAGTGATTTTTACACCTTGACTCAGATTATCCTTAATAAAATAAAACAAATCTCCTCGTCCAAAAAGTAGTTTTGGATCATCGATTGGACGACCGATTATGTAAGGGTTTCTCCGAAATACCATAGCATTAACCGTAGATTAAGAGGTTGGTGATGTGATCTATTTTACCAAAAAAAAACATTTAGGCTGTTTTTGTTCTTGTTGCTGTATAATTATCGTCTGTTTTTGTTCTTGTAGCTGTAGCATATGTAGCATAACCCACCTTCCACCTTGGACTTGAACTAAAATTGGCTCTGTCTGTCGCTCTCCTTCGGAATTAAATTGAAGTGGATCTCCAGATGTATTATCTTGAGAAAGATTAACACTTCTTAAGTTTTTGATAACTGTTGTGCGATCAGAATTAGCAGTCAAAGCCTGAATAAAAGCTTGGGTAGCATCGTAGCTGGTTGCTGTTCGCCAACTCACTCCTCCTCTCCATTGATTGAATGCTTTTTGGGCAAAGATTTGTGCTTGTGGTGCTTCGCGAAACCAAGGAACAACTGTAATTAAACCTTCCACTGCATTTTTACCTCTAGTTAAGGTCTCGTCGCTGTAGAGAACATCGCCACCTAAAAGCTTCATTCCTGCTCTGGCTCCATTTTGAGATGGAGTCCTAGTTCTATCTAATGCTTCCTGGTTTGCTTTGGCAATTTTGAGAGCAATATCTGCATGTAGTGCATCTGGAATTAATACCGCTGCTTCTGCTTTGTATCTATCAATACTTCTGTTAACTTCTACATTTATATCTAGTGAAGTATCAGCTAAATTAATTTCTGGCTTGCGAAGTACCTTACCTCCAAGTTGTTCAAAGTTATGTTGAAATTCTTCTCTCATGCTGTCACTGTATGAACTATTAGGATTATAGAAAATCACTACTTTTTTTAAATTCAAGTTCTTGAACGCATATTCCGCTAATTTTTTACCTCCAGCAGCATCAGAAGGTAAACTCCTAAAAAAATTCTGACCCTGTAATTTTGTACTGGTGCTGCTTGGAGAGATAATCGCGATATCTGTTTTGTTATATTCTTGTAAAGCTGTTTTAGTAGATTCAGAACTGTAGTGACCAATAACTCCTAAAATTGAATTATCTTTTATCAACTCGGCAGCTACTTCTTGGGCTTGTTCTGGTTTACCTGCATCGTTAGCAATTTTAATTTCCAGCAATCGACCATTTAAGCTGTTTTTTCGATTATTAAACTGGTATTGGGCTTGTGATACACCACGCAAAATTTCTTGAGCAAAGTTAGTATTGTTATCTGCTGGAACAGCTACTGCCAAAGTGATCGGATTTCCCCTGCCACGGGCGAGGGCATTATTATAGTAGATGAGGACTTCCGGGTCATTTAGATTAGCTTCTACAGCTTGTTGAAATAATTTAATTGCTTGTTTATAATCTTGTTTTTTAAAGGCTTGAATTCCTTGGTCACGATTAATGTTTTTAACATTAGAAAAAAAAGTGCGATCACCGTTACTAATTCTATTGTTATCTTCTATACAAAAAAGACTAAACTCTTTCTGTTGACCTGGAGAACAGTCCGAGGATAAGCGATTAGCAACATAAAATACAATTCCCAAAATTGTTATTCCTGCTAGGATTCCTACTAAAGTTTTACTTCTAGGAATTTGCGGTGGTCGTAGGGGAGGCTCTAAACTTAGTGAGGAAATCGTTAGGTACTCATAACTTTCTATTTCTAAAATTTTCTGTCTTGCTGATTTTATATTAGGTTCAATTTCTAAAATTTTATTGTATTGTTTCTTTGCTAATCCGTATTCTCGTTGGATTATTAAATAATGTCCATATTCGGACAGCGCATCTAGATATGTTATTTGAAAATTTTCAGGATCTGCCTGGTAAAGTTGTCTGTGACGTTCTAAGTATTTTTCAAAATCTTTGACTTTTAAGTATTCTTCAGCCAAAGACACTTTAATATTCAAATTATTAGGATCTCTTTCTAGAGCTTGTTCGTAATGCTGTAATGCTAGTTGGTGTTGTCCCTGTTCAGACCAAAAATTTGCTACTTCGACTAAATTATTAACAATATCTTTAACGTTTTCATTTTTTAGTATTTGTAATTCTTGTGTTTTTAAAGCTTGAATTTCGTTTTGTAGAGAATGATATTGTAGCAACCAACAACGGATTAATTCCACTGTGATTGTGCGTCCGTTACCAGATAAATAGCGGTTTTCTATTAGTCTTTCCCAGGCTTGATTTAGCTGTTCTGTCTGATTTATGCCATTTTTACTAAGTAAATTTAATGGTTCTCCCGGAACTCTTTTTCCTTGTCCAATAGCTATTTTTTCAGCCTCTGCTACAGCTGACATAATAATTCTTTCTTCAACAGTCAGTACATCCCAAAAATTTTGCAATAAAAAATCAGCTTTTTCAATTGCTTTTTTTAAAATGGAATCTACATCAGCACGTTCAATACTCCATTTATTATTTTCTCTTGCTTGTTCAAAAAGAGTAGAGCAAATAACTTGAGTAAAACATGGGTGTCCTGCTGAAAGTTGTAAAATTTTCTGTATTGCTGCTGATTGATATATCAAAATTCCTTCAGCAGGATTAGCAATCATTCGTTTAGCACTAGTATCATCTAGAAAACCAATTAGTTCAGATGGCGCACTCTTAAATAAACTCAGCAAATTTGGTAAATCATGAAGATACCTTCCGATTACTGGTATAATAAATAAGTTTACTTTATCGTTATTTATAAGGCTTGATAAATATGGAAAAAATTCATCATTGACGACATCAAATTCATCAAGTAATAATACTAAGTTTTTATTCTCTATTTTCTGAAAAACTTGTGGTAGAAATACCTCAGAAAATATTGATTCTTCCTTAAGTAATTCCCTTTGGGGCAGTATTGACTTATCATTAACTATTTCAGTAATTTTTATAGCTAAATCGTAAAGAATATCACTAAGACTTAAATTACCTTTATCTTGCAGATCAAATTGAATAAAAATAAATTTATCAAGCTGAACGAAATTGGGAATCTGTTTAAGTACAGATGATTTACCAATCCGTCTTTGACCATGCAACAAGATAACTCTTACACCTTGGCTTAGATTATCTTCAATAAAGGCAAATAAACTTTGACGACCAAAAAATTTGCTGCGTTCATGTATTGGACGACCAATAATATAAGGATTTCTGCGATCATTTGCTCCATTCATATTACTTGCCCAAACTAATTACTTGGTAAAATAAATCCTTTAGGGAAAGCAGCTACTAACTTACCAAACCATTCTATAATTTTTGGAATTTTGTCTTGATTCTTCCATAGCCATTTAATAGCTGTAGTAAATTTATCCATCTGCTGGCGACTCATCAAATTGAGAAAAACTTTTTCTCGTGCTTGCAACCACTGCTCATCTGTTGGTCGAATTTCTTGAATTACCCAGCGCTCCATTGTTGATGAAGTGAAAGAGTAAATATTTTTCTCTTCATGAACAGAGTGAGTAACTACACCTTGTTCTTCCAGTTTGATTAGCTCTCCCTCTCTTTGGCTAAAAATTAATTCGATACCACTAACATCAAATTGTTTTTGTTTATGCAGGCGACCTTTTAAAGCAGAAAGAGCCATTAGCATAAGTAGAGTTTGTTCTACTTCACTACACCTTTCCCAAATAGTTTGAAAAATCTGCTGCGTCACACTTTCAAAATTGCTAATAAATTTATCTACATTTGGTGCATTTGCAGTGAGTAAATCTCTATGCAGTAAAAAACCAGATGTTTGTAACAAAGACGGGTGTCCGCCTGTAATTTCTTTAATTGCTTCCCGTAAATCAGGTATTCTTAATGTCTTAAATACGTCGTCAATTTCACTGTTATTAAATGTCTTGAGTCGCAAAAATAGATAATGGTTGTACCAGGGTGAAGCATTGGGATTAAGCTTTAGTCCTAATTCATTGAGACGCTTAAGAGAAGTAACAATCATCGACAAATGTTGTCCTTCAGCAGAGTGAACAGCTAAATTACGGCACTCACTCAAAAATCTTTGCATTGCATCTTCATCATATTCCTGGTTCGTGTGCAGTGCTACATGGAAGTCGTCTATTAACAACACTAGATATTTATCTTGTGCTTTCAGCTTTCGTAATATCTGTCGCAGGTTATCTTTAGCCGGCTTTCCTGCTTGCAGAATTGCATCAATTTCAGTCTGTAATGCAGATTGACCTGCTAATTTATCTTTGATAAGGCTCAGTACTTCTCCCCAAAAATCTGAGGGAGTGAAAGGAGCGATACTCTCGCAACTAAAACGAACAATTACGGCTTGGGATGAATCCATTCCGTGGTCTAGCCAAGCTTGGGGTGATTCTATTTTCTGTAAAAAGGAGGTTTTGCCCATACCTGAACCACCCCAAATCGCTAAATGGCTGCGGTTATAAATTTGATCAAAAGCAGCTGCAATTTCTGATGCTCGCCCTACGAAATGCTCTGGAGGTACTGGTTTTCCGACAATAAAAGGATTTTGGGGCATTTATGCAATATTTTTAAGTAAACACTTAAGTGAAATTAAGTGAATACTATCACTTTATGTAGCATCATGAAATGCTTGCTAGGCTGTATGTAATACACCTGATTGATTTATTTGCTCAATCCACCGTTTGGACTGAGATTAATTAGGGACTCTTTATTAGGGATTAGAGATAGGGACTGAGGAAGAGTTTTTCTAATACCCAGTACTCAGTCCCCAGTTCAATATGCAAAGCGCCAATCCCTCTATAGTGAAGGTTGACGCTTTACGGAGTATATTTACTTAGTATGAGTTAGGATCTTTTTTGGCTGACCCCATGTTATTAATACTTATGATCCCCGATTTTTGAATCACATTAAAATTCCTTAATTATTTCTTTAGATTTACTTTCCTGACGATTTCTCAACTTTTGTGAATCTTCCTTTTCTTGGGGGTAATAGAGGCTCCCAGAATTTCAGATATCCAAACTTCAAAGTTGCGGATGGGATGAGAGCGGAGAGCCGCGTCAGCATGAACAATCGGTTCCACTAAAATGGTAAACATTCCCAGGCGATTACCTGCGATGACATCGGTAAATAAGCGATCGCCTACCATCCCCACTTGATGGACTGGTAGATCCATTCCCCTCAGTGCGGCTCTAATTTTGCGGCGGGAAGGCTTGGCTGCACCCAAATAGTAAGGCAAGTTGAGCGATCGCGCAATTCCACCAATTCGCGCTTCACTCAGATTGTTACTCACCAAACACAGTGCAGTACAGGTGCGAATTTGCTCCACCCACTCCCGTAGTTCTGGGGAAGCTATCCCGACTGTAAAGGGTACTAAAGTTTCATCTACATCCAATACCAGCCCTTTTAGCCCGTATTTTTGGATAATATCTGGTGTTAGGTTCAACACAGAACCCTCTAAAATCAAGTCAGGCTGTAAAAGATTGTTCCAGGTCATAGTCAACAGTCAAATTTAAGTAGCTTCAGACAAATGAGCATAACCCAATATAGTTTAGTTAGTCTAACTCCATCCTGGAATATCGCCCTGAACACTTTGAGATAAAATCCCTAAAATCTTATCTATCTCTTTGATATAATAACTACTCAAATCAATAAATATATCGTTTTCTTCTAACTTCAAAAACTTCCAAATATCACCAGTTGTTACCGCGCCGTAAATTTTTCTGATTTCATTTCCTTCTTGTTGATTAAACAATTGTGCTGCTAACATTGCGGCGGCACATTGACCTAATCCACCTTTAATATTTTCATTTTTGGCTTCAATAATAACCACTACCGGTACATTAATTGTTAGTTGCTCTTTAGAACGACTAATGATAAAGTCACAATAGCCATTTAGTCCTTTTTCTGCATCTACATTAAAATCGGTTCCCGAAAATAAACTAATTGGATAATTAGCCCTGCGCCTTACCTCCAACAATATCGGAGTAATAATCATTTCTGAACGAGCCTTTTCAGTATTGATTGCTAAAGCCAGTTCTGTAGTTTCTTCTAAAGAATTTTTGAGTTTCTCACTTGCCTGTAAAGGTTCTATGTCGGCAAACAAGTTAGTTTCTTCATCAATGCGGATGCTGAATGACTTTTTAAATTTACTTAATGTAAAGTCGCTATAAGCCATTCTCAGAACCTCATAGCAATTTTAGATTTTGGATTGTAGATTTTGGACTAAAAATCTCTAAGCTAAAAAACATCTAATTTGCATAATCAAATTGAATATAACCCTTGTGGGGTGGGCATCTTGCCCGCCCAGTATATGCAATTTAAATATAGAACAGCTTATCAACTAAAATGCTTTTTCCAGGATTTTAAACAACACTAATTGTTGCAATTTAGTGTTTCATTCCTTTCTACATTTAATGAAAAATGGTACAAGGTTCAACTGTACTGGGAATAAAAATTTCCAATTAAAAAATTCAAAATGAAAATATTACATTTTGAATTTTTAATCTTATTCAACTTCATTAAAAAGATGTTCTTCTAACAAAGGTTGCACTTGGCGAAACTCCTCTGGAGAGAGTAATTCGGGTTCACCTGTTTTTGTTATCCGTGCAAAAAACAACAGAGGATCTAGGGGTGTATAAATCGCATACTCCTGATCTTCATCATAGAAACTAGCGAGTAGCTGTAATTGCTCTGGCTCTAAATCTTCCCCTTCGTCTTCGATTTCTAAGGTGAAGAGTTCTGATTCTTCAACTGGCGGTAAATCACCTTCAACAGTCAAAGCATAAGCTGTGTTCTTCAATATCAGGTTTTGCTCGGATAGAACAGCTTGAGCATTCGCAAAAATTTGCTCAATGATGGCGTCATCTTCTACCAGAACTGCTTCCTCTTCCTCACCGTCACCTTCCCAAGAAAAAATTTCTACAGGTGAGTCTACAGGAAGAAGCAAAACGTATTCTTGTCCATCTACCTCCAGGGAATGCTCAATATAACAGTCGAGCGATCGCCCCTTGTCATCGGTTAAAGTGATGGAACCCGCATGAGCGTTATCATTTTCTTCAGAGAATGGAGAGGAAAACATAGCCGAAATGTAGAAATTTAATAAATACCAGCAATATTGGAAATCGCTTAACTATCTTAATGACATATTATGTCAAGCAAATAGCTTTATACGTAGATACAACTGCTGGCTAATCGTTTTCAGAATATCATGTTAAAAGGTATCAATATTCAATAGCCGCAACTGAACTCCGAGAGTTAGCACGCTTCACATCCAGCCATTGTTGTAAAATCAAAGCAGCTGCCTTGCGGTCAATCAAACCTTTATGGCGTGACGGGGAGCGGTTTTCAGCTATCAGCAGTTGTTCTGCTTGAAATGAAGTTAATCGCTCATCCATATATTCCACAGGCAGTTTTAGTGCTTTAGAAAGTCTTGTAGTAAATTTCTGAACTTGACGAGCCTGAAATCCTAGTGAGCCATCCATTGAATAGGGTAAGCCCATAACTAGAACTTGCACCTCACGTTCATTAACGATTTGTCGGATTTGCTCGACATCTTGCTCAAAAGATGTACGCTCAATAGTGGTGATTCCCGTGGCAATTAAACCCGTGCGATCGCACCCAGCCACACCAATGCGCTTGCGACCGAAATCTAGTCCCAACGCTGAAATAAACGGTTTTGCTTGCCCTTGGGATATCACAACTAATCCTCCTGCTGGGCATCTGCTGATTCTGAAATCGGCGATGCTTCTATGCCGGGGTTTTTTACCGAAAAGTTAATCGGTTCTGACTTACTTGGCAGTGGTTTCTCTGAGGATGGCAGTTTTCCTGGTTGTATCCATGACATTCCACCTGGTATCGGTTTACGTGCCGGTTGTAGACCTTGCAGCATATCAGTCCACTGGATTCCTTCTAAGGAGACAAATTTAGACTCCCGTAGCTTATGCCACACAGAGCGAGACATAACTAATGTATGTTCTATGCGTTTTGCCCCAATTCGCTCCAAATACTCTTCTCGCTCTGCCTGATAATCTGAGGAAGCTAGTTGTAAACCTTGTTGGGGAAAATCTTGGGCAATCCGAGCCAGTTGGGATAGTAATTCTGGATACAGCCAAGTGTAAGCCGGATGAACCGTCAACGTTGCCGCGTGAGGAACTTCACCCTTACGGTCAAGTTGCACCTGAAAATAGCCGATCGCAGCTTTACGTTGGGGTTCAAATACGTAACCGCTAACTACTTCTGTTTTAGTCAGCCATTGCTTCACTGCATCAGTTAAAGCGCCGAACAAGCTGGTTTTAAAGTCGCGGGTATTGCGGTCAAAAACCTGACGTACCAGAGGTGGCATCGATGCCGTATCTAGTTGATATAGCAACTGGGCATCAGCATTACTCACTGGCAAAAGATTGGGCAAATCTGGCTCTGCTTGGGCCAATTCAGCCAGTAATTCTGGCCCAATTTCCCAGTACGTCATTTCTGCCAAACGCTGGAATCCATTTTGTCGATATAATGCCAGCGCCTCTATGTCATTGATGTTAACTTCCAGTAACCAAGTGCGAGCTTCCAAAATCGATTCAAAGCAATGACGCAAAAGTTGCGAACCAACTCCTTGTTTATCGACACCACGCTCTAGTAGCACTTGATCGATCCGCCAAGTACTGCGTGTCCGGTTAAAGGGTGACACTTGAATCATTCCTAAAAGTATCCGCCCTTGCTCTGCGATATAGGCACAGAGGCGATACTGTAGCGGGTTAGGGAACCAACTCAAAAACTTGAGTAATCCATACCAGCGACGCAGCCTTTGCATCTGGCTGATGGCAAAACCTGCTCCCTGGGGAGTAAGGGCTGCGAATGACTCTTGAGTTATGCGCTCAATCCCGTCCAGATCCCGGTATTGGACTGGTCGGATAACAACGCTGAGGTTTCTGGGAATTAATGAAGTCATTTTTATTCGAGCCGCCATTTAGCCTTAACTAACTGCTCTGGAAAGGGAGAAACTGCTGCAATAATTTTAACTAGTTTCTGCCCTCTACTATTGTGCCAAAAGGGTGATTTTAGTAACTTAATACTTAAAAAAGCCGAAAAAGCAGACCTTGTGAGAACACCATTGGCATTGACCCAACAACATCTGCCCTTATTTTATTGGAATTTTGATTAAAATTTGTATATATTTTATAGCCCTTGTCGAGAAACGAGCTTTTCAAAGTTGGCTTGGGTTTGATGGAGTAATTGCTGGCGACTATCTACCAGTGTTTGTTTCAGGGTTGGAACAAGATTGCGAGCTTGCAGGGTCATGTGAAGTTGTAGGTTAGCGACATATTCACTGAAATCTTGATTCACGTCTTCTGCGGCTGCATCCGTTAATAAATTTGATTCCATTGCCACTGTGTTCTCCTGTGTTAATCCTATGCTGTCTCTCTTCATCACCAAAAATTATCACGTTGTTTGGACTAACTTCTTAATTTGCAATGAAGTTTAACGCTTCTTAGGGATAGCCTCTGCCCCTTAAAATCTCAAACCGACACCACCTTGTACGGAGATAGCTGTACCACCGCTATCACGGTAGGCATCAAAAGCAATGATGGCATTGCCAAAAAGAACTGTATTGCTATTTGGGATCATATAATCAATGCCTGGTTGTAAAGCAAAACTAATTTTGTCCCCCACAGGAGAAGAATCACCACCACCAGCCAGCACCAATCCAGCACCCAAATAGGCATCAGCTTGCCAATTGAGGGGAAAATCGTAAGAAACCGTTGGCACAACTGCCGTATTCCGACCAATTAACACTTGAGCGCGCAGTGAAATTGGCGCTTCCAAAAGCTTGTAGCGTCCTGCTATCACTCCCCCCAATTGGATACCATCGGTAATCCCAACAGTGGGACCGATACCGATATAACTGCCATAAGCTACTTGAGCTTGTGCTGGTTTCATACTCGCCAGACTCAAAATCAAGCCAGCCCCCAAAACTGAAACCAAATATGGAATATATTTCATAAACCAACTCCTCACACCATTTTGTCATTTGTCATTGGGCATTGGTTATTAATTCTTCTCCCCCTGCTCCTCTGCTCCTCTGCCCCTCTGCCCCTCTGCCCCTCTGCCCCTCTGCTCCATTCTACGGGCAACGGGGATGAATGGCTCCTTGAGTACAAAGGTAGGCTAATTGCTTGGCATCTAAATTTTTGGCTTGAGAAAAATCAACGCCTTGAACTACAGCTGATACTGAGCCTAAATCTGGGGTTTGGACAAATTGATCTGCTGGATCTTGTTTGCTAGGAGCGAGAATTGCTCCCTTAAAATCTGCTCCGGCGACATTCGCCCCCCGTAAATCGGCAAGACTCAGGTCGGCATTTTGCAAATTAACGTTTTCCATTTGGGCAGAACGCAAAACAGCACCAGTTAAACGAGTGGCGCTGAGGTTCGCATTGCTGAGATTAGCACGATCCAAATAGGCTCCTGATAAATCTGCCCCTTGCCAATCAGTGTTAGTTAAGTTGGCAAAGGATAATTGTGTTCCGATCGCAGTGGCGCGACCTAAACGGGCAGCATAAAGATTGGCTTCGTTTAATTTCGCATCGCCCAAATCTGCCCCAGTCAAGCTAGCTCTTTCCAAAACTGCGTTTCGTAGATCGGCTCCCACTAGTTGAGTGCTGTTGAGTTTAGCATCATATAGACGCGCGTTAGATAAGTTGGCTCTGTTAAGAGTGGCGCGGCTCAAATCGATCCGGTTCATCAAGACGCGACTGAGGTTAGCGTCAGTAAGATTGGCTTGCTGCAATTGAGCTTGGCTTAAATCAGCTATTATATCGTCGTAAGTATCCCAGCGTCCATCTTCACCCGGACTTCGGAAGCGGCTACCCTTAAAGCTGGCTAGGTTAAGATTTGCAGATTTAAACTTAACTCCTGATAAATCAAGGTTGTCTAATACCAAGTTGAAGAAGGAACTTCCTGGAGTACCACTTTGACCTAATTGGGTGCTACTCAGGTCTACACCCTCCATTTTCCCGCTATAAACAGAGAGAATCTTGTTAATCGTTTGCTGGTTTCTTTGGAGCCGTCCTTGCCGTAATTCCCGGTCTTTGGTTGCAGTGCTACCCGCAGATTCCAGTTCACCCACTAAAAACTGATTCTTATTTTTTAGTTCTGGGATGGCTTGGGGTCCAACAGTTGTCAAAGCTTGTTGAATTGTATCTAGGAGGCTGGGGTTAGTTTCGCTAACTAATAAATCCGCCAGAAATTTAATGGATTGTGGATCGTTAACACCGCCCATAGCCAGAATTGCACTTTGGCGTTGCTCATCAGTCGCCCCAGAGTTGGGAGTCAATTGTTTGACGAGTTCGAGGAACTGTTGGCTGTTGATTTGCTTGGTTGCTCGCTGGGATTGTTGAATTTGAATATAAACTTGAGTGCCGATTAAAGTTGCCAGCACAGCAGTCATACTTGTCAGCCCTACCCCAAACAAGGTTAAATTGGGATTTTGCTGTATCCGCCGCCAGAGATTAGGTGACTGGTTGGCTTGAACTAGCGCTAATTCTTCTCCCTCTTGCCATTCTTCTGCTTCATCATTATCGCCAGTAGACTGAGCTTGTTTATTGGTAGCTAAGAGTGCATCTACTGTATAAGTACCCGCAAGTTGATCGTGGAGTGCGCGACGCCCCCGACGTGACGGTAAGCCTATCCCTTCACCCACAATCATTAATAAAGACAAAAACGTGAATAATCCTAAATTCGGAAAAGCAAAGCTGTAGCGCCACAACAGATAGGCGATGGAAATGGGTACAGTCCAACGCCCAACTCCTTCTCTGATGACAACTGCCCCCAATCCAGGCGGCTTTCCTTGCTCGTTGATAACCCGGACTTTTAACCAACGCTTCGGAATTGTGGTACCAGTCTTAGCAAGTAAATACAATTGCCACCAAGAGAGGGTTACAGGCGCTAACAGGGCGATTGTCCACAAAATATTAGTCGGCCATGCCACGTTACGAATGCCATAGCTGACGGGTAAAGCTAGGGGTCTAGCGATCGCTCTTTCTGTGACTACCAGCACGGGGTTAAGCGGTACTCGGTTCAAATCGCTTCTAGAATTGGCATAGACACCAAGACCGAAGGGAATTAACCCACTAGTAACCACTAACGCAATTTCAGCCGCCCAAGCCGCAAAACGCCTACTTGCTAGCAACAACGAATTGGCTCTTTCCGATTTTTTTGACTGACCAGATTGATTACTAGTTCTCCTCACAATTGGTGATGTCATCGTAATAATTCCCTTTGATATTATTTCTACGCCGCGATCGGCACAATTAAAATAGACTCAGCTAACCAACAAAAAGAAAAGCATATTGAAATAGGATTCAGAAGTCAGAATGGGCTAAACGCCCCGCTATCGCTAACAGGGTTCAGAATGGGCTACGCCCCGCTGCGCTAACTGAATTCTGAAGTAAAACAGGCTTTACACCTAGTTTTGATACTTCGCTCGTATACTTTACTTTCCTTGAAATCCTTGGTATGTCAGGAGCAATTTGTATTCTGGCTCCTGACTCTCATAACTCTGGGTAGAGTACAAAGCAAATACCTATCAACGTTTTATTAAGAAGAATTCAGAACTCAGGAGTCAGAATTCAGTATGAATTCTCTACGAGAGGCTGCGCCAACGCTTAGAGCGAGTATTTTCGAGTCGCGTCTGAATATTGGCTAAAAGCGGGTGGAATGGTGGGCGAAAAAATTAAAATATTCTCGCCTGAAAACTCATCCCTTTATGGGTAGAGTATTCTGAATTCTGAATTCTGTATTCTGACTCCTGTTTTATTGCTTACGTTGAAAGCTACCAGACACAAAAAATTTGTATCCAACATACACTAACACTGCCAAAAGTGCCAGAGTGATTACAGATGCAACTAATTTAAACACTGCTTGTAGCATCGCCAAGCCTACTAGTACCGTCACGCCCGAAACTACAAGCTTTTTAGTCCCAGATAAGTTGTTAAACCAAATCTGAAACCGCTCTAGTTGTAGGTTCAAGTTGGCAAAAATAGACTGAGGCGTTTGTTCTTGTGGTTGTGGAACTACCCCAGGTGGCGAATTAATCTCTGCCTCTAGTTTATTGAGACGACGTTGTAAGTCTTCTTCTGGTTGAGGATTCATCAATCTTTTTTACCTCAGCTAGCATACTTATTTAACAATAGACCAACCAAATTATATTTTTGGTGGCAATATGGTTCAGATCAGATCAGAGTAATGAGTGATGAGTAATGAGTAATGAGTAAAAATATCAGTCTCCAGTCCCCAGTCCCCAGTCCCCAGTCACCAGGCATTAACTTTTAACGATCGCTCGATTTGCATTTATATCACAAAATCGTGTTTCTTCCCTCTGACTTGTAAAGCGATCGATGAAGGGTTCTACGGTTGGCTAATTCTTTACCTTTGCGGCCTAGTTGTTCACGTAGTTGCTGGTCTTTGCATAACTGATTGAAAGCTTGAAAAACCTCATAGCCAGAATTGGGATTAACCAGTATGCCGTTCTCTTCATGCTGAACTGTGTCTAGAACACCGCCTAAACGAGAGGCAATTATGGGCTTACCGAAGTAACTTGCTTCTAAGTAAACCATACCGAAACCTTCCATGTTATTAGGTTTAGCCTCCGATAAAGTCAGCATGGCAAATATGTCACAGGCTGCATAATAACCGGCTAATTCTCCCTCTGGCTGATATCCAGCAAAGTGTACGCGTTTATCTACCCGCAAACGATGCGCCAGAGATTTCAATGCCGATTCACTTGGCCCTTGACCGCAGACTATATAATGGACATCAAACCCAAAAGTTAGCAATAGTGGAATGTTCTCAATTATTCGGTCGAAACCTTTTGGTTTTATGAGCCTGCCAATGGAGAGAATAACTATTGCTGTATCGGGAATGTTGTACGTCTGACGCACGCGAACACGTAAATCATCAAGGCTACTGAGACTTGCGACATTATTACCAAATTTTTCTGGTCTGATTACTGGGTTAATAACGTGGGTAGGAGTATCTAATCGGAAAGCTGTTCTGAGGTAGTCTCTTGTATAAGAACTGTTGCAAACAATGCCTTCGGCGCGTTTGAGTGTTAATTTAAATAGCGATCGCAGCACAGGATTGTGTAAAGTACAGAGAAAATCGTTGCCATGCAGATAGATAAAAAAGCGAATAGGTAACAAATAGCTCAATAGCAACAGTGAAGGAAAATCATAGCCGTGACCCCACTCTATATAACGATAGTGATAGCGAAAATAGAGTTTAATTGCTAGAACAAATGAGCAGACAATATTGACCAAAGGCTTCAGTAGACTTTCCACACAGCTACTACGCCAGTATGTAGGATGATACCAGCGATACACAGGGAACTGTTGACCTCGATCAAAGACTCGATCTCCTGTGCAACTAGCCGCCAGCACAATAACTCGTTCTGGATCTTGAAGACAGCGATTGTAAATATATTCCCCAATTACAGCTTCTTTCGGCAGGAAGATCCGGCTGATGACTAGGATATCTGGGTATGCAGCTTTGTCTCTGATTTCGGCTGTTAGTTGAGAAATATTTTCCATAAGAAATTTGATGACTATAAATTTCAAAATTTCAGATAATTTTTAATTTATTTACAATTAGGATTCTTCTCAAAGCCATAATTATTATTTTATTTCTTTGAAAACGAATTTGTAGGCAAATTTGCAGCCTATTTTAAAAGATTAGTCAGGAAGATTATTTTTTTATGGTGTTGATTTTATTTTTATTGCCCAATTCTCAAGTATTGAGATTTTCTGTACATGATGAACAATACATAAAATCTAGCACTTGTAGCCAAATTACTCAGTAAACAACTGTTGCGGAAATTACAAAATTTAGCTACTGGTTAGAGAGACGCGATAAATCGCCGCCTCTACAAGGAATTTATCCATCAATTATTTATTGACAGACTACTACGTTCAATATAATATCCTAAATCCTCTAAACTGTTGTGCCAAAATGCCAAAAAATCAGATAAGTACTTCCTAGCCATCTATGTCTAGCTTAGTTGACTGATGGGCATCATAGACATTTGCAAGTCTACTTTGTATACGTAAGTATCAAGACCATAGATGTAGTAAATAGTATTCATAATTTAAAAATATCATCCCACCTTGTAACAAAACAAGTCAGTTCAGGTGTCGTGAATAATGAGTAATAAATAGTACTGATATGAATCTTCCACTTAGCAGTGGCTCAACGCCTCATTACCTTCAAGAGAATATTAAAATAATTACTAAAAATTACAATTGTCTGTATAATTTAAAACTGTAATCATAAAATTGCTAGTCCAAAAGATAGCAAATAATTGCCCGTAGGCGTAGCCCGTCGTAGACATCACAAATTTCTATGATGATGAACATATCTTTAGGTACGGTTCCCCAGTCGAGAAATCCCCCCTGCGATCGCTGTTTCTCCACGATAAGACGCGGTAGATTGAATATGTAGCTTCTAAAAGAGAATGCTACGTAAATGCGACAAACTCTCTTGCTTGTTACGGGCTGGCGTTAGCGACATACCGCGACACTGCTCCCAAATATAGGGAGAAATCAGAAATAATAATTCCGTTTTTCAAGCGATTGTCTTATGCGTAAAAAACTACAACAAACCATCAAACCGCTGTTCAAAACCTTCTTAGCCCTAACCCTGGTGTTAGCCTTGGCTCTTGGTCACGCTGACGGAGCATTAGCAGCCCGCAGTGGGGGTCGCATTGGTGGCGGCTCCTTTAGAATGCCTTCTAGCAGCCGCACCTATACACCACGCACTTATGCACCTCCTGGTGGGGGCGGCTACTATCCTGGTGGTGGTTTTGGTGGTGGCTTTGGCTTTCCCTTCTTACTTCCCCTCTGGGGTTTTGGCGGAGGATTTGGTGGTATATTTACCATCTTAATTTTCTTGGCGATCGCTAATTTCTTATTGCAAACTTTCCGCCGCGTCTCTAGCGGTGAAACTCCAGAAGCAGATTACAGTAGTAACTCTCCTGTTTCGGTAACTCGTTTGCAAGTAGGTTTGTTAGCTCAAGCCCGTGAATTGCAAAATGAACTCAACCACATTGCTGAAACTGCTGATACTAACACCCCAGAGGGGAGAGCGGAAATTCTCCAAGAAGCCAGCCTAGCTTTACTCCGCCATCCCGAATACTTTGTGTATGCAGGTGGTGGTACTCAACAAGCCAGTTTAAATTCAGCTGAAGGTCAGTTTAATCGCCTGTCACTGGCAGAACGTAGCAAATTTAGCGAAGAAACTCTTTCTAATGTCAACAACCAGCTAAAAGCAGCCCTTGCCAAAGATGCTTTACCTCCGGCTGGTGAACTCGATAACCCCACCCGCCTATTTACTGAAGGCCCTGGTGAATATATTATCGTCACCTTGCTGGCGGCAACACTAGGTAAGTTTGAAATTCCTACGGCGATTAACAGTGCTGACGATTTGCGTCAAGCTTTGCGGCAAATTGGTAGTATCCCTAGCGACAAGCTTCTGGCAATTGAAGTTCTTTGGACTCCCCAAGCTGAAAATGATACTCTGACATCTGATGATGTGTTGGCAAATTATCCTGATTTGAGACTTGTTTAATTTCTAAAAATTTTGCAAGCGCCAATAAAAAGTTCCCCTTTGAGGGCAATAACTAGAAAACTGCTTGTCAATGACAGGCAGTTTTTTTGTAGCTATAGCAATTATCCTTTGTCTTATTACCCTCTCTTTTTTTTGAATTTTACATCAACATGGCAAAGATGCAATTTTGTTTGTATCTTTGCGTGAAAAGATACTAGACTAAACTATTGACTCCAAGTTATCAAACATACTTCGATTCTCGAACGCGAAATAATATAATTTTCATGAAACACTAGGTTCATCAGAAGTTTTAATTTCTCGCAAAATTCGTTCGACTTGATTAACTTTTTCACCTCTATTCTGTTCTTTGAAAATATTTAAAGCTTTTTCTAAAGAAGATAGCGCTTCATCTTTTTTATTGGTTTGCCACATTGCCAGTGCAAAATTAGTCAGCGCTTCGCCATAATTAGGATTAATTTCTAGAGCTTTTTTATATTCAGTAATAGCTTCTTGCCAGCGACTTTCGCTAGCGTAAGCCATACCGATCGCATTGTAAGCTAGAGCATATTTTGGCTGGAGGCGAATGGCTTCTCGATAAACGCTAATTGCTTCTTCTGATTTCTTTTGCTGAAAAAGCGCGTTTCCCAGTTGGAAGTGTCCAAAGGCATCTTCTGGGAATTTTTTAATGAATTTACGTAAATTTTCTTCTGCGTCTTTGAAGTCTCCCTGATTATATAAAGCATTGGCTTGTTGTAGCAACTGCGATCGCTCTGGTGAATCTGCACCTGAAAATTGCGCTAGTTTTTGTGCTTCTTTGTATGTATCCTGTTCTGGCGTATGCAACGAAACTCTTGCAGGAACCGCTAAAACTAATGGTGATATCCCCATTACAGCGAGAATACTCAGCATCATGCAGCTAAAAGGTTGAACAAATGCTGATTTTAGTTTGCTCTTCAGCTTCATCGCCCTCAACGCCTCGATAATGTTCTTATCTCCATGATAAAATGTGGCGCGTTAGCATGTAACGCACTACAACTGAAATGGGCGGTTAGAAATTGCATCTACACAAGCAAAACCAACCTCTGTAGGGTTTTACAGCTTCAATTCTTAGTCTGCACAGGCGGACGACAGTTTCTATAACTACGAATTTTATTCGCTTTGGCTCTAAGCGCGATCGCCTATACACTGACAATGGAAATCGTAATTTAGAATTTTCCTGCACTAGCAGCTAGCTCTGATTCAGGCAGAAAAGCTAAAACAATATCTGCTGGAGAAACACCCATCGCTATCAAATCTTGGGTTATGCCGTGTTCTATGCCGTCATATTCAATATAAACCTTACCATTTTGTAGCGTGACATAAATTAGATTTCCTCGGACTCGCCTGTCTCTATCCCAACCCACTTGCATCAAAGCATACCTATCGTGCGTTTCATCAAAGATTGGGTCAAGTCGAATATCTCCATGCGAGGGACGAAGTTTAGAATATTGTATAATTATCTGCTTGATTATTTCTCGATAGGTCGTACTGGTATCCATTGTATTACCTCTACTGTTTTTAAATTTATGATGATTAATTTCAGTGGCATTTCTGTAATTACTAGTTCGCCAATTGGTTCATTGAAAATATTGCTATAGATAGTATCTGTAATTGCCAAATATAGTTCTCGCTCTGGTTCTATTCTACTGAGTAAAAGCTGATAGAGTGTATACTGTCCAAGCGCTTGTTCTAAATCAGCAATAACAGATTGACCCCGAAAATCTTTAATTTCAATTGCGATTCGCTGATTTTCTTTTGTTGCACCGATAAAACTTCCTTGAGCTTGGTTAAGTGTTGATGCTAAAGTAGCAGCCAAATCTATAAATAAGAATCTTTCCCCATAAGAAATAACATAAGGATCGTCAGTTATTTTCCAACCATCTTTAATAATTGCTTGCTTGACTATATTGTGAATACTATCTCTTGCTGGCATGATTGATACTAGGATGTCTTTGATAGCGATGTATAACGCACCATGTTTTGAGCGTCATAGAAAGGCATCTCCAATAGTAGGAAATGCCAATCAAAAATCTAAAATTGTTTACGCCCCTTCCCGTAACTTATCCAATACACTCCGATCTTCCAATGTGGAAGTATCACCAGATACCTCTTGTCCTGCGGCTAGATTCCGCAATAAGCGCCGCATAATCTTACCCGATCGCGTTTTGGGTAAAGCGTCTGTAAAGCGAATTTCTCCCGGACGTGCGATCGCACCTATTTCTTTGACAACGTGTAGTTTGAGTTCTTTAATCAGTTCTTCACTTCCCTGATAAGTGCCTTCTAGAGTCACAAAAGCAACTACTTCTTCGCCCTTAAGTTCATCAGGTTTACCCACTACCGCCGCTTCTGCAACCGCTGGATGCGAAACTAAGGCTGATTCTACTTCCATTGTACCAAGTCGGTGTCCTGAGACATTCAGTACATCATCCACACGACCCATTACCCAGAAGTAGCCGTCTTCATCTTGTCTTGCGCCATCACCAGCAAAGTAAATATAGTTACCATCTTTAGGCGGAATGTGTTCCCAATAGGTGCGGCGGAAGCGTTCTGGATCGCCGTAGACTGTCCGCATCATTCCTGGCCAAGGATGTCGCACCGCCAGATAACCGCCTTCGTTATTGGGTACGGTGTTTCCTTCTAAATCTACGACATCTGCAATAATTCCAGGGAAGGGAAGAGTTGCGGAACCGGGTTTGGTGGGAATTGCCCCTGGTAATGGTGTAATCATGATACCGCCTGTCTCCGTTTGCCACCAAGTATCCACAATTGGACAGCGATCGCCACCAATGACTTTGTGATACCACATCCAAGCTTCCGGGTTAATTGGTTCGCCAACGGTTCCCAGCAAACGCAACGAAGACAGGTTGCGCGCGTTGGGATGGTGTTCGCCCATCTTAATAAATGCCCGAATTGCCGTAGGTGCAGTATAAAAAATATTAACGCCGTATTTTTCAATTACATCCCAGAAACAGCCAGGATTAGAAGCACGAGGCGCGCCCTCATACATCACCGTGGTTGCACCGTTGGAAAGCGGGCCGTAAACAATGTAGCTATGTCCCGTAATCCAACCCACATCAGCAGTACACCAATATACATCGGTGTCTTGCAGGTCGAATATCCATTTGGTAGTAATATGACTATACAAATTATAACCCGCAGTTGTATGCACTACGCCCTTCGGTTTGCCGGTGCTGCCAGAAGTGTAGAGGACAAACAGCATATCTTCACTGTCCATTGGTTCGGCGGGACAATCTGCTGATGCACCTTTTTGCAAATCATGCCACCAATGATCGCGTCCGCCCAACTGCATATCAGTTTCTTGTCCGGTGCGCTTGACAACTAGGACGTTTTCGACACTGGGAACAGCACCATCAGCTAAGGCTTTATCGACCTGTTCTTTGAGAGGAACGATCGCATCTTTGCGCCAACCACCATCAGCCGTGACTACTAGTTTAGCTTGAGCATCAATTAAGCGATCGCGCAAAGCTTCGGCACTAAAACCACCAAATACCACACTATGGGGTGCGCCAATTCTGGCACAAGCTAACATCGCGATCGCCGCTTCGGGAATCATCGGCATATAGATGCCAACGCGATCGCCTTTTTGTACACCCAGTTGCTTCAATACATTGGCGAACTGGCAAACTTCCCGGTGCAGTTGGGAGTATGTAAGAGTACGCGAATCACCTGGTTCTCCTTCCCAAATCAGTGCGGCTTTATTTTTGCGCCAAGTAGTGAGATGTCTGTCAAGACAGTTGTAAGAAATATTAATTTTACCACCGACAAACCACTTAGCAAAAGGTGGTTGCCAGTCTAGTACTGTATCCCATTTTTGGAACCATTCTAATTCCGTTCCAGCCAAATCTGCCCAAAATTGCTGCGGATCGGCTTTGGCTTTGTCGTAGAGACGCTGATAGTCAGCTAGGCTTTTGATATGGGCATTCTGCGAGAATTCCGAGGCAGGATGAAAGAGGCGATTCTCTTGTAGGATTGATTCTATGGTTGGTTGAGACATGGTTACATTTGCGATCGCTATTGTTACTAAAAACTATTCTTAGCTCAGTTGTGCTATACAGGGTTTAGATTTTCGTTAAGCTGGGTGGAAATTGCCGAGTTATTTAGTTTACATTCATTTTCATCTACCAAGAGTAAGCGTTTAAGAAATGTAAAGAGGTTAGATTGCAACCTATCTACCCTGAATGTTGGAAGATGTAAATAGTGTTGACAAACAAAGCCTGAAATTATGACGCTCACTGTTGAAGCTAGCAGCTTGTCTCTCAACGATGTTCATCGGTTTCTCAAACTAGAAAAGCTTTCAAGTGGTTCATTTACAGATTTCTTAACTTTAGAACCACTCTCTGAGTTTGAACAGCACGATTTATTGCGAATCAGAAGCGAGTTTGAACGTTATTTAAGCGCAGGTAAAATTTCTGAAGGTTTGGTTAAATTTATAACCATCGCGCCACTAATGCGGCTAGCTGGATTTTACGATGTGCCGATTCGGTTGACAATGGAAGATAGCATTGCGATCGCAGTCGAAGATGAAGATAGAAGAATTACTGGGCGGATGGATATTTTAGCAATCAACAATCCTCAAAGTACGATTGCACCGCCTTTTTGGGTTGTAGTGATTGAAACGAAAAATAGTGCGGTTGAAGTAGGCGAGGGTTTACCTCAATTACTCACTTATGCTTTTAAGAGTTTAGATCAACAATCATCAGTTTGGGGTTTGGTAACTAACGGACTGCGTTATCAATTTGTTTATTTAAGAGATGAACAGCAGCCAACTTATCAGTTAATGCCATTATTAAGTCTGAATGAATCTCCCGGTGCAATCGAGTTATTACAAGTTTTCAAAGCTATCTGTAAGTTACCGACTTTTGAGTAAAATGAACCGAAATTGCGGAGCGATCGCTGATGTCTGAACCTGCTACCCTAGAACTCATCTCTGATAATATTTCAGAGGACGAAGTGATTTTTCCTCCTGGCGATATACTGAGTGACGAACCACCCTTGGAAAGTGACCTACACCGAGAACAAATCGATTTGCTGATTCGCCTACTTAAATTGTGGTGGCGAGAACGGCAAGATTTTTATGCTTCTGGCAATTTGACAATTTACTATAGTCCTAACCAGAAAAAATCAGAACATTTCCGTGGCCCAGACTTTTTTGTAGTTTTGGGAACCCAGAAAAAAGACCGTAAGAGTTGGGTAGTTTGGCAAGAAGACGGCAAATATCCAAACCTGATTGTGGAAATTTTGTCAAGTTCAACGACAGCAGTCGATAAAGGTTTAAAAAAACAAGTTTACCAAGATACCTTCCGTACACCAGATTATTTCTGGTTTGACCCTGTAACAACCGAACTTCAGGGATTTCATTTAGTTGATGGTAAGTATCAAGAAATCCAAGTAACCACTGATGGACGTTTGTGGAGTCAGCAGTTAGAACTTTATTTGGGAGTTTATGAAGGTAAATTAAGATTCTTCACTACTGAAAATCAATTAATACTATCATCAGAAGAATTGGCTGAACAAGAACGTTTACGTGCCCAACAGGCAGAAGAGCGTGCCCAACAAGCCGAGCAAGAAATTGCTCGACTGCGGGAGGTTTTACGTACACAGGGCATCGACCTAGAGAATATTTAATGACATTAGGAAATTAACTAAAGACATTTTTGGGTTAAGATTTAGTTGAAAGTGTGTAAAAAAAGAGTTATCTTCTGAAAGTAGGGCATCGTTTGCAAGCACAAGAGATTAAGGATAAGCTAAATTCCCTTACCCTCCAAGCCTCCTCGGTAGATCATAATTTAGCGAGAAGATTAGATGAAATCAATCGTTGGGTAAAGAACATCAAACCAGGTTCCCTGACTGCAAAACCCTTTGTCATTGCCTTTCTGCTAGAGGTGATTACGGATTCTACAATATGGCTGATAATCAAATCATTACCTTCAGAAGAGCAAAAAGCAAAGTTTGAGTTAATGACGCCGATTGAGAGATATTGGTATGGTTATCTCTTTCCCAGATGGATCAATGCAAGTGACTCCAAGTTTTATATTTGGAAACAAAAATTGATGGCAGGCGAATTTAATCAGGTCGATAATGATATTATTAGATCAATAGCCGAAGATATAGTTCAGCGAGAAGGTAGTTTTTGGCAGCGTTATATTGCCGACCTTTCGATGGCAACAGATTTGATTGTTAGTCGTAATAATCAACCACTGTGCATTCAAGTTACAAGTGTTAGTGAAGAACTTAATCACCAAAAGTACGAAGCTTGGCAAAATACACTGCGATCGTGGGAAATCGAAAGAGGGTTGTTCTTAAGCTACAATCCCAAGGATGCTAATTTTGTAAACCAGTTAGTCAACGTGGCCCTGTATAACAGTGATTACCTTTCTGGTGGCAAATATTTAAAATTTTCGTGAAATTTCAGGAATTTGATATTTCAGATTTGTGTTCTAGCCTACATACTTACGTGCTAATTAGAGCTTTTATGGCTAACAAAAGAGAAACTCACTGCAACAATCAAGTAGATACATTTGCTGAAGCTTTAGCAACAGCGCGACAAATGCAGCAGAACTGGTTAACTTATGGGGTTGATTTTGTCAATATTTACGTTGAAGATGTGGATGGAGACTGGCTAGAAACGTGGGGACATGACGAAATATTGGGTAATTTTCAATTAGATACGATCAAAGAATTTTTGGTAAGTAATGATAGTGTAGCAGTGAAAGTAAGACAGCACTTAGGAGAGCGATCGCTGTTTGATTTTGCAGTAAATTTAGAAGAATCTTGGAGAATTTCTGAAAATCATGACAGATTATCTGCTGTGAAACACTTGTTAGTTAGTGAAGAAAATAGTGTTGATACAGATTTAGCAAATAGTTTGCTGGTAAAGTTGGCAGATATTCTGTGAGATTTTTGGTTGCATAGTGGTAAAGTCAATTGTGAATTCAAGGGTTTTGATGTTTTATTTTGGTTGCGATTGAGTAGCATATAGGCGATCGCTTTTCCAAATAAGCTTTAATAATCTTAGAGATGTGCAATCTTTATCACTGTTAGTAGTAAGGGTTTCCTGAATTTGATAAATAATGCGGTATTGATCCAAACGAACCTTATACAACCTATCCTTCAATAGATGAGCATCTTCTGGACGTGGATTTAATGCTAGTTCCTCTAACTTTTGTGCTAATCGTTGCTGCATCTCTGAGTCCAATTGTGTAATTTTCTACACAGTTGAGGGTGCTAATGCTACTTGGTAGCTCATATCCCTAGCTCCATTTTAATGTCTTCAAAGGTTGTTGTCCCCAACCCTGCAACTTCCTCTAATGCTGTATGAGCATCTCTTACATCAACCTCATCTAACCTTGCTTCAATTAGCTCATGCATCTGCTCTGTTGAGGTAATTTCAATTCCTGGTTCTTCTCTAAGTTTGTCCGTTAATGCATAAAAAGCTTCCCATCGTCTTGATGTTCCAACACATAAACTCTTAACTCTTGTTTGGTCATCCCTTGAAAATTTGCCTTAGTCATAAATATCTTACCCTTCCATTTGGTAATATTTCTATTTCAAAGCTTTGTCCAGCCAGAATATAAATGCGTTTTGAGTGCAAGCTAATAAATCAACCGCAATCGCTTCTAAAAAAAGGATGAGCTATCTGGGCAAATATTTGATGATGAGTACTACCATCGCCTATGCGGTCATTGATGGCCTTACAACTAGGGGAGAAAAAGGAAACTATACTACACAAAATGTAAAATTTAACCCTAGTACTTATGGTTAAATTTTCGTTACATAGTTATAAATTTTCTCGCCTACTTACTAGTTTGTTTGTGTTTTAATAGGTAAAATGATTGCAAACTCCGTCCCTTGTTGAAATTCCGACATCACTTCTATTTTCCCTTGGTGTTTATCAATTATTTGATAACAAATGCTTAAACCTAAACCAGTACCTTTCCCGACTGGCTTAGTTGTAAAAAAAGGGTCAAATAGTTTATTTTGAATCTCTGGTGGAATTCCAGGGCCGTTATCTCTAATCCCTACTTTGATACAAGTATCATCTATCTTTGATGTATTTATAATAATGTTTTTACTTTTGTCTGAATGAGTTTTCTGATCTAGCAGAGCATCTATCGCATTACTCAGGATATTCATAAATACCTGATTGAGTTGTGCTGGATAACACTCAACTAAGGGTAAATCTCCATATTTTTTAATGACTTCAATTTCTCGTTGAAGTCTGTGATTCAAAATTAACAGAGTATTGTCAATTCCTTCATGAATATCTACCTCTTTCATATCAGCTTCATCTAATCGAGAAAAGTTCCGCAAAGATAACACAATTTCTCGAATGCGTTCAGCACCAATTTTCATAGAAGAAAGTAAAACTGGCAAATCTTTATTAATAAAGTTTAAATCTATTTCTTCAATATTTTCTTTTATTAAATAGATAGGATTTTGGTAGTGTTGCTGATACAAATTAACTAGATTAAGTAAATCTTGAGTATAATCACTAGCGCATTGAATATTTCCATAAATAAAATTAACAGGATTATTGATTTCATGAGCTATGCCTGCTACCATCTGCCCAAGAGACGACATTTTTTCTGTTTGAATTAATCGTCCTTGGGCTTCTTTTAAGTTTTGCAGAGTTTTTTGAAGTTCTTGGGTTCGTTCTTCTACCCGTTGCTCTAAATTTTGGCGAGCTACTTCTAGTTCTTGGGTTCGTTCTTCTACGCGTTGTTCTAAACTTTGGTGAGCTAGCTTTAGTTCGTGGGTGTAATCTCCCACCCATTCTACTAATTGATTCAGGGAAGTAGCTAATGTACCTACTTCATCATTACTTGTAATATTAGCTCTGAGTTCAAAATTTGACTCTTCCGTGATTTTCCTGGCAACGTCAGTAACTATTTGTAGGGGATGGGCGATTAACTTACTGGTATATAGTGCTAGTATAACTGCGATCGCAGCTGATAGCAGCATACTTCCAACAATAACTTTAATCCGCAATATTTGGGCGCTCTCAAAACTAGCTTTTGCTTGCTTTTGTTGAATTTCAGCATCTCCGATAATCCGAATTAATTCGTCTGAAAGTTTCTCAAACTCAACTGAAAGTTCGGCTTCTTGACTAAAAAAAAACAATAGCTGCTCTTGATTAGCTTTTGCTTCTGTTGCAGATGATTGATTTTGTTCTATCTCCTGCCAAAAAAGTTTTACTGTTTCAGTATATTTTTGTGTATTTTTTTGATAATTTACTAATAAATTTAACAAATCTGTATCGTTGGTTGTCAAATTATCAGGATGAGTATTTATAAATATTTTTAGTTCAGACAACTGCTGATTAAAGTGATTAATTTCGTCTATGAACTTCTTCTTTTCAAATTCTAATCAAATAGTATTTTCTAATACAGTAACTAATCTTTGCGGATGTAGTCTCACTCTAGTTATTGTATTTTCTAAATTTTTTAATAGAGATTCTTGCTGATAAGATAAACTCAACTGCTTTTGGGCAACTGTTTCATAGCGATATGCAATTAACAAACCACTTGTAGTGCCTATAAAAGCAATACTGACTGCTACAATATAGCCATAGCTAATTTTTTGAACAATGCTCCATTTATCACTTAAGTGACTAAGCAACGTAAAAATTCTTTTCAAATAGTTTTTTGTATTAACTATCATTTATGAATTTACTCCTATTGTGCAGCCAGGAATGAAGAGTGTTGAGTTCCGAGTGCTGTTAGCAGTAGCGGGGCGTTTAGCCAGTGCTGAGTTGATACCCCGCTCACAGGCAGGGCAAAAACCCAAGTGCGAAAGTAGCAAGTACTCCTCTCCTCACTCAGCACTCAGCACTGAGTACGGTAAATAATAGTGAGTACCAAAGCAGGTTGCGCCGTTTATAGGTCTGAATGATATTACAAATGTAAAATTTAATAGTTGCTATTTAGTAATATACTTGTGCAGTTTATTGTTTTTCTGTATTTATGACTTCTGTAATATTACGGAAATAAGTTTTATGAGTTTGGTAATCCTATTTGTTGAAAAATATTGGGTGTATCCCAACTTTAGAAAAAATACCTAGCAATTAGAAATCGCAGTTCATCTTGCACAAAAACCAAAACCACCAGTACGGGTTTCATAAAAGTTTGTATATGGAAGCTGTATAATTTATCTCCCGATAGCTTTGGGAGATTACAGGGAGATTTATTATGTGCATTTTTAAAAAGAATTGGTATTAGGAGTTAAGAGTTTTTAATTCCTAACTCTAATGTTTTACAACTTCAAATTCCAGGCGGCAAAAGCTAAAGTGCCCCAACCAGCAAGAAAAGCTGCACCGCCTAGTGGTGCGATCGCTCCTAAGGATTTAATACCGGTTAAGCTAAGGGCATACAAGCTTCCTGAGAAAATAGCAATGCCAATGAGAAATAGCCATCCACTGGCGATTAGAGTGGGTTGAGGGGACTCGGTACGACTAATTAGGATGGCTACTAAAAAAAGTGCTAGAGCATGATACATTTGGTAACGAGCGCCAGTTTCAAAAATTTCTAGCGATCGCTCACTAATTTTTTCTCGCAAGGCATGGGAAGCAAAAGCACCAGCAGCAACCGACAAACCGCCTAAAATGGCAGCTACGCTCAAAAAAATCTGCGTCATTAGACTTAGCCGTAAGTTGATTATTAGTCATTAGTCATTGGTCATTAGTCATTTAGTTAATAACAAGGACAAATAATCAATGACAAATGACAATTAGACATCAAAATGATATGATACAGCCCCTTCTTCGTTCACCTTAAAGTTTGCATTGAATTCTTTAGCTTTTTCATCTAAATATTGTCTGGCGTGGGCTGCGGGTAATTGTGACTGCATTGCAAAGCCTAAAACAGTTACGCGCCCCTGATTTTCTTGTAGCATCTCATAAAAAATCGATTGCAGGCGATCGCTAACTTGTTGATTAAGCGCCTTTTTCTCCTGCCGACTTTGACGGTATAATCCCAATGCTAACCACGTGCCCAGTGTTAGGGTAGGGACACCAAAAATTAGACCACTAACAGCAGTATCATCATTTTCATAAGTAGCATAAGGTGAGGGAAAATCATACTTATCTTCAGGCAGTATAATCACTTTACGTGTAGCAATTTTTTCAAATACCGCTGTTGCTGATAGCGTTACAAACATGAATCCAAGTGTCAGTAGCCAACCGGCAGCTAATTTTTCAGCAGTTTTCATAGTTTCACTTCAGATTTACACTTTGCTAGTGATTTTAACCTGACTTTCACAAAGGTTCCACTATATCAATCTAATGCCAGCGACAGTTTTTTAGCTTTTGCATTAGACTTTTTGCCTACCTTGCTTGAAGAAACAGTGTTATTAAGCGCGTACAAGATACCCAGTAATCATGTAATATTTTAGTATACTTATTTTCCTATAAAAATTCGGCGTTACACAATTTTAAGATGGTTGTGGGGCGGTAGTTTTTTTTACCCAATAATTATTGTCAAATTGCAGCAAAGGATATATATCCTTTGCTGCGATTTTAACCTTACTTGCGTGTAGCTTCCAGTAGGCGAGAAAAATAGAAGCGAGTCTTCGTCATTGCCCGTCTTTCTAAAGAAAAGCCATTACTTTCCAAGATTCTTACCACATCAGCCTCACGGTGCAAATATGCACGAGTGGCTTTACTTGGCCCAGGAAAGAAACTGCCAATTTTCTTGAGTATACTTAGGGCGCAGGTCTTTGGCGCAAAACTGATAATTATCCGCGACTGTGCCAAAGAACAGAGGTGAGATATCATCTCATCAGCTTTCTCTTGAGGATAATGAATGAGAACATCTAGGCAAATAACAGTATGGTAGCTACCACTCAGCGATTCCAAATCCTGTACAGCAAAAGTGGGATTTTCATCATTTCCCAAGGTTTGCTTGGCTCTATCTCTGCCTTCTTCCACCATTTTTTCAGAAATATCGGTGGCATAGACTTTAGCACCATCTACCGCTAGGGGAATGCTGAGACTACCGACACCACACCCAGCATCACAGATTGATAACTCTGGTAAATTGTTATCAGCCTTCAGCCAACCGAGAACTGTATCCACGGTTTGCTGGTGTCCATTGCGGATGTCTAGTTGGACTTTGTTGACTTCGCCATCGCCGTAAATTCGCTTCCAACGGTCAAACCCTGTGGAATTGAAATACTCGCGAACAATCGTTTTGTCGTCGGCTGCGTTCATAAACTTTGATTTTTAGGGGTTCCCAATGCTTAAAATTATCATTGATAGGAACCCATAAGAGCGGTCTTCCAGATTTTTCTAGGTGATAGTTTGCCGATGGGCAAGGATACTTACGTATATAGAGAAATTAGAGTGCCGAATTCTAGGTATTTTTTATAAGAAGAATTCAGAACTCAGGAGTCAGAATTCAGTATGAATTCTGTACGATTGGGTAATGAATATTGGTTTAAAATCGTACTTTGTTCCACTGCGCTAACACCCCTTGTGGGCGAAACTAGGATTGAATTTTAAACAACAATGTTATTACTCTATCCCTTCCCTACGGGACGCTGCACGTAGCTTGCTTCCCTGTAAGGGTACATGGGTAGAGTATTCTGAATTCTGAATTCTGACTCCTGAATTCTGATTCCTTTTTATTGACTTGCATTTATGCCAATTACCCCTATGATTATTAAGGAAATCGACAAAAGTTTAATCAATGTGGCAGATTCACGAAACCAAATAATCCCAATAATAGCAATTAGAATAGTTCCCAATCCAGCCCAGACGGAATAAGCCACACTTACTTCAAGTCTCTTGAGAGCAAGGGTCAAAAAAGTAAAACAAAATCCATAGCAGACAAATATTAATACGGAAGGAACTATTTTTGTAAATCCCTCCGATAACTTCATGCAGGTTGTGCCTGAAACCTCAAAGAGGATTGCGATGATGAGGTAAATCCAGCTTATTAACATATTTTTTGTAAGTAGTTTGTTAAGAGCAACTTACGGGCGATGCACCAAACCCTATGAATGTAAAAAATAGTCCTGAAGCCACCCATTAACAAATACATTTAATTAAGTATAAGTCTTTCGACAGTTAAACGCAAACGTACAATAGTATATCTTAGCTTGATTTTGGGGCTTTTTAGCTATGAGATTGGTCAAACAATTTTGGATTTTAGATTGACCCTAGCAATCAAGTCAGAGGCTCATCAATTAATGGTTAGATTTTAGATTTATTCTGGCGTTAAATTCGGAGGCAACTCTTTAATTTTGAATCTTCAATTCCAAAATTCCAAATTTAAAATCTAAAATTCGGTAAAGCATTGAGGCAACGCCTGCTGTAGTATGATTGTGATTTTGTTCTACTAATGGTATAAGAGATGACGGCTCAATTTGAATACAGCACTCTTACCGATTCACAAGATATCCAGCACCTTGGGCATATCTTTGAGCAGTGTTTTATCAGCGCACTTGGAGGTGAGGAAGCTTATATCAATCTGATTGGCGTAGAAAATTTCCGTATTATTCGTGAGTCAGAGCAATTAATTGGTGGATTGGCAACTTTGGATATGGGCCAGTGGTGGGGTGGTTTGCGTGTACCAATGACAGGAATTGCAGTAGTGGGCATTGCTCCAGAGTATCGTGGTTCGGGAGCTGCGATCGCTCTTATGGAACAGACCCTCAAAGAACTTTATGCTAGAGGTATACCGCTCTCTGCTCTTTATCCAGCAGTTCAAGGCTTGTACCGAAAAGTCGGGTATGAACAAGGGGGTAGCTGGTGTAATTGGGAAGTTCCGACTAAAAGTATCCAATTGCGAGAGCAACCCCTACCTTTGCAACCAATATTTCCGCTAAATCATCAAGTCTTTCACGAACTATATCAGCAGCAGGCGAGACTAACGCATGGATATTTAGACCGACATCCAGCAATCTGGGAGCGCTTAATCCAGCCAGATGATAAAGAAACATTTTACGCATATTTTATCGGTACTAAAGAGAAACCCCAAGGATATATCCTCTTCAGTCAACATTCAACAGAAGATGGCACAATCCTGCGGGTCAAGGATTGGGTAATTCTCACAGTTGCGGCTGCACAATCATTCTGGTCTTTTCTGGCCAGTCATCGCTCCCAAATTGAGCAGGTGCGATGGAGGAGTTCTGTGAGCGATTCTTTAACATTGCTGCTACCAGAGCAAACTGCCAAACTCAAACATACGATGCGTTGGATGCTGCGGGTAGTAGATGTAGTCAAGGCATTGGAAATGCGTGGTTATCCATCGGGAATTCAAGCTGAATTGCACCTAGATATTCAAGATAATTTGCTAGATGCAAACAATGGTAAATTCATCCTTTCTGTTGCCAATGGACGCGGTGAAGTTACAAAAGGTGGAAAAGGTGAATTGCAGCTAGATGTCAGAGAACTAGCACCACTATATACAAGTTTGTTCACTCCCTACCATTTACAAATAGCCGGAAAACTACATGGGACAGAAACAGCTATATCAGCAGCTACGCAAATATTTGCAGGTGCATCGCCTTGGGTGGCTGATTTCTTTTAACGTGAGTGTATAAAATATAAGGGACTTCCAAATAAAAAAACATCTAACTTTTCTTGTGGGTGGACATCTTGTCTGCCCTTATTTATGAACAAGCGAGACCCCACCCCATAAAATTGGATAATTTCTTGATAATCCCTAAGTTGGAAACATAATTAATCTTTGGCTCGTCGTTCCGCTAGATTAACAATTTCTGTGGTTGTCAACTCACATCATCAGTGAAACTGTGAGCGATTTACTTTGATAAGTAATGATGATTTTTTGTGCTGTTCTAATCCTAAACATCATTTCAAAAAATAACTCAACAGCATTTCTGAATTTTTCTCCGGAATTCCAGTGCGATCCTCAGAAAACAATCTAAGGTAAAGTTGATTATTTGCTACATCGTTGCACACCTACAATCACAACATGAAATCACATTTACTTGCGATCGGTTTAAGCAGTTTGCTTCTAGTTGCAGGACAAGCTAAAGCCTCACGATTACAGTCTTGGTACTTTGACTCTAAGCAAAACCAATTACACCTAACTACAACTTCTGGAATCCAACCAAAAGCCTTTTTATTAGATAATCCTAATCGATTGGTAATTGACTTACCTGGAACTAATTTTAATTCAGATAGTGTTAAAAAAGCTTTTGGTAATGCAATCAAAGAAATTCGGATCGGAAACCTGGACAGTCAAACAACTCGTTTTGTCATCCAATTTGCTCCAGGTTATCATCTTACTTCGCGTAATTTATCCATTAGGGGAGATTCTCGTTCCCATTGGATTGTAAAGTTTAACTCTTTTGACCGTCAAAGCAATAGCATCTCTGGGGAAAATAGAGAAGATATTGCCATCAATTCTACTGATGCTTCAACATTTGCAGGAGTTGTCAATCTTGGTCAAGAAATGCAAGGCATCAGTTCTCAAATTCGCGCATTGTTAGCAACTTATAAATCATTGAATCCGGGAATATTTTTCTTAGATTTAGATACAGGTAACTATATAGATATTAATGGCGAAAAAAGATTTTCTGCTGCCAGTACAATCAAATTTCCCTTGTTAGTGGCTCTTTTCCAAGAAATAGATGCTGGTAGAATTAAACTAACAGATAAATTAGTGATGCGGCGCGATTTAAAGGTGGGTGAATCTGGAATTATGCAATATAAACCCATCGGAACTAAATTTAGCGTGCTAGAAACTGCTACCTTGATGATGACAATCAGTGATAATACCGCCACAAATCTGGTTCTCGATCGCTTGGGTGGTGCAGCAAAAGTTAGTCAACGTTTTCGTAGCTGGGGATTGCAAAATACAGCACTTCGGAATCTACTTCCAGATATCGCTGGCACAAATACAACGAGTTCTAAAGATTTGGTCAGGTTGGCGGCGTTAGTTTCTAACAATCGTTTACTATCCCCAAACAGCCGCAATCAAGTTTTAGGGATTATGCGCCGTGTCAAAACTAATAGTTTGCTACCGGCTGGTATTGGTAAAGGAGCTACCATTGCTCACAAAACTGGCACATTGAGATTTATCATCGGTGATGCAGGTATTATTGAAATGCCCAACGGCAAAAGCTATTTAGCAGGCATTTTGGTGCAAAGACCAAACTACGATCGCAAAGCTGGAGATTTTGTCCGTGAAGTTTCGAGAAGAGTCTACAATTACCTAAACCAAACCACAGTTAGCAATATAGAACCAAACTCTAGCGATGCCTCCGGCGGGCTAGGCCTACGCACTCGTTAGCAATGGGAAGCGGGGAGTTAATATTTCAAACAATCTCTCAATACTTGTCGGGTTTTGGGGAAAAGGGGAAGAAAAAACCTTTAACCTTTTCCCAAAACCCAATTCCGAGTTAAAAATACAAAATCCCAGCAGTATTGTACTCTCTCTTATCTATTTTTTAAGGGTTAATACTTATTTATTGAGATTATTTCTAAAAATTTTCTGAATTATATCCATATCTAGCCCTAGCGAATAGAATGATGCCTCCGGCACGCCAAGGGCGAACGCAGCTATACAGACAAAACTCACCTCCGTGAGTTTCCAATTTCTTGAGTCCGCGCAGGCGGATTTGGTTTGTGTAGCCGCGATTTCTAATCGCCAGGTATATTTGCTGTATTAAATTTTACCCGTAAATACCACAAAAATAAAATAAAAAAGAGAGCTACTTAAGCAGCTCTCCAGATCATCAGGGTGCATCTACTTACCACAGCATATCATTTTAGGTATGAGGGTTGTCACCAACTTTTATATGAAGACTTTGTGAAGGAAGACCGGGAAAATACTTAAATTGGTTATGGGGCATTGAAAAGAAGCAGAGGGGTGCAGAGGGAAAAACTCTTCTCCCTTGCTTCTTCTCTGCTCCCTGGCCTTATGCCAACAATAATTATTTACGCCTAACTACTTAAGCATTCAGTTTTTTCTCGACCAATTCGTTAGTCAGCTTAGGATCGGCACGTTTGCCTGTCTTTTTCAGAACTTGTCCGACAAAGAAGCCTTTGAGGTTGGTGTTACCGTTGCGATACTTTTCTAGTTCTTTGGGATTGGCGGCTATGACTTCATCAACGATGGGTTCCAGTACACTAGGATCGGTGATTAACTCTTGACCTGCAAAGGCTTTCTCAGGAGAAATACCACTCAGTAAATCTGGGAGCTTTTCTTTAGCTTGAGCATTGCTAATTTTGCCCGTTTCAATGCGAGTGATGATATCTGCTAAATTGGTGGGAGTCAGGGCGATTTCAGTAATACTGAGTTTTTGCTTATTGAGATGGGCTGCGATATCTTGAGTAATCCAGTTAGCAGAGGCTTTGGCATTTGCTCCAGATGCGATCGCAGTTTCAAAATATTCGGCTATTGAACGATCTTCTGTCAACACTCGCGCATCGTAAGGGGAAAGCCCCAACTCACTTTCATAATGATGGCGTTTTTGGGCTGGTAATTCTGGTAGTTCGCTACGCCATTGCTCTAATTGTGCATTTGACACCTCAATTGGTGCTAAATCTGGTTCGGGGAAGTAGCGATAATCGCTTGAACCTTCCTTCACCCGCATACTACTTGTGCGTTGAGCGCCTTCTTCCCAGAGACGAGTTTCTTGGATAATGCGATCGCCTGCTTCGATGGCGGCGATTTGGCGCTCAATTTCGTAGTCAATCGCCCGTTGGATGGCGCTGAATGAGTTCATGTTTTTAATTTCTACCTTGGTGCCAAATTCCTTTCGTCCCACCGGACGCACGGAAATGTTGACATCGCAGCGCAGAGATCCCTCCTGCATATTCCCATCACTCACACCGAGATACCGCACAATCCGGCGTAATTCTTCGGCATATTCAGCAGCTTCTAATCCAGAACGCAGATCGGGTTCCGAAACAATTTCTACTAAGGGTATACCTGCGCGATTGTAGTCTACCAAAGAATAGGAAGAACCAGAAAGGCGATCGCTACCAGCGTGTACCAATTTTCCCGCATCTTCTTCCATGTGCAAACGCGTAATACCAATGCGTTTGCGAATCGGATTCCCCTCAGCATCTACCAACTCAATTTCTAACCAACCATGTTCTGCGATCGGTAGATCGTATTGAGAAATTTGGTAATTTTTGGGTAAATCTGGATAAAAATACTGTTTGCGGTCAAATTTACTATATTTAGCGATTTGACAATTTAGTGCCAAACCAGCCTTGACAGCGTATTCTAATACTTTCTCATTGAGTACAGGTAAAACCCCAGGTAAACCCATACAAATCGGGTCAATGTTAGTATTTGGGTCAGCACCAAATGCCGTAGAGCTATTAGAGAAAATCTTGGTGTTGGTACTCAGTTGACAATGGGTTTCTAAACCAATAATCGCTTCATACTCAGTTTTTACAGTCGTAGCAGTGGTCATAATATCAATAATTTGGGCATAATCCTTGTAGTGGTACTATTGTAGCGGCGTATTGAGTTGCGCTGAAGACGGTTATTTGGGTGAGCAATGCTTACCGTGTTGAGCTTGAAAAAGAAGGTGCGAACCTAAAGTGAAGAAAATCTTGATGATTGGTTCTGGGGGTGCTGGTAAATCTACCTTAGCCCGCGCACTGGGAAGCATTTTAGGTTTAGAAGTGATTCACTTGGATGCTTGGTACTGGAATCCTGGTTGGGTTGAGACTCCAAAAACTGAATGGCAAAGTATTATCCAAGACCTAACCCGACGAGAATCTTGGATTATGGATGGTAACTATGGGGGTACTCTCGACCTTCGTTTGTCGGTTGCAGATACGGTAATTTTTTTGGATTTTCCCCGAATTTTATGTTTGTTGCGAGTGATTAAACGTCGTTTTATCTATGCTGGACAATCTAGGCCTGATATGGCATCAGATTGCCCTGAGAGATTGAACTGGGAATTTCTCAAATATATCTGGTCATACCCAATTATTCGTCGTCCTGGAATCCTAGAAAAACTTAGTCAGCCAAGACCAAATCAGCAAGTTATTATTCTCCGCAAACCAACAGAAGTTAGAGAATTTTTGCAAAACATTTCCCACAATAATTAAGCTGCACTGACTTCGCCAAATTTTGTCAAGAACCTAAATGCCTTCAAAATATAACTAGCACAATCTCTAGGAGAGGTATTGTAAAACGATCGCCACGCACTCGCTTTATCCTCATCATAGCGATCGCTGCGTTGACTATGATTCTCTAACCACGCCAATCGCACTGCATGGCCAATTAACACATCCAGCACAATATATTCTTCGATTTGCAGGTTGGGATTATTGGCTGCGATCGCAGCTAATTCGATTAATGCTTCAATACTAACTTGGCGATATTCTGGAGCTTCGATTTTATTCAGCAAATGCTCAACCAACAGAGCAAAATTTCTTTCCCCGGCTGTCATTTCCGACAACATTATCTCACTATCTAAACGATTGCGGCGCTCTAATTTATCGCCAATTACTAAACCTTTGCAATGCTGCATTAATAGCCAAACTTGCTTAAAAAATTCTTTTGGTACGCGCCCCGTCGCACCCTCGGCTTGGCGAAACCGCCGCCAACCACCCGGCGGGACTTCTATTCCTTCTGCTATTGCTGGTAAAACTACCCAAGCAATATCACTTTCTTTTTGTTTGACATGCAGTGATTCTTGTTGGCGCAACAGGTTACTCATGCCAGTATATCCAGTTAATACCTGACGCAAGCGCATTTTCACATCAAAGGGTGAAAGTTGCATTAGGTAATCGTAAGCTTCATCTTGAGTGACGTATAATTCCCGCGCTAGTTCGCTGGTAATCAATAAGATGAGATAGCCGACTCTCAGGGTTAGTAGTCCCTGGAATAGTTCGGGTTCTGAGCGAATTAAGATACCAAGATAGATTAAAATCTCTTGAGTGAGGACGCGATCGCGAATATCGTCACGACAGAAATGATTAATTTTATCGGCAATTTCATTGTGGGACATGGGTACGGTAATTAAGGACGCTTCGCTGTAAGCTTTACCCACAGCAATTTGCTTACCCCGCACCAAAATACTCGTTACTGCATCTGATAGGCTGATATCAACCATTTGGCGCAACCCCGCAGCCCGACGCACTACCGCCCAAATGCCTAAATCTCCAGCTTTGGTATAAACTTCGTCGAGTAAATCGCCTACGGTGACTGGATATCCTGGGCCACCATACCCCGTATCAAATTCCGTTCCCTGTAAGCGAGTTAAAGTTTGCAATAACTCAATTTGTTCGTAAATATTCTCTGATGAACGCAAGTAAGAAAGTAATAACCCAAAGTTGGTTTCATACTCCATTTGAAATTCTTGGGTATGTCCTAAGCGCCAGTTCTTCTCAGGATGATAAGCTAGATAATAGCAACGTGGGCTAGAATTTTTTAGTGGCGATCGCGAGAATTCTGCATTGGGGAGAAAATCAATTCTTTGGATTCCAGCTGTTAGCATTAACTGATTTAGCCGCCCTAATTTCACTCGCACACCGTTACAAACTCCATCTTTCAATTCTTGCATCAGTTCTAGTAACGCTTCTGAACCGACTTCTAACATGGTGTGCGTCAACATTAAAGTTAAAGTAGGACGCCCTAAATCGCTCCAATATTTTTGAATATAAGCTAGTTCGCTTCTAATTTGATCTAGCAGAAAATGGTAATCAAGAGTTAAATAAAACTGTTGAGAATCTGAGAATGAAGGCAAAAAGACAATTGTTTCACCACTAATCCGAAAAATTCTAGATGTTGTTAAACTCCGCAGCCGCCGCACTGGCCGCCCAGTTAAACCAAGTTTGTTGTTACGTCCAATTTGGGTATAAATAGCTGAAAACTCTCCAGCTTTTCTCACTTGAATCGGTTCTACTTGGGTAGGCGTTTGTGCTTCAATTCCGTGAACTTCTAATTTCTTCTGTAAATCTTCATCTTCTGCTAATAAAGCAATTTGTACTAATGACTCTCGCTGTTTCCCAACACACAAATGTCTTCCCAGAGGATCGATATCACCAACCGCCAGTAACCCTTCACTCAACATTTCACTGAGAAAATATAAACTCTGTGCCCACACCAAGGGAATATTTTCATTAGGTAAACGTGGTTGCGTTTGTGGTGCTAACTTTTCAGCCTCGATATTTTCGGCGGGAACATAATAAAGTTCTGGCAATAAACGCAAACCATTTTGTTCTATAAGTAATGATTCTAAAAGATTTTGGTATTTTTTAACTTGTTCTTGTTCGCCGCGAAATAATCCATCTAGAACTAAATAAGTGAAAAATAACGGCCATTCGCATTCGATATGCTCAAATTGCTTGAGTTCTAATGGTTCGTAGTGCAAGCGCTGATGATCTTCTAAAACGGTTTGGTGTCCATCACGCAGAAAGCGTTTGCAGCCGTATTTACCTGCGAGTTTATTGATAATATCGTTTAAGGTGCGATCGCGTAACTCCAAATCTTCCACTGCAAAGGCAGGATAACTAATAATACTTAACAGCGCCGCATCAATTTCTTTGGAACCAGATTCCCTCGGTAATAAGGATTCTAAAGTAATTCGAGCACGGGCGATTTCATCTGGCAGCACATGAATAACTGATGCTTGACTACCACGCACACCAAACAAATCCAGTCCGTTGATAGCTTCTAAAGCAGCTTTTGCCATACCTACGGAACTGGCATTTAACTCAGCACTACCACGATTAATTTTATTACCACGTTCCCAAATGCCGTAATCTGGAGTGCGGTAAGCTCGTCCAATGTAGTAAACTAAATTTTGGACGAAATTCACTTCATCAATGGTATAAATTATTGGCAATCCTGCTGCCGTCATTTGTGCCAACATCAATAAAAATATAGATGTGGCATCAAGTTGCAAATGTCCCCATTCGTCATCACCAACAACAATGTCACCAGTGGCAGTATTATATTTGGCGTGCAGTCCATCTAGTAGCGACTGAGTATGTTTAAATGTCTCTACTTTATGAGCCTGTCGCATCATCGCAAATAGCAACCCGCGCATTAGTTTGATGACACTGTGTTCTAGTTCATAGGTGCGTCCCTTATCATCGTCAATTTTGCGGTATGCAAGTCCTAAACCCCAAACTGCCAAAATGCTGTAAACGTTGTCTCGCACCCAGGCATCAGTATAATCACCGTGGGCTGTAATCGCTGTACTCGCAGGTAGTAAACCAGTAATCGGATTTTGCCGAGTCAGGATGATCGTTTTGATTTGCTGGTAGTAATAGTCTAGGCGAGTTAGCAATTTGGTAGATGTTTTCATGGTTTGGTTCAGAACAACTTGCAAAATTCGACCCTGTGACTGTGAACTGAATTACCTAAACCAAGTCAGAACAAGTTCTGTAATGGTTGATGGGACAACAGTGGAGGGTAGTAAGTTTATTATTATCTCCTGTTAATAGGTTTCTGGGTACTTAATTTTGGTGATTCCGAACTAAAATATGATACTTGTTCAAACACCTCTTGATTTTTATAAAAATTTATACTTAAATCTCAGTTTTCTTAAGGCATAATGAATTCTTTTTGTTGATTCTTCGTCATCCAGGTGACTATGGATGAAGTTGCTCGATCCAAAATAATACTGAGATATTGGCAATATTTTAACTCTGTAAAGTTTCGGAGTGAATTCGTTGATTGGCTTGACAGAGCTTATTGTTGTAGTAGTAAAATCTACCTTAAGTTACACGAAAATTACTTAAAAATCAGTTACCAAGGCTATACAATAGTGATATTTATCACAATCATTAAATACTGTAGTCTCAGTATGTACCGGAGAGTGCTATTCCGGGTTAGGATGATCAACAGCGATGCCTTGATTTAGCGATATTGAATTGTTGAAATTTTATGGGCAATAGTCCACCAGATGGCAGTATCAACCTCCTCTGAACTGGCGAGGAAGTCTCCCAGCGCGGGGGAGACTTAGGAGATATATATCATGCTCACACAAGATATTCGTGATTTGCTGACTGATACTACCGATTTGAACCAGTTGAAATGGGATTTAAATCGCTTGCAACCTGTGGATGTGGGAGACTACATTACACAATTGCCTGAAAAACAACGGGCGATCGCATTCCGTTTACTCAACAAAGCTCAGGCAATTGATGTATTTGAATATCTGCCTACAGTGGTGCAGGAAGAACTAATTAATTCTCTGCATGATGTCCAGGTAGTGCAACTTGTAGAAGCGATGAGTCCCGACGAACGGGCAGAATTGTTTGATGAACTACCTGCTGGAGTCATCAAACGGCTATTACAAGAACTGAGTCAAGAAGAAAGGCAAGCAACAGCAACGATTCTCGGTTATCCAGAAGGCACGGCTGGGCGGGTGATGACAACCGAATATGTCCGGTTGCGTCAAGGATTGACTGTCGGTGAAGCCTTGAGCAAGATCCGCCGTCAGGATGAAGACAAGGAGACGATTTACTACGCCTACGTCACAGACGACAACCGGACGCTGGTGAGAGTAGTTTCACTGCGCCAATTGCTGTTTACCTTTCCCGATGTTTTCATCAAAGATATCGCTAGCGATCGCGTCATTAAAGTTACAACTGAAACCCCTCAAGAAGAAGTGGCGCGAATCATGCAGCGCTACGACTTAATCGCTATCCCTGTAGTTGATCGGGAAGACCGATTGGTAGGCATTGTCACCATTGATGATGTCATGGATATTTTGGAAGAAGAAGCCACAGAAGATATCCAAAAACTGGGGGGTGTGAGTGGTGATGAAGCAGCTTTATCCTCTCCCTTACTCACCATCCGTAACCGCTTGCCTTGGCTGTTGGGCATCATGGCCCTGTATATTGGTGCAGCCAGTGCGATCGCGCCTTTTCAATCTGTAATTGCCGCAGTGCCAGTTTTAGCAGTAATTATGCCGATTTTTTCTAACACAGGTGGTACTGTTGGCATTCAATCATTAACAGTAACAATTCGCGGCTTGGGAGTGGGAGAAGTAACACCCAAAGATACCTTAAAAATTCTCCGCAAGGAACTTCTAGCTGGTTTAGGTACAGCTTTCGCTTTAGCCACAACGATGATACTGCTTTCCTTAATTTGGGCGCGCCCCCAAGAGCGATGGGTGGCTTTAATTGCCGGTATGGTAATGGCAACTAATACAATTGTGGCTGTTACACTCGGCACTTTACTACCAATGGCTTTGAAGCGCTTGAAACTAGACCCTGCTTTGGTTAGTGGCCCATTAGTGACTACAATGCTAGATACAATTGGGTTTTTAACCTTCCTCAGCCTAATTTCTTTAGCTTTAAACGTTTTCCATTTACCAACTTAATCATAAGTTTTCAGATTCCCCCGCTAAAAATGAATTAAGAAGCCAGAGGAATGGGTGAATATTTGATACTCTCAGCTATTTTTGTGATTGTAAAATTACAGGTTCCTGAAAATTAGAAGTATAACCCGGTAATACTTTTACCTCTGGCTGAGTCAACCGTAAAGTTAAAGAAAGTCGGACTTTACCGCTATTATTACGTACTGAACGATGTAATAATCTATCAGTAAATAATACAAATTCCCCAGGACGTAGCACCACAGGAATGGCTTTTTGGGCGACTTCATCACTGATTTCAAAAAATTGATTACCACTAAAAGGATCGGTTCCTTTTATCTGGCAATCTTTTAAGTAAATATTAGGTATATACTCAAATCCATTATATTCATTAACTTCTGTCAAAGCTATATAAGCATGGATAGTTTTACCATCTCCTTTCAGGAGTTTAGGATAAGAGTCTTGATGCCAAAAAGGAATTAATTGCTGGGCGGGATAGTTTACCCACAATTCCGATCGCCATAATACTAAATTTTCCCCTAAATGAGCATTCAGCCTTTCTAATAAATTTTTATCTTGACATAATTGCAAAATTGCAGGTGAATCTAAATGTCTTTCCATGTAAAAAGATTTAGTAAAAACCTGAATCAATATAATGAACAATGACCCAATATCAAATCTAATAAAAGATTTAACTACCTGTTTTAATAATATTTTTATTGGGAATTTACTTAAAACTTCATCAAAAACATATTGGGTAATATCAGCTATTTCATTACTGGTTAGAAGGAGAGAGTTTGGCCCCCAAATTTCATCATTCCCATCATAATTAATTTTTTTTGTCTTCTGCTGTTGGTTGCAACCAGCCCATAATAAACTACGTTCCCATAATTGATCTGATAATTCTTGATTTTGTGCTACCTTCGGTAATAGAATTTCTTGAGTATGACTATCTAAAAATTTTCCACTAACATTTTGGTAATCTGGGGAAGTAGCGCAAATAAGGGTGCTATATGCTCCAGATTCCGAGGAAATACCTAAACCTAAATATTTACTGAGACGATGCCATATAGTAATATTTGATTGCACAAAGCCTGGATGTATTGCGTTAACAGTGACTTGAGAATTATTTAATCGCTGAGAAAGTTCTCTTGTTAAAAGCAATAAAGAGAATTTAGAAACGGCATATAATTTGATAAAATTTAATGGTGTTCTTTTAACTAATAAATTCCAGTCAATACCACTTGGAGATAATGCCAAATCTGACGCTAACATAATAATGCGACTAGGGGCAGATTCTTGCAATTTTTCTAGTAATAAATAAGTGAGTAAAAAATGACCTAAATAGTTAGTCCCCCAAATCAGTTCAAAACCTTCTTTTGTTATGCCTCTGCGGTTGAATATACCCGCATTGTTGACTAATATATGTAATGGTAAATTTTTGTCATTAAATAGTTTCACACAGTTGCGAACTGAATCTAAAGAAGCTAGATCAAGAGGTAAAAATGTCACATTTTGATTTCCGGTAGTTTGGCGGATATAGTCTATAGCTTTTGCAGCTTTATTTGCCGAACGACAAGCAATAAATACATGATTGCCTAATTTGGCTAAACCTACAGCCGTCATTAAACCTACACCAGAGTTACCACCTGTAACCAGACATACTTGCATAATTTACGATCTCTCAGTATTTATTGGTAAAAATGGGAGCATCCCAATTTAAATGTCTAAAAAAAGACAAATATGCACCAGTACGGGCATTAGTATCAGCTTTACCCAAGTGTCGGCATTTACTTAATTTTTCAGATGTCGTGCATTGAAAGTATAGCTGGGTTCCTTGCAATTTTTGCAATTTGTACCCTGAAAAGACGCGCCAAGGGCAAGGGTAGCCAGTAAGAGCATCAGTTTACCTATCTTTAACCAGAACTAATGAGAAAATAATAGATATCTAATTTGATAGAAGACAGGTGATATCATTTCCTCTGCATCTGTAAATTAAAAAGCTGTAGAGATGCGATCGCTCTCTATGCAGGAAACTGATAGCTATTTATGCCTACTAACACTTGGAATCGTCATCACATTCTTTCCCTGGCTGACTTCACTACCACTGAATACGATACTGTTTTGCAAACTGCGGCCAGCTTTCAAGAGGTACTATCACGGCGAACGAAGAAAGTGCCAACCTTGCAGGGACAGGTGGTGGCGAATTTATTTTTTGAATCGTCTACCCGTACTCGCAGCAGTTTTGAACTCGCAGCCAAACGCTTAAGTGCGGATACGCTGAACTTTGCCGCAGCCACATCTTCTATGACTAAGGGAGAAACAATTCTCGACACGGCGAAAACCTATTTAGCGATGGGAACTGATATTATGGTAGTCCGCCATCGAGAGGCAGGAGTACCAAATGCGATCGCGGCTGAAATGGATCGTCTAGGTGTAAAAGTTAGCGTCCTCAATGCTGGTGATGGTCAACATGAGCATCCTTCCCAAGCATTGCTAGATTTATTTACCATAACTACTCTCATTGACCCAGCTAGTCCCCGGCTAGAACTTTTAAAAGGGAAAAAAATTGCCATTATTGGAGATATTCTCCATTCTCGTGTGGCGCGATCGAATATTTGGAGTTTGATTGCCAGTGGTGCCGAAGTGCATCTCGCAGCACCACCCACCCTTTTACCCAAGTTATTTGCCGAGTATATCTTGGAAGAGACAGAAGGTCAGGAAGCAGCAGGAGAAAAACCAATTCTCTCATCCCACTCCCCAAATCAACAACTTTTTATTCACTGGCAGCTAGAACCAGCTTTACAGAATGCCGATTTTGTGATGACTTTGCGCTTGCAAAAAGAACGTATGACGGCTCATTTACTACCAAGTTTGCGAGAATATCATCATTTATTTGGCATTACACGTGCAAAGCTGCAACTCTGTAAACCTAACGTCAAAGTTTTGCATCCAGGCCCAGTTAATCGAGGTGTCGAAATTAGTTCTGATTTAATGGATGACCCAGAATTTAGCCTCATTCAATCGCAAGTTACCAGTGGTGTCGCCGTTCGGATGGCGCTGTTGTATTTGATAGGAAGCGGTAAGGTTTAAGTAATTTAACACCAACCCCAAGCCAATAGGGTTCGGTTAAGATTTTTTGATGAAAATTCTAGATCATAGAGACAGGATAAATCGCCGTCAACACAAAAGACTGATTATTGTAGAGACGGCGATTCACCGCGTCTCTTGCCTTAACCTGTGGGCAAAGTTGCTTGACATAACTACACAAGCTAGATAAAAAGGGTATAACATAAGACCAGCCCTTTCAATGCCGAGTATAAATTCTTGAAAATGAATTCCTCTTTAAACCTCTTTTCTATGTGTTCTCTATCTTGGAAAGACTGATATCTGAGGCTGGCTGCGCCAACAGAGGTTTTTTGCCCTCAGACTTTTCTCTGTGCCTCGTGGTTAAATAAATAACTTATAAACCACTTCCGACACAGATATAGCTCAGAGAAAAAGAGATTTTATGAGTTATCTTGAAAGGGCTAATCTTATCACTCGTTCGGACTTACGCACTAAAGATCCACCAATGACCTTAAAAAGTTGGCTCTTAGGGTTCCCCTTTTTAAAGTTAGGAGGAATCTAGGTTTAAAATTTTCAGTGCGTAAGTCTTGTTTATTGCTATTTAATACCTGTGCCGGAGATTTGCTGATGAAAACTATATCTAGCCTCGATTCAGTAACCAAACATTTAGAACAGCATGAGAACTCAAAACGAATTAAAAAATTAATATACTCAGCTTGTAAAAATATTTGGGAGAATGATGAAGAGACGCTAGATAGGTTTAAATTACAGGAATTAATTCAAGAGTTATACAGATTAAATCCAACTATAAATAACTTAAATTATAGTTTATCTAAAGTTGTAAAAACCCTTAATAAACAAGTCGAATACGCCCTACTCGCCAGTATTATTTCTCATGAAATGCAGAAGCTATATATAATGCCTGATGAAGTAACAGGAATATTATTAAATCAACCTCATCCAGAAGAAGCAACAGGAATATTATTAAATCAACCTCATCCAGAAGAACAGAAATTTGATAATTCTGGGCAAATATCATCAAATTCTATAGATAAATCTCCAAATAATCAAACCAAAAATCAATACAATCAGTTTGATTTACGGCAAAATATTATGAAGTATACTAACCCACTTAGGGCTAAAATAGTTTTATTCTCTGCACTTTACAAAAAGTTTACTTTCAATGAAGAAGACTGGTTGAAACTGAAAGCTGAACAACTTGATGATTTATTGCTGAGATTATTTCATACTTGTCCAACTATTAGAGAGCTTGAATCTAAACTAAATAGTGCTGTTATATCTCTAGGTAAGCCGGATGAGAATATCCAAGCAGCTAGTGCAATCATCCAATCTATGCGAGGTTTATATGGCAATATATCACCCAGCACTAACGGATATCAACCGTTTAAGAAAGATTCATCTCTAGAAATGAGAACATTAGTTAATCCTCATCAAAAAAATGCACTCGCGATTGATGATAATAATACTTGTCAATTTATAGTACCTTCTACCAAAGAGTAATCGTAACTTTTGAATATTCTTGAGTCGGGAAAAATTTGGAAAGATTATGATAATTGAGATAGGAAAAATATGGATGCTAATGAACTTCTTCAGCGATATGAAAATGGAGAAACAAAATTTGTTGAGGCTAACTTAAATGGAGTAAATTTGTTTGGTGCAGACTTGATTGGTATAGCTTTAAATAAAGCAGATTTGGGTAATGCTATTCTAATTTTTAGCTATCTAAATCGAGGAATCCTAAATAAAGCAAATCTAGTTTGTACAAAGCTAAGTGGCGCGAACTTAAATCAGGCAAGTTTAATCAGTGCTAACCTGCATGATGCTAATTTACATGGTGCAACTTTGCAGGGTGCTGATTTGCGTAATGCCAATTTAACCTTGGCGTATATGTTAGATACTAACTTGATGGATGCCGATTTGCGTGGTGCCGATTTGAGTGGTGCAAATCTAACTGGTGCGTGCTTGCGTGGTGCTAACCTGCGAGAAGAAAAGAGAATGTATTCTGCTAGTTTACGGGGTGCTAACCTGCATAAGGCTGACCTGCGAGGCGCTGATTTAACTGGTGTAGATTTATCTAAAGTTGATTTGAGTGGTGCTAACTTGAGTGAAGCAACGCTACGTTATGCCGATTTGAGTGACGCTAACTTGAGTGAAGCGATTTTGTATAATGCCTCTCTGGCAGATACTAACATCGGGGGTGCTAATTTAAAAGGTGCTAACCTGATGAACGCCAGGCTGGAACGGTCAAATCTTATTGATGCCGAACTTACAGGTGTTAACTTGTATGGTGCAATTATGGCAGATGCTAAACTGACTAGATGCCAGATGAGTGGGGTAAATTTGAGTTTTGCAAGGTTAAATAGAGTTGATTTAAGTCGGGCTAACCTGCGTGGGGCTAACCTCACGGAAGCAGACTTAGTTGATGCCTATCTTGCTAGGACAAACTTGACTGGCGCTAATTTAAGTAAAGCAAATCTAATCAGAGCAGAAATGAGTAGTACAAATCTAACTGGTGCAGATTTGCGTGGTGCGGTCATGCCTGATGGAACAATTAACGATTAAAAATATATAGCAGTTTGCATTTGTTGCAGTTGAGTCCAATAGTATAGCGGTTCTCATTTACGTGAGGTACACCCGTAAGGGCAACCAGGGCAAACGCTGTAACTTGGCTCACTCCATGCACAAAACCCTGATTCATCCAAATTATCTTTGCATAGTTTGGTTTTTTCACGTCGTTATACTTATCTTCTCAAGTACCGTGTTGACCCCAGCATTTTGATTCTAGACAAAGGGTGCTAGCTAGATGACTATTTTGGGAATTCTAATATCCAGAAGATAAGAGTAGGATTTATGGTATGAGAGCGATCGCTTTTCGATTCACAAGTGGGTTATTGACTCAAGGAATACTGTTACTTGCGATACTCCTTTGGAGTCGCTGCGCGATCGCTCAGGTGACATCTGATAACACCCTCAGTACTACTGTCTCTCAAAGTGGTAATAACTTCAGCATTACTAACGGCAATGCCGCCAATAGTAATCTTTTTCATAGTTTCCAGCAGTTTTCGGTTCCCACTGGCGGTTCAGTTACGTTTAATTTAATGAACACGCCCAACATTTCTACCATCTTTAGCCGTGTGACTGGCGGTAATATATCTCACATTGATGGCTTAATTCAGACAATTAATGGTAACAATCCCATTAGTATGTTCTTGATCAACCCTAGTGGGATAATTTTTGGAGCTAATGCCCAACTGAACATCGGCGGTTCATTTATTGGTACAACTGCTAACAGTATTAAATTTGCCAATGGGGTTGAATTTAGCGCCATTAATTCTCAAGCTGCCCCGTTATTGAGTATCAATGTTCCCATTGGGTTGCAACTGGGCAACAATCCGGCATCAATCACCGTTCAAGGCACTGGACACTCCTTGAGCAATCCCAGTGGACTGACTCTGGCTCCCCTGGCTCGAATTCCCAGTGCGACAAAACTGCAAGTACAGCCGGGAAATACCCTAGCTTTAGTGGGTGGCGACCTATATTTAAATGGGGCAACCTTGAGCGCTGAAAGAGGGCGAGTTGAATTGGGTAGTGTAAAGGGTGCAGGATTGGTCAACTTGATACTAACCGCACAAGGCTATACATTGGGATATGGCGATGTACAAAGCTTTGGCGATATTAAACTGGCACAGCGATCGCTATTAGATATCAGCGGGGTGAATGCAGGCTCCGTGCAAATTCAGGGTAGGCAGATTCAATTTACCGATGGCTCTCTGGTACTGGCGCAAAATTTCGGCAATCTCCCCGGCGGTGACATTCACCTCCAGGCTACGGAGGCCATTGATTTGATTGGCACAACAGCTGATGCTACAATTCGCAGCGGGGTACGTAGTGAAGCTTTGGGTATCGGAGCTAGTGGGAAAATCAGCATAATTACTCCCAGGCTTACCCTCAAGCAGGGGGCTGGGTTGAATAGCACAACCCTTGGAAAAGCTTCCGGTGGAAATATTCACATCGATGCAACTGCGATCGAACTGTCTGGCTTTTCACCCACTAATGCTGGTAACATTACCAGCATTAATACTGCTACACTAAGTACTGGGAATGCTGGTGATGTTTTCGTCAATAGCAATAGTCTACTAATATCAAGCGGTGCATCACTGTCTTCGACTACCTTTGGCAGTGCTGCTACTGGTAAAGTGACGATTCGCAACACCAGCACCACAGTGATTGGAGAAAGCCCTTCTGGACTTTACAGCAACATTAGCTCAATTACATTTGCAACCGGAAGTGCCAAAACCTTGACGCTGAACACTGCCAAATTGCAAATTCTGGATGGGGGAGCAGTTGCCGCTACCGCATTTTTTGTCGGAAATGGGGGAGATTTGAGCATCAACGCTACTGAATCGATCGCAATCAGTGGTCAAGGTCGGGCAAGTAATAGTAGTATTAACGCCTCCAGCCTCCGACCCGATCCGTTATTGCGGCAGCGATTTGGTCTGCCAGATATACTCACAGCCAATGCTGGTACTGTGAGCATTACCACACCGAAGTTGACGCTGACGGATAGCGGGACAGTCAGTGTCACCAGTCAAGGTAGGGGAAATGGTGGCAATATTAACATCAATGCAGATACCATCCAATTAAAGGATCGGGGGTTTATCCAGGCACAAACGGAATCTGGTAATGGTGGCAATATTGCATTGTCCGCCAGCAGCCTGTTGTTTCTACGAGATAATAGTCTGATTTCATCAACAGCTGGCGGCTCAGGGAATGGGGGTAATATTAGCATCAATGCACCCATCATCGCCGGCTCAGAAAATAGCGATATTATTGCCAATGCGGTACGAGGCAAGGGTGGTAATATCCAAATCACCACCCAAGGCATCTTTGGACTAAAATTCCGCGATCAACTCACCCCTGACAATGATATTACGGCGAGTTCACAGTTAGGTGTGAATGGGAATGTGCAAATCAATACCATTGGCATCGATCCAAACTCTGGCTTAGTGGAACTGCCAGTAAATGTAATTGATCCATCGCAGCAAATTGTCACAGGCTGCGCCAGCAATCAAGGCAGTCGTTTTGTGGCAACGGGACGGGGTGGTGTGCCGCAAAATCCCAATCAGCAAGTCACGAGCGATCGCACTTGGTCTGATATCCGCGATCTCTCTGCATACCGGAAAACGGGTGAGAACAATGCTCAAATTCCCTCATCACCGGAGGTTATCATTGAGGCTACAACTTGGCATCGCAATGCCCAGGGTAACGTTGAGTTAATTGCAGATAAATCTTCTGCTCAGGTGCAACAACCATTAACCTGTGCTGCGCTTAAGAGGAGTTAATTTTTTGGTATTAACGGTCTAATTCCCCAAAGCGATCGCGATACTGCTGAAGCAACGCCTGCATATCCTGCAATTGTTGCTCCGCCTGTTCAGCCCGTTGACGTTCCTGTTCAGCCCGTTGCTCCAACTCCACTGAACTCAAGAATTCCCGCCCATCTGGTCTATAAATCACCAGTTCATGGTTGCCCACTGCAAACCGAATTCCCAACAGAGGACTTGTCCATCCATCTATCTGAGCAATTGGTAGTAACTGTTCACCAAGCCGACGCCAACCTTTGAGTTCGTAGCGGTCTGGGTCATACTGATAGTATTCTTCCACCCCATAAGTTTGGTAAAATTCTAGCTTGCGTTCGATCTCATTTGCATTGTTGCTGGGTGAGAGAATTTCCCATACCACTTGTGGGGCAATATTGTCTTCCTGCCACTGTTTGTAAGACCCGCGCCGTCCCTTCGGTCTACCAAATACCACCATTGTATCTGGTGCAACTGGTGAGATTAAGCGCGATTTCACCGGGAACCAGAGCAAATCTCCCGCCACAAACACGTTAGGTTCGTTAGCAAATAAAATTTCTAGATTTTCTTTAATTAGGACGATCCAACGAAACTGTTCGGTATTGTCTGCCATTGGTTTACCGTCGCTATCGGGGAAATCTAAATCTGCATCGCTGCGAAAGAAGGTGGTCATGTCGCTTCGCTCCAAATTAAAAATTAAAAATTAAAAATTAATGGGCAAGTAGATGGACTTCGTATTTTTCTCTACAAGACGCCAAGGGCGATCGCGCTGTGCATCTCAAAGCCGTCAGGGCAGAGCATTGCTTATAGGTGTCAACTTAAGCTGGAAATAGCTTATCTGTTGGCTTCCATGCCCGCCCGGAAATAAATGAGTAATGAGTAATGAGTAATGAGTAATACCCATTAATCATTACTTATTACTTCAAAAATAAATTTTCGGACTAATCGGCTTAAGTCTACTGAAGTAGACTGGAGATTTTTGGCGATATTTAGTCATCTTCAGATGACTTTAACTATGAGACGGGAATTGAAATTCCCGGCGGACAAGCAGTTTCACGTTAAGTTGACTAATGAGCATTGCTGTGACCCTACCGCGTGGTCTATTTACCTGAAAATAGCTGTAAGCCGGAATGACACAGTATTTTAATTGTATGCGATCGCTCATTAACTGATAGCTGGCATTATAAGTTGGGAATTATACATAAAATCTAGTCATTTTATCAACACTGGTGCTGTGACTAATCTTGAAACAAACTGCTCAATAATAAGTAATTATCTATGGCTTTCGGAATTAAACAAACTCGTTGGCTATATGTTAGCTTCAGTATTTTAAGTTTGTGTTTAGCATTGAACATTACACCTGTAAAAGCATTTCCACCTGCAACAACCCCAGTAATCTCTTCTCCTGAATCTAGCAATTGGCTAGAACAGGGACGGAACCTCTACCGTTCAGGACGCTTTGCAGAAGCCGTGACAATTTGGCAAACGGCAGCACAACAGTATCATACCCAAGGCGATCGCCTGAACGAAGCCCTAAGCTGGAGTTACCTTTCACTGGCACAACAAGAACTTAATCAATGGCCAGCAGCCCAAAAGTCTATTGAGCAAAGTCTGAAATTGTTGCAAACCTCCATTCCTTCTGCTGATGCTGTTCTTTGGGCACAGGTACTCAATACCCAGGCAAATTTGCAATTGCATACTGGTAAAGCTGAAACCGCTCTGGAAAATTGGCAACAAGCTCAAAAATTTTATGAGCAAGCAGGCGACACAATGGGAAGCTTGGGTAGTCAAATCAACCAGGCACAAGCTTTACAAAGTTTGGGATTTTACCGTCGTTCCAAACAACAATTAGAGGTGCTGACTCAAAAACTCCAAGGGATGCCGGATAATGAAATCAAAATTAGCGGATTGCGATCGCTTGGTTTAGCTCTGCAAATAATTGGCGACTCTAGTAACAGTAAACTGGTTTTAGAGCAAAGTTTAGCGATCGCCCACAAAATTTCAGCCCAACCGCAGTTAAGTTCTATTCTTCTCAACCTAGGCCAAACTGCCGTTAACTTACAAGATCCAGAAGCAGCATTAGATAACTTTGAACAGGCTCAACTCTTAGCGACAAATCCCAGCGATCGGTTACAAGGGCGTTTAGCTCAGTTCAAACTCTTTCTCGATTACAACAAACCGGAATTCGCTACCCCACTTGCACCTCAACTACTCCAACAACTCCGGGAACTACCCCCCAGTCACACCTCCCTCTACGCCGCGATCAATTTTGTGGCTACCCTCAATCGCCAGTCAAATCCTGAGCAAATCCTACCGCTAAAAGATTTAGCGCAACTGATGGCAGTCACACTCCAGTCTGCACAAGAAATCCAAGATGCTCAAGCCCAAGCATACACGCTGCATCAGTGGGGAAAACTCTATCGTCGTACACAGCAGGTATCTGAAGCACAGGAATTAACTCAGAAATCTCTCGATATTGCCCATCAACTCCAAGCGAATGATATCATTGCTCAATCTGCTTGGCAGATGGGACAGTTATATAAACAACAAGGCGATCGCTCCCAAGCAATTACCGCCTATACAGAAGCAGTCAATGCCTTAAAGGCGCTGCGGGGGGATTTGGTAGCTATCAACCCTGATGTCCAATTCTCTTTTCGCAGCAGTGTGGAGCCTATCTACCGAGAACTAGTTGATTTACTTTTAGATAATCAACCGAGTCAAGCAGCACTAATGCAAGCTCGTGAATTAATTGAGGCACTCCAAATTGCCGAACTCGATAACTTTTTTCGAGAAGCTTGTTTAGATAAAACTGAACAAATCGATCGAGTTGATCCCAATGCAACGGTCGTTTATCCCATTATCTTACCAGATCGTTTAACAGTAATCCTCTCGAAAGCCGGACAACCACTCCGTTCTTATGTAACTCACAAATCTCAAACTGAAATTCAGCAGACTCTAGATAACTTTTTAGTTGCTCTCAACCCTGTCTCTGATTCCAAAGATCAGAATCGATTGTCCCAACAGATTTATGATTGGTTGATTCGTCCATCAGAAGTAGATGGAGCATTCATTGATACTAAGACATTGGTGTTTGTTTTGGATGGTCGGTTGCGGAATATTCCGATAGCAGCTTTGTATGACGGTAAAGAATATCTCATCGAGAAGTATGCAGTCGCCCTCTCACCAGGATTGCAATTAATGACGACGCGATCGCTTCATCAAAATCACATCACTGCGATCGTGGGTGGCATTAGCCAAGCTCGTGCAGGCTTTAGTGCTTTACCTGCTGTGGAATCAGAAGTGAAACAAATCTCCAAGGCAATGTCCTCCTCTCTGCTGCTAAATCAGGGATTTACCAGTCAAGCCCTGGCAGAACGGGTGAAATCTAGTAGCGCAGATATTGTCCACCTCGCAACCCACGGACAGTTTAGCTCGCGTCTTGAAGATACCTTTTTGCTGACTTGGGATGGAGAAGTCAACGTTAAAGAATTATCTGAACTTCTGAAAAGTCGGGGTAGCGATCCATCGAAAGCCATTGAGTTGCTGGTACTAAGTGCCTGTGATACCGCAGCAGGTGACGATCGCGCCGTCCTGGGGCTAGCAGGCTTGGCTGTCAAATCTGGCGCTCGCTCAACTATCGCCACCCTATGGCCCGTTAAAGATCGGGCAGCCGCTATGCTCATGACTCGCTTCTATGACCAACTGCAACAGCCTAAAATCACTAAAGCCGAAGCCCTAAGACAAGCACAAATTAGCCTAATCCGCCAAACTGATTTCCACGATCCCTTCTTTTGGTCTGCCTTTGTTTTGATTGGAAACTGGATCTAGATAAGTAATAATACGCAGTCTGTTGTAGCGAATACATACTATTTTTACAGTGATTCCGCTAATTTTTGCCTATACTAGAAGTTCCCGAATTTGAGACTTTAGACTCTTTTGATTCATGCCGGACTAACATCCCGCTATGCACTTTCCCCCTTCTGAGTCACACAAATCCAAAACTCAACATCTTTTGACTGTTGCTTGGATTTAGTTTCTGGTCATAGTCACAGGAAACATATTTTGTATCAAATTGCAATTAGACGAGGTAAAACATCATGAAACGTCGATATTTAACTAGTATATTGAGCGTCATCGCTCTGATTGCTTGCAGTACATATAGCGCCCATGCTGTTACATTTACTCCACCGATCAACAGTGGCTCTCCTAGTCAAGCAACGGGAGGAGCTTCTCGCGGCAACCTGTTTACTCCGATTGTTGGGAAGGGTGCGCCCCAACAAGCAACGGGAGGAGCTTCTCGCGGCAACCTGTTTACTCCGACTGCTGGGAAGGGTGCGCCCCAACAAGCAACAGGAGGTGCTTCTCGCGGCAACCTGTTTACTCCGACTGCTGGGAAGGGTGCGCCCCAACAAGCAACAGGAGGTGCTTCTCGCGTTGGTAATTACTATTTGAATTCATCAACTGTAAGTACAACAGAACCACCAGCGCTAATCGCTCTCTTGCCTCAAAACTTCTATGGCACAACAGTGTCCGAGCGTCCCACAATACTGGTATATCTTCCAACTTCCAATGCCCAAGAAGCCGTATTCAGCCTCAAGGATGAAGCTGGCAATATGCAGTATCAGATGAACATTCCAGTTGCGGAGAAAACTGGGATAATCGCAATCAAATTACCAGCTAATGCACCCGCTTTAGTCGCTGGTAAAAACTATCAATGGTTTCTAGCGCTCAAACTAGATGGACAACTCAGCCCAAGTACGCCTTACGTCGATGGTTGGGTTCAGCGTATCCAGCCCAGTGCTGAGTTGGCAACTGCAATGCAAGAGCAAGATGCTTTGAAGCGAGCTACTGCTTTCGGTAAAAATGGTGTTTGGTATGACTGTGTGGCAACACTGGCCACGGCATACACCTCCGAACCTAACAATGCAAACCTCCGCAAACAATGGGAAGAACTTCTGTCTTCAGTGAGTTTAAAGGAAATTGTCAAAGCAAACTTATTAGCATCTACTAAATAATGCCAATTTAGGCATTGGGGATTGGGCGTGGGGGGAGAGGAGGTAGTGAATTCTTTACAGTTCCCAGTCCCCAATTCCTAGTCCCCAGTCCCCAGTCCCTAGTCCCCAATTCCCAATATGTGGCGCAGATTCCAGGCTTTTATCCAACGTACTCGTAGCGTTTTGATTATTACTCCCAGCGTTGCTTTAACGGTTATAGTTGGGCAATCGTTGGGACTTTTTAATTTACCAGAATGGAAAATTCGTGACGAATGGGTTCGTCAGCGATCTTCACAAGTGATGCCTATGGAGGGCTACGCCTACGCTGATGAGATTGTGATTGTTACAATCGATGAGCGCGATATCCAATCAGTACGTAAATGGCCGATTCCAGACTGGGCGCTGGCACAATTAATCGAAAAAATCCGATCGCAGCAACCCCGCGCCATTGGCTTGGATCTCTATCGAGATTTACCAGAAGGAAACGGACATGAGCAACTTGTGCAAGTCTTCCGCAACACTCCCAATTTAATTGGAGTTGAGAAAATTACCGGTGAACGCGTCAATCCCCCACCGGAATTGAAAAAAAAGGATCAGGTAGGATTAGCCGATTTGGTATTAGATGGCGATCGCTTTGTGCGTCGGGCGTTGCTCACCGCTGAAGATGCCAAAGAGCAAAACACCATTAAAGCCGGACTGGCAACCCTGGTAGCCCTGAAGTACCTCGAAGCTGAAAAAATTAGCTTAGAAAGCATTGATCCCAAAAAACAAAAGTTTCGGTTGGGTAAAGAAATTTACTTACCACTGCAAAATCAAGAAGCAGGTTATACCGATGCCGATTTAGGAGGCTATCAAATTCTGCTCAATTGGTATGGAACCGATGCAGCATTTCGGACAGTTGCGATGCGCGATGTGTTAGCAGGGAAAATCCCGGCAGATTTGATGCGCGATCGCATGGTATTTATTGGCTCAATCGCCTCCAGTACTAATGATTTCTTCAGCACACCCTTCTCTTCCTGGATCTCTGCTCAAAAACCGACTCCAGGTGTGGTTGTTCATGCCAATATTGCTCATCAACTAGTACGAGGAGCAAAAACAGGAAAAGCCAGTCTGCACGGTGTTTCTGGCATTTCTGTATCACTCTGGATTGTTTTGTGTTCTGTCATTGGTTCTACGGGCAGTTGGTTATTATCCAGTAGCAGGCTGCGGATTCCCGGCGGCAAAATTCTTTGGGCAACTGTAGGCATGAGTGGAGCCTATCTATGGGGTGGCTATGGGATGTTTTTATATGGTGTTTTAATTCCAGTAACACCAACCTTAGCCGCCTTTATCGGCAGTGTGATTGCAACAACTAATGCCTATAAACAGCGGAAGTTAGAAGAAACAAATCGCCAACTGGAAATTGCCAACAGCCAACTATTGGATTATTCCAAAACCCTAGAGACGAAAGTCGAAGAACGAACTCATGAATTAGTTGAGGCAAAGCTTGCTGCTGATGCTGCCAATCAGGCCAAGAGTGAGTTTCTTGCCAATATGAGCCACGAACTACGCACACCTCTCAATGGCATCCTTGGTTTTGCCCAGGTACTAGAAGGATCGCCAAATATGACAGCTAAAAACCTAGAAGGAGTTAGCATTATCTACCAATGCGGCTCACACCTTTTGATGCTGATCAATGACATTCTCGATCTCTCAAAGATAGAAGCGAGAAAATTGGATTTAGTTGTCACTAATGTGCATCTGCCCAATTTCTTACATGGTGTAACTGAGATTTGTGGTATCCGCGCCCAACAGAAAGGGATTGGATTTAATATCTTAATTAGCGATCGCCTACCACTCACCATTGAAGTTGATGAAAAACGTCTGCGGCAAGTATTAATTAACTTGTTGGGCAACGCGATCAAATTTACAGATAGCGGTAGCGTCACGTTTAAAGTGGAGGTACTGGAGGCTGGGGACTGGGGACTGGGGACTAGGAACAGGGAAAATAACCAATCCCCAACCCCCAATCCCCAATCCCCAACTCTCAATATTCGTTTTCAGATTGAAGATACGGGTATTGGAATGTCACCAGACCAACTAGAGAAAATCTTTTTGCCCTTTGAGCAAGTTGGTGAAGCCGGACAGCGATCTGAAGGTACTGGTTTGGGATTGGCAATTAGCCAAAGAATTGCGGCATTGATGGGGAGTGAAATTCAGGTGCAGAGTCACCTGGGCGAAGGAAGTCTGTTTTGGCTGGATTTGACAGTACCAGTACCACTCGATGTCTACGACGGACTAGGCATAAATGACTGGCAGGAAAAAGCGATGTCTACGACGGGCAACACCTATGCCCCAACTCCCCAGAAAATTATCGGGATTCGGGGTAGTGCGCCTCAAATTCTCATTGTCGATGACGATCGCAACCACTGTTCTATATTAACCAGTCTGCTACAAGAAATTGGCTGTCAAACCCTAGAAGCGACTGACGGCAAACATGGGTTACAGATGGCAATTGAACACAATCCAGATGTGATTTTGCTCGATTTAGCTATGCCCAATATGGATGGTTTTGAGCTAATGGTTCACCTGCAAGAGAATCTGCAAACTCGTTCTATTCCGATTATCGTCTCTAGTGCCAGCGTTTTTGAGGAAAATCGCCAGCGGAGTTTAGAGGCAGGGGCAACTGCATTCTTGCCCAAACCCCTCCAGATTGATCAACTACTTGATAGATTGCGATCGCTGTTGAAAGTGGAGTGGATATATACCCAATCTTTATCTCAACCAAAAAGTGAGCAAATAACTGATAGTGAATGGGTTCTACCATCCCAGGAGGTTTTGCAACAACTCTATCATCTGGCAATGATGGGGGATATCTCAGCGATCGAAGAAATGTTGAAAGAACTAATTGAACAAAACACTCAGTTAGCCCCCTTCGCAGCAGAGTTAAGCAAACTCACCGCCAATTTCCAAACCGGAAAAATCCGTAATTTCCTCAAATCGTTTGTCACAACGGAGTCACATCCATGATCGCTGTTCCTCTCTCGAAACCCATACGTATTTTGTTGGTGGATGATAATCCAAATAATCTCAAGGTGCTATCTGAAGCGATTCAGGGGTGTGGCTGGAAAGCCCTCATGGCAACAGATGGAGAGTCTGCGATCGAACAAACAGCTTATGCTCATCCCGATCTGATTCTCTTGGATGTAATGATGGCGGGTATAGATGGATTTGAAACTTGTCGCAGGCTAAAAACTAATCCCATCACTCAGAATATTCCGGTGATTTTTATGACTGCCCTCTCTGATTCTACAGACAAGGTGGCGGGATTGGAAATTGGTGCAGTTGACTATATTACGAAGCCTTTCCAACAAGAAGAAGTCATTGCCCGTTTAAAATTACACCTAAAAATTTCCCATCTCACTCGCACATTAGAAGAACGTGTGCAAGAACGCACCGCAGAATTAACTCAATCTCTACAACAGTTACAACAAACTCAACTACAAATGATCCAGAGTGAGAAAATGTCCACTCTTGGACAGTTGGTTGCAGGTATTGGTCATGAAATTAATAATCCCATTGGTTTTGTGAGCGGAAATTTATCCTATATTGAAGAATATGTAAATAATCTACTTCGTCTGGTGAACCTCCAACAGCAGAAGCGATCGCATCCAGACCTGGAAATTGAAGAGCTTATTGAAGAAATCGACTTGGAATATCTGGCAGAGGATCTGCCGAAACTACTGGCATCAATGCACCAGGGAATTAGCCGGATTAAAGATATCAGTCTCTCTCTGAGAACTTTTGCTCGTGCAGATATTACATCTCAGGTGGAGTTTCAAATTCACGAAGGAATCGATAGTACTTTAATGCTGTTGAAACATCGACTCCAGGGTAAGGGCGATCGCACTAAAATCCAGGTTGTAACACAATATGGTGAATTACCTCCAATCAGCTGCTATCCTGGACAACTCAACCAGGTGTTTATGAATATCATCGCCAATGCCATTGATGCATTTGATGAACTCCATCAAAACCAGTCCGATCGAGAGATTGCTGGTTGCCCAAACATCATCACCATTACGACATCGGTTGATCTTCAGCAACAAACTGTTACAATTTGTATCCAAGATAACGGCCCAGGTATGATCGATGAGGTACAAACTCGAATTTTTGAGCAATCTTTCACAACTAAGCCCGTAGGAAAGGGAACTGGGCTAGGATTAGCGATCAGCTATCAAATTATTGTGGATAAACATAATGGACAAGTCAACTGCTTATCAAAACCTGGCGAGGGGACAAAGTTTATTATTACTTTGCCAATATTACCGAATAATGATGAATTTTGAATTATAAATTAATTATAAATTATTTTTTAACTACTGATCTCTAGAACTTCTAACCGATGCAGAACAGCAGGAACTCAAAAAGATTTAGAATAATTTTGATAGATATCTGATAACAGGAAAGCTTTGTGAAGCTCAAAACCTACTCATTAGATTCTTCTTTGGAGTACAGCGATCGCCTTTTCGACAGCTAAGAATCTAATGAGACAGTGCGTTAGCGTAGCTCACTGTAAGTATCGCTAATGATCAAATCAATTATGACGGAAATTTCTCTTGCGTTGTTTGTGCCTTGCGACTTCTTTGCGCTTGTGTTTTTCCAAAGGTGTTTCAAAGTGACGATGCTTTCTCATGTCTGGAAAAATACCTGCTTTGGAAACTTCCCTCTTAAATCGACGCAACGCTGACTCAATTCCTTCATTTTCACCCACAAATACTTGTGTCATTTTCATCTCCTACTTAATTGATACTGGGCATAATTAGGAAAGGCAGGAGGCCTTGAAAGTGCTGATTGCTGAGTAAAAATACTAATCCCCAGTCCCCAGTTATTCTTTCATTCAAGGCTTTTGAAACTTCTTGTGGGGACTGCTTTCTGCCTTCTGCCTTCTGCCTCCTGCCTTCTGCCTCCTCCACGCCATCCAGTAGACCGGAGTGCAAAAAGGGCAGATAATGATTCTGCCCTTAAGACGTTAAAACTTAATTTTTGATCTTAAAGCGATCTTCAAAGTTTAGTAGCGACTATTTCTGTTGTATCCACCGCCGCCACCACTGTTGCCGCGATTTCCACCACCAAAAGAACCACCTCTATCTTCTTTGGGTTTAGCCTTATTCACTTTAAGGTCACGTCCCATCCACTCAGCACCATCGAGAGCATCAATGGCAGCTGTTTCTTCTGCTTCTGTGCCCATCTCTACGAAAGCAAAGCCGCGTGGACGGCCTGTTTCACGGTCAGTAGGTAACTGAACGCGTTTGACAGTACCGTGTTCGGCAAAAACAGAATTGAGGTCTTCTTGTGTGACCTCGTAGGATAGATTACCTACATAAATTGACATGCATTATCTCCAAAATCATAGGTGTGTAGAGATTTAGATTTCGGAGACAAGCTTGTTAAGACCAAAAGGGAAAAGCCTGTCAATACTAAAAACAAACACTGCAACCGAATTTTCTTCTCACATGATTACCTTAGCACATCATTCAGTTCTTACCCACCGTAGCTAAAGATTGGGGATTGGGGATTGGGGTCTGAAAAGTGATAGGTGTAGAGGAGGAAAGGGTTCAGAGAAGAAGAATTTTCGCTCTGCGTCCCTAGTCCCTAGTCTCCAGTCCCCAGTCCCCAATCTCCAGTCCCTCATAATATTAATTAGCAGAAATTCCCCAAATAATTGCAAAATAAATGCAGTTCGTCATTGTGACTACCTGGAAATGCCGACTACACTTGCTGACGCTCAAAATTTACTTTCTGACCTCATCGCCCGCTACAGTGGGCGTGTAGATTATCTAATGATTCGCCTTGAAGAAGCAGAAGGGACTGATATCTTGTTGCGTGGCGACAAGGTAGAAACTCTCAGTGAAGGCATCTCCATTGGTGGTCATATTCGCGCTTGTTATAAAGGCGGATGGGGGTTAAGCTGCTTTAACCAACTGGCGACAATCCAAGATCGGATTGAAGAAGCGATCGCAGCTGCGCGGATGGTTGGTGATGAAGAAACTTTACTTGCACCCATTGACCCGGTGCAAGCAGTATGCATTCTCCCTCTAAAAGGTTCAGATCCCCGAAATATCCCACTTTCACAGAAAAAACAGTTGTGCGATCGCTATGCCGAATTGCTCAAAAGTGTTGATCGGCGAATTACAACTACTTCAGTACGTTACGGTGACAGCGCCCAAAAAGTGATCATCGCTACCTCAGAAGGTACTTTGATCGAGCAATCTTGGGTGGATATGGAAATGCGCTTTGCCGCCACCGCCAGAAATGGCGAAACTGTCCAAACTGGACGGGAAACTACTGGCTCTCGCAAAGCTTACGAAGATTTAACTGATTTGGATGAACAGGTAAAAGGTGCAGCTCAAAGAGCGATCGCTGCTTTATCTCTGCCATCGGTAAAAGGCAACACTTACACCGTAGTCATTGACCCAATTCTCACGGGTTTATTCGTCCACGAAGCCTTCGGACATCTTTCTGAGGCTGATATGGCTTACGAAAACCCCGATCTGCTGGAAGTTATGACCATTGGACGGCGGTTTGGCCCGGAAGAACTCCAAATTTTTGATGGTGCGGCTCCAGAGGGACATCGCGGTAGCTATTTTTACGATGATGAGGGCACACCTGCTACTACTACTCAACTCATTAAAGATGGGGTTTTAGTTGGACGTTTACATTCTCGTGAAACTGCTGGCAAATTGGAGGAAGCCCCTACGGGTAACGCTCGCTGTCTCAACTATCACTTTACTCCCATTGTGCGGATGACAAATACCTGGATTGAACGGGGTAAAACGCCAGTTGCAGATTTATTCACCGATATCAAAGAAGGAGTGTATGCCCGTAATTGGTTAGGTGGGATGACGAATGGCGAAATGTTCACCTTTAGCGCTGGGGAAGCATGGATGATTAGGAACGGCAAAATTGCTGAACCAGTGCGGGATGTAACGCTTTCAGGAAACGTATTCCAAACATTAGCGGATATTGAGGCTCTTGGTAATGATTTTTACTGGGATGAATCCGGCGGTTGTGGTAAGGGAGGACAAAATGGCTTATCGGTAGGTTGTGGTGGCCCTAGTCTCCGAATTCGAGATGTAGTGGTTGGTGGAGAAACGTGAACTATCTACCGCGATACCCAGTATTTTGGGTATCGCAGTCAGCTTACGAAAATTAGGGAACTCCAAGAAATTAAATTATCTAATATTGTGGGGTGGGCATCTTGCCCGCCCAGTCCATAAGGCGGGCAAGATGCCCACCCCACAAGAGTTAATTGAATATTTTTTATTTGTCAGTCCCTTAGTAAAAAAATCAAACCGCTTCGCTATCGATCGTCTTGATTCTGACTTCTGAATTCTGAATTCTTCTTCAATATCTTTCCAGAGTCCGAAACAGATGAAACAACTAGCAACCGAATCACCATCCACCTGGCGTTTCATCCCAATGCTTCAGACATCAGGAGCAGTGCAAATGGCGATCGATGCTTGGTTGTTCAACCAATATGAAAAGGGGCAGCATCCGCCTACCCTGCGTTTTTATACGTGGTGTCCATACACTCTCTCTTTGGGACATCTGCAAAAACAATGGCCTGCCCAGTGGCATAATTTAATCTACCAAGGACAGGCACTCGATCTAGTTCGTCGCCCAACGGGAGGTAGAGCTGTTCTCCACCAAGGAGACTTAAGCTACACCCTAATTACCTCAGCTAGTACTGGAAAAAGCTGGGGTACTTATGAAAAAATTTGTAACTTTTTGATCCAAGGCTGGCAAAGCTTGGGTATTGAGTTAAATTATGGTTCTGCTGGACGGGGTTACATTCACAATCCCAGTTGCTTCAATACAGCAACCGCAGCTGACTTAATTACTGCCGATGGAAGTAAATTCATTGGTAGTGCCCAACGCAAGGGAAAAAATACCATTCTTCAACATGGCTCAATGATTTTGTCTACAGACAAAGGTTTATTTGAGGAAATCTTTGAACAACCAGCACCGTGGAATACCTCACTTTGCAACACACAGGAAGAGGATGGCTGGATTGCAAAGATTGTGGAGACATTGACAGAGACAGCAAAACAATACTTTGGTATAGAACTAGTTACCCAACCATTCACCGATCTCGAATGGCAGGATATCCTCAAATTGCGATCGCTTTATGAAGTGCGTTAGCGTATCTCACCGTAGGTATCCCCTATTCCGAAACTTGAGTTTATGTAAGAAACACGTAGAAAGCCAAAGTTTTTTTTGGAGTAATCACACCTTTGAGAGCGATCGCAGATGAGGACATTGAATCAGAGCAAGATTAAATATCCTACCAGTGTAGAAAGAGGCTACTAATTTATTTACAATAAAACTCGCACAAAGATGACTGTTAGAATGCATCCCGACGCATTGGCATTGCAAGGAAACGGTTTTTGTTGCTACTTGGATTTTTTATGCAGTACTCAATAATTTGTGTGCTGATGTCGCTGTGGCTTTACAGCAACCCATTGAACGCATTTCTGTAGAAATGGTCTTTCGCAGTTTATATTTTTTCGTTCGCGCACGAGCGCACAATTCACAACTACTACTTATCCCTTGGTCGGTTGAGCATCTGCGTTCTATGGGCTTGGTCAAAGCCGTTCGTCAACGACATCGACGAACGGCTGCTAGGTCTGTTGACATTTGGTCTGAGACCTTAACTTGACACCTATGGCATCTTGCCCGCCCCACAACATTGGATAATTTATTTCTTGGAGTTCCCTTGGGCTTTGAAAACAGGCAGAGGGGCGGGGTGCGGGGAGTGGAGGAGAAAACTCTTCTCCCTTGCCCCCCTGTCCCCTTGATTCTTCCCCAATCCCCAATTTTTTATAGTTTATATTTATTTCCGTGGGGATTTTGTAAAAAATGCACACATAAAGGTGAAAATCGAAGACAGAATTATTTCTTGCTTCATCCTTTTTGTGCTTGACTCATGAATGTTTCTCTAGCTAAGGATCTGTCTGTTTATCAACTGGTGATGGGAGTGCAAGCGCCTCCTAAACCATTGTCCCTCAGTCCTGCTACTCTGCTATCACTAGTGAGAGCGCAAATTGATTTACTAATTGAGGAGCAAATTGCAGCGACTTTATGGGTGAAGCTACCACCAGAAAAAATTTGGCAATCAGAATTAGCGCGTTATCAATCTTCGGTAGGTGCGTCTAGTCTCATCTATACTTGCCAGATTGAAGAAAGAGTAGGAGGAAATGAGGAAGATGAGGAAGATGAGGGAGAAGGAAGAGTAAATACCCCCTCATCTTCCTCATCTCCTAATCATGTCCCCGTTCATCTGCCACCCGATAGCCAACTGCGACGGGAAAACTTTCTGATGGTGTTATCGCCCCAGTTTTGTAGTTTAATTTTGGCTCATCGGCCACTAAAAAAAACCAAAAATCGAACATCGGGGAAGGTAAAGACTAATAAAAACCAGCCGTTGCTGATTATAAATACTGTTGAGGGGAGAGTAATTCAGCAAGTATTTGATGGTATCCAACAAGCAATTACCCCAGAATCATCCCCAATTTTACCTGCTAGTTTTATTTGCCCAGCGGTCCCCCAAACTTTACTCATGAATCAATTGTTCGCAAAACAACTCCTGCGACAAGATGACATTAATCGTCAAATCATTAAAGTACGCACTACTAAATTGCAGCTACAAAATCAAGAACTGCACAACAAAGAGCAACTCAAAGATGAATATTTGAAAAATGTGTGTCAGGAATTGCGTACACCTCTAACGCACATGAAAACAGCACTTTCGTTATTAAATTCCCCTAGTCTCAAACCCCCCCAGCGACAACGTTATTTACAGATGTTAAATACCCAGTGCGATCAGCAAAATTCCTTGATTACTGGTTTGTTGGAATTGGTGCAGTTAGAACACAACCTAGAAGGGACTACTTTGGAGTCGGTACGTCTCTCAGAGATTGTACCTGGAGTAGTCAGTACCTACCAACCTCTAGCCCAAGAAAAAGGGATTATGTTAGCCTACACCGTACCTACTGAACTCCCATCTGTTTGGTGTGTGAGTGGTGGGCTGAGGCAAATTGTGATTAATTTATTGCACAACAGCATCAAATTTACTTCTCATGGAGGAGAAGTATGGGTGCGTGCCCGTACTCAAGGCAATTATGTCCAATTAGAATTCCGAGATACAGGTATCGGTATTGCCGAAAACGAAATTCCCAAAATCTTTGATCGGTTTTATCGTGTGCGTACAGCAGTAACAGAAGATTATGGTAGTGCTGGGTTGGGTTTGACAATTGTACAGCAATTGCTGCTGCGCTCTGGCGGATCTATTTCTGTAAAAAGTAAATTATATGAAGGTTCTACCTTTACGGTGCAATTGGCAAGTGTTGGCAATATGCCAAAAGCGATCGCTACAGAAGAGTAATGAGTAATGAGTTATTATTCTCCCCCCAGTCCCTAGTCTCCACTCCCCAACCATCGATGAAACAAATCTTTTCACAAAATGCTTGATTCTTCTAGCTGCCTGTGATAAGTTACTTTCTACTTCTGTAAAGTACTGTAAGTTTATCAAAATACCGTAGTTGATGGATTTCGTTAACCTAATTTCAGGAATTTGCAGTTAAGAATCAATAGTGAATCTATCTATTACACACTATTACAGACAATACATTGCGAACCAAAAAACTAGAAATTAATCTCTAAGCCAGGGCAACCTTATGAGCAAAATACGTGCTGTGATTGTTGATCCCAATGTGCCGGGGCGTTTGGCACTGAGCGAAGTGACTGCACCAAAGCCAGCCCCAGATGAAGCTCTAGTGCGGGTAGCAGCAATTTCCCTAAATCGGGGAGAGGTAAAACGTTCAACCACTGCTGAAGCTGGTTGGCAGCCTGGTTGGGATTTAGCAGGTGTAGTAGAAATCCCTGCCGCCGATGGTTCGGGGCCTTCTCAAGGGACGCGTGTAGTAGGCTTGCGCCGCGCTGGTGCTTGGGCAGAACTCGTGTCTGTTCCCACCAACGCCTTAGCAGAAGTGCCGCCATCGGTATCTTTTGCTCAAGCTGCCACACTGCCTGTTGCGGGTTTAACTGCATACCATGCGGTGTTAAAAGGTGGTTCACTTTTGGGTCGGACAGTTCTGGTTACAGGTGCATCAGGAGGCGTTGGTTACTTCGCTATCCAATTGGCGCAACTGTCAGGAGCGCAAGTTGTGGCACATATTCGTCAAGCTGGCTATGAAACTCTAGTTAGAGAAGCAGGGGCACAGTCGGTAGTGATTGGCGAAGACCTTTCACCCGCTAGCGAGTACGGCCCCTACGATCTAATTGTAGAGTCAGTAGGTGGCAAGACTTTGGGGGTAGCTCTTGGCTTACTGGCACAGGATGGAAAAACTGTGCTGTATGGAGTATCTGGAGGAGCTGAAGTGACATTCAACGCATCTCAATTTTTTGGGACTGGTAGCGTCAGCCTGTATGGTTTACGTCTGTTCGATGAATTGAGATTTGAATCAGCATCAGTCGGTCTAAAACGGCTTTTAAGTCTAGTAGAAGCAGGTGAATTGCATCCTCACATCGATTTAGAAGCTTCTTGGACAGAAATAGCTGACGTGGCCCAAAAACTACTCGATAGGCGTTTTCCTGGTAAAGCTGTGTTGCACATTTCAAATTGAGCGATCGCAGATGGTATGAGTGATAGTGCTGACTTTTGGTTCAAACTAGATCGGCTTGTAGCCATTAGTAATGTCAAGATAGATCGCCCAAAAGGGACATCACATCCACATTATCCATCCTTTGTTTATCCGTTGGACTATGGATATTTGGAAAACACTCGCTCTGGAGATGGAGCCGATATTGATGTCTGGATAGGTAGTTTGTCTAGCAAAAAAGTCACCGCCGTCATTTGTAGTGTTGACTTAGAAAAGCGGGATGCAGAAATCAAAATACTTCTGGGCTGCACTTCTGAGGAAAATCAAGCCATCTTGGATATCCAGAATATAGGCTCTCAATCAGCAATATTATTGGTTCGCAATTGAAGAAGAATTCAGGAGTCAGAATGGGCTAAACGCCCCGCTATCGCTAACAGGAGTCAGAATCAAGATGCGCGCTGTGCTATGCGCCAGACGCACAAAATTCATTCTGAATTCTGGCTCCTGACTCCTGAATTCTGTTTTGATTAATTACATTTTTGAGGGTAAGTTTGTATGAGCTTAGAACTAAAACTATCAGGTAAAACAGCGATCGTTACCGGAGGAAGTGCGGGAATTGGATTAGCTACTGCCAAAGCACTTTATAGTGAGGGTGTGAATGTGGCGATCGCATCTCGTAATCAAGAACGCTTAGATCGGGCTGTAGCTGAAATCCAGTCTTTACCCACCCCAGGCGCGAAAGTTATTGCCATCAGCGCCGATTTAACAAAAGCAGAAGATATTGAGAAAGTTGTCTCAACTACATTAGCCCAGTTTAATCAGATTGATATCTTGATTAACAATGCCGGATCAGCCCGTGCTGGGTCTTTCCTAGAATCCACAGATGATTTATTTTTGGATGCTTGGAACTTAAAATTATTAGGCTATATCCGTCTAGTTAGAGCCGTCGTTCCCCATCAAAAAAGTCGCGGTGATGGCCGGATTGTCAATATAATCGGCGGTGCAGGACGGACACCTCGCCCTAACTTCCTAGCTGGTGGTACAAGCAATGCTGCTTTGCTGAACTTCACAAAGGGCATTTCTAAAGAGCTAGCCGAGTACAAGATTCGCATTAACGCTATCTCCCCTGGTGCTACAGCCACCGAGCGTGCCGAGACTTTAGCGCGGCAAAATGCCCAAGCGCAAGGCATCACCGTCGAGGAAGTGAAGGCGCAAAGCCTCCAAAGTATTCCTTTAAAAAGAATCGCCCAGCCAGAAGAAATTGCCGCATTGGCGCTATTTTTGGTGTCCGATCTTGCTGCATCGATTACAGGAACAGAGATTATCGTTGATGGCGGATCTACCCCTGGTGTTTAACAGGACACGATGAATCGGACGCGATAAATCAGACGCGATGAATCGCGTCTCTACATCAAAAACATAAACTTTTTGGAGCTAAAAACATGGGTTCTCAATACTTTGACATCAAACCAGTTGCAGGACGTATCGGTGCTGAAATCATTGGTGTTAATCTGAGTTCTAACCTCAGCGATGACATTATCAGCGATATTCGCAAGACTCTAGTCAAATACAAAGTGATCTTTTTCCGTGGTCAGGAACAACTCGATGCTAATGGACAGGTTGCTTTTGCCCGTCGTTTTGGTGAAGTCACTACAGCCCACCCTACCGTACCATCGCTGCCAGAAAACCCAGAAGTCTTAGACCTGAATTATGGCCGCACCACTTCCCGCGCCAATAACTGGCATACCGATGTAACATTTGTAGACCGTCCACCTCTCGGTTCCGTCTTACGAGCGCTTGATATTCCGCCAACTGGTGGCGATACAATCTGGGCAAACTCCGTGACTGCATACGAAGATTTACCTATTCACTTGCGTAATCTTGCAGACCAACTTTGGGCAGTACATAGCAACAAATACGACTATGCCACTGCATTCGACCTACCTGAAGATGCCAAGGCTTACCGGGCTGTCTTCACCTCCACTGTATACGAGACTCTGCACCCAGTTGTACGCGTCCATCCCGAATCTGGGGAGCGGGGACTATTCATCGGCGGATTTGTACGCCAGTTCCGTGGCTTATCAACAACTGAATCAGATGACATTCTGCGGCTGTTGCAAGCATATATCACACGTCCTGAAAACACAGTGCGGTGGCGTTGGCAAGTTGGTGACGTAGCCTTTTGGGACAACCGGGCTACTCAACATTATGCGATCGCAGATTACGGCAATCAGCCCCGCCACGTTCAACGCGTCACAATTGTCGGCGATCTCCCAGTGGGCATCGATGGGAAACAAAGTGAGGCTATCAAGGGAGATGCTTCTGAGTACAACCGTCGTCAGGCGGTGACTGCATAATAGTTCGGCATTGGGAGTAGGAGATGAGTCTTTGATACTCGTGAATGAGTCTTTAACACTCGCCGACGAGTCTTTGATACTCGCGGATGAGTCTTTTATACTCGTGAACGAGTCTTTTATACTCGTGAACGAGTCTTTAACACTCGCGGATGAGTCTTTTATACTCGCCGACGAGTCTTTGATACTCGCGGATGAGTCTTTTATACTCGTGAACGAGTCTTTTATACTCGTGAACGAGTCTTTAACACTCGCGGATG
>NZ_JBALFY010000049.1:0-1655 GCF_036916655.1 Nostoc sp.
GCCGCTTTGAGATTCTTTTAGACTTGAGAAAGAGAAAAGGTTATTGGGATTGGGTTAAAGGAGTGAGAACAATTCCTTTCCCCTTTGCCCTTACCCCCTTACCCTTCTCATTTCCCGCCTCCGGTGTGCGGTCGAAAAGTCAAATTAATACGGGTACTAACAACTTTGTTGGTCTTGGGAACCTGATGCAGATGTGTAGACTGAGAGCCTGGGTGCATCACAAGTAGACTGCCGTGTTCCAGCCAGAAATCTGTTGCTTTGCCATTTCTCGGTTTGATTTGAAATTTGCGACATGAACCCAGGCTTACCGATGCGATTGCAGGGTTAGATCCCATTGATGCTTCATTGTCGGAATGCCACCCGATAGAATCAGTCCCCGTGCGGTATTGATTGCCGATGACAATGCGGAATTTGTAACCAGTTAATGCAGTTATGCGATCGCGCAAGTTAGCCAGATTATCTGTCCAAGTCAGGGGTTTCAAAAATACGCTGTTGGAATAAAGGTAATCGCATCCGGCATCACCATAAATGCACTCAAGGCGGGGGATGGGCATTGTTTTACCCAACATTCTGATTTGATTCTGCTGCCACTCCAGTTTCAAGCAGTGTTGGTAGAGTTCGTTTGCAAGTTCTTGGCTTAAGAAATCGGGGTAATAGCTGACTGGTAAAACTGGGACTGATTCAGCAAATAAATTGAGTTGTTGCATGGTACTTTTGTCCTACTATTGAAAGTATTCTGAAGACAATTATTGTTAGTTTTGACCAGTAGAGAAAACCTCAATCAACACACTTTCTGGATACAAACCGACTTTTCCAAACCGGGGATCATGAATACGTTCTATTTCTATTCCTTGTTTTCGGCACAATGCACTTGCCTTTCTACCTTTAGTACCTGCTTCTTTTACAGATATTTCTAAACCTTGAAGATTAGCGAAACCAACAACACTATATTTATGGCCGCATGGTGTATTTACTCTGTCTTGTTCAACTTCAACCGCTTTTAATCGGTGCAAAATTTCAGTCTGTTGCTGCTGTTGTTGGAGTAAATGCTGTTCTTGCTCTGCCAGTTGTTGTGCGATCGCAGCGAGTAACTGTATTTGTGTCATTGACTGCTGCTGTACAGGCTCTTGAGCCATCATCACTTTCATTAAGGTTCTGTTGGCCCAGATGCGGAACTCGACAGAAACCCACTGCGCTAAATCAATCGCTATTTCTGGATGAATCCAAGTACCTTGAGAACTGCCATAGCCATCAACTTCGATGACAAGAGACGATATCGGGATTCCGATGTCGTTTGAAAGTGCTGTCCAGTAAGCTTTTGTGGACTTCCTTTCTTTGTAATGCCCCCAAGACTTATTATTTGCATGGCACATCTGAGTTGCATTTACGTAGCCTTTGGGTATGCTGTATTTGCCTAGCTGCCCAACTTCTGGCATTTGGTTAATATCTGAGTCACGCCATTTGTGTATCAACATAATTAACTCCCTGGTTATTGCTCAAACAGTGAAGAAAGAGGAATTGCAATCTCAGAAACTCAAGCATTCACGCGCATCAAACTTCTTTCACCAACTAATGAGAAACGATTCGATATAGTTGGTGTCTTAATTAACGTTGGCGACATTAATTCAACAAGGTAAAACCAAGAATTATGCACC
>NZ_JBALFY010000050.1:0-3249 GCF_036916655.1 Nostoc sp.
GGTCACAACTTAAATCTTTTTTACGCAGTTTTGCTCCGACTACAACAGAAATGGTTGATAACTTAATCTCAGTTGCACTAGATTTAATAAATCCTCAACATTTAAGAAACTGGTTTGCTAGTTGCTGCTACTGTACCTCATAATAGCCGCAAGTGCTGTATTTAACAACACTATCTTCTATATTGGAACCAATTAATAATGTCGCGTAGCGCTTAAGTTTCGCATCTGCGTTAGCAACTGCAATAGCATGATTGGCAATCTTGAACATTTTGATGTCATTAATTTGATCGCCAAAAACTACAATCTCACTTTCCTGTAATCCATAATTTTTTACCAGAGTCCGAATGGCTTGGCCTTTTGTCGCTTTGCGGTCATGAATTGTTAACCAATACCATCCTGGAGAGTATCGCAAAGGTGCAAAAGAAAGCTCTGTGTCTGCGCGTAATTTTGTAAAAATCCAGAGGCTCAGATCCCCGATTTCTTGAAGAAGTCGGGGATCTTTTTGTTCGTAACTTATTTAGGAATGTTGTTGAGCGATCGCTTGATAGATGCTCAGATTATTCTTTTGCAAGTTATTTGAGTATTTTCACTAACTTGATCTAAACAAAATTGCAGAATAAGCTAGAAGTAAGCTTAAACTATCAAGCCATTATTTCTCCTCTCTGAATTGACTACACTAATATGAAGAATAAATTCATTACTCTAGACTGTGATGATGTTGTACTTTTGGAGAAAGATACTTTTAAAGTCAGCAGATTAAAGGAATTAGTTCAGGAACAGATTTACAGCAAGTGGGAACGTCATAGTGCTTCTTATTTATACTCAATCCAAAATGCTAACACTCAAATCTCGGAATTTTTCAAGCAACTATCTGTTAGTCAAGAGACTCTCAAAATAGATGAAGTTAAATTAAACTTGGTTATAGATTGTCAGATACTTAAAATTAGTGGTACAGGCTGGCAAAAAGGCAAATTAAAAATTAAAATATATATATCAAATTTCACTACAGATAAATATAGATTATATCTTGAATTTTATCCTGATGAATCTGCTAAATCTGAATCATCTTTAGATGATATTCGTAAAATGATAGAAGCAACATAAATATTATCCTCGATATCACGAAACGCAAATAATGGTAACAAGCAAAAAAATAGGCTGCGATCGCACTGATTGACTCGATTATGAGAGACAATTTATAAAATAGGTCTTAAGTAGGCTGTGTTACAGCTTTAGCCTCTGGATATGAAATTTTTAAGAATAATATTGTAGAGCGATCGCTTGTATGCAGTTAGTAATTTTTGATATTGATGGTACACTGACCAATACCAACAAAATTGATGAAAATTGTTTTGTACGTGCTTTGGCATTGGAATTTGGTATTTTTGGTATAAATACAAACTGGGCTGAATACGCATACACCACGGATTCTGGAATTACCCAGCAAATTTTCCAAGAAAAATTAGAACGTCTTCCTTCAAATGAAGAGTTAGTCAGACTCAAAGCACGTTTTGTTAGTCTACTTCAAGAAGCCTTTATCAACAACCAAGATTTATTCAGCGAAATTTCTGGTTCTGCAAATGTATTAGCTAAATTGCAGTTACAATCTGATTGGCGCATTGCGATCGCAACTGGTGGTTGGCGTGAATCTGCTCAACTAAAACTTCAAAAAGCTAACATCCAAATAGAAGGCATTCCGTTGGCTTCAGCTAATGATGCACTTTCGCGAGAAGATATTATTAAGATAGCTATTATCAAAGCAGAGAATGCTTATCAAGTTGAAAAATTTCAGAAAGTTGTTTTTGTCGGTGATGGTGTTTGGGATGTAAAAGCAGCCTATAAGTTGAATATTGCTTTTATTGGAATAGGTGATAATAAATTAACAAATGTAGGCGCTACCCAAGTAATTAAAGACTTTACAAATTTAGAAGATTTCCCGAAAATATTACAATCCGCAGAAATTCCTAGATTTACTATGAATACTATCCTCCACATTACCAAACGCCAACAATGGGAACAAGCAAAAAATCTCGGTAAATATCGTGCTGATTCGTTAGAGAGTGAAGGTTTTATACATTGCTCAAAATCAACGCAGATACTCAAAGTTGCCAAGAGATTTTTTGATAATCAAAAAGAATTGGTACTACTTTTTATTGATTCGGAAAAAGTACAAGCTGAAATTCGCTATGAACCTGCTGAAATAGGCGAATTATTTCCTCATATTTTTGGGGAGTTAAATATTGATGCTGTGTATCAAGTGATTGATTTTGAAGCTGGGGAAGATGGTTTATTTGAGTTGCCGCAAGAAGTTATAGATTTAGAATAAGGTAGACAAGCTTAAGTTAACTGTATTGGAATTTAAGCGATCGCTTTTTGGCTAGGGCATTTGCTACATCGAATTTGGGAAAATTCCCTTTTCGCTCATGTCAAATTTGAGTAAAAATGAAATTATTTAACAACTAACATCAGATGGTTACTCTTCAACTCAGACAAATTCGAGTTTCACCAGGGCAAAGAATAATACTGGAAAATGTGAGTTGGCAAGTATTTGAAGCAATTCTCAACGAGTTAGGAGAGCATCGCGGGAGTCGAGTAGCATACAGCCAAGGAACGTTAGAAATTATGGCTCCATTACCAGAACATGAGCGATCTAAGGTAATCATCGGAGACTTGGTGAAAGCTTTGCTAGATGAACTCGATCTCAATTGGGAGTCTTTAGGTTCAACTACCTTTAAGCAAAAAGAGATAAGTGCAGGTATTGAACCCGATGATTGTTTTTATATTCAAAACTATAAGCTAATGATTGGCAAAGATAGAATCGACTTAACTGTTGATCCTCCTCCTGATTTGGCGATTGAAATTGATGTCACCTCTAAAACCCAAATTAGTGCCTATGAAGCTTTGAGAGTACCTGAAATCTGGCGATATGAAAGCAAAAAGCTAGAGATTAGCTTACTGCAAGGTGAGCAATATGTAAAGTCTCTCATCAGCCCCACATTTCCTACTTTTTCTATCACGGAACTCATTCCCCAGTTTGTGCAAACGGCGCGAACTACAGGAATGAGTTCAGCACTGAGAGCGTTTCGACAATCGGTAAGAGAACAAATACAAGATAGTTAACGTGAGTTCGATAAACCTCTTTCTGCCTTGAACTTGGTTGAGTCGATGGAGGATATTATTCCCCGCACCTCTCAGTTAAATCTGGGCGTGCGACTTTCGCCGCACCCAGCTTCCGATGTTCTTAGCTTG
>NZ_JBALFY010000051.1:0-9260 GCF_036916655.1 Nostoc sp.
GGTTTGAGGAGATGATGTCATGTTGACTATTTTAGGCTTTTTAGAGTTAGTGTAACTAAATATGTAAAGTTTTGTATTAGGATTCAACATTTCTGTACAAAACATTATTAAAACATATCAACTTAAATTGATTACTTATCAGCCTGTAACGGAGGATATTGTCGAATGGATAAACTAAAAAAATATCAACAAATAATTCAGCAACTTCTTCAAGAATATGCTGCAATTTCTAGTCAAGATCCAGAAATTGAAACCCAATTAATTTTTGATACAGAACATCACCACTATCAACTTGTAAATATCGGTTGGAAAAATCAACGTCGTGTTTATGGTTGTTTTTTACATCTAGACATCAAAGATGGTAAAGTTTGGCTGCAACACAATGGAACAGAAAATGAAGTAGGAGATGATTTAGCAAATTTAGGTATCCCTAAGCAGGATATTGTCATCGGCTTTCATTCGCCATTTAAACGCCAATTTACAGATTATGCTGTGGGTTAAATATCAATAATCCACTAATCAGGTAAAAAGTCTTCATCTAAACATTCATCCGTAGTCAAGGGAGAGTCTACCGCAAAAGCATCAAACGATAAACCAGTTTCATCACTGGCTTGTTTTCTTGCATCTTGATAACACTAAGTCCAAACTTCCTGTAAATATACTTTGAAACTAGGACTATCCTTAAAAGTTCTTTTCAATCTGCGTCGATCTTCTCTAATAGTTACTTTCCAACTATTAGAAGGTTTTTCTAACTGGTATAGAACCTACGCACGTTCTACGAGATCACAAAATCTCTAGCAACCCGATTTGATTTTTGATATTACGCAAGAAGTGTAGCGATCGCAAAGTTAAAAAAACAGATAATAACCTTCTTACATCGGTAGAATCTATATCTATCAACTCTCCTGCTTGCAGTTGAGGATGAGATAATTCAAAAACTGCATGAGCCAAGAGACTCATGCAGTTTTCAGAAATCAAAAATGCGGATGAAAGGACTTGAACCTTCACTCCTTTCGGAACTAGAACCTAAATCTAGCGCGTCTGCCAATTCCGCCACATCCGCATCAGTTTACTATCGTAGCATAAGAAATTATTTTTGGGAATAGGGAATAGGGGCAGAATAACGATGCCCAATTCCCAATTCCCAATTACATAACTGCAACACGAGGCAGACGATGTTTGAACCCACAGAGAATTTCCCAAGAAATAGTATTTAGTTGTTTTGCCCAATCATCGGCTGAAATTTGTTCTTTTCCCTGTTCCCCTAGTAAGGTGACTACTTCTCCTTCTTGGATATTAGGTATAGCACTCACATCCAGCATTAACTGATCCATTGTAATTGTCCCGATTTGCGACACTCGCTGACCGCGAATTAACGCCTGCATTTTGTTGGAAAGACCGCGAGGCACACCGTCAGCATAGCCAATGCCCACGACGGCGAGGCGAAGTTCACGCGGGGCAATAAATTTATGACCGTAACTAACAGCTGTTCCTGCGGCAATTGTTTTAACTTGGGTAACTCGTGCCCTAAGTTCCAAAACAGGCTTGAGGTCGATCGCATTTTGTAAATGCGGTGCTGGGTAAAGTCCGTAAACGGCTAAACCTACTCGCACAATGTCGTAGTGCAATGCCGGATTTGTGAGCGCGGCGGCTGAGTTGGCCAAGTGCAAGCAGGGGACTTGAATTCCCATTGCTTTGATTTGAGCGATCGCATCCTCAAATCGTTTATGCTGTTCTTCCATTACCGTCGTATCAGGATCATCTGCTGTTGCCAAATGGGAATAAATACTAGCAATAGAAAGATGTGGCAAACGCTGGACTAATTGCACAAATTCGCCAGCTTGTTGCCAATTAGTTCCTAATCTCGACATTCCCGTGTCTAATTTGATATGCACGGGTACTGGAGAACCATAATTCATGGATTCCAGAGTATCAGAAAATACTAAAGCTTGTTTAGGGTTACAGAGTGTGGGCTGGAGTTTCCAATGTGCGATCGCATGAATCTGTTCTGGTGTATGAGTTGCCCCTAAAATCAAAATGGGCGCTTGAATCCCGCCTTCTCGCAATTGAATAGCTTCTGGAACTGTAGCGACTCCCAGCCAACTAGCTCCCGATTGAATTACGGTTTGGGCGACTGTCACCGCACCATGTCCATAGGCATCAGCTTTGACTACTGCCATCAACTGGGTACGCGGCGATAAAAACCGTACCAATTGCTGTACATTGTACGACAACGCCCCTAAATCAATTTCTACCCAAGCTCGTTGCGAAAACCACGCGTAGGTGTCGCACTGCTGATCGGGAACTACACCAGGGATTTCTTTGCCACTTAACATTTGTACTGACTCCTATCCCACCACGGCTAAACTTTCAAGTTATCTATCTATACACGCTCCTAAAAGCGAGATCAGATTAAATAGGAAGTTTAACCTTCATATTGCAATTGATACAAGATGTTGCGGCACTAAAGTAAAAGTTAGGAGTTGAGAGTCGTAACTTAATTTCCAAATTTTCCAAGTATAATTTCTTCTCACCTCCCTAGCAGGGTGTATTTGTGTTAATATATTGTAAAACTCATACCCTGAGCGCAAATAATGGGGAAGGTTTTAGTCTTAAACGCCTCTTACGAACCTCTCAATATAACGAGTTGGCGTCGTGCTGTAGTTCTTTTAATCAAGGGCAAAGCAGAACGCGTGGAACACAACGGTAAATTTCTGTACACGGATTTCCCGTTGCCGACCGTAATTCGGTTGCGTCACTATGTACGCGTTCCTTATAAAGAAATTCCTCTGACTCGCCGAAATATATTGCACCGTGATGGTCATGCCTGTCAATACTGTGGTTACACAGGTGATGAGTTGACCCTAGATCATGTAATACCGCGATCGCGCGGCGGCGGCGATACCTGGGAGAACATTGTTACTGCTTGTGTCCGTTGCAATGTCAAAAAAGGTAGTCGGACTCCCCACGAAGCTCACATGCCTTTGCGTCATCCTCCACGCCAACCCTATAGCAGTCTCTATTTCGAGGTTAGCAAGCATCTTAAGAGTGGACTGCACACAGAATGGCAAAAGTATGTCATAGGTCTTTGAGCAAAAAAAGCAGGAGAACAGAGGGGAAAAAGCCAATAACTAAAGTTATGGAATGTTAAAAAATTAGCGGCTGTATAGCTTGCAAAGAAGCGGAATGCTTCAACGCTCGCTCAAGCCTCTAAATTTGTGCATGAATTTTCCCTTTGCTCCTCATCCTGCCTTGAAAGTGCTTTTAGCGGATAGCTAAGGTTTAGCCCGTGCTGAGTGCTGAGTAAAAATATCAGTCCCCAGTCCCCAATCATTCTTTCATCCCCCTGCCTTGTGCCTTTTTCCATTAGGCTTTACTCTGAACAATCAGAATTTTCAAAGGGGATATAAACACATATTGTTCATCAAAAAAAAATAATTGTTAATTGCTTAATAGTCACAATAATGAGAATATTAAGCATAAGAATATTTAAAATATCAAGGACTAATCCTAAAGTATAAGATAGAAAGTATACCCAAAGTCAGATAAAAATCCCGCAGAGCAAATTTGCGAAAGAGAAAAAAGCCCCTAAAACAGATTTATGCTGCCAGATACAGCCCAATATACTCAACTTACTTGCTGTATGCCCTTTAGTGGAATTTAGTTGAGTTAAGCGCTGTTACTGACAAAAAATATACTTAGATGTATAGTGCAATGTTTTGATATTTTTGCGAAGATCATAATAATGTGGCTAAATTCAGTGAATTGCTGCTCGTAGTATTTCTGAATTAAAGGAGCCTCACACTTTAAAAAAGTTCCCTATGTACTTTAATTCTCCCGTTACTCAATTTGAGAGTTTGTCGTTGACCACAGAGCCAAACCCAGAGGAACCTGAAATCGAGAAAGCGCCAGTGGAAGTTGCATTTAAGAGTCCGTCATTACCGCCATCGGTAGGTGATGGGGCTATATATCTCAATCAGCGTGGTAATTCGCTGGCACAACAAAAATCAGAAGAACTGCAAAAAACCCTTTTAGCACACCGACACGATCGCCAACTGGTAATTCTGCAAGATTTTCCCGATCCTGATGCCCTCTCCTGTGCCTGGGCCTATCAGTTAATTGCCCAGCAATATGATATCAAATGTGAAATAATTTATGCTGGTGCATTAAGCCATCAAGAGAATATTGCCTTGGTAAGACTGACGAACTTACCGATCCAACGCTGGACAACGCAAACCTTGAAAACCAAAGATTTGTCGTGTTATCAAGGTTTTGTCTTAATTGATAACCAGGGAACGACTTCACAGCTATTATCAGCGGTGCAGCAAGCTAAAATTCCCCTGGTAGTACTGATCGACCATCACAGTATCCAAGGCGATCTGTACTCAGAGTTTGAGGATATCCGTCCTTATGTAAGAGCGACGGCAACAATTTTTACTCAATACCTACAAACGGGATTATTGGCATTAGATAGCAGCATAAATCAACACGTCAAATGTGCAACTGCTTTGATGCACGGCTTGCGCTCGGATACAAATCGCCTGATGCAAGCCCAAGAAGAAGACTTTATGGCGGCGGCGTATTTAAGCCGATTTTATGATGCTCAACTGCTAAATGCCATTTTACAGGCGAACCGTTCCAAGCGGGTAATGGATGTGATCGAGCGATCGCTAAAAAATCGCATCGTTCAAAATAACTTTTCCATTGCTGGTGTTGGTTATTTGCGCTACGAAGACCGCGATGCCATCCCCCAAGCGGCTGATTTTCTCGTCACTGAAGAAAACGTCCACACCGCCGTAGTTTACGGCATTGTTCACGATGAAGACGAAGAATTGGAAATAGTCATTGGTTCCCTGAGAACCAGTAAACTTACCCTTGACCCCGATGAATTCATCAAAGAAGCCTTTGGACAAGATAGTGCAGGCCGCTTTTTCGGCGGTGGAAGAACAAGCGCAGGCGGCTTTGAAATTCCAATGGGCTTCTTATCAGGCAGCAACGAAAATTCCGCTTATGCGAAAATGAAATGGGAAGTATTCGACGCTCAAATTAAGCAAAAATTGCTGAGGTTAGTTAATCCGAGAGACAACCCGATTCAGTCGGAGTAGAAGGAACTCAAGGAGATGTGGAGAACTCCTAACTAATGCAGCAGTCAAAGTGTTTGTTTCAATAGCATCCCTTCCCGATTTTTGATAAAAGTCGGGAATTTGGATTTTATGACGAATGCTGAACTATAGCAAGGGACTAGAGACTGGGGATTGGGTTGAAAGTCTATTTGTATATAGGTTTTATCATCAGTTAATGTCCTAACTTCCTTGTCCGTTGCTATAAATCAAAGCTAACTTGCGCCTACCTATTTATTTGCTAAGAAGGAAAGGAGCGCCATGAAGTCTATAGAACTGCAAATGTTACAAACTCTGTATGAGCAAGATTTTTGTGCTTGGGTAGAGCAGTATTAATAAGCTTAATGAAATTGTAAAAGCTACTATTTTATAGAGCGGTTGTTTTTATTTTAATAGCACTCTAAGTATAAAGAGAAATTAATCTATAGGCAACTGTTTATAAAAGTAAAAATTTCTGGATCTATGTCACAGTTAACAGATGCTTTAGACAGAATTCTAAATTGGTTGCAACAAAACAAACCTTCTTATGCTTCTTCTCTGCAACCAGGATTGACTTATGAAGAAATTGAAGAAAAAGTTAAAAACTTGCCCTTTCGCTTGCCAAGAGAAGTTTATGAACTTTACCAATGGCGGAATGGCATGATTGATGACGATAGCGAGTTTTTCTCTTATTACCGATTTATTCCATTAGAAGAAGCATTACAGTTAGAGAAAGAAATATCAAAAAATTTTGGTTTATCATTACCATTTGGGTGGTTTCCTATCTTTGATTTTGAAAATGAAGGTTTTGCTATTATAGGTGCTGAAGAAAATACAGAAAGTTCGCCTGTACTTAATACTTATCTTAGTGATGATATCCGCTATACCAATTTAACTAATATGATGCAGTGTATAGCAGAGTGCTATGAGATAAATGCTTATTATATAGATGAAAGTGGTCATTTGAAACAAGACAATAAACTAGCAAAAACAATCCTACAAAAATATGAACCGGAATTAAATTATATTGGAGAAGCTAGATTTGAAGTAATTAATAATCCTGATGGCTCTCAGGTTATGACTAAATATCATCCAGACAATATAATTTTAGAAACTCGAATTATAGATGCGAAAGGAAATACAAAGGAATTAAGCAGTTACTTTCAAGGTAAAATTTTCCGTAGGATGACATCTAGCTATAAAATGGAAGGTTTTTATAGTTATATACGTGATGAAAATTGGTTGAATGACCACGAGATAAATGAAAAATTTGAAGTTGAGTATCAATATAAGTGTGTCATGACTAAAATAGAGCGCCGATACATCAATGGAGTTCTTAAACAAGAAACTATATATCCTGATAAACCACGCGATCGCACACTTTTAATCTTCACATTTTTAATTGTTCCTCTCATTCGCGTTGTTAGCTTATTGCTAGTTATATTCTCTTTACCTAAGAACCATAAGCAAAGTTAAGCTAGAGGCAACTGTTTATAAAAGTAAAAATTTCTGGATTTATGTCACTGTTAACAGATGCTTTAGACAGAATTCTAAATTGGTTGCAGCAAAACAAACCTTCTTATGCTTATTCTCTGCAACCAGGATTGACTTATGAAGAAATTGAAGAAAAAGTTGAAAACTTGCCCTTTCGCTTGCCAAAAGAAGTTTATGAACTTTACCAATGGCGGAATGGTATGCGTACACGTAAAGGAGAAAAAATAGCGCAGTTTTTTCATAGATACACTTTTCTTTCCCTAGAAGATGCAATTGATGAATACAACCAGCTAATAGGGTTGTGGGATGATCCTGAACTTGATTATGAGTGGGATAAAGATTTATATGAAGAATTAGCTGAAATGGTTGATATGACAAATGGATTTATTATTCCAGAATTAAATAAAGAAGAAAATGAATTACAAGTAGAAATTGTTAATGCTGATATTTGGAAATCAGATTGGTTCCCTATTTTTTATCATGACCCTCAGTCATATATAATTGTTGCTTGTAAACATGAATGTTTTGTATTTATTTCAGAAATATATCTACAATCAATTGAAGATGGAGAACCAAAAATAATTTTTGATAGCCTCACAAATATGATGTTAAATATATCAGAAAGCTATGATAGAAGAGTATAAAAAATATTGTTAATTTTAGGATTATGCATTATGATACAGCACGCGATCGCACCCCTACCTTTTCCATAAAAATCTCAACATAGACAAGAGAACAAGGAGAAAAAGCACTCATCCCCCTTGTTCAGAAAATTTCCAGAAGACTATTTTCAAAGGTAGTAGTTTATGAGGACATTAAGGGAAAACTCTGCTCCTTTTGCTGGTTAGATATTCTACTATTCTTTGGACATATTCATGATTGCTGAGTTTTTGCACTCAACGTCCTCAATAAATTACTTCACTTCACTGGGTTCAAACTTAGTCACCTTACCTTTCTTAATGGCAACAATCACATCGTAATGTGAACAGTAAGCGAATGTGACATCATTGGCTTTGTTATAAAGGTTAACTACATGACCTGCACCACCTACTTGGATACCGATTGGCTCCAAGTCACCAAAAAAGAAACGACGTAGTTGATCGCCACTACCAATCTGACCCTTACTCTTAGTCAGCAAGTCTAGTTTCTGCGTTACAGATAATTCTTCGGCTGCTGATGCTTGCACTAATGAAGGATTGATTGCTTTTAAGGGTACGTCCCAAACTGTGAAAAAACCAACCAAGGCTATACTTGTAAGAAAGGGTGCGAGTTTCATTTGTTACTTCTCTTCTTTGTTTTATCCTGAACATCCTAAGCATCTCAGGTGGCAGTGAGAACTCATTGAAACTAAGCCACTATTTTGATGAATTTATCCCTTGAGAAAATTTAGTTAATTCTCAGCATCTTCTCAGATAATCATGGTCATTCAAAGTCACAGCATAATTTAAGTGTTTTCTCAACAAAACCTCATTTTGAACTGCGTGAAGGCAACTTAAGATAATGAGCAATGCTTTTATTGCAGTGATGTTATTGTGACTAGACCCAAAAAATCACATCGCCTAATCCATAGAATTTCAGGACAAACATATCTCTGGCTAGCAATGCTAATTTTTGGAGCATCTGGCGCAGTTACTCGGAAGTTAACAGAAATTGGTGCCCAACATTTTATTGGTAATCGCAATCCGATTTCTTTGTGTAATGTTTTATTTGTGGGAAATCTTTGCGCCTTGATACTTCTGATCCTTATCTATGGGCGGCAGTGGAACAAAGCTACTTTGAAGCAATTCTCAAGGAAAGATTGGGTCAGTCTAACAGTAGTAGCTATTTTATCAGGAGCGTTAGCCCCTGGCTTAATTTTCCAGGCATTGGCACTCACAGGAGTAAACAATGTCATTTTGGTGGGACGCTTGGAACCGCCTCTAACTCTGGCTTTATCAGTTTGGTTATTGAGAGAACGGGTAAATATTTGGGAATTTATCGGTGCGATCGCAGCCTTTATCGGCGTTATCCTAACTATTATCCTTCAGCCTCCAACAGAAACCATGATGAACATGGGAGGTTTCGGTTTAGGCATAGGGGAACTTTTGGCGGCAGCAGGATCTATTGCTGTAGCTGCTTCCACAATTATTAGCAAGAAACATCTTTCGCAGATTCCTTTGGGAATCTATAGTATTTTTCGGACTGCATTAGGAACCGTAATCTTTTTCTTTATTGCTTTAGTACTCTATGGCAGGGATCATTTTGCTGATGTTCTCTCACCATTCTTGTGGCAATGGATGTTTCTCTATGGCGGGTTGATTGTGGTATTAGGCCAGTCTTTTTGGATTAAAGGCTTGAAAACTTCCACTGTATCTACGGCTTCCTTAGTTAGCTCATTTGGCCCAATTGTAGGCATCCTAGCAGCCTATTTAATTTTGGGTGAAGCCCCTAATTTCGCTCAATATATTGGCGGTAGCTTGATTTTAGTAGGTATATTCTTGAGCCAAGTTGGCACTTGGCGTCAGGCTTCTAGCAAGGTGAATTCTACTCCAGCACAGCAACAGGTAGAAGCTGGTATGGGATTCAAGGGGATTTAGAGACCTCCACAAAAAGAAATGCCCAATTGTCATTGCGTTCGCCCCTGGCGTTCCCGAAGGGTATGGAGCGAAGCGAAATGAAGCAACCGCA
>NZ_JBALFY010000052.1:0-13494 GCF_036916655.1 Nostoc sp.
GGTCAGTGGAGTATGCTTTCATTCCAGATACACTTTGCTACAACATTCATCATCTTCCCACATTGTGTATTTCACTCAAGCGAGAACCGCTATAATAAACAGATCAGGTGATAAACAATACTTGTCGGGTTTTGGGGAATGGGGTTGCGGGAAAGGGAAAGAAAAAACCTTTAACCTAAACCCAGTAACCTTTTCCCAAAACCCAATTCCGAGTTAGAAATGCTTTACCCGAGCAGTATTGAGGTGATAAAGGCACAATCTTAGTAGTAGATGACGGTGCGATTCGTTGATTAGTGAATCACGGTATTAAGTCCGTAAATAACTAATCTAGCCTGACAGCAGATTACTGTCACCAAAGGCTGAACTCTCGGTCAGATGCAAGTGTAAGCCTTGCCATTCAGACTCAGAATTGACTCCTTACCTGCCCACACCGAACAAGCTCGGTTCTTGTAGAGTGAAGCTGGGAACAGGGCGCAATCAGACAGCCGTTACGGGTTGACACTGTCGCTAACAGGGGGTTCCCACGGTGAAACCGGGTCTAGAAAAGCAACTTAACTACAAGCAGGGCGTAACACAAAACCCCTGACTTCACTGGAGAATTAATTAATTCCTGCCGCACCTCGTCATAATAGCGGCAAAGAGTCTAGGGAATCCAGTAGTTGAATTGACCACACCTAAAGGAACAATCAATCTCTCCGAGGGAATGAATAAAAACGAGTTGTGGGTCTAGGGGCTTTCGTTCCCCAAGTAGCCCAGACGAGCGGAGGAATCCCCACAATTCGGGTAGGACAGACCGTAATTGGTCTGAGGTGTTCAGAATACACAAACTAGAGAAGAGTATGATTAGGCACAGTTACAAAACTAGTGAATCATGGGTAGCGTTACCCTGGAAGAAATTCCGCCGTAACCTATTCCGCCTCCAAAAGCGTGTGTACAAAGCGGTTCAAGTTGGAGACAAGCGGAAAGCAAGGTCACTCCAAAAGCTTATTCTTAAATCCACCTCGGCTCGATTTCTTGCAATTAGACTTGTATCTCAGCTAAACGCTGGTAAAAAGACGGCTGGTATTGATGGTAAAAAATCCCTCTCATTTGAAGAACGCTTCAATCTTGAAGAATTACTGAAAATGAACTGTGGAAATTGGAAGCATCAAGGACTACGGGAAATCCCCATCCCAAAGAAGGACGGGACTACTAGAATGCTAAAGATACCAACCATAGCGGATAGAGCTTGGCAATGCCTTGCAAAATATGCACTGGAAGCCGCCCACGAAGCAACCTTCCACGCCAGGAGTTACGGGTTCAGAACTGGGCGCTCTGCCCACGATGCACAAAAGTACATCTTTTTAAACCTCCGCGACACCAACAACGGAATAGAAAAACGAGTTATAGAACTCGATATCGAAAAGTGCTTCGATAGGATCAACCACTCAACAATAATGGACGAACTCATCGCTCCAAAAGGCTTAAAACTCGGTATCTTCCGATGCCTCAAGGCAGGAGTCAACCCAGAATTCCCCGAACAAGGGACACCTCAAGGGGGAGTGGTCAGCCCACTACTAGCTAACATCGCACTTAACGGGATTGAAAGTATCCACAGATACCATGTGGAATACAAAAGGGGCAATAGAATAACAGACAAAACCCCAACAAAAAGTATTGTCGAGCCATCAATCCGTTATGCGGATGATATGGTCATTATACTCCGACCCGAAGATGAGGCGACAGAGATACTTGAAAGAATCAGCGAGTTCCTCCGTAAACGCGGAATGAATGTAAGCCAAAAGAAAACCAAAGTTACCGCCGCGACAGATGGGTTTGATTTCCTCGGCTGGCACTTCAAAGTCCAGAAAAACGGAAAGTTTAGAAGTACTCCCTCAGTGGATAACTTCAAAGCATTCCGCAAGAAAGTAAAACACATTGTCAACAACTCGAATTATGGTGCTAAGGAAAAAGCCACAAGGCTGGCTCCAATAATTAGGGGATGGAGAAACTACTACAAGTTCTGCAAGATGGACGGAGCAAGAAACTCTCTTTGGTTCCTAAATCACAGAGCATACACGGTATTTAATAAAGAACCCAAACAGACATGCCATACTAGCAAAGAGTTAGCTAAAAAGGCATTCCCGGCAGTTCCTTACTCCGAAAACAAACACGTCATGGTTCAAGGAATAAAATCCCCCTATGACGGAGATACAGCCTACTGGAGCGAACGCAACAGCAAGCTCTACGATGGTGAAACCTCTAAAGCTCTTAAAAAGCAAAACCATAAATGTGCATCCTGCGGCTTAAAGTTCATCGATGAAGAACGGGTTCACCTGCATCACATCGACGGAAATCACGCCAACTGGAAGAAAAATAATCTTGAAGCAGTTCATGAGAGTTGCCACGATTACAAACACATGAGCAAAAGCGCAAGCTGAGAACATCGGAAGCTGGGTGCGGTGAAAGTCGCACGCCCAGATTTAACAGAGAGGTGCCCCGGATAATACCGGGCATCGACTCTACCAAAAAAATGAAATTCACAAAAATAATGAAATCCGTAAAAATAAATAGTTGCAATCTTGTTATGGCGCTGACTACCCTCACGGTGATGGGTCAAGTCACGAATGGGGCTGTCAATGCAGCTACTAAGTATTCTGTTACCGACCTTGGTGTTTTTAATCCGAGTGGTATTAACAATGCAGGATTTGTGGTAGGCACAGGCAACGTTGATGGGAATCATCCTCACGCTGTCTTGTATAGTCATGGTCAACTACGAGACATTGGCATCCTACCAAATGAAGATGCTAGTTATGCTACAGGCATTAATGATTTGGGACAAGTCGTAGGATACTCAGAGCCACTTAGTCAGCCTCCGTTTCGTAAAACTCACGCCTTTATCTATAGTCGTGGTCAACTCAAAGACCTCGGCACATTCCTGGGTAATTATGACAGCTATGCCTACGCTATTGATAATGCTGGACAGATAGTCGGTACAACATGCTGTTCTAGCGGTAGCGGTGCTTTCCTTTTTAGTAATGGCTATGTGCGAAATCTTGGCTTCCTGCCAGGTGGGTCAGTCAGCGCAGCCTATGCTATTAAGACACAAGGGCAAGCAGCAGGCTATTCAAGTAGCTCCACTCAACCGGATCAAGCCGTACTTTTCGACAATGGCAAAGTGCAAGACCTCGGTATCTCTAGTACCCTTGGCTACCGCTACAGCATGGCTCGTGGCATCAATAGAAAGGGACAAATAGTAGGTCTGATGTTTAATCAAAACGAATCAGGAAATTATCATCCCTTCTTATACAGCAAAGGCAAAGTGCAAGACCTTAGCACCACTAAATATCCCACTGGGGCTGCTTATGGCATCAATAATGCAGGACTTGTGGTCGGTTCGGCAGAGACTGTTAGTGGCAAAAGTGTTGCTATACTCTATGAACACGGTCAATTGTTTGATCTTAATACCCTGATTTCTCCTATCCCTGGTCTAGTTCTTGAGGAGGCGAGGGGCATTAATGATGTGGGTAAGATTGTAAGTAGTGGTAGATATGGAAATGGTAGTGCAACACACGCTTTTTTGCTAACACCTGTTCCGAAATAATAACAATTCTCAAATTCTCAATTGATAGCTATGTCAGCATTTGACGGTCGGTTCGCTCAATTTTGTTGATGATTCAGATTTCCGTTTTACTACTACGGTTTTTTACTTACCAAAAAATGAACCTTTTGTGAAGGAAAGCAGTCTAAGACTATAGATTTCTGCTTCAATCAAAGGTATATACTTATGAACATGAAAGGAATTCTCTCATCTTGCTTGTTAGGCATTTTGCTAACTTCGAGTGTTTTAGCAGAGCGTGCATCTGCTCAAGTACAAGTAATTTTGGGAAACAATGACCGACATGAGTGGCGAGAACGAGAACAAGCAAGGTTAGCGTTTATACGTAGAGAACGTGAAGAACGTGAACGTCGTGAATGGCGTCGTCGAGAACATGAGAGACGTGAATGGCGTGAGAGACATGAGAGACGTGAATGGCGTGAGAGACATAACGAGGATCGGGATCGCTAAGTTAGTTCAGAAGGCAGCTATGCTGGAGGCAGGAGACTCAGTTGCCAGAAAGCAACCCACTTCAATACTTCTCGGAGAAGCTCTTGAGGCAAAACTCAACGTCAGCCTCAATTTCTCCCCTTGCTCAAGAAACCTTGCCTCAACCAATAAATTCCAAAACTTACGCAGTATTGGGTTACGCCTCTAATAGTCCAGTATCAAACTAGACTGCTGTCTCAGATGGGTATCGAATTGGGCAAACTATCGACAATCCCGTTTGGATTGTCACGTAGCTGTTCAGACCAAATCATCCCCAAAATCCGAACCAAAAACTGTCAGTCTCAAAGCTATTAGCAAGAGGTTCTGGGGACGTTTATCAACGAATTATCACCAAGCTATTGATTGGCTTGGTGATAATTTTTAATCGCTTTGTAAAAAATATTAAGATAAATACTTAAACTCTCACGACTGAACCAATGTTTATGAATTTACCTACGAGATTATCAAGCTTGATAAACTTAGTTGAATCTTCTTGTGGAGTGTCAAAGTTAGAAGCGATGGTGCTGTAGTCTAATGTGGCCGTGGCATAGCCAGAGTTAGAGTTGTAAATCCCGCCTCCCTTGCCAGACTCGAATTTACCAGAACTGAGTTCGATCCCAAAAGCTTTATTGAGCCTGATAATGCTGTTGCCCACCGTTAGGGTGCCATCATTGTAGATCCCACCGCCTAAATGTGCCTGATTGCCACTAATGGTGCTATGGCTCACGGTAACGATGCCTAATTGCTCGTATGTAACAGTGTGAGAATAGTCGCCACCATCATCGGCATTATTGTAGATCCCACCGCCGGCTGTGCCTGCTGTATTGCCAGTTATACTGCTATAACTCACGGTAACGACGCCTAATTGATTGTCGCTGCCATTCCCGTTAGAGCTAGAGTTATAGATGCCGCCGCCATCGTCGCTAGCATAGTTATTACTGATGGTGCTGTGGCTTAACGATAGGGTACCATTATTGTAGATGCCGCCTCCAGTAAATGCATGATTGTTACTGATCGTGCTAGTGGTTATCGCGAGGCTACCATATACTATGCCTGAGCCACGGGGGCCATCGTCATAGCCATTATTGTAGATCCCAGCGCCTTCGACTGCCGTATTGCCACTGATGGTGCTGTTAGTAACGCTGATGGTGCTGTCGAAGCTAACATCAATTCCGCCGCCCTTGTTACCTCCGTTGTTGCCACTGATGAGACTGTAACTCACGGTTATAGTACCATAACGGCCATCGATCCCGCCGCCCTCGCCGGCTGACGAATTGCCACTGATTATGCTGTTACTCACTGAGAGAGTACCTCCACTGTAAATGCCGCCGCCGAAGCCGTCTTGGCTACTTGTCGAGTTGTCAGTGATGGTGCTATTAGTCACGGTTATGGTCAAATAGCCATAGACCCCGCCGCCGGCTTGGACTGCTGAGTTGTCAGTGATGGTGCTATTAGTCACGGTTATGGTGCCACCAGCAATGCCGCCGCCAGCTTGGAATGCCGAGTTGTTACTGATAGTGCTGTTAATCACACTTATGATGCCTTCGTTGTAGATGCCGCCACCGAAGCCCTCCTGTTTGCTTGCCGAGTTGTCACTGATGGTGCTGTTACTCACCGTGAGAATGCTACCAATTTTTTGACTGAAGTTGGCGAGGCCACCGCCGAGGCGTGCCGCAAAATTACCAGTGATAGTGCTGCTGTTCACCGTGAGACTGCCAGAGTTATAGTTGTTGTCAAGTCCGCCGCCGTATTCCGCAGTGTTGCCAGTGATGGTACTGTAGTTCACTGTGAGGCTGCCATCAGAGCTATAGATGCCGCCGCCGGAGCTACCGTAGGAACTACCGACTGCGGGTATCTTTGCCGAGTTGCCAGTGATGGTGCTGTGGTTCACGGTCAGCGTGCCAGTGTTGTAAATGCCGCCGCCGCCATCAAGTGCTGTGTTGTCAGTGATGGTGCTGTGGTTCACGGTCAGCGTGCCAGTGTTATAAATGCCGCCACCGTCGTATGCTGTGTTACTAGTGATGATGTTATTGCTCAAAGTCAGGACGCCTTCATTGGAGATGGCACCGCCTCCTCCGGCGTTTTTGTAGCTATTTGTAATAGTCAGCCCGTTGATTGCAGCTGTTACGCCACTCTTGATGTCAAAAACACGAGAAGCACTATTATCCTTAATTGTTAGTTTGCTCTGATTTGTGCCTTCAATGGTCAGATTGTCTGTGATACTCAGACCACTACCAGTCAGACTGATGGTATGAGCCAGCCCATCAGTAAACAGTCCACCAAAATTGATGATATCTTTTCCTGTCATGGCATTGGCATTTAGAACTGCCTGCCGCAGTGAACCTGTACCACTGTTGTTGGTATTGGTAACGGTAAATGTAGACATTCAGATTTCTCCAATTCTTTAATGTTGTATGAAATTTGATATCACTGTGAGTCTGCAACCCTTTTTCTGCTGTTCACCTGTAGTGAGAGATCAAAGTGAATTTGAAAAACTGCCATCGCCCCACTGGTCTGCCAACCCCAAAATGCGCTTTTTCAAATTGGGGTGCATATTAGAGGTTAAAACAATTTCCCAAATAGCTAAGTCTACTCTCGTGAACTACTGAGAGCATTTTGAGATTTAAGTCTTAATTTTTTGACTTAATTGTGATGAATGTAAGTAGATTAATTCATTAACCAGCACTTCTTCTTTTTTAAAGATTTTATTTATATCTATGTCAATACTGTGTCATTAATATGTCAAATATGTATTGAAAACTTTCACTAAAAATATTTCTAAAGATAGATGAATTTTTCAAGTAAAGGGCATCAAAATCCTCGTCAAAGAATAGCATTTTACTTTGCTTAAAGAATATAGCTGTGGTAGTTTACTTATCGTCTTGTCCGATTTGAAAATGAACAAACCACCTTTAGCTAGAATTTTATTTGCAGAGAGCAGATTTTCAGTTGCAGGTATTGGAGTGTAGAAAATTAAGAACAAACAAGCTTTATTTCAGATTTGGGCATCTTTAATAAATTTAAAGTGACTTAACTAGAAATTACTTATGAACCGAGCTTTTCGCAAATATCATCATCAGATTGCCATTATTCTATGTCTGCCCTTGTTTGTGACTGTGCTAACAGGTATGTGTTTTACTGTTGTCCATGGATGGTTTCATCAACGAAAACTAGGTCAATTTATTCTGCAAATTCATACCTTAGAAATCATCCATTTAGAAAAAATATATCCAATTTTAAACGGTTTGGGATTAATTGGTTTGTTGATTAATGGTTTGAGTATGACAGGCTTATTTCGTCAACACTCAAATTCACAAACCAAAGCATAGTTTTGAGTTTCAAAACGTGATATCAACCTGGCGGTAGACTTTCGTTGAGAAGGCACTTATGCTGGAGTCTCAGTTGGTAGAAGGGAAGCCCCATAAATAAATTTAGGGGTTCAATAGGGACGCAGTAAATATGCGCTGTGCCACTCGTTATACATATTTTTCTTTTTTTCATATATAAAATTAGGGGCTTTAAACCCTTGATTGCTGAGGGCAAAAATTATATTTTATTCCTTCTGCCTTCTGCCCTCAGCGCTGAAGCCTTTCTTCGGTAAAAAGAATCTCTTCCCCTCAATTTATTTATGGGGATTATCTTTTTACTTCTTAATCATTTCGTCTCTGTCTTTAAAACCAATGTCTCGACGAATACTTTTGCCTACTTGCATAAATCTGAAATTAATGCTGATAACTACATACAATACAAACTTGATTGAGACAAGTGAACTAATGGACAAGCCTAATCAGTCAGACAAAAACAAATTTCTTTCCCCTCACAGTCGCTACTACGGTCAAGTTAAGCCGGATAACCTAGTATTTAATGCCAATCTCCAAGAATTCACACAAAAAGTTGGCTATATTACCTGTTTACAAACCAATGGTAAGCTTGCCCCAGAAGATGCTTACAACCAGATTAAAGCACTTTGGAAACATAATCATTCCCAAACTTACCGGCCAAATAATGGTCTTTATATTCAGTATAAAGTTGCTTTGAAATAGTCCTAATGGAAATTGTAAAATTTTCAGATGGCACAATCAAAGCATTATTATCTTTATCTATAATATAGGGGTCACATAGTAGTCCTGGTTGATTAATTGGGACTCTGCCGAGCGTTGACTTGATCATTTAAGTAGTTTCCTTCTTTACATTCGATTTTTGGGTAGTACTTGCCGAGCCTGTCCAGTACGTTTAAAGTGTACCCAATTAATTTCTCTAACCAATCAAGGGGTATTTGTAAACCAGTTTTGGGCTTCATCAATTTGTGATGGCTCAAAAACTTTGATTTTTACATTAACAGGAAAGATGCTACTGAATACTTCTATCGTTGTCCGCATCCATTTAGCAGATGTTACGCCTAACTTTTTAAACATAAATTCAGCTAGAAATTTGCTTGATTCTGTCTTTTTTAAAAGACTAAGTGCCTCAGTATTTTTGTGTAATTTTATACCAATTTTTGGTGAATTTAGTTGGCTGGATAGCTATAAATTCTCTACATGGGTGCGAGTGGTGCAATGCAGCGGCTTCATCCCTTTACCCTTGCGACTCTTAAACACATAAGCATCCTTGCCCGCCTCCCCCCATTCGGCGGAATTAAGAGTTTTGCGAGTCACATTGCTATTTTACGTAATCATACTGAATAATAGTAATGCAGAGTCATGCAGTTAATCAAAAAGTTGTCTGCAATGGTCAAACCTCAAATTGTAGTTAGATTGTCCCCAGAACTGCTGGAGAAACTGAATAAGTATGCCGAACAAACAGGTGCATCCAAAACGGATGTAGTAGTTGGTGCGTTGTCTCATTATTTGGGATGCGCTGAAGCATTGCCACTAAAACAAAAGGTAGCAGACCTGGAAGTGAGATTGACAACGGTAGAAGAGTTGCTAAAACCAGTTAAACCGAGAGGAATAGAGAAATCTTATGTCAGCAGAAATCCCCACCCCGAAAATGATGTGGATTATTACAGAAGAAACCGAAGCTGCAACTAGCCATGAAGCAGTTACAAGAGGATCGAGAGGTAGTTTTGATATCGGAGGAAGGCTTGGCGCAGAAATCACAGAAACAACGGAATTAGTAATTACCAGACGAAAAGCGGTAGAAGTAGGGAAGCTCAAACAGGAAATGAAAGGGTTTCTGCAAGCAATGAGAGAAATACTTGAGGAAGCTGATGAACCGGATTCTAAGATACAGCTTGATGAAGTAGAGTTATCAGTAGAAATAACTGGAGAAGGACAAATCAGCTTGCTTGGCATTGGTGGGGGAAAAGCTGGTGCTAAAGGAGCAATGACTTTCAAATTCAAGCGGAAATAGCCAACAGTGATATGGGTAAAAATTGGGCAATTGTTGTTGGAATAAATAATTACGATAATCTTCAGCCACTCAATTATGCCAAGCGAGATGCTGAGGCGATGAAGGCTTGGTTTGAGGATGAAGCGAACTTTGACCAAGTTTTTCTGTTTACAGAAGATTCTCCGGCGATAAAAACAAATCCACCAATACAAACTCAACCAACACAAGGTAGATTCAAACGATTTTTGAATGCACAGTTTGAAGAACCATTGTTGAAACCAGAAGATAATTTGTGGTTCTTCTTTGCAGGTCATGGTAAGCGCTTTATAGACCAAGACTACCTGATGTTTTTGGATAGTGACCCAATAGATCAGACAACAGCGATCTCTGTGGATTATGTAACCCAAAGGCTACGGCGGTGTGGAGCAGACAATGTAGTTTTGTTAATAGACGCTTGTCGAGATGAAGGCGATCGCTCTGGGTTAGGAGTAGGAACGCAGGAACATAAGGGAGTCATCACCTTTTACTCATGTGCGCCAAACCAAAAGTCTTGGGAAATAGATGAATTACAACACGGTTCGTTTACCTATAGCTTACTAGAAGGGCTACGAATCCAGGGAGAGGCCAATTGTGCGACAGTAGAACGTTTAGAGCAACATTTGCGTTACAGAGTACCTCAATTAAATGCTAATTATAAAAAAACTGAACAAAATCCTTATTTGAAAGCGGAGCCACCCTACAAGATGTACTACATCTTAGTAGAGCAAGCAGCCAGAATAAAAGATGCAGAATCGTTGAAATATCAAGCGTCTATTGCTGAAAATGAGGGAGATTTATTAGTAGCAGAACAACTGTGGATTAGAGTATTGGCAGTATCTCGTGCAGATAGAGACGCAATTCGAGCAATTCAAAGGATAGCTCAACGCCAAATACAGCCTGTCAATTCTATTTCCGAGACTTTATCAATTACTCAACCCGTTGCTTCACCTGGAGGAGACAGAGGAGTAGTTTCAGAGTCTACCTCTGTCCGCAAAGATGAGCGGCCAGTTTTTGAATTTGAAGTGGTAACGGTAAATGCCCAAGGACATGATATTAAACGTGAACAGCGTCAAGCCGAGTATATTACCGAAGATTTAGGAAATGGTGTCAGCTTAGAAATGGTGTCCATTCCCGGTGGTAAATTCATGATGGGTTCACCAAAAGATGAAGCCCAACGTCAAGAATGGGAAAGCCCCCAGCACGAAGTCACAGTTCCTCCTTTCTTCATGGGCAAGTACCCTGTTACTCAGGCGCAATGGCGAGTGGTGGCTACTTTGCCGCAAATAAACCGGGAACTTAAGCCCGACCCATCGAATTTTAAAGGTGGTATAGCGTTTCCTAGTCTAATAAGGTACACACAAATCTTGTTTAACAAGGTTAGTAGCTTTGATAACGTACCTAACCAGGTCGGGAACCGCTATAAACGACCTGTAGAGCAAGTCTCTTGGTATGATGCGGTTGAGTTTTGCGATCGCCTTGCTGCCCATACAAAAAGACGGTATCGGCTACCAAGTGAAGCAGAATGGGAATATGCCTGTCGTGCTGGAACTACTAGCCCATTCCATTTTGGCGAGACAATTACAACTGATCTTGCTAATTATAGGGGTACAGATAACGAAAAGTATAAATGGTCAGCTTCTTATGGGCGGAGGAGAAAAGGAATTTATCGAGAAGAGACTACACCCGTGGGCAGTTTTGAAGTAGCTAACGCTTTCGGGTTATACGATATGCACGGAAACGTCTTGGAATGGTGTCTAGACGATTGGCACGATAATTATGAAGAAGCGCCCACAGATGGTAGCCCGTGGTTTGATGAAAATTATAATTTTTATCAAAAACAAGGGCGTACCGTACTGCGGGGTGGTTCTTGGATCTTCAATCGTGAGCAGTGCCGTTCCGCGTATCGCTTCTACTGTGATTGCGACTACCTCAGCTACTATTTTGGTTTTCGTATTGTCTGCGGGGTTGGGAGGTTTCTTCAGTAGCCCTTTATACTTTTCAGACCAAACACGACTAATCCAAAGTTCTTTGGGTTTTTCTGGGTCTTCTAGCATTATTTTAGTTTAGCATTCCAATCAACCAATACCCCATCCACAATCGCAACACCCCACTGTGGAAACTTCACCAGCAATTTCTTGATCACAATCTGCAAAGCAGGGTCATCATTCCAGCACTCTTGCAAAAAGTAAAAACCCGGATTCTCCCCTGAATTTGCTGCTCGATTCAGTTTTTCGCTTCTTACAGGTAGCATATTTGACCGCGCAACAATCGCCTCATGCGACCACTTTTCAGCACTGGGGACAGGCACGGCGGAACTTTCACCCTCATGATCCGCTTTGACTTCTGCACCTGAAACTTCGTTTTCTCCTGGCAAGAAAGCAGATTGACCCTGTTCTACAAGCCCCTGAGTTTGATTAGCGATCACTTTCTTGGAAGAAAATTCATTTTGAGCGATGGGCGCGGCGGAACAAGTACCTGCTCTACAAGACGCTGCGCGAAGATGACAGCCTTTCACCTTTTCACCAGTGGCTTGATTTTTTCCTGACAACGTTCGCGCAGCGTCTCGTAGAGAAGCTGATTGACTCTGTTCTACTTGGCATCATCGTGCTACTTGATTAAAAGATGTATTGCACGACGAACATATACTTGCCAAGGCTCAGTCTGAGGTTGAAAAATTTGTGCATAAAGCATAATTCCACTCATCATATCAAAAACTAAACTAGGATCTAAATCTGCGTGAACTTCATTTCTGACTTTTGCTCGTTCAATTACAACAGCAAAAGCTTGCCGTCGAGGTTGCAGATATTTTGTCCAATAAATTTCAGCAAATTGAGGACTAGTTGAGGCACTACTGATAATCATGGCAACAGTCTGCCGTCCCAAAGGACTAAGCGTAACTTGCGCGGCATTCTCAATCAGAGCATCAATATCATCCCAAAGACTACCAGTGTCAGGGATAATAACTTCTTCTCTAAAACTTTCTATTGCCGATGCAATCAGTTCTTCTTTACCTTTGTAGCGTCGGTAAATAGTGGGTTTACTAACTCCTGCACGGACTGCAATTGCATCAATACTTGTACGTTCATATCCTACTTCTGATAGTAGTTCCAAGCTTGCTTGCAGAATGGCTTGATGAGATTGAAGGTTACGAGGTCGTCCTGGCAGATTTTTCGCGGGTTTATTCATGCAATTATCATCTCAAGGCATCGGTATTTAAACAACTTGCAAACAGTTATTGAGTTGACTTGTCTTATATTTTACGATACCGTATCGTAAATATAACTTATATTCACTCAAAAGTCAGAAAAAACATGACTAGCTTTTCAAGCGGACGAACACTGCCATTACCCCCTGGTCGCTTGGGTTTGCCCATCATTGGTGAATCCATTAGTTATTTGCAAGAGCCAGCACGTTTTATTGGGCAGCGACAAAAGCAATATGGAGCAGTCTTCAAAACCCATCTATTTGGTCGCCCAACGATTGTCTTTATTGGGGCAGATGCCACACGTTTCCTATTCACTAATGAAAGTCAGCGATTTGAGATGACTAATACTACAAGTTTTGAGGTGCTACTAGGAGCCAACTCAATTGGAGTCAAGACAGGTACTGCTCACCAAAAACTTCGTAAACAGTTGTTCCAGTCCTTTGAGCCAAGAGCGTTAGCTGACTATGCCAAAACAATGGAACAGTTGACCCATCGTTATCTGCATAAATGGGAAGAGATGAAAACTTTCACTTGGTATCCTGAACTGAAAAAATACACACTTGATATTGCCTGTAGGTTGTTTATAGGTGTTGATAATGCCGCAAATGATAACTTAGAAAAAGTTTACGAGGCTTGGAGTAGTGGACTGTTATCTATTCCAATTCGATTTCCTTTAAGCAAGTTTGCTCGTGCAGTTCGTGCGCGAGAGCAGCTTCTTATGCAATTTGATCAGTTAATTGTTCAACGTCAAAAACAGCAGAACTCTTGCAAAAGTTTTCTATGGTATGATAAAAGGTTTGGCAATTTTCGATCAGGAATTTGAGGAGCAGTGAAAATAGAGAAAGCCAAGCAG
>NZ_JBALFY010000053.1:0-5324 GCF_036916655.1 Nostoc sp.
GGTCAGTGGAGTATGCTTTCATTCCAGATACACTTTGCTACAACATTCATCATCTTCCCACATTGTGTATTTCACTCAAGCGAGAACCGCTATATTACCTCTGTTGGATGCAGGATTTTCTCTTTCCAAGAAAACCCTCGACGGAAGATTTTAGTAATTGTTTAGTCTATTAAGTACAAGAAAATGCAGAAGGTAAAAAATGATTTTACCTTCTGCATTTTAAACTTCGTGAAAATCTCACGAATTATTTAGTTGGAGGAAGACACCACCTTTGAGCGATCGCGTGTCAGTTCCATAACTACTGAGTGTGAGCGATCGCAGATTATTAAAAAATGGTTTACCTAAGACTTCCGCTAGTTTCAGAATCGGTACTTGACGCTCTAACAAATTTTGGCTCTTTGTCCAGTCAAGATATATATAGCCTTGGTTTGGTAAAGGAATCGCAGCGATACTATCTTTGAAGTTGGGATTGTCAATTATGGAATTATTCTTGATTGTGAGAATTTCATCCATCGTCTCTAAATCAGAGGTGAAAATTTCGTAATTTCCTAAACTTGTATGCAGTCCCCGCACTTTTGTTTCAATGCTAAAAGATTCTCCTTCTTTAACGTCACTTTTTTTAGTAGCCGTAGTTAACTCTGTCCAAGCAGAGATTTTTTGCTGATCTATAGTTAACGGACTGATACTGAGTCCGTTGGATGAGGCGATCGCATCTAAACGAGTAACGCCTTTTTCCACACTCTCTGATTTTTCCACCACAAAAATCCAATGTGGGGTTGTTTGCTCTTTCTCAGATAACAATGCTATCGCATATTCTCCTTGTACCCAACTGAAAATATCCTCTGGTAAGTTTATATTCCAGCGTTTTTGAACATCCGCCAAAGGTTTTGCTAACCGAGAAACCACATCTTCCCCAGAACCATATATAGTTGCTGTTGCTTGTCTCCAGAGTTTAGTTAAATCACTATCACCCAAACTACTCAAATTTGAGCCGGAAATTGCCAAACCTGCGGACGCTGGAATATATTGCAATGCTCCTACAGGTTTAGATAGCGGTGCAGATGGTGGGACAATTTCTGATGCAGTCAAAAAAGTGGTTTCCGCCAGCAAGCCTTTAGGATTCAACGCCAAGGATATGATTTGGCTGTTATAAAGTTGTTCTGATAACTCTAATCCTTGCCATTTTACCACGATGGTAAGATTTAAGAAAGCTACAGCCAAACCCCCTTTAGGCAGTTCTTTGGTAGCTTTTTGGTATTCAGGGGAGCTAGTCAAATTCAGATCGGGCGCTTGGACATTATTAATCGCATCTCGCAACACTTTCGGATCGTTGGCAAATAACACAAAGCCTTCGCCAACAACAGCACCAGCAAGCGAGTCTTGTTCTGGTTGAGAATTGTCAGAAATCAGTTTTATGCCTTTATATTGTTCAACAGCTAAGTTTGCTCCAGCCAACGCCCGTTTGGAAAAAAACAATTCGACAAATTCGCGGCTTTTCTCCGGTTGCTTGGTTGCTAGTGCCAATAGATACCCTGGCTGCTGTCCGTTTTCTAAATCCCGATCAATATCTAAGGTGGCGATCGCTAATGTAATTTCGTCCCCTAACCAGGGTTGAATGTCTTCTTTATAATCTATGCCACTCTTGGCGAATAAGCTGGTTTTGAGTTTAGATAGTTCCTCTTCACGATCCAACGCCTGCAAACGATCGGGATTTGCCAGTAATGAAACCATTGCAGGGGAAAGTTTTGACACGAATATGGCTGCACCAGGCTGTCTGGTAGAAGCAATGAGGTTAGCCGGACTTTTGGCGAAAAACCAGTAAAAGCTAGCGATCGCAATTACTAGCAGTGCGATCGCCCCAGCGACGATAAAACCAATAAATGAACGTTGCCTATTCACATTCAACCTATTAAAAAAGACGATTTACAGCCATTTAAGCAGAAAGCCTCGCAGAATTAATCAACCCTGTTGAGAATGGATACTCATGCAAAGGCAGAGATTTTCTGTCACCATGAATAAGATTAGGACTGTTTATAGGGAATTCTTTTAGTCAACCCATGAACCAAATTAGTGTAGAAGAACTGGCACAACGTCTTTCTTCTAATGATACAAGTATTCAGCTAGTAGATGTGCGTGAACCCCAAGAATTGGCGATCGCTAGCATTGAGGGCTTTGTCAACCTACCTTTAAGTCAATTTGCCGAATGGGGAGATCAAGTACCTACCCTCTTCAATCCCCAAGCTGAAACCCTTGTACTATGCCACCACGGCATCCGCTCTGCCCAGATGTGTCAGTGGTTAATTGCTCAAGGTTTTACAAATGTGCAAAATATTTCGGGTGGTATTGATGCCTATTCCCTATTAGTAGATCCTTCAATTCCCCAATATTAGCTTTTGCTCAGGTGGAACTCACTCTTCCATCTGGCTTTTGCTATGCTGAAAACAGCAGTACATTACTTTAGACGCCTGCCAGAAAACTTGGAATTTGCACATCAAGTACATCGGCACAAAAATTTTCTGGGTCAAATCACAGTTCAATATTAGACTCGTCCAAAAAATACGTATCTAATAATACTTTTGCAATTGAAAGCTTGTGCAAAAATACGGTTATAAAAGAGCATGATGAGGGTACATTATAACTAGCAGATTTTACTAAAAAAATGAGCTACTATTTTAACCCTACTCTTAGAAAATACCGTATCTGTATGAACCTTAAAAATACTTATCATAATATAGTTGTATAATCTAATATCTTAATCAATTATTAATATTCTCTGTTTTCGATTAAATCCACAAATCTGTTCAAAGTTTGATTAAAATTTGCCTTCAGCAAAACATACCACAATGGAAGTCCAGTTAACAAATCGACAACAGCATATACTTTGGGCAACGGTACGTCACTATATTGCTACGGCAGAGCCAGTTGGTTCAAAGGCTTTGGTTGAGGAGTACGACCTGGGTGTAAGCTCGGCGACAATTCGCAATGTGATGGGCGTTTTAGAAAAGTCTGGATTACTCTATCAACCACACGCTTCTGCTGGACGTGTACCTTCAGATTCAGGCTATCGCATTTATGTTGACCAGCTAATTACACCTTCTCTGCGTTCGCGCAGCATCTCGCAGACAGACACTACGCGGACAGAAACTTTAGGGCGAGAAGTAGAGGTGGCACTGCAAAAACAGCTACAATGGCAAGACCGGAGTTTAGAAACCCTACTGCAAGGAGCCGCGCAAATTTTAGCCACCTTGAGTGGTTGCATTAGCTTGATCACTATGCCACAAACGACTACAGCGCTATTGCGACATCTGCAATTAGTGCAAATTGAAGCTGGGCAGATCATGCTAATTGTGGTAACAGATGGTTACGAGACACATTCCAAATTGATGGAATTGCCGCCAACAACAGAAGAGACACAACGGGATTCAGAGGTAATCGATCGCGAATTGCAGATTGTTTCTAACTTTTTGAATAGTCATTTGCGGGGGCGAAGTCTGTTGGAATTACCCTACCTCAACTGGAGCGAACTAGATCAGGAGTTCCAACGCTACGGGGAATTCTTGAAAAATTCAGTTGCCGAATTGACTCGTCGGACTCTTGCACCCAGTGCAACCCAAATTATGGTTCGAGGTGTGTCAGAAGTTTTGCGCCAGCCAGAATTTGCTCAGTTACAGCAGGTACAAACGATTATCCATCTGTTGGAAGAAGAACAAGACCAACTGTGGCGATTAATATTTGAGGAAGCAGAACCAGAGGAAGGCAGTAAACCAAAGGTAACAGTTCGTATTGGCGCAGAAAACCCATTAGAACCGATACGCACCTGCACCTTGATTTCTTCCAACTATCGCCGGGGTTCGATACCCGTAGGAAGTGTGGGAGTTTTGGGGCCAACTCGTCTAGATTATGAAAGTGCGATCGCAGTAGTAGCATCTGCCGCTGATTATCTCTCAGAAGCTTTTAGTTATTTCAATCCTTGAATGCTAAGTAGTTAGGACTAGCCCCATTTATAAGTTACGAGCGATCGCCACGAGAATAAATAGTATTTTAGCAGTGCGATCGCCTGCCAAACACTCTCAAATCCAGGTATAAATATCTTAAATGAGTAGTAAATGAGTAGAATTATAGACTAGGAGTAAAAAACCCTTGATATAAAAGAGACTCTCGTTTAGCATTGAAAAACAAAGAAAAAACAGCATAAATTGGGTATAGTAAATCAATTTTTATAACTTCTAACCCTTGTACAGACGTGATTAATCGCGTCTCTCCTAATTCCCTGTTCCCCACTCAGCACTCTTATGAGCATTACACTTACAGGTACAATCGAACGCCGTGATATTGGTACAGGCGCATGGGCGTTAGTTACAGAAGAGGGTGTTACTTACGAAATCCTCAGAGGGGCTGATAAAGAATTACTCAAAGCCGGACAAAAAGCAAAAGTTAAAGGACAGGTGCGCGAAGATGTCATGACTATTGCCATGATTGGCCCTGCCTTAGAGGTCAAATCTTTTGAGGTAATTAGTTCTGATTAGCTGTGGAATTCAGAACCTCTTGCAGACGGCTTCTAAACTCCCCTTTGGGATGACCTCCCTTTACCTCACCCACAATCTGAAATTCCCCTTCTGGAGAATTGCAGAGGATGTAAGTAGGCCATCCCATTTCTGATTTATCGGGATATTGAGTTAATAAAACCTTGCGATACTTGCGGTAAGCAGTCGTATCTTGCATCTTTACATCGATAAACTCTAAACCCAGTTCTTCAGCCACCTTTTTGTCATAAAAAGACATTTTGTGGCAGATGCCGCATTCTTCTGAAGAGAACTTAATTACAGCTAAACTCATGGGTTGGCTACTCTTTGATTCTAGACAAAGTTTTTTAGCATAATGCTATGAGATATTACCATACAGTTGGCCATTGGTGTCAACTTCAGGCTGAAACCCTAATTCAACATTTTTCCTTCTTCTCTACTACTAGTGGCATGGCAAGCTTAAAATAGTGCATTAGACGTAGGTTGGGTGGAGGGGAACGCAACCAAACACATATCAGGATGTTGGCTTTGGCAAAGCCTCCAACGCCACTTGCTACAACGCGGGGAACCTGCAAGGGCGCTGTGGCTCCGCAACCTACAATTTTTTTGCAACATTTTAGCCTTGCCACGCCACTACGCCAAAATATCAAGTAGGATATGCTGTTCACTCCAAAGCTATTCACTGTCTGGATTTAGGCTTGCATTCAACCCACATTCCGCAGGTTAGTTAAGAAAGAAGATAATATTTTCGACAAGGAGCACCAAAAAACTGGAGAATCCATTGTCTTTCATGGGTTAAAT
>NZ_JBALFY010000054.1:0-17752 GCF_036916655.1 Nostoc sp.
AACTACGAACTTCAGCTTAACGGATGAGTTTTCAACAATTCTGGTATTAGTAAACCCCCTAATTTATCACAAAATATTTATGCAAGAGTTCTATTACTTTAAAGCCGTGCTGGAAGCACGGGATTTTAAACCCATTTTTCTGATAAACGAGATGAGGGAGATATACCCCTCATACCCTTCCTCATGCCCAATGCCCAATCCCCAAAATCCACATCTCCCTCAGAATGATGATTGAGAGGGTACAGAAACCTGATAAATTTAGCTATCAGCGAGTAAAAACTAGTGAAGATGAAAGTCCTGGTTATTGGTGGTGATGGATATTGCGGTTGGGCAACTGCTCTTTACCTTTCCAATCGAGGTTATGAAGTTGGAATTTTAGATAGTTTGGTGCGGCGGCACTGGGATAATGAACTTGGTGTCGAAACTCTTACTCCCATCGCACTAATTCAGCAACGCCTCCAGCGCTGGCAAGATTTGACAGGTAAATCGATCGACTTGTTCATCGGCGATATTACAAATTACGAATTTCTCCATAAAACATTACAGCAATTTCAGCCAAATGCCCTAGTGCATTTTGGTGAACAGCGTTCGGCTCCATTTTCCATGATTGACCGAGAACACGCAGTTCTTACCCAAGTCAATAATGTAGTTGGGACGTTGAACTTACTGTACGCTATGCGCGAAGATTTCCCCGACTGTCATTTGGTGAAGCTGGGGACGATGGGCGAATATGGTACACCCAACATTGACATCGAGGAAGGGTATATCACCATTGAACACAATGGACGCAAGGATACCCTACCTTATCCCAAGCAGCCTGGGTCAATGTACCATTTAAGCAAAGTCCATGATAGCCATAACATCCACTTTGCTTGCCGGATTTGGGGATTGCGAGCAACGGATTTAAATCAAGGTGTAGTTTATGGTGTCTTAACCGAAGAAACGGGAATAGACGAATTATTGATTAATCGGCTGGATTACGATGGTGTGTTTGGTACTGCACTGAACCGCTTTTGTATTCAAGCAGCTATTGGACATCCGTTAACTGTCTACGGTAAAGGTGGGCAAACTCGCGGATTTTTGGATATTCGGGATACAGTAAGGTGTGTGGAATTAGCGATCGCTAACCCTGCCGAAGCTGGAGAATTCCGCGTATTTAATCAATTTACCGAACTATTCAGCGTTGGCGAATTGGCATTGATGGTAAAAAAAGCTGGTAACGCTATCGGATTGAACGTAGAAATCAATCACCTAGATAATCCCAGAGTTGAGAAAGAAGAACATTACTTCAACGCGAAAAATACCAAATTGCTCGATTTAGGTTTACAGCCTCACTTACTCTCTGATTCTCTACTTGATTCTCTGTTAAACTTTGCCATCAAGTATCAAGAACGAGTAGATCGCAAACAAATTCTGCCTAAAGTCTCTTGGCACAGAAATTAGGGTAAACTCTGCGTGCGGCTGATAACAGAAGCTTATTTAACTCAAGTCAGTAATTGGCCTGAAAATGGTCGTCATGTTTTAGCACAATATGATGACCATTCAATTGTTGTTTATCAGGCATATCGTCCTGCGATTGGTCACTTCGCCGCCACCTACGGTTATTTTGGTGGTGAGTTCAGTTTTGACCGCATGAGTTGGATCAAACCTAACTTCCTCTGGATGATGTATCGTTCTGGATGGGGTACAGAAAATGGTCAAGAGGTGGTGTTAGCTATTTGGCTTAAGCGTTCGGCAATTGAAGAAATTTTAGCGGCGGCTGTTCATTCTAGCTACGTTCCAGAACTTTATCCCGATAAAAGTACATGGCAAAGAGCATTGAAGCAATCACAAGTCCGCCTACAATGGGACCCAGACCATCACCCAACTGGGACAAAATTAGAACGACGCGCTATTCAGTTAGGGTTACGTGGTGAAGTACTAGCTGCTTATGCCAAAGATTGGATTGTGAACATTGAGGACATCTCGGACTTTGTACAAAAACAGCGCCAAAATATTAAATCTGAATGTGCAGAGTTGATTACACCACAGGAGAGAGTCTATTCTGTGTTTGATACCGAAACGCAAGCAAAGCTGAGATTATCTGCCTGGACTGAATAGTTTTTTATGAGAATTGCTCTATTTACCGAAACCTTTTTACCCAAGGTTGACGGCATTGTAACGCGCCTACGCCATACTGTTGACCATCTACAGCGCAGTGGTAATCAAGTGCTGGTAATTGCCCCTGATGGAGGCATCACAGAACACAAAGGCGCTAAAGTTTACGGTGTTACTGGCTTTCCTCTGCCATTGTATCCAGAATTGCAAATGGCATTACCCCGCCCAGCTATTGGTTATGTTTTAGAAAAGTTTAAGCCTGATATTATTCATGTCGTGAATCCAGCAGTTTTAGGTTTAGCAGGTATATTTTATAGCAAAATCCTCAGAATCCCTTTAGTGGCGTCTTATCATACCCATTTACCCCAATATCTCCAACATTACGGTTTGGCTATGTTAGAAGGGTTTCTTTGGGAATTACTGAAAAGCGCTCATAATCAAGCAGCTTTGAATCTGTGTACCTCCACAGCAATGGTGGAGGAACTGACAGCACACGGTATTGAACGTGTAGATTTATGGCAGCGTGGGGTAGATACAGAATTGTTTCACCCCGATTTAGCTAGTGTAGAGATGCGATCGCGCTTATCGCAAAATCATCCAGAAAGTCCATTACTACTTTACGTTGGGCGGCTTTCGGCGGAAAAAGAGATTGAGCGCATCAAACCAATTTTAGAAGCAATTCCCCAAGGGCGGTTAGCATTAGTTGGGGATGGCCCCCACCGTCAAGCATTGCAAAAACACTTTGCTGGCACAAACACTTATTTTGTGGGGTATCTTATGGGGCAAGAGTTAGGTTCTGCCTTTGCCAGTGCTGATGCCTTCATCTTTCCTTCCCGCACAGAAACACTAGGCTTAGTGCTACTAGAAGCGATGGCTGCTGGCTGTCCGGTGGTAGCATCCCGTTCCGGGGGAATTCCTGATATTGTGACAGATGGCGTAAATGGATATCTTTTTGAGCCAACAGCAGATATTCAAGGAGCTTTAGCTGCTACTGTTCGCCTCTTAGAACAAAAACAACAACGAGATATCATCCGCCAAAATGCTCGTCAGGAAGCAGAAAGGTGGGGTTGGGCAGCTGCTACCAGGCAGCTACAAGATTACTATCAAAAGGTGATATTTTCTGAACAGTTGGCAAAATCAGGGAGTAGGGAGTAGGGAGTGGGGAGTAGGGAGTGGGGAGTGGGGGGATGAGGGAGATGAAAAAGCAAGGGAGCAGGGAGCAGGGAGCTAGGGAGAAAAAAGAGTTTTCCCTCAGCAAGAGCAGCAACCTTCCCCTCTGCCTCTTCTTTATGCCCCATACCTAAAATCTAAAATCTAAAATTCCCATAACCGAAACAGACTCATGATACAAGCCCATTTATTTATGGGGATTATTAATTTTGAATTTTGAATTTTTAATTCGGAGCGAAGCGACGTGACACTCCCCAACTCTGGCAGCGTCTTGGCTACATTAACTGAACTAACTCAAGTTAATCGTACTCACGCCTTACTAGGTCGCGTTAAAGACTTATCTGTTAACGAATTTGTTTGCTTACTTGACTTCATAACTGCTGAATTCCAACAATTTCTAAGAGCTATTGAACTAATTAATAATGAAGCTCTAGAAACTATGTTGGAGAAAGTATTAGAAGCCATCACACTCAAAATCGGTCAAATTCTCCAAGCAGAACATACAGCTATTTTTTTAGTTGACTATGACAAAGGTCAATTATGGTCGAAAGTTCCTCAAGATAATACTCAAAAATTCTTAGAAATTCGTATTCCTATTACAGTGGGTATCCCTGGTCATGTTGCGAGCACAGGTCAATATCTCAATATATCTGAAACTTATACTCATCCGCTATTTAGCCCAGAGCTTGAAAAACAAATGGGCTACAAAATACGTAACATTTTATGTATGCCCGTTATTAGTAGCAAAAACAAGACTGTAGCGGTAGTGCAACTAGCTAATAAAACCGGAAATGTTCCGTTTAATCATGATGATGAAGAACGTTTTCGAGACTTTGCCGCTTCTATTGGTATTATTCTAGAAAGCTGCCAATCTTTTTATGTCGCTGCTCGTAATCAAAGAGGCGCAACAGCTTTGTTGCGGGCAACTCAGACACTAGGGCAAAGTCTGGATTTAGAAGCAACTTTGCAGATAGTCATGGAACAAGCCCGAATTCTCATGCAGGCAGACCGCAGTACACTATTTTTATATCGTAAAGAGATGAGCGAACTCTGGACGAAAGTGGCAGCGGCAGCAGATGGCACAAACTTGATAGAAATCCGTATTTCAGCTAACCGTGGCATTGCTGGATATGTAGCTTCCACTGGTGAAGCCTTAAATATTTCTGATGCTTACAAAGACCCCCGTTTTGACCCAACTATAGATAGAAAAACTGGCTATGTAACTCGCAATATTCTTTGTTTACCAGTATTTAATTCTGCAAATGAATTGATTGGCGTTACCCAATTAATTAATAAGCAACAAGGGAGTTTTACTGCTTCTGATGAAGAGTTTATGCGGGCTTTTAATAATCAAGCCGGAATTGCCTTAGAAAATGCTCGTCTGTTTGAAAATGTGCTGGTAGAAAAACAGTATCAAAAAGATATTTTACAAAGTCTGTCAGATGCCGTGATTTCTACAGATATGGCAGGAAAAATTGTCACGATTAATGATGCAGCATTGGAGTTGCTGGGTTGTCCGATAGGAGACGCCAATAGCAAGAACAACAAGCTTTTGTGGGAACAAAATTTGATTGGCCGTCTAGTTTGGGAAGTTGTGCCGATTGAAAATCTCCAAATGCGACTAGAAGATAGTCTCAAAACTGGAGCTAAACATTATGTGCCAGAGCAAAGTTTGATGGTGGGACTATACCAAGTTATGAGTGAGGAGTTAGGAGTTAAAAGTGAGACTCTCAGGACTCACCACTCAATTTTAGCAGTGCGCGATCGCACTAACCCCGATATTTTCATTCCCTGGAATCAACCCCTCATTCCCCAATCTGAGTTTCTCACTGCTGATGAGGTACAAATATTAGAGCGCAGTACTAATCTCACTGTTAATCCTCTGACTAACCCAGAAGGTGGTGTACGCGGTGGTTTGGTGGTGTTGGAAGATATCAGTCAGGAAAAACGGATGAAAACTACCATGTATCGCTACTTAACGCCTCATGTCGCTGAACAAGTGATGGCGCTGGGAGAAGATGCTTTAATGGTAGGCGAGCGCAAAGAAGTAACGATCTTATTTTCTGATATCCGGGGCTACACAACACTGACGGAAAATCTTGGTGCAGCTGAGGTGGTATTGCTGCTCAATCAGTATTTTGAAACGATGGTAGAGGCGGTTTTTAACCACGAAGGCACTCTCGATAAATTTATTGGAGATGCCTTAATGGCGGTATTTGGTGCGCCGCTACCACTTACAGAAAATCATGCTTGGAGGGCTGTACAGTCCGCGTTAGATATGCGAAAACGCTTGGAGGAATTTAACCAGCGGCGAATTATTCAGGCGCAACCACAAATTCATATTGGCATTGGGATTAGTTCTGGGGATGTGGTTTCGGGTAATATTGGTTCCCGCAAACGAATGGATTACACCGTAATTGGAGATGGTGTAAATTTGAGTTCGCGCTTAGAAGCGGTAACAAAGGATTACGGTTGTGATATTATTTTAAGCGAATTTACTTACCAATTGTGCAGCGATCGCATTTGGGTACGCCAGTTAGATAAAATTCGAGTCAAAGGGAAACACCAAGCGGTGAATATCTACGAGTTAATTGGCGATCGCAATACTCCCCTAGATGCCAACACTCAAGAGTTTTTATCTCATTATCATACTGGACGCGCTGCTTATTTATCGCGTAATTTCTCACAAGCGATCGCCTGTTTTGAAGCCGCCAAATGCATCCAACCCCAAGACCAAGCTGTTGATATCCACCTAGAACGTGCTAGGAATTATCAACAAACTCCGCCTCCAGAGTCCTGGGATGGTGTCTGGACAATGCTTTCTAAGTAGTCATTAGTCATTCTCCTTCTGACTAATGCCCAATTCCCTGCCTCTCTCGCTCAACCTTTAGCCTCTCCCTGATCATCCTGAAACGGATCTTCGCCAATTCCTAGCTCTTTTTTTGAGCGTTTCAACTGTTTCCATAGATCCTTTATTTGGTCGTAAGCTGCACCTGGCGGCAGTTTTCCACCTGTTTCTAAGTTGCAAATGTAGCTGACACGTTGAGCAAATTCCTGTAAATTTGCATTAAAAACCAAGTTTTCTGGCTTTACCTGACCGTAGTAGCGACCACGAGGGAAGAGAAAATCATCCTTGTTCACTATTTTATTCTCCAATTTATTCAATTCTCCTTCTATTTGAATCTTTGAAGCTGAATCACTAGCTAACCTAATCTTTCTTTTGTCAGACTGGGGTAAACCCAATCACCCAAATCCTTTTCCAATTGGTGATCTAGGAATTGGTTAATTTAGATTTTGAAACTAGAGGATAAGGCTTAAAATATTTTTGTTGTAAATGTTACAAAAAAGCTTCTGCTAAAGTAACCAGAGAGAATATTTGACTTTCCTCCCAGTTGTCAATTTATCTCATCTTAATTTATGAAGTTCAAACTGTAATCAACTTCACTCAAAACAATTAGATACATGATAAAACATACCCAGATATTTTAGCAAAATTATATTTGCAACAATAATTACAATTATTTCAATAAACTTACTTAAGTAAATATACTATGCAGAAAAGCAAATTGTCCTCTATTAAAAGTTAGAGATTCAGAACTAAATCTCTAGCAACTAGCTACTGAAGAATGACCAACAAGAGGGCATTAGGCATCGGGCATTGGAAAGAGGCACAGGGGCGAGGGTGCGGAGGGGAAAATTCTTCTCCCTCATTAAAATAATCACCAATGGCTAATAGTTAATAACTAAAGATAAAATGGTGAAGCCTCAGAGGACAACTTTTGTCCATCGCCTAAAACTTTACCTGCCACCATGTCTGTTAATTCCAAGTTATACGAAGGCAAAGCGAAAATTCTTTATACAACGGACGAACCGGAAGTCCTGTTGGCTGATTTTAAGGACGATGCCACGGCGTTTAACGCCCAAAAGCGTGGCAGTATCCAAGGTAAAGGAAAAATAAATTGTAGCATTTCCAGCCAGCTTTTTAAACAGTTGGAGGCTTATGGTATAAAGACTCACTTTATCGACAGCCCTGCCCCAAATCAGATGCGAGTGAGGGCAGTCAAGATTTTGCCCTTAGAAGTGGTGATCAGAAATATTGCGGCTGGTAGTTTGTGTCAGCAAACAGGATTACCAGTGGGTACAATTCTAAAACAGCCATTGGTTGAGTTTTATTACAAAAACGATCCGTTAGGAGATCCTCTGTTGACACGCGATCGCCTGTACCTGCTAGAACTAGCGACTGCGGAACAAGTAGACGCAATTACACATCTAGCATTGCAAATCAATGAATTTCTGAATAAATTTTGGCAGCGGTGCGGCATTACCCTAGTAGACTTCAAACTAGAGTTTGGTTTGGACTCACAACAGCAGTTGCTCTTGGCAGATGAAATTAGTCCCGACACCTGCCGTTTGTGGGATACCGCAGAAGAAGACTCAAATCGCCGGGTAATGGACAAAGACCGCTTTCGTCGGGACTTAGGAAAAGTAGAGGATGCCTACCAGGAGGTTTTACAAAGAGTGCTAAAAGCAGTAGAGAGTAATAATTAAGTGAGCAAAAATAAATTAAACTCGTGTGGATTGTCATTTGTCCTTTGTTATTTACCAATGACTAATGACTATTTGTGATGGTGTGTGGTCGTGAAGAGGAATATAAGTAAAATGCGTTTATCCCCCGTATTGCTGGCAGCAGTGGCAATTGCAGCCCCTTTGGGTGGTTCATTGAGTGCAAATGCCGAAACCGCCAACAGTTCAAAACAGACAACAGAAGTTTTGACACTAGAAACAAATCAGCAGCCAGAAAAAGACACTGGTCAGCTTAACTCTAGTAAAAGTCTAGAGTCTCTATCTAAATCTACAGGGGTTATAGAAGGGGAGCGTCCCCAATCCCGCGTTGTCGCAATTTACCCTGCCAATCCAGCAGCGATACCTGCGGCAGGCTACGCCTACGCAACCCCAGTGGTAAAAGTGTCAGCCTCTACAACACCAAAAACGGCACAAACCTCTCAACTCAATCCCAGTCCCACTCAACAGCCGTCTCCCGCTCCAGAAATTCAACAACCAGCGCCTTCCCCAACTCCTGAGATCACTCCAGTCCCAGAAAATGTCAATCCACCGACAACGGAACCTTTATTACCCACAACTCCAAAACCATCAAGTACTCCAGACATTCCATTCCCAGATAATCAACAAAGAACACCTGCCCCACGCCCAGGCGCTACTCCCAGTCCGCAGAATGTTAACCCACCGACAACTCCGGGAAATACTCAACCCAACACAACCCCAGAAGCTAATGACCCCCGCGTACTGGTGTCGGAAGTACTAGTTAGATCGCAAGCTGGTCAACTATCACCAGAATTAGAAAGCCAAGTTTACAAAGTAATTCGTACCCAACCAGGGCAAACCACAACCCGCAGCCAATTGCAAGAAGATATTAACGCCATTTTTGGTACTGGCTTCTTCTCCAACGTGCAAGCAACGCCAGAAGATACCCCCTTGGGAGTGCGAGTCAGCTTTGTGGTGCAGCCTAACCCTGTCCTCAGCAAAGTAGAAGTGCAAGCTAATCCTGGCACTGGTGTCGCTTCTGTACTACCAGCTAACACTGTGGATGAAGTATTTCGCGATCAGTATGGCAAAATCCTCAACTTGCGTGACTTGCAAGAAGGTATCAAGCAGTTAAACAAGCGGTATCAAGACCAAGGCTACGTGCTAGCTAACGTGATTGGAGCGCCACAAGTCTCTGAAAACGGAGTTGTTACCTTGCAAGTAGCAGAAGGGGTAGTAGAAAATATTAGAGTCCGTTTCCGCAATAAAGATGGTCAAGAGACAGACGAAAAAGGACAACCGATTCGAGGACGAACACAAGATTACATCATTACACGAGAAGTCGAACTGAAGCCAGGACAAGTATTCAATCGCAACACAGTACAAAAAGACCTACAGCGTGTGTATGGGCTGGGACTGTTTGAAGATGTAAATGTGTCCCTTGACCCTGGTACTGACCCCAGCAAGGTAGATGTAGTAGTAAATGTAGCTGAACGCAGCAGCGGTTCGATTGCAGCTGGTGCAGGGATTAGTTCTGCTAGCGGACTTTTTGGAACAGTAAGCTATCAACAGCAAAACTTGAACGGTAGGAACCAAAAACTGGGTGCAGAAGTACAGGTGGGAGAACGAGAACTGCTGTTTGACCTGCGGTTCACAGACCCTTGGATCGCAGGAGATCCTTACCGAACTTCCTATACAACTAATATTTTTCGCCGCAGTTCCATTTCGTTAATTTTTGATGGCAAAGATCGCGATATTAGGACGTTTGATCCAAATAATCCCACTGATACAAATTCTCAGGATCGCCCTCGTATTCTCCGTGTAGGTGGTGGTGTCACTTTTACCCGCCCCCTGTCCTCCAATCCTTATAAAACTTCCGTTTGGACTGCCTCAGCGGGTATACAGTATCAACGAGTTTCTGCTCGTGATGCCAATGGCAATCTCGTAAAAACAGGAGGGCTATTCGATAGTGATGGAAATCCTATCGACCAGAGTGGAAATCGTGTCATACAACCAATCACCACTCAATTGACCGAGTCTACAGGAGGTCAAGACGATTTACTCCTATTGCAACTCGGCATACAGCGCGATCTCCGTAATAACCCTTTGCAACCTACAAAGGGTTCTTATCTGCGCTTCGGGATTGATCAGTCAGTTCCTATAGGACTAGGCAACATTTTACTCACCAGATTACGGGGTAGCTACAGCCAATATTTACCCATCAAGTTGATTAGCCTCTCGAAAGGGGCACAAACTCTAGCATTTAACTTGCAAGCAGGAACAGTTCTTGGTGACTTGCCTCCCTACGAAGCTTTTACCCTTGGGGGTAGCAACTCCGTTCGGGGTTATGACGAAGGAACATTAGGTAGTGGACGCAGTTATGTGCAAGCATCAATTGAGTATCGGTTCCCAGTTTTTTCAGTAGTCAGCGGCGCACTATTTTTTGATGCTGGTAGTGACCTGGGAACTAGTACTCAAGCAGCTGAATTGTTGAACAAAAACGGCACTGGCTTCGGATATGGTCTTGGCGTTCGCGTCCAGTCTCCACTGGGGCCAATTCGCATTGACTACGGCATCAACGATGATGGTGATAGTCGGATTAATTTCGGTATTGGCGAAAGGTTTTAATTTGTCAATTAGTCACTGGTCATTGGTCATTGGTCATTAGTGAATCACAAAGAACAACTGACAAAGGACAAATGACAATTAACTTTTTTGGATTAGCTTGCTAATTTTTACATTTACCTCAATACTGTTCCGATAAAGGGATTAATGACATTTTTCGGGGAATATCAGGGATTTTACCAAAACAGATGATGAACAATACTAAAGGAAATATATTGACTTTTCGGCTATGCAGCAGCACACTCTAGCGGCCGAAATCACCCAAATAGGTGTGGGACTGCATAGCGGTGTGAATACCCAAGTGCGGATACTACCTGCTGAGGCGGGAACTGGACGCTACTTCGTGCGGGTGGATTTACCGGATTTACCGATAATTCCAGCCCAAGTTGCGGCAGTTAGTCACACCGTTCTCTCAACTCAGTTGGGTAAGGGTGAGGTATCTGTTCGCACAGTAGAGCATTTGTTAGCAGCACTTTCGGGTATGGGCGTGGATAATGCCCGGATTGAAATTGATGGCCCAGAAGTCCCACTTTTAGATGGTTCAGCAAGTGTGTGGACAGCCAACATTGCCCAAGTTGGCTTAGTATCACAACCCGTTAATAACCAAGTTCCCTTGGCTATTACAGAACCCTTATGGATCTATGAAGGAGATGCTTTTGTATCTGCCCTTCCAGCACCAGAAACCCGGTTCAGTTACGGTATTGATTTTGACCTACCAGCCATTGGTAATCAATGGCATAGTTGGTTACTAACAACTGAACAAGGAACAACTTCTGCTAGCTTTGCTGCTGAAATTGCTCCTGCGCGGACTTTTGGGTTACTGCATCAAATTGAACACTTACAAAAAACAGGGTTAATTAAAGGTGGCAGTTTGGATAATGCACTCGTTTGTGGGCCTGAAGGCTGGCTAAATCCACCATTGAGATTTGCAAATGAGCCAGTCCGTCATAAAATCTTGGATTTAGTAGGAGATTTAAGTTTACTAGGAACTTTTCCTCGCGCTCATTTCTTGGCGTATAAAGCCAGTCATAATTTACACATTCAACTGGCTCAAAGAATTTTAGATTTGGGATTTTAGATTTTAGATTCAAACTAAAGCCTAAAATCTAGGATTAATAAGACTTTGGATATACGGCTGCCTACTCAACTTTCAGACGAAAAATCAACTACACGGCCAATGTCAATCCTCACTGAAGTGAATACGATCGATACGACTACATCTACCGAACCACAGGCTATAAATGAGACTAAAATCAGTTCTGAGATTAAAACAACTTTCACATCTGAAGAAATTCAGAAATTACTACCCCACCGCTACCCATTTTTACTTGTAGACAAAATAATTGACTACGTTCCAGGTAAAAAAGCTGTTGGTGTTAAAAATGTCACTATCAACGAACCCTATTTTCAAGGGCACTTCCCTGGGCGTCCACTGATGCCAGGGGTGTTAATTGTCGAAGCAATGGCACAAGTTGGGGGCATTGTCTTAACTCAAATGTCTCCGGTAGAAGATAGACTGTTTGTCTTCGCTGGTATCGATAAAGTCCGCTTTCGTCGCCAAGTTGTACCGGGAGATCAACTAGTAATGACGGTGGAACTGTTATGGGTAAAACAACGTCGTTTCGGTAAGATGCAAGGTCGTACCGAAGTTGAGGGTCAACTTGCTTGTGAAGGGGAATTAATGTTTTCTCTAGTTAACTAAAGTTTGCTTTCGTGGTGTGGGCATAGCCGTGAAATGCCCCTACTGAATTCTGAAAAAGGATAACAGTCAAAAAATCCACAGTAGCATCTGATAATTTCTTGATTTTTGCCGCCCTCTCTACGAGACGCACTCACAAACACACTTAACTTGCTTTGCCCGGCACTTTCGTTCACTGAAAATACTTCACTCTCAACAATGTCAGTCGCCTTGATGGGATGGCAGTTGGTATAACTCTTTTTAGCAGAGTCATACGCTGCCTAGAAACCCGGCCCGGCGCTGGCTTATCAAGACAGTTCTGGAGATTCACCCTTGAAAACGCTAATTCATCCAACTGCTGTAATTCATCCGAAATCGGAACTCCACCATACAGTGCAAGTCGGTGCCTATGCTGTGATTGGAGCGCATGTCAAAGTGGGCCCTGAAACAATAATCGGCGCTCATGCAGTGCTAGAGGGGCCTTGTGAAATTGGGGCGCAAAATCAGATTTTTACAGGTGCAGCCATCGGTATGGAACCCCAGGATCTCAAGTTTGTGGGAGAACCAACCTGGGTCAAAATTGGTGATAACAATTTGATTCGTGAGTACGTTACGATTAACCGCGCTACTGGTGCTGGTGAAGCAACGGTAATTGGTGATGGCAATCTACTGATGGCTTATGTCCATGTGGCTCATAACTGCGTGATTGAAGACCAAGTAGTAATTGCTAACTCTGTGGCGTTGGCTGGTCATGTTCATATAGAGTCACGCGCTAGGCTGAGTGGGGTTTTAGGTGTCCATCAATTTGTGCGTATTGGTAGACACGCAATGGTGGGAGGTATGGCACGTATTGATCGGGACGTGGCCCCATATATGCTGGTGGAAGGAAATCCGGCGCGGGTACGAACCCTTAACCTTGTCGGACTCAAACGGTCTGGTATGGATACAGCAGATTTACTGACGCTGAAAAAAGCCTTCCGCATTCTCTACCGTTCTGATTTGTCTTTTAAGGATGCCTTGGAAAAGTTGGAATTTTTAGGTGATAGCGAAGAGTTGCAGCATCTACGTCGTTTTCTGCTACTTTCTCAGATGCCAGGAAGACGTGGCTTAATTCCCGGTAAAGGGAAAAAAGGCGTGAGTGATGAATCGTGAATTAAAAGTTAGAAGTTAGGAGTTATGAGTTATGAGTTGATAAATTAATTTTTTTAACTCTTCACTCCTCATTCCTAACTCCTAACTGCTAACTCTTCACTTTTAATTCTTAACTCCTAACTTTAATTATCAAATGCGGATATTTATCAGCACTGGCGAAGTATCTGGCGATTTACAAGGGTCGCTGCTAATTTCAGCGCTGAAGCGTCAAGCTGGGGCGATTGGGTTGGAATTAGAGATTGTGGCACTGGGAGGCGAAAAAATGGTAGAGGCTGGGGCAGTTCTACTAGGTAATACTAGCAGTATTGGCTCAATGGGTATTCTAGAAGGGCTACCTTATCTTTTACCGACCCTCCAGGTGCAACGTCAAGCGATCGCCTCCTTAAAGCAAAATCCACCTGATTTAGTGATACTAATCGACTACATGAGTCCGAATCTGGGAATTGGGACTTACATGAAACGGCAGTTACCAGATGTGCCTGTAGTCTATTACATTGCTCCCCAAGAGTGGGCTTGGTCGCTCAATGTGCGTAATACTAAACGAATTGTTGGTTTTACAGATAAGCTGTTGGCAATTTTTCCACAAGAAGCCCGTTACTTTCGTGAGAAAGGAGCAGAAGTTAGTTGGGTAGGGCATCCTTTGCTTGACCGGATGCAGGACGCTCCGAGTCGGGAAGCAGCCCGTGCAACCCTGGGGATTGCGCCAGAAGAGATTGCGATCGCACTTCTCCCCGCCTCTCGCCGCCAAGAACTAAAATATCTTTTACCAATTATTTTTGAAGCTGCCCAAACTATTCAAGCTAAATTACCTGAAGTTCATTTCTGGATTCCCCTGTCGCTGGAAGTTTATAGACAGCCAATTGAAGAGGCTATTAAGCGTTACGGTTTACGGGCTACAGTTCTATTAGCTCAACAAAAAGAAGTTTTTGCTGCGGCTGATTTAGCCATTAGCAAATCTGGTACTGTCAACCTGGAACTTGCTTTGTTAAACGTGCCGCAAGTTGTAGTTTACCGCCTCAGTTCCCTAACTGCTTGGATAGCTCGTAAAATCCTCCAAGGTTCTATAAGCTTTGCATCACCACCTAATTTAGTAGTGATGAAGCCGATTGTGCCAGAATTTTTACAAGAGGAAGCTACGGCAGAAAATATTATCCAAGCAGCAATGGAATTACTACTCAATCCCAGTCGCAGAAAGCAAACTTTGCTAGATTATGAAGAAATGCGGCGGTGTTTAGGTGAAGTTGGGGTGTGCGATCGCGCTGCTCTAGAAATTTTGCAAATGCTGCCGGGGAGTGGGGGTTAGGGACTGGGGACTGGGGACTGGGGACTAGGAAAATTTTGTATATTTGTATATTTAATATGCCATACCCAATACCCAATCCCTAATCCCCAATTCCCCTTAGAGGTGTCATGGCTTATGAGATGAAAAAACAAAGAGCGATCGCAGTTGATTTGTTCGCTGGCGCCGGTGGTATGACTCTTGGGTTTGAGCAAGCTGGTTTTGATGTGCTAGCCTCTGTGGAAATTGACCCGATCCACTGTGCAACACATGAGTTTAACTTCCCTTATTGCTCAGTGTTATGTAAAAGTGTTGTGGATACAACCGGGGAAGAAATTAGGAATCGCTCTAAGATTGGCGATTGCGAGATTGATGTGGTAATTTGTGGCTCACCATGTCAAGGATTTTCTCTAATTGGTAAACGGGCTGTTGATGACCCACGAAATTCTTTGGTGTTTCACTTTCATCGGCTGGTTTTTGAGCTAAAACCGAAATTCTTTGTGATGGAAAATGTTCGGGGAATCACAGTTGGCGAACATAAACAAATCCTCCAAACCTTAATTAGCGAGTTTAGAATTCACGGCTATAAAGTAGAAGAAAATTACCAAATTCTCAACGCTGCAAATTACGGAGTACCACAATCTCGTGAGAGATTATTTCTGATAGGTGCAAGGGAAGATGTAGAGTTACCAAGATACCCTCAGCCGATTACTAAACAAGCGCTGCTAAATAATTTAAATTCTAAAAAAATATCTGATATTCCATCGAGTCCTACTGTCTGGGATGCAATTAGAGATTTACCTGAAATAGAAAAATATCCTGAATTATTAATAAGAGATTGGGTTGTAGCAGAATACGAAAAACCTAGTAAATATGCTCTTGTACTTCGTGGTCTTAAGTACCTAGATGATGATTATTCTTACAAACGTGAATATGACTTGCGAATACTTTCTGCAAGTTTAAGAACAAAACATTCTGCGGAAACTATTAAACGTTTTCAGGATACTCAACAAGGCGAGAGAGAAAAAATTAGTCGTTTTCATAAGCTACATCCTGCTGGTGTCTGCAATACTTTAAGGGCCGGAACAGACAGGTATAGGGGTTCTTTCACATCTCCAAGACCGATTCATCCATCTACGCCCCGGTGTATCACCGTCAGGGAAGCAGCAAGATTGCATTCTTACCCAGATTGGTTTAGATTTCATGTAACTAAATGGCACGGATTTCGGCAAGTTGGTAACTCTGTACCACCGCTACTAGCAAAGGCTGTGGCGTCAGAAATTATTCGCAGTTTGAATATTTCGCCTTTTAAGCCAAGTTCGCGATACAAGTTGGGAGAAGAGAAGCTATTACAATTTAATATGTCGCAAGCGGCACAATATTATCAGTGTGACTTGAATAGCATCTAGAATTACCATGCATCTCGTTCTTGGCGAATAAAGTTATCCACTTCTTCCGTTGTGAGAAGATTGCCTTTAGCAGATCCGATGAAGCTAGTTAGAGGTTTTTCACAATGCTTTGTGAGTGACTCCTGAAGTACTATACTCGTTACAAATCTGGGACTAGTATCAGTATCGAGCAAAGGGCATTCTTCTAGGTATAGCCTTGTAGCTTCTTTAAGATTAGCAAGAGCTTCTTCAATTGTTTTACCTTGGTCAATTGTGCCGACTTCAGGACATTGAGCAACATACATATCTTCTTCTTTGTGAAGAATGGCAGTTAATGTTTTAGTGTTCATAAGCTTTATTTTGATACGGATAGTTGAGCGATGCCTACTGCGGCAAGCTAGGCACTGCTTTATCTAGTTTAGCTTTGAGGTGCGTAGGCGTAGCCCATCGTAGACATCGCTTTACTTATTACCAACAGAATTTTTCTCAGCGTAATTTAGATTTCTCTGATATTCTTTGATTTTTTGTTGTGCAACTACATAATTTGGGCTAGAAGCTGGCACAGTTTTCATAAGTGCGATCGCAGCTTCCCACTCACTCACAACAGTCTTCCACTCATCTGGAGATTTTGCTGATTGAGTAAGGTTAGCTGCATTGATTGCTTTACTTACTGCTTCTCGAAATGTATCAGTTTGAAGTAACACAGTCGGCAATTCTGAAGTCACTGGTGAGGGTGTAACTAATACAGACTTTGATGGTGTTTGTGTTGGAATCTTAGAAGTTAGGGGAAGTATTTCTACAAAGTTTGAATAAAAGTATATTACTATAGGAATTGAAAACATCAAAAAAATAATCAACCAATTTTTATTTAAATTACGATACTTTCGTCGAGTCTCGACAACTGTAATTTTTTCATCATTCGATATATTTGATTTCATTTTGTTTAAACCCATTTCCCCGCGCAACCTATTGAGTTCTTGATCTGTATTTGAATCAATGGTTGATTTACTTATATCTTTTTCTTTATTGCCAGTATAAGCAGATATTATTCGGTGTCTTACCAAATATTCAATTTGATAAACCAGTGCTCCAGCAGAAATATAGAATATCCCAAATATTAATATTACATTATTATTGATATTTTGTATTTGGGTGTAATATTCAATTGGTCTAGCATAGCTAGGATTAAATAATGGTATAAGTATTGTAGAAAATAAAGCTGCTACCAGTGTAGAAATTACAATTACAAGCCAAGCGTACAATCCTTCCCACCAACTCATTATTCCTGGTAATAATCCTTGTGTTCTACCTATTTCGGGTGCTTGAATTTCTGAGATAAACCGACTAATGAGCAAGTGTAAGCAGTGATGAGTAAAAGAAATTATAGGAATTGGAGATAAGATTAACAGTATTGTAAATATAGCAAATAATTCAGGACTATCTACAAAATAGACGATCCGGTAGCCTACCTTTCCAGTATTATTGACTACAAATATAATAACTCTCAAAAATAGAGTCAAAATCAATGCTTTTAACCAAGAAGTAGGATAAGGAAACCATAAAGGCCAGTAAAACTTTTGTAGATTTTGCTTAGTAACTTCCTGAATGTTAGGCTGTTTCATAACCAATAAATGCGAGAATCTGATAAATTATCGTCTATCTTAGAATTCCCCATTTATAGACAAAAGCAACATCTTTATAAATTTTTCAACCCTATATTTAAAAGCAGAAATGTTGAATCCTAATACAAAACTTTACATATCTAGTTACATTAACTCTAAAAAGCTTAAATTAGTCAACAAAACATAATCTCCTCAAACC
>NZ_JBALFY010000055.1:0-32255 GCF_036916655.1 Nostoc sp.
ATCAAGAAGTTGCTGGCAAAGTATCCGCAGTGGGGGGTTGCGATTGTTGATGGGGTGTTGGTGGATTGGGAAGGGTAGCGGTTTGAGTAGCTAAATCTTGATACTTGATGTCAAGGAAGTACTGATGCTTGACTAAATAGAGCAAATGTACTAATTTGTCCTCAGTGATTCTTGCTTAGAACCATAAAAACAATGGAATTTTCTTACACTATTCTTTACGTAAAGGATGTTACCCAGTCGGTTGCTTTTTACGAAAAAGCATTTGGGTTACACCAACATTTTATTCACGAAAGTGGACAGTATGCACAGATGCAGACAGGCTCAACAAAACTTGCGTTTGCCTCCAATGAACTAGCTAGCTCAAATCTAATTAACGGATTTCAAGAAAACAGCTTATCTGCTCAACCTGCTGGAATCGAAATTGCCTTTACAACAGATGATGTTGATGCAGCTTTCAATCGTGCTGTTGAGGCTGGTGCAATTAGTTTAGTTGTACCAAAACAAAAGCCTTGGGGACAAAAGGTTGGATATGTCAGAGATTTAGACGGTATTTTAATTGAAATTGGAAGTCAAGTTTAGACAATTATCATAAAACACATAATTATAATTTATGATTATTTGTTGGTGAAAGTGGGTAAACTATTCAGATAGATTACCCACAATATTGGGAAAGTTCCGCCGCGCCTGTGGCTCAAAATGAATTTTTTCCAAGTGATGAATATCTACTTTAGGAATACGATTTCAAACTGTTAGCCTTCGCGCCTCCAAAACTTGACTTTCAAACCATCCCTCGGACGAGAAAATGGTAGTACTAAGCGTTCTAGATTTTGTCTAGGAAGTATCTCCCATTCATAGTCACGAATCAATAATACGGCAAACAGTTTCATTTCTAACCGAGCAAACTCTTTACCTAAACATTCTCGAATCCCACCACCAAAAGGAATATAGCTTCCAACCCTTTGTTTGTCTTGAGTGGATTCAGATGCAAAACGTTGTGGGTCAAATTGTTGAGATTGAGCGTAAACATTTTCGTCTTGATGAGTTTCCTGAATTTGGTAAAACACGTCCCAGCCTTGGGGGATACGGTATCCAGCAAACTCACTTTCCTTAAGTACTTTACGCGAACCGCTACGAACGACTGGAGGCAGCATTCGTAGAACTTCTTTTAGCACAAGCTCTAGATAGGTCATTTGCTTAAGACATTCTGGTGTCAGCAGTTGTGCGTGTCCAATTTTCGCTTGTTCCAAACGTGCTGTTTGCCACACCTGTGGATGTTGAGCTAACAATAAACAAAAGGAAGTTAATGCTGAAGTTAAAGTTTCGTGTCCAGCAACAAGCATTGCTAACACATTATCTTTCACATCCTCAATACTCAGATGATTCCCTTCCTCATCTTGTGCAAGTAATAGAATTCCTAAAACATCTCGATGGGCAATAGGTTGTTTTTGACGTTGAACAATTAACTGATCAAATTGAACAAGAAGCTGCTCTCGCGCACGAACTGCACGAGCAAACTTGCTTAGAGGAAATCGAATCGGAATAGATAATAGTCCATTACTCCAAGCCTCGTAAACTTTTTCCAAGTTCTCATTTGCGGCATTATCAACACCTATAAACAACCTACAGGCAATATCAAGTGTGTATTTTTTCAGTTCAGGATACCAAGTGAAAGTTTTCATCTCTTCCCATTTATGCAGATAACGATGGGTCAACTGTTCCATTGTTTTGGCATAGTCAGCTAACGCTCTTGGCTCAAAGGACTGGAACAACTGTTTACGAAGTTTTTGGTGAGCAGTACCTGTCTTGACTCCAATTGAGTTGGCTCCTAGTAGCACCTCAAAACTTGTAGTATTAGTCATCTCAAATCGCTGACTTTCATTAGTGAATAGAAAACGTGTGGCATCTGCCCCAATTAAGACAATCGTTGGGCGACCAAATAGATGGGTTTTGAAGACTGCTCCATATTGCTTTTGTCGCTGCCCAATAAAACGTGCTGGCTCTTGCAGATAACTAATGGATTCGCCAATGAGCGGCAAGCCAAAGCGACCAGGGGGTAATGGGAGTGAGCGCCCGGTTGAAAAGCTAGTCATGTTTTTTCTCACTTTTGAGTGATTTGAGATTATATTTACGATACCGTATCGTAAAACATGAGAGAATGTCAACTCAGTAACTGTCCGCAAGTTGTCTAAATACTGATGCTTTGAGATGATAATTGCATGAATAAACCCGCGAAAAATCTGAGAGGACGACCTCGTAACCTTCAATCTCATCAAGCCATTCTGCAAGCAAGTTTGGAACTACTATCAGAAGTTGGATATGAACGTACAAGTATTGATGCAATTGCAGTCCGTGCAGGAGTTAGTAAACCCACTATTTACCGACGCTACAAAGGTAAAGAAGAACTGATTGCATCGGCAATAGAAAGTTTTAGAGAAGAAGTTATTATCCCTGACACTGGTAGTCTTTGGGATGATATTGATGCTCTGATTGAGAATGCCGCGCAAGTTACGCTTAGTCCTTTGGGACGGCAGACTGTTGCCATGATTATCAGTAGTGCCTCAACTAGTCCTCAATTTGCTCAAATTTATTGGACAAAATATCTGCAACCTCGACGGCAAGCTTTTGCTGTTGTAATTGAACGAGCAAAAGTCAGAAATGAAGTTGACGCAGATTTAGATCCTAGTTTAGTTTTTGATACAATGAGTGGAATTATGCTTTATGCACAAATTTTTCAACCTCAGACTGAGCCTTGGGAAGTATATGTTCGTCGTGCAATACATCTTTTAATCAAGTAGCACGGTGATGCCAAGTAGAACAGAGTCAATCAGCTTAGTTGTCAGGTACGGGTTTTTACGGACTGTAACACAAGATTTCTGTTGAAGTTTATGTGTTTAGCGATCGCATTTCCTGAGCAAGTTTGCACAGTGAAGGTTTGGCAGAAGTAATGCTTTCAACTACTAGCGTAGTCCAGTACTCGTTCCCACTCCCAACGCCAAGCCGTCTCTACCAGTATTTCTTTACCATTGTTGAATTTGATAAATTCTTGCCCAAAGGCAATAAAACACATCAGCAACGAGGTGATTGAATACATCATACCCCACTTGGAGGCTGTGGCATTCCACTGTTCAATAGCAATTCTTCTTTCCTTTGCTGATAATAGTTCTAGAGCTAATTATTTAAGAGGTCTGATTGTGGTCTTTGCTCAAACCAGTCCCCCAGATATAATAACAACTCGCCTCACGTTAGACGAGTATCGGGCTATGGAAGAAACAAACCCCGAACGCCATGAATACCGTAACGGAGAGATTATTACTATGTCGGGAGGGTCAGAATCTCATAGTGCAATCGCTAGCAACTTCTTAATTTACTTAGGGTTTTTACTGAGAGATACTAACTTTCGTTTGTATAACAGCGACTTGCGAGTTTGGATTCCTGAATATCAGTGTGGGACTTATACCGATTTAATGGTTGTTAATGGTGAACCAGAGTTTAATAGCAATCGCAATGATGAAATTCTGAATCCAATGCTTATTGTCGAAGTTTTATCACCCTCGACTGAAGCTTATGACCGAGGGGACAAGTTCAGAAAATACAGCACTTCCGGCAGCTATGAGGTACATCCTCAAATCTGAAAGCTTTTATAGGAGAGGGCAAGGAGAAAAACTGTATTGCATAATAGCCGGAAGCGCTGTATCGCTCGATTGCTAGCTTTTGTGAATATCTGCTTGTAAGCCAAACTGAACCCTACATTGAGCAATATCATAATTTGGATCGTAATAGTAACGAGCGCTGGCTATGGCAAGTTCACTCTCATCTTGAGCGGACGATTGTTCTGCACAGTTTAAACAACGTGGAAATTCCCCTAACTGAAATTTATCGTCGGATTAATTTTTAAGGCTGCTTAACTCTCTTGGAACTGATTAGTGGGACTCGTTACCAAAAGAAGCGCTCCCAAGAAAGCTAGAAAAAGCAACTAGCATCCAACCGAAACAAATATGTTTTTGGGTTTGCCAATCGTATCTGTCTTCTATTGCCGGGATTGTGTTAGCTTCAACAATTTCTAATGCCCAATAGCCCAATGCACTGATGCCAAACAACATAGTGCTGACAATAGACAATTTAACGATGACTTTGAAAATGTAATCGCTTAAAGTAGGTAGTACCTGAAAGGATTGTCTGTGATGATGGTGGATAGTGAGTTCACTAGGGGCTACAACCAAAACACGTCTTGGTTTTTGTTGAGTGAGTTGGGAGACAACTTGTTTATTATCAGTCATGGGTCGAACCAAAGCCTGTTTTTTGTAGCTAGATTAGTTTCAGTAATTATATTGTAAACTTTCGTCAGGTATTATATGGTTAAATTTACATAACACTCCCCCATTTAGAAAATATTTAGACCAGGTTTTCCATAAAAATAACCGAAGAACCCTGAAAAGATTGTATTGTTATTATTCATTACATCAACACCGTCGCTATGAAAAATCTGTTGCCATTGTTATTGAGTGTTATTTTATTAAGTAGCACATCAGGTTGTAATAAAACTAATACCCAGACTGACAACACTTCTAGTAACGATAAAACTGCGCTCCCAGAAGGCACATCTAGTCAACCAAATAATCAACAAATATCTGTACCTGCTGGAACAAGTTTTGAGACTGTTCTTCAGCAAGAGATATTTACGAGTAAAAGCCAAAATAATGACCGCTTTGTTTTAGAAATTAAGAATTCCTCAATCGGAGTCAATAAAGTTCTTCAAGATGGTCAAATACAAGGACACCTGGAAGATGTAATCAAAGCTGCTAAAGGAAAAAAAGCAAGTTTACATTTAGTTTTTGATGATATTTCGCTTAAAAATGGTTCATCTTATCCCATTGATGCAACTTTAGTAAACACCAAGTTAGAAACAAAAACTAAAGGTAAATTTATTCCAAATGCAGGGATTATTTTAGGTGGTACAATTGCAGGTCACTTTCTTGGTAATCAAGCCAAATTCAAGCATGGTGGGCTAGCAGGTGGTGCAGCTGCGGCTGCTTTTGTTTTGTCTAGCCCTGGTGGAGAAGTTGCCCTGAAAAAAGGTACAGATATTAAACTTCAACTAAAATCTGCTATTAGTGCTAATCAATAAACCATCAGTGATAGTGGAATCTCCGGCTTGATAACCTGAAACTATTGCTTGAAGTCGGTGCCATTCGATAATGGTTGTATGGTAATTCTTGCGGATGAAGGCACTGCGCTCTGTGTAATCACATTGATCGCAGATCAGAAAATAGAACCGAGTCGCCCCTCTGCTGAGTTGATGGCTGAAAATTCAGTTTCAGATGGAGAAGTGAAAACAGTTGATCAGGGTGAAAGTTCCGCCGCACCTGTCCCCAGTGCTGAAAAATAGTCACATGAGGCGATAGTTGCTTTTGTCAAATATGCGACCGGGGCGTATGCAAAAACTGAAACTTGCAGCAAATTCAGGGGAGAATCCGGGCTTTGACTTTTTGGTTGAGTGTTGGAATGATGATCCGGCGAAAGCAAATTGTGATCAAGAAGTTGCTGGCGAAATATCCGCAGTGGGGAATTGCTTGTGTGGATGGGGTGCTGGTGGATTGGGAAGGGTAGCGGTTTGAGTAGCTAAATCTTGACACTGGATGTCAAAGGGGAGCAATGCGATTTTGTGAGGTGCTAAAACCAAGAACGGAATAGGGTATTTCGGGATGCGATCGCAACGAAATAAACCTGGTTTTATTGAGAATCTAGCGATGTAGTTGATAATTAAACCCCGATCTCACATTTTCGCATTGCTCCCTAGTTGTCATAGCTACTAACTCGGCGGAAGCTCCTTGAGCGTAAGTAAGGTGGTCTTTGCCAATCTTTTCACCCACCGTTACTACGATGCGCTTCCAACCAATCATTGTGCCAAGACCAAGTGCAATGAGGCTCTGATGGTATCTGATTTGGTTTCAGTCCCCTTGCTGCGGGGTAATAGGTTTTGGAAACCCGCCTTCAGAGGTTGCACAGCTAAATATTCCTTGTTTCAGTCCCCTTGCGGGGTAATAGGTTTTGGAAACCGACAGCGATCGCCATCGCATCAGCCCAAGATTCTTTGTTTCAGTCCCCTTGCGGGGTAATAGGTTTTGGAAACCCAGGTTTCGGATCTTTTTTCTACCATGAGGGTTGTTTGTTTCAGTCCCCTTGCGGGGTAATAGGTTTTGGAAACCGCAGCTTGCTGCGTTATTGCATTCTAGCTTTTTTCAAGTTTCAGTCCCCTTGCGGGGTAATAGGTTTTGGAAACTATTAATACAGGCATTCAAGTTCTTTCTTTGAAGTTTCAGTCCCCTTGCGGGGTAATAGGTTTTGGAAACTTTGCACCGGGGATGAGTGCGATCGCCCCTAGCATGTTTCAGTCCCCTTGCGGGGTAATAGGTTTTGGAAACAACAAGACAGCAAATTAACAATGATGTAATTGTTAAGGTTTCAGTCCCCTTGCGGGGTAATAGGTTTTGGAAACTCATATTTTTATGCAATTAAAAGGCATAGTAGAAATGTTTCAGTCCCCTTGCGGGGTAATAGGTTTTGGAAACATTTATTTGATATTAGACGATCGTCTGGGGTCAAAGTTTCAGTCCCCTTGCGGGGTAATAGGTTTTGGAAACTTGGCACTGGGAGTCCAGGAGCATCATTTATTGGGTGTTTCAGTCCCCTTGCGGGGTAATAGGTTTTGGAAACTCAAAGCTGATTCTGTAGCTGGAGCTATAGCTGCTTGTTTCAGTCCCCTTGCGGGGTAATAGGTTTTGGAAACCTAATTGGAGACATACAAATAGATCCAACAGTAATAGAGTTTCAGTCCCCTTGCGGGGTAATAGGTTTTGGAAACCTAAACCTCAACTTTTTAGGATCACGTGCATACTGCATGTTTCAGTCCCCTTGCGGGGTAATAGGTTTTGGAAACTTTGCGAGGATTTCCAAGCGGACGTACTTTGTGGATTGGTGGGTTTCAGTCCCCTTGCGGGGTAATAGGTTTTGGAAACGACGCTTATGACAATGGGACAGGCTACAGAGAGTAGTTTCAGTCCCCTTGCGGGGTAATAGGTTTTGGAAACTTGTATGATAAATAAGATTAGGCAGATTGTCAATGATGTTTCAGTCCCCTTGCGGGGTAATAGGTTTTGGAAACCTAATCCGGGAGCCGGATCTAATCCTTGATATTGACGTTTCAGTCCCCTTGCGGGGTAATAGGTTTTGGAAACAGATAATCATTCTTAGTGTAAATATTAACATTAATAGGTTTCAGTCCCCTTGCGGGGTAATAGGTTTTGGAAACATATTGTTTTCCCGACAATAAGCAGGGCACTACTAGCGTTTCAGTCCCCTTGCGGGGTAATAGGTTTTGGAAACATATCAGCATTTTGTTTAGCTGCTTTACCTGTCAGGTTTCAGTCCCCTTGCGGGGTAATAGGTTTTGGAAACAGCTCCATCTGAAACTGTTACGGAGCAAGCTTCCTGGGAAGGTTTTTGACGGATCGAAAAAAAAGGTCATTTTCAGCCGATCTTATTGCAACTAATTTGCAACTTCCCTTCGCACTGAAACTGTGAAACTATTTAGTTGTCAAGGTTCTGGCGATTTTGGCAGATCCCCAGGGTTTTTGACCTCGCTTCGACTTGCCAAACATCAAGCTGATTACATAATCATAAGACTATTGTTTCCTCTTGTCGAGGAATTTCAGACCCGTATGTAATTGTTCGTTTAATTGCACCTGCATCAAGTATATACAATCGTACCGAATCCTCTTCAGGCTTAACCAGTTTTTCTATTTTGGTTTGGAGAGTAGCAAATTGTACTGCTGTTAAAAAACACTCAAAAACGCTGTATTGTGTCCATTTTCCGTAACCTGACAACATTTTATGTAGGCGAGTACGACGTTTATTTGCAGCTTTGTTATCAGGCAGATCGTAAATTATTAAATAAAACAGAGTAGTCATGGTCAGATTTTTCGATAATTGATAATTAACGTAAAGATAGAGCTTTATATGGAATCCCTTCCTGTAAATGCCGAGACAGTAACCGCGCTTGTAGTTCAATGGCTCGTCTATAAGTGCATCTGTACTCAAAAACCGGATGTTTAAATTCATCATTCATTTTGCGCTCGAATGCCTGTAAGAAAGTTTTCCTGGCAGTATCCTTCAGACGATATGCACCCAAACTTTCGTTAAAATCGTCAGGTTGAATTTCATGTTTGTGCAATACAGCTAGTACTACATTGTCAGAAATCAAAGCACGAAATTCTTCCATTAAATCCAGAACCATTGCAGGCTGACCATGATGGACTTCATGCAAATAACCAATATAAGGATCTAACCCAGCAACATGAACGGCAGCCGTTACTTGAACTCGCAACAAACCATAAGCAAAACTGAGAAGTGAATTCACAGGATCAGTAGGCGGACGACGATTTCGACCAGTAAATGTCCATTGCTTTCCAACCATCCGTGGCCAGCAAGCAAAATATTCACGTGCAGCTAGACCTTCAATTCCTCTGACTTGATCTATGTTTTTTTGGCTTTTAACAAGACTTTTATGCTCTTTAAGAGGATTATCTCGCTCATTATGACGATACAAAACCTGATATTGATTATGAATTTTGGCTGTCACAATTGCTTTGACTAATCCTAAACGTCCGACGGGATCACTATATAGTTTATATTGTGCTAATCGCAATTGACCATTGCGCGAATAACCAGGAAGTGCGGAACCCAGATATTTACCAAAGCTAGAAAGATAGTGAACAGGCATACCTAATTCCAAAGCATAAACTAGAGCATCACCTGTGACTTGAGGATTGCCCATCAATACAACTTGTTCAACAGTTTGGGCTGCAACAGTCTGTTTTTTCCAAGAACCATCTGATTGTTTAAGAGCAACATTAAAAGCTTCGTAATTCTTGCTCAAAACGGCATCAGCCTGAGTTACGTAAAGTACTGACATTTTAGAGTTGTGGTAGTGATTTATGGATAAAACTTATTAATCAATTTACTCCCGATGAAATTAATCCTCGGTTTCAGAAGTCATTGACCCCCGTAACTGTTTAACTTCAAAAGGCAGACAAATCTCTTTTAAACTGCATGAAAGACACTTTTTAGTGTTATCAATCGGTGTAGGCATAGTTGTTTGAGATGCAAGTTGAGCAAGAACAATTGCTTGCTCAGTCATTTGTCGTAATTGAGGTGTAAATGCTACTGTCTGTCTTCTGCGGTTAGTATGATAAAAAATCTCACCATAAGCAAGGGTGCGTCCGGTACGTTCTTCTATACACAAAGCTGCTGCACAAAGTTGAAAATGGTCGTTAAGGTGCTGTGCCATCTTCCCTTTTTTATATTCCACAGGGACAAGCTGACCATCGCATTCTTCAACTGCATCAATGATACCTGCGACTTTCAAGCGATCGCTCCACACCCACTGTTGCTGATGAATAAGCATCTCTCCTTCTTGAAGTGTTCCCTCTTCATTGATATTGCGGTGTATGTGACGACCCAAGATAATATGCTCGTTATCTGACATTTCGCCCAAGACATATTCAAGGTAAAATCTGCGTGGACAATATTCCCAGGCATTGAGGTATGCCAAAGGTAAGTAATCTTCATTCATCTTTTCGTTTGAATGTGTATTTTTAGTTCAGCCCCGTAATCGGGATTCAACCAATCTCACTTGCCCCATTCCCATCGCTGTTTTGCGCCCAACTCCCGCAAATGTTGCAAAATGACTTAAGATTGTGGCTATTCTTGCTTGCTGGGAATCTAAAAATCGATACTTTACCCATCCTTGGGCACCAATTGCTGCTCCACCTTCCATTTTTAAGGCATGGGTTTTGAGGTCATAAGCAGAAACAAAACCATTCCACTCGACTTCGGGAAATTGCAGTTCTGACGGAGCAAATGTGTTCCAACGGCGCAATAGACTGTTAAAAACCAATTCTGGTAGGGGGAAAGGCTGCACTCCTCTATTTTGCTTGAAGCTAGTAGGTGAAAGAAAGCGCAACTCAATTACGCTTTGGGTTGTTGCCTGTACTAGTTTTTCAAAACTACTAGCTTGCAAGATATCTATCGATTTCCCCAATTGGCAAGGTATGCCTGCCAGCATGATTGACTCTCCCAGATTGGTACTTAATCCCCAAAGTAAAGGTGCTAGCAGTTCTTTTTTCAACAAGGTTATTCTCAACTGCATCTTTTGTGGAGAAACATACTGCATTGCCACAGTTAACGGTAAGGTATTTTGTTGATGCAAGTGTTCAGCTAAGGCAGTATCGGCATTAGCAAACCACTGAAAACATTGAGCATGGATAGCTCGTCCTAATGTTTGCCCTGGTGCGGCAGATGCAACAGAAACTTGAATCACATGCAAAGCATCGGAATCTACTTCAACCCCTGTTAGTTCATAGGATTTTTGCCACCACTCCACCAAGGTATTCTGAGCAATCTGCTGACAAATAGATTGCATCAGATTTGGATACAGAACTGAGCTTGGCAATACAGGCATAATTTTGGTAACACCTCCGTTAATCCGTAAAGGAATCCAAACTGGTAAAAGCTGGGTTTCTGATAGCCAAGAGTTCAGTGGAGTGGGGCTGATTGAAGTTTCTACTTGTTTGAGAACTACGCTAAGTCCAGCGAATGTGACTTCAGTATCTTTGGTACATATCATAACGGGCGCTTGTAGCAACAAGTCGTAAAGGTAGAAAGCCAGGTTTAATTACTCGGTCTTTGTCCAGTTGTGCTTTATCGGTGGAAAAAGGATTGATTCGGTTAAAGGTAGCTTTTTCACCTAAATCATCCATTGGCTGTGCTGTAAAGCCAGTTATCAGATTTGGTTGAAATAATGGTTCGGAAGTTTCTTGTTTGTATTCTGGAAGATATTGAAAAAAACAGCCTCGTTTACCAAAGTAGTTAATTTGAGCAAACAGCTGCTCTAGTTCTGTCAAGCGATCGCAACCACCACAACAAATTTGTAGATGTCCTTGTAAATGCACCCATTCCCGAAAAACAAACCCACCCTGCATAGGTAGTGTCGTCCGGCTCTTATCTGCCTTATCAGCAGTTTGATCGTAGTAGCGGAGTTTGTAGCCGTTGCGATTCACAACCAATTGCTCTGGTGGCCAAATATAAATTTGTAAGTCTCGAATCCAGGTAAATTCGCTTTTAATCCATTGATCAAAATTACTTTGATGCTGCCTTCCTTGACTTTCCAACAACACTTTCAGCAACGCCATCTTGATCGCATAAGGAGTTGGCACTAGATTCGACCGAGCCGCCATGCTCGTTGCATCGGAGCGTTTGAGGGAGAATAGGCTAACGGGCTGATAGGTGACGGTTAACCATTGGTTGGAGCTTGCTTTCACCTGCTCCTGTTTGAAGAGTGAAGATTTTGATTTATTCGATGGCTTCGGCATTGTTACTCTCCCAAGGTTGCGATCGCTCAATTAGGGTTTGAATTTGTTCGGCGAACTGGGCAATTGTCCCAAAATCAAAGCAGTGAATTGTACCTGCACCATTGAGATTATTTAGGGTGTCAGCCAAGCTATGAATTTGGCGGCTGTAACTTGCAGATAAGGGACTGAGCATTGGTGCGGGACAACGGCGAGTGCTAACAGTAATTACACCTTCAAAGTGATCAGGATGGGGTAAATGGGTATTGCGCTTTGCACCATTGGGTTGCAGGTAGGTATAAAGCACACTTTTTAGTAAAACATCAAGCCGCTTTTTACGTTCAATCGGATCAATGCTGTAGCTAAAATTATGGGGATTGTAGCCAATGCGAAAAGCTTCAATATTGAGAACAGTTGCATATAAACCGGAACTTACCTGTACATTGTAAGGAGTTGGGTTATCTGTTCCATATTTCGCATGGAAGTAGCTCTGGGTTTTGACTAAGGTTGGTAAACCGACAGCGGCCCCAAACTCAATTACAGATTCCCGTTTTAGAGTTTGTCCACCCTTAACTGTCACCATAAATCCCTCTAAGTCGCTGATTGTGCAACGCTGAAGTACTTGGTTTGTTTTGGCAGTTAAATCTGTGTCTGACTGCGTAAAAACCGGAAGTCCTTTTTCCAAGTCATAACCAATACGGTCAGGATGAAATTGCTTTCCCCCTTCTGAAAGTGTTAGTCCTTCCTGAATTGCAATCCGGTGCAGATGTTCTGCTTGGATATGTTTGAGCATATCCCCGGAAACTCCATTAACATATTCAGGTTCACTCATGTCTTTCTGAATAATATAGTAGCGACGCGTTAGCGATTGATTGCCCTCGTTGCCTTCATTATTCAGAGCATGAAGTTGCCAGGACAATGTACCACTAACTGAAATTGAATGAACGGGAAAATGTGTTTTAGTCATTGTTGGATTCTCCTAAATTTTCAGTTGCTTCCAAGTTGTTTAAATCTTGCTCATCATTAATATCCGCATTCTCATCTTCCAAATCCACTTCCTTCGCCTTCGTCCAACGGGCATACCCATAAGCAATCAACAAATTAGCAACCAGTACTGTGTCATAGTTTTCAACCAATTCAACTAATCGGTCTAGGTCTTCTTTGGTTGTCCAAACTCGTCTTAGGGATTTGCCTTCCTTGAGAAGTTGTTCCGATAAGCGTAAATTTTCTGCTTGGTATTTCGCCAGAAAATCAGTAATTTCGCTCAAAAAATCCTTCTTGGAGCCAGATTGACTGCTCAAACGTTGTGCCAATCCATAGGTGCGTTGCCAATCTAGTTCTATAACACCCTGTTGAGTTTTCACCTTCCCTGCATATACTGTTGCTTGATTAATTGCTTTGGCGATGCGGAGAAAGCTGGGGTCTGTAGTAATTTTGGTGAAATCTGTGTCTTTTTTAGTCATAGTGTTCAGTCCAGCAATTGAAAATAAACGGGGAGGTTTTGCTTTGGGATCTGCCAAGCGTTTAACTATGTAATCGGCGTAACTAGCCTGAAAACGAAAAAACCTATGAAGATTTGTCCCAGTAATAAAATCTCGATATGCAGCCAACAATTCGCTGTGTCCCTCTTCCGCCGATAGGCTACCGATCACAAACAGATGTTCATTTATAACCTTCAGATAATCTGTCAATTCCTCAGAATTTTCCGGTCGAATCCACCCAGGCAGTCCCAAAGTAAAAACTTCTTTGACACCATAAACCTGCCCTTTCGAGCCAAAGTGAGTGCCTACAAAATTGCTGACAAAATGGTTAATCGGTTGCCATAGGTCAAAGTCATCTAGTTCTGCATCAGCTTGAGATGGGTGACTACTAAGCAGTTGTTGACAAAACCGCAACACCAACTCTGCATCAAACCGGGCAATCCCATGTCCTCCAGAAGGTGGGTTATATTTGCGTAATTTATCTAACACCTCCCGATATTTGCTCAACTGAATATCTAATGGTTCCAACGCTACAACTCGCCAGTCATAAACTCGTTCGGCAATCTTGACCCGTTCAGCAACCCCAAAGCTAAATAATCCTCCCGCAATCAGCCATAAACTTAGCCAATCTGCTTTTTGAGAATCTACTTTGTTGCTATCTGCCTTGATGCGGTTAACTCCCTGAACTGATGTGGGCAGATAAACTTTCACGGCACTGGCCTGTTGAGGCAACTGGCGACCAGTTGCTTGTTTGAATAACTCCGCAACCTGCTTAGTTTCTCCATTCAAGCTAGAGTAATTTTCCTGGCTAAAAACTTGGAAGAGGGTAACAAGCAAAACACCATAGTGATCCTTGTTCTGCCAACCCAATTGCCACAGTTCGTTATGATTGCGATCATGGCGCATGGAAGTTAGGACTACACCATTTTGAGTACTAGGATGGGGTGGATCTGGTGCATCTTCATTAGATTGAACTTTGCCCCGTTGTTGAAATACATAATCTCGGTAGAGTTTTCGCGCATCGCTTTGTTCTACTGTGTCAAAGATAATTGTTTCCTGAGATATTTGGCTGATATCTGTCTTTTTACCTTTGACTGATGGAAACGGGTTTGTGTAACTTAGTTTACCTATTGGTTCTAAATTGACAGCTTTCTTCAACTGGATGCAGTAGCGTGTCCCTTCATCCACAAGCTGAATGTCGGTTTTTTGGTTAGTCGCTTTCAGGGCATATTCCACAAGCTGCACCAGACCTAGCATTAGAAAAGTATCGGCATAAGTCCCGAATTTTTTAGTGACAAATAGGCGCTCTATCATCTGGCGTTTTACCCATGAGCGTTGTGTACTTCCAAAGATTCTATACCCCGTTGGAAGACCCCTATTCCAATATGTCAGACCTTTCCAAATATGAAGCCTATTGGTTAGAGTTAGAGCAAACTGATACTTCCTTTGCTGTACTTGTGATGGCACACCTGCGGGGACAGGCGATAAATCAAGACTTCGCTGGTCGATTCCGGTGATAGCTAGATATTGTGAAGCTGTACTGAACGCTGATCGCAAAGGCGCAAAGCTCTGACTATTAGCAAGTAAAGTTGCAAATATTCAGTTTGGTCAGGGGAAAACCTATTTAAATCAAAGTCTTTTTTAATCGGGTAGACATCTTTACCCAAGTTTGCTTTTGCTAAGGATAATGGCTGTGGCAGAAATCTATGAATACTCCGCCAACTATCAGCGATAGCTTGCTTTGCCTCTGGGTGCAACTCTATACTTTTAATCTTAGCTGTTGCTGCTTGATCCCATCCCCCTGCCCAAGCAGAATGGTGACGACCCGCAGCCATGATTACTGTATGAAAGATGTATTTAATTTGCTCTGTGTCTGCCAAAAAATTATCTTGCAGTAGAGGTACTAACGCTTGCTTGAGAATATCTTGGGCTAAGTAAGCACTTTCAACAGCATGGTTTGGACGCTTGTGTTTCTTTTCGTAGGCTTTGAGGGCATCTCGTTGATGTCTGTCTTCTGGGCTGTAGTCAGTGTGCGCTAATAGATGTTTTCCGGGGTTTCTGCCAGAGAATGAAGAATGAGCAATCGCTTGCCATCCCTGCATCACTTCTTGCCATTTCACTTGTAGTTTCCCCAGGTCATGGGTGAAAATAGCTAGAAATACCAATATTTCAAATAAAGCTTCTGCTTCTTTCTCCTGCGTCTGCGGAAAAATTTTACCTTTGATAAATCGTCCACCAGCTGCTAACAGTTCATCACGAACACTAGTATAAGTAGTTTCTTGGGACACTCCATTTTTTAATCGGTTTGCTGTAAATGCTTCCCGCCAGCATTTCCACATCAACACTAGATGCCCGACATAATTGTCCATGTTATAGCGATACTCACTGGCGATTACACGTTTTGACTTGTCAGGAGAAACAAAGTGGTTCCCGAAAACATCAATGCCAATTAATAAGCCAATATGTTCGTCATAATGAACATAGCGAGGATTGACTAAAATCCGTATACTGCCAATCAGTGCCTCACGAGATTTAATTGGAGTGCAAACAGGTTGACTATACGTTTCTGCTTTCCCTTTTGGGTTTTCAATCTGCTTAAAAATCCAGTCTGCTCCAAATTCCATATTTTGAAACTCCCGCCACACCTTGCATAGCATGGAAACAGGTAGCGAAAAACTTAGCAGTTTTTGGGGATCAACTACTTCCTCTTCAATATCAATTAAGCCATCTTCCTCCCAGATAAATACACTGCGGCTATCGATTGACCGAATCAATTCTCTCCCGGCAGATTGATCCCCTCTAAAAAACGCATCTTCAAAGCGTTGTTCAAAATTCATCCGGTTGTTAAGTCGTCGCTGTTGCTGTAGTAAGTCTTCTGTAGTGTGAACCTGATTTATCCATTGTTCTTCAGTACGAAATCCAACATTTTCATTCGCCTGTACAGATTGGGTGTGTTCCTGCAACACAAGCCATGTGAGTTCACAGGTTTCTTGAGGATATGGCAGAAAGCTTTGCTTTTTAGGTGCTGATTCTTCTTCTAGTTCTAAATCTGCGATCGCTATTTTACAAGAAGCTGCGTTAACTTCAACTGTAGGATAAATATAGATTTCTCCTTGCTCACCACCAAACCGAGCGCAACGTCCAGCCCGTTGTAAAAGCGAGTTCATTGGACAAAGTTGAGTGTGCATGACTTGGCAGGTGATGTTGATTCCTGCTTCGATTACTTGCGTAGAAATCAAAATGTAGCAATTACCATCATCTTGCCAGTTTTGGGCAAATATAGTTTTCAGGTCAGTTTCTTTTTGGGCCCGATGTTCTGGGAGGAATCTCGAATGTAACAATGTAACGTGCAATATTCCCTCATCGTAGTTCAGTTCCTCTAAATCCCGAAATAAACCCTGAGCCTGGGAAACTGTGTTACAGATGACTATTACTCGTTTACGCCCATAAGCTCGAATATCGTCTAGGATTCCCGAAGCGTTAAGAGGATGAGACACAGCTTGAAATGTACGACAGCGATCGCCTTCTATCGACTGTAAATCTGCATCTTCAACTTGAATAATTTCCATTGTTTACCAACGTCTGTATTTGGGTTGCAAGCTCATTAGTTAAAGTCGCGGTCATTAGCAAAAATGGGGAAATGCCTTTGACTTGTTGCAAAACTTTCAAAACAGTAGCGAAAGAGCGGTCTGGGTCAAGCAGATGTAATTCATCAAATACTAGATATGAGGCAAAAATCGCTCCTGAGTTAACATTGGCAGAACCACGACCGACTGAGTAAGGGATATTCAGGAAGCTGCTCAACATTTGGTCAATTGTACAGAAAACTATATCACCTTCAAAGCGGGGGTCTTCTGGGTTCTCTCCTGTTTGTAGGGTGACAGCTAGAGAGCGGGATGATGGATAAGCCTTCTCCCAATTCGCAACTAATATTTCAGTACGTTGGCGGAGGCTGTTGGCTAGGGTTCGCAGGGGGACAACGTAAATGAGTTTATTAGGGAAGTCTATATTCAGGGCTTTGGCGAAGAGGAAGGGTGCGATCGCTGTTTCTGTTTTTCCTGATCCTGTTGGTGCGCGGAGGAGGATATCTTGAGGCTGTAAGAGTTTGGCGATCACTTCTCGTTGAAAGTTGCGCGGGGCGTAGGTCGTGAGGGTTTGGAAATATTCATCAATCATAATTGATAAAATGAATTAGGATGATTTTGATATTAGTTAGTAATCAGTTATAAATTTGGAAACTTATACTAAGTTTTTACTGAATACTGATTATCATTAACTGCTTACTGATTCTGCGAGGAATTATGCTGCTAACTGAACATCGCGCTGACCGAGTGGTTCTTTACAATATCAGTTGGCAAAAGTTTGAGAATTTATTAGTAGACTTAGGTGAAAGCCGTTCAGCTAGGGTAGCTTATGATGATGGCACATTAGAGATTATGACACCGTTACCAGAACACGAATATTATAAAGAAATAATTGGTGACATCATTAAAGATACAGCTGAAGTTTTGGAGCTAGATTATGAGTGTTATGGCTCAACCACCTGGAAGCGAGAACTAAAAAAGGCTGGAATTGAATCTGATAATTGTTTTTATTTTCAAAATGAAGCCCTAATCCGAGGTAAACTCAAGTTTGATCTAAATCAAGACCCACCTCCAGATTTAGCTTTAGAAATTGATGTTACCAGTAAATCTTTAGATCGCTTTCCCATCTATGCACGGTTAGGCGTACCTGAAATTTGGTCTTATGACTCTGGAGAAATCAAAATTTACCAGTTGCAAGGTGAGGAATATCTTGAAAGAGAAACAAGTTTAGTGTTTCCTAATCTGAATATTCAAGAGATTCCCTCACTAATTGAAAGATACCGTATGGTAGGAAGACGAGTTTTCCGACAAGCGATTAGGGAGTGGGTAAGGGGACAGATGGTTTAGGTTGGTCAATTGCGCCTCTGGGATATAGGGATAGGTGCGATCGCCCTTATTTTTTCGGTTTCGGTGGTCTAGCTATAGCAGCATTACCTCCTTGAGAGTTAGCATTGGGCTTTTGTTGAGACTGCTTATCCTTTGGTATTAGTTTACCTACATCATTACCTTTAAGTTTAGGTTTCAGTTTTGGAGCATCAGTAGGACTACCTGAATTAGAGGGTGAAGAAGGAGTATTCATTCTACGGTTATCATCTAATCCAATTACTTGGAGTGGAGTTGGTAGTACACGACGTTCTTTGTATTCATTTGGATCGTTACCAATACGAGGTAGTTTTTTACGTTCTATTTCCATGTAGCGTGTTTGCTCAATATTTTTTGACGATGGATTTTCTTCCCAACTCAACATAGCTAATAACATTTCTATCCGAGGTAAATGTGAAATATGATTTAGCTCTGATCTCTTCTTTTCTTGGGGATAGTCTTCTACACTAATATTATCAAGGATATATTCTTCAAAGGCTTTCGCAAAATCTCTATAGTCTTGACTAATAGCAGTGTTTTCCTCAGTTGCCCATTTGTTACTATCAAAAAGTTTACTGTAACGAGAAGTGCGATTGCTCAAATACAAATATGGCTCAATTTTAACAGCACCCATACCTAAAGGTTTATCCATACCAAGTTTGAGACGATATTTATCACTTTGAGCAATGTCAAGTATCCACAAAATTGTGCCAAGCTCAATTTTGGTTAAATTTTCAAAATGAATGTTAAATTCAAACGTTACTTTTCTATTAATTGGTTTAATTTTAGTTATTTGATTTCCTGAAGCATTATTCCCTTCAGGATGCTCAATATCAGGGTTTATTCCTTTATGCCAATAAAGTTTATGCCCACGAATGACTGTTTCTAATTTTGGTTCATTGGCATAGTGTTTCAGTTTTGATTGGTCAGCTTTTGTATCATCTGGCTGAACTAGATAATGCTGAAAGCAAGTTGGTTTTGGTTCACTAAGAATTTGAGGAATTAGTGTATCATCAGGATTGCCTTTATACCAGATGCCATTTTTATCAAACTTATATTTAGCATCGGTGATATACACTCTACTTCCACGCTGACGCACATTTTGAGGTAAATTTTTATCTTCCTTAACCCAACCAAAGATTGCATCAGCTAAGTCAATAATGGAAGAATTATTTTGATTCTTCACATTTGATGGAATAAAATCTACAACAGTAGCTGCCTGTCCATTACCTTCGGGAGAATAGGGAATGCGGAAATTAGGACTTTGACCGAAAAACCCTACTTTATTACCAGTTTGAGGAGGGTAGTAAAATACAACAGAGCAATTTTCATTCAACATTCCCCAATTTTTATCGAATGGTGGTAGTTTTTGAAAATCAGTAAGTGCATTACGATAATGTTCTATAGCTTTATCATCTATTCTCAATTTGGGAGAATTAGCGTTTTTTTCAAAAACAATACAATGATTTCGGCGTGGTGAAGACTCACTACCTTGCTTCATATTTCCACTTGTCACCAATACTCCCTTTGCTTTATAAATATTTGCTAAATCCACGTTCAAAGCAAATAAACGTTTAGCTCTATCACTCATATCTCTATCTACAGTTTCATAGCTTATAGAAATATATTGAGGATAATATTCATTATCATTAAATTTTTTAATATTGCTTAAACTAATTTCCTTCTCTCTAACCCAAGCAAATGTTTCTTTTTCAAAAATTTTTGCTGGCTGAATATACCATCCTTCATTATCTTTGCTCAGATATCCAGCCTCAATATTTTTAGAAAAAACATATTGCTTGTATTCTTTTCCCGAAGAATCTTTGTTAGGATTTGCTGCTACTGCACGAAAAAATAAACGTTGATTATCGGATACTCGCTCAATTTTACTGAAACTAACAATTTCAACTAAATTCCGCAGCATTCCCCGCAAGCTACTACCAGGAATAACAGGTTTTGTATATTTTTCTAAAGGATTGGTGTAAAAGAAGTCTGGCAAATCTTTTGTTTCTACACCACATTTAAATTCTTCCTTTGTTAATCCACATCTAATATATAGCGGTGATTCAGTAGTTAAAGTACATTCAATTCTGCCAGTATAGCGATTTTCGCAATAGCGGTTTTCTTTTGGTAGAGATTCTGGTGATATTTGAACTACTTTTTCAGGTAATTCTACAAAATTATAGGGAGCGATCGCTTTACGATCATCTGGGACTTTAGAAATATGCTTAGGATTCATTTTTTAATCTCCTTAAAAGTAGTTAAGTTAACTAAACGGCTTAAATCAATTCGAGCTACACCCGAATCGTCGTAATCAATATAATGATGAACACTTAAACGCAAAGGACGATATAATTTCTGATTCTTATCAAATTCAATATCAGTTAAAGGTACCGCATGACGTAAACCTTGTGAACCATCGGAGACTAAAGTAAAATCGCCACAAATTTTATCTGCTTGTGTTCCCCAAAGAATCTGATTTTCGGGGATAAGTTCTGTATCTTTTTCATCTTGAATTAAACGAGCTTTAAAACCCTCATCAGTCTGCCAAAGCATTACTTCCGATTTTTCACCAAAAGCCCGACATTGTTGCAAAGTAAAAAGACGTAATTCAGGCAAAAAATCAAATACACTATCTGCCGTTAATAATTTACCATCTTGAAATTTTCCCCAAATCACTCCATCTTCTGCGTGAGCTAACAGAAACCTTAATTTATATTCTTTAGCTTGCTCTTCTAACCATTGATATATATCTAAATTAGTTGGAATATCCAAAGCCTTACGTATTGGTTTATTCAAGTAGCGACCTCCTCATTTAATGCATTAACAAACTTTTCTAAATCTTCAGAATTATCTAGAATCAAAGATTCATCTTTTGAAACTTGGGTAATATTCCAAATTTTATTTTCTGAAGCTAAAGTAATTGTTGCCTCTTTACCCTGTAATCTTCCCCTTCCAATACTACTCGTACCACCAACAGGTAAATCTCCAGTCCACAAGTCTTTAATTAACAATAGTAACAAACCAATTTCATGAGGTTTCGGTTGACGTAATTCCAATTCCAGCTTCAACTCTGTTTCATCGCTCCCAAAAATTGGTTGTTCATTAAATAATGCACCATGCAAAGCACCACCTGTAAAACGGTCAATAGCTATGCGATTTTGTACCAAATCTTTAGTTTCTTTAATAACACTTTCATGAACAATCAAACGACTTGCTTTTGGTTTCTTAGTTTTATCCTTGCTAAAATCAACACCAAATATTTCATCAATAATGATTGTATTTTTCTGGAGAGTATTAACAATTCGTTCTATACGATGACGTAATACCCCCGCTAAACTTGTACCAGATAACACAGGTTCAAGTTCTCCATCACGTCGAGATTTGAGGTGTACTACGTCCGGTGCTTTATCACTGGATGCTTGGCCAGAACGAATTAATAGAGAAGTAGCAAGGGTGAATGTGGCGTTAATGGTTAAGCGATCGCGTTTATCTTCTTTTTCATCCAAAAACAAACCTAAAGCTTCTTCAATTGATTCATGAGTTGGATGATTAGGTAAGAAACCTGGTTGCCAATGCTCAAAATTTAACCAAGCTATTCGTTCATCAGATTTCCGCAAATCAAATTTAAAAACTTGCCATTCTTCTACATGACAGCGACCAAAACCCCGTTGTTTTTTCATTCCAACAGGAATTTTACCATTTTCTAATCCTTCGAGAACAATTACTAACTCTCTAATTAATTGTTCTCGATTATTTTCTATTAATAATTCAAAATAAATGTCAAATTGCGTTCCAGCTTCCAGCAATTCCAAGTCATATTTTTGTCCATCTTCAGCAGTTCTGGTAATGCCGTTAATTTTGACTCCATCTCGTAATTCTATATGAGGGACAGTGTTGCTAATGGCATCATTAATAATTAAAGGACTTTGTTCTCCTTCTTCGTCACTACGTTGTCCACCAAATAATACAGATATTTCTTCTACGTTATAAGCATATTTATAATCTCGTAAATAATTGCGTAATGCTCCAGCAATAGAAGAACCCATTAGTAATGCTTTATCTTCTACACTGTCACGTAAAATTACTAAATCAGTATCACCATCAGCATCACCACTTGCTAAACAAGTCGGGGTATCTAAAACTAATCTTCCCTTGATTATTATCCGTTCAATAATATGACGATGATTGCGATATCTTAGGGATTCATAAATCATTCTTTTTCTCCTTTATTGCCTTTTTAGCTACTGCCATAATTAATCGCAATGTATATTTTTCAGCTAGTTTATTTTCTTTAGCAAATTCATCTGTTATACTTCGCTCTACATCTGCAATTTTGACTATTAAATCTTGCTGGTTTTTAATTGAAGATAAAGGATTGTTTAACCATTCATCCAGCTTTTGCTTAAAGGATTTATCAATTGATTGATCTTTGATTTTAGCTCTTTCAAATTGGCTACTAGCATTAGAAGGAAGATTATTCAAAAAAGACAAAGGTAAACTACAGTCTCCTGTTGATAATGCTTGTCGTGCTACCATCTGCAAACGAGACAGTTGGCTACTTTTGATATCACCTTTTATTTCTTGAGATCCAATTTGCTTTTGTAACGCGTGTTCCATTTTTTGATGCAATAATCTCTCTGCCATTTGTGCTGCTAAAGTTTGTGATGTTTGTAGTTTTAATACAGGCTGACTAGATATTTTTGGATATTCAGGTTTTTTGGCATAAAAATATCGTTTTTCTAGCCAGTTCACAGCAACTCTGCCAAACCCTTCACCTCTGCGCTCACCAATACCTAAATTTTCTAATTGTTGAATTTGCTCCGAAGTTATAGAAATCTTCTCAAAGACAAATACGCTTCCTGCTTTTAATACTGGAACTTGAGGCAAAGGTAGTCCCCATTTACGATTAAATCCACCTACTAAATTGTTACCAGCAAAGCTACGTTGTGGTTTAAGTGTTCCCAAAACTTTTTCCAGTTTCTTTGTCAACGGTGCTGGTGTTTGATGTTGTTTTGATGGCGGGATAACGGCATATTGGCCCCACTCATCACGTAAAATTAAATCACTCAAAAGTGTAATTGTTAAACATTCGCGGTTAATACGTTCAGTAGGGGGGATATTTATTTCATTCCAAGTATCATGACAATTCACATCAGATATTTTCGTATGTCCGTAACCTGCACTTTGAGAACCACCTAGCCAAATATCTGCTGATTTTTGAAGCAAATTTTTCAAAAAGTCTGCGTCAGCTTCATCGCACAGGATGACAGATTGAAAAACCTGTCCAGTATCTATGGCATCGTAACAAAATATTTCCCCTTCTTCTTGACTAGATCGCCCTTTTTTGCGATCGCGTCGGTTATGAATATTAATCCGCCGCTTTTCTTTATAAAATGTAACTCCACCCTCTTCTGTCCAAAAAGATTCTCCAACAGACTTTGGTATTTCTGGCTTTTCTTCTTCATCAATACTGAAATCGTAGACTGTGATCTGAGATGAATTATCACTCAGTTGTGAATCCTTGTCTTTGAACCAAGGCAGAGGTACAGGTAAGGTACGCTTTTCCTGATTTTTTTTCTGACTTAGTAAATAACCATTTAGATAGCAAGTATTATTATCAAAAAAAAGACGTTTTACTAGATCATTATTCAAATCTAAATTTGATAAATCATATTCTTGCATATAGCGTCCAATTATTGCACCCCGAATCATACTACCAGGAATATAATTATAGGAAACATCACTATTTGGATCGCCTTGGAATGAAGTAGCAAGTAGTGGTTGTTGAGTGTGCAATGAAAAAGTTATTGTTTTCATGCGCTTTTCTCCTGGATTTTTCCAAATAGGCTTATATAGCTTGGTGTAATTTCTACCCCGGAATCATCATGCAGAGTACATCGTACATATCCACGACCTCGATTACGTCCGCTTCCTATACGTCGTAATGCTAATGTACCCACTGCTAAAACTGACAGTATTTCCTGACTGGGTTGGGTTTCAAATAATAAATCGGCTTTAAATTCAAGTTCACGAATTGCCACACGGAAAGAGCGTAAACTTCCCTTATCGGCTATGCCAGTTTCAGAATTAATTGCAGTTTGACGACGAATTGTTGTAAGTGAATCTAGAACTTCTGTTTTGGTAAGTGTTTTCTTTTTAATTTGGAAAGCAACTGCTTCTCGTAAGTCGTCAGGTAAACAAGCATCTCCTACGTGCATCGATGCTATTGTCCCCTGAACACTACCTGGTGTACCAAAAAGAATGCAGGTAAAGTTTTCCCATTCAGAACAAATTTCAGGTGGTAAAACAGCAATTAAGTTATCGCATTCTTCACTCAACAAACCTTTTAAGGTGCGTCCACATAAATAGGGAAATCCACTAGAATCATGTTCTACTTCTTGATCAATTAAACCAGCTACACCATCGCCTCTACCGAAGGTTGTATCACTTAAAAGTTTTATTTTTAGTTGATAAATAGTCACTTAATCCTCCAACTCAAGATAAAATTCCATCGCTTCAATAGCATCAAAATATCCACAACGGTTGTTGAGCCACCCCTTTTTTGCCAATTGTTCACTTCGACCACTGGATTCTGGAAAAGAAGGCAGTTGTGATAATTTATAAGCTGATAAAAACTCTTTAGTCGCATTCTCATCCGCTTTACGTAAAACTTCTCGTAGGGCCATTACTTTGTTATGGCGTTCTTTCCAATTCTCTCCTTGTTTAAATTCTTTAACAATTTGCGTAAAACCTTCCCAAGTTCGCCACTCACTACTATGCTTTTCCAATCGCAGAGGACGCATTGCTAAATTCCAAGTATCTTTCTTGTCAACAGTCACTTGATATTCAAGTTTGCGAATTTCAGAAATTGAACCGAATAAACCACTTGCTGCTAAATGCCAATCAATTGCTGAAAATCCATCTGGCTCCAATTCTTTATTTTCTTTAACTAAATTCTTAGCTTCTTTGCATAATTCCTCACTAATTTTATAAGCTCTTGCAAAAGGATAATGAGTTTTAACAATACAAATACCTGCACAAGCTGTTAACTTTTTACAATCTGCAACACGCTGTTTCTCAAATTCTCGAAGAAATAAAGCTGCTAATTCTATTCCTAATCTCCCTTCACAAATAAACGTGATATCATCACCGCCATAAACTAAAGGACGGAAAGGAAGATAGTATTTAGCTTTGAGTTGAAATTCTCCTAGTTTACCAACAACTTTTCCTTCTTGTATTGACTTTGTAATTACCTGCACAACAGCTTTAAGTGCATTTTTACCTGCCTCTTCAACACTTGTAGAAAAATCACGCATCCTTTGAATATAATCTCTATTATTTTCTGCGTCTTCACCATACTTTTGAAAACGTTTACCCATACTGTTACCATCAACATGAACAATTGCTGCATAGCTAGATTCCCTTTCAGAACGTCCTAAATGATCTGTTCGGTAGGGGAATTGATAAATATCGCCGTCAACTACATCAGCGAACATTTCTTGCAGTTTTTTATTTGCTCTATTGACAGCTTTTAATTTTTGCTTAGTTTCAGTAGAAGTAAGGTAGCTGTCTACTTCTTCATCATCACCATATTGAATATATTTATTACTTCTATCAGTAGCGGGAAGTTGAGTAGAATTACAACTAGTTGTCACGCCTAAACCTAATAATGGTGCTGAAGGAATACGCTCATTTTTTCGGCGCTCAATTTCTCCTTCCATCAAATTTTTAACTACTTGATAAAGATCATCTTCATCCCAATCAAATTCTTTGTGAGCAACTACTAGATTAATTCCAGGTGCTTCTTCTAAAACTCGCTTGCTCAATATTCTAGTGAAATTTATAGCAATCTTTCTTGACTTGAATACTATTAATGTGTTGCCGCCACCTGCATAAATTATTTCAACATTAAGTCCGCTTGTTTCAATTGGTTCTTTTTGCTGATTTTTTGGAACACCTAATGTTTCTTCTACCCAATCACCTGTTACCTCAGAAACTAAATGAGATGCTCCTATATTTTCTCGTAGACGATTGCTGCTGAAAATATAACCCTGAATCCCTGATGTATCTATTACAGTTATGGTAAATTTTCTCATTTTGCATCCTCATCGTTTTGGTCAATCCAATTAGCAATTTCTTCAGATAAATTTGTTAAATGTTCTCGTCCAAATACAGCAATTTGTTTATCATTTGTAGAAGACAAAATTTCAGCTTTGAGAGTATCTGGTTCGTTAAAGCAACAAATTAAAGCCACTCTTGCTTCATCTCCTCCCATTTGTCTTGCTCGAAGGTATGCCTCAAAAAGCTTACTTTTACATAAGTCTCTTTTGCTCGTTGTCGAACAAGAAATTGCAAAAAGCTGATATCCCCGTGTAAAGGCAACATCGAACTCAAACCCATCTCTAGTCCCCTTAATAGGAATTTCAAAATTTAGTCCGTAGTCTTTTATCTGCTTATCAGCAATATTTTTTACTTGTTCTAACACATAATGCTCTAGCCATAAACCATCAAGCCATTTGCAAAAATGTTTAATTTCTTTGAAAGCTCCCGTCTTTTCAACTTGTTGCAAAGAAAGCTTATTATCAGGTGTAATAAAATTTTCTTCTTTGAAGGCTGAAATGATCTCTTGTGGTAGGTTATCAAGAAGTGTTGATACTTCTAGTAAAGAAATTTTGCTTTTCCACTCTCCTCCACCATTTGATTTATTTTTATACGCTTGCTCACGAAAAATCTTGTAGAACCAATCAAACCACTGCTTTGCTTTAGTTTCTTCCTTAAAAATATTTGCAAGTTCTATTGCTAATTTTGGTAATTGCGCCTGTTGTGTCGGTTTTTGTTTTAACTCCAACCCATGTAGCTGGAAAAGATTTACCAGTTTTACTTCTAACAATTCAGGTGTTACTTTAATACGAATACGCTCTCCATCTTCCCTATCTATGCACATCTCTAACCTACGTGCATCAAGATAGCTAAATACAGTATCAGCGTGAGATTGACTGAATACTGCTCTATAAGCGTGTACCGCCATTGCTTTTGTACCGCCTGTATAATTCAAGCCGATTTTTCCATTTTTTAAACTTTGAATTTTACGGCGAATTTCATCTTGAATGTGATAAGCGTCAGACTCATATTTACCAAGTGAAATTAGCTGTGCTGGCTGTAAGCCTATTGGTTTGTTGTCGAGGATATTTTTCAGCCGTTTAGCTTGAGTTTCTGTCCCAGTTGTATGTACTAGGTATGGAGTACCACCTTTTTTCAGTAATAAATTTGCTGTGACATAGTTAGGTAAAGGGTTTTCACCGATAAGCAAAAATAGATGGTCAACTTTGTTATTATCAAACTCGGATGTAGTCATGCAAATTGACCTCATGCTTTTAATTTATTTGTGTCTCAGTAATCAAGCAGTTAATAAGCGATCGCTTCTTCTTTTAACCCTTTCCACACAACCCCACCAACAAACGTGCTAAAGCCTGCACCATTGGACGAGATGAAACATCCTCTCCTCGTACAAGGTAATGAACGCTACCAGTTAATAAAGGAGATTGGCTAACAATTTCATCTTCTTTACCCTCACAATCACTATGAAGATTGGCAATGATCTGTATATTCAAATCCCGACAAAACTCTTCCCATAGCGCAACTTCTGCCTTACCTCGATCGCCTGCTAAAATCACCGCATGAGTTGCTTCTCGTACAATCACCCGATTTTCATCAGTAATTCTTCCCCCAACATCAATGATATTCAGGGGTGTATTGGCACTCCGTACCCAACCAGCTGCCTTTTGTGCAAACTCTGGGGTGAACTTGGCTTTATACTCATCTTTGAGTCTTCTGGCTAAATCTGGATCTCGTCGTGCAGCATCAGAAAACCAAGCACCTTCCCCATCTGGACAAGCAGTAATTACATAAGGATAGGGTGCGCCTTCAATCAGAGAAATTGCTTGCTTTAAACCTTCGCGCAAACAAGACTTACCAGACTGTGGAGGGCCACAAAGTACAACTTTAATAACTGATTTAGTCTTGTGCGGTTCGTCCGTTTCAATTAGCTCACCGATTTTATATGCCGGAGTTTGGGAAACTGCCGTAATGAAAGTTTTATATCCTGGTCTACCAATCTTGGGGTCAAAAACAGCGATCGCACCATAAAGCTGAGATATCTTATGTGCGATTACATAACTAACGGCTACAGATGCTGGGCCATCAATCTTCAGTAGTTTTCCTCCAGGAAGTTCACCCAATGCCACCATCTCATCTAAACGCGCCGCCGCATCCCTCACTAATTGGTCGCCATTGGCATCTTTACCAAACCCAACTTTCAAAACATCGCCTTCTAGCTTGATGTGATACGTTGTCATAAAATTTCTTGCTAGCTACACCCATCTCTCCTATCAGTCAAATATCAATCTATTAAGTCTCCTAGTTTATACGATGGATTGTGTGTGATAGAAATGACATATTTACCTAACTTGGGATCGTAAAAAGCAACAGCACCATATATATGAGCAAGCTTATGTGCTATAACAAACGCTACAGGAATAGAAATAGGCCCATTAATCTTTAGAAGTGGCCCTCCCGTGAGTTCTCCTGATGTTGCCATTTCCTCCAATCGGGCTGCGGCATCGCGCACAATCTGGTCATTTTGAGCCGGTTCACCAAAATTTATCCGTAAAATTCCGTCTTTTAGATCGATTTTGTAAGAACTCATTACCTTTAGATTTATGTGATGCGTACATCATACACGCACTTGGAAGAAGTGTCTTCCAATATGTTGTATCTTGGTATTATTATTTTTATCGAGACTCGGCTGGTGTCTGAACTAGTTTTTCAAGATATTCCTGACATAGAACTATTACAGTGCTTAGGACACGGATATCTCAAGCAAAATCTGATACGAGCAATTCGCTTGTGGGTGTGGCTGCAATCACTGTATGGAGATAATCAAGACCGTGTGGTTTTAGACGATTCTTTTTCTTACGCAGACTGGCGAAACGCATTCTTTAGTCCTACACATCCCAAAGGAGAAAAAATTCCTGCCATACATGACTCTCATTGTCCTTGTGCTAAAACCACAGCCCAATGGTTATTCAGCGAAAAAACAGGAATAGTTGCTAGCCAGTGGCGAAAATTAATCCTTGCTCATACAGGCATGAGTGAATCTGAACTGGATACTTTATTGCAACGGCGCTTATTTGGCGTAACTCGTCGTTCACTACAGGGTGACTTGGAAATTCTGGCTAAACTCGGCTGGCTTGTATACAAATATCAAAAATACTACCGAGTGTCTGAGTTCCCACCACGCCCTGTAACTACAAGAGATCAGGCAAGTGCTACTAAAGTCGGTGCTTATGAATTGAGTTTCATGCATGAAGATTTGGTAGAGTTGGCAGAAACTCACTCCCAAAAAATCAATGGAGTACAACGTTTCTTCTTAAAACTTGATTATGTGATTCCTCGCAGCACCTTAGATGCAGTTGATGATTGGCAATACGAGTTAAGACAACTTTGGGCTAAAACTCCAGTTCCACCCATCAAACTCACTTATGGTAGTGCCAGACTTGCTAATAACGTTGATTGTATCGTTTATCCAGTATGTATCTACTATGTACAGAGGGCAGTTTATCTGTGTGCCTATGGCGAAAGCCCTCAAAAAAATACTAACTGGTATAATTTTCGCCTTGACCGCATTCGGAGTTTGGTTGCTCTGGAGTGGACAGACCCGAACCTGCCCTCAAACCTACAACAGCAATATCAACAGAAGTCTTTACCAAACCCAGATGATATCGCTTTGCAAATGTCTAAAGCATGGGGATTTGATTTCTACTTGCCTTCGCAACTAATGTTACTCCGATTTGACCGCCAGTTCTGCGATCGCTACGTTAAAGGTACTGAACGCCACGACACTTTTGAAGAAATTAGCTACCAACAAGTAAAACGTTTGATTCAACGTGAAATTAAACAACCTCAACAGCAAGCTTTACTAAAAGTCCTTGCCAATCGCTCGAAAACAGACGCTTACTATCAAGCATATATCCGATATCAAGATAACGAACACAGAGATAACAATCTAGTCATGCGTTTACGAGCATGGCAGCCAAAAGTTGAAGTTTTAACACCTTGGGATTTACGACAAAGCTTTGCTGCTGATGCCGCTACTCAATTTATGCTTTATCACAATTGAGGCAATTATGAATTCATTAAAACTGACTGAACGATTTGAATCAGCACTAATCTACGCGACTCGTCTTCATACTAACCAAACACGCAAAATTAGCGGCGTTCCTTACATTTCACATTTGTTAAGTGTAACGGCTTTAGTTTTAGAAGCTGGCGGTACTGAAGAAGAAGCGATCGCTGCTCTTTTGCATGATGCAGTCGAAGACCAAGGCGGCAAACCCATTCGTGACGACATCCATCAACTCTTTGGTGAAACAGTTTTGGCTATTATCGATGGCTGTACTGAGTGGGACACACCTCCTAAACCTCCCTGGCAAGAACGTAAGCTGCAATATTTAGAAAAACTGCGCTATGCTTTACCTTCTGTACGCTTGGTTTCTTTGGCTGACAAACTGCATAATTCCAGATCACTTTTAGCTGATTGCCAACAATATGGAGATGTCATCTGGACTAATTTTAGTGCCGGCCGAGAAAAAACTTTGTGGTTTTACCAATCATTAGTTCAGGTTTACCAACAGACCGGATCTGATTGGATGACACAGGAAATCGAAAGAGTTGTTAATCAACTGTGCCAGGAAAACCCTGCTTAATCTTTAGATTTTTAATCCCCCTTGTGGGGTAATTGATTCTGGAAACGAGTTCAGCAGCCATGTCTTGAACCTTTTCTGGCTTGTTTCAGTCCCCTTGCGGGGTAATTGGTTCTGGAAACTCAAAGCATCACCATAATGGTATGGACCAGACTAAGTTTCAGTCCCCGTGAGGGGATTTGGTTAATGGAAACTCTCAGTTAGATTTATACTATCAAACTTTATTTTCGTTTCAGTCCCCGTGAGGGGATTTGGTTAATGGAAACCAGATGAATTCTCATATTCTAGCTTGGTGGAAAAACTGTTTCAGTCCCCGTGAGGGGATTTGGTTAATGGAAACAATCGTTCCGCTATTCATAGACTTATTCAAACTGGTAAGTTTCAGTCCCCGTGAGGGGATTTGGTTAATGGAAACCTACAATCCTAGCGCTACCTCGCATTTTTTTAGGTTTCAGTCCCCGTGAGGGGATTTGGTTAATGGAAACTAAGATAAACTTATGTCTGGTAGATTATGTTGGGTATGTTTCAGTCCCCGTGAGGGGATTTGGTTAATGGAAACTTCACGCAGCTTATTGGCATGGGGAGTGGGATAGTCGTTTCAGTCCCCGTGAGGGGATTTGGTTAATGGAAACATTCTTAGTAGAACCTAATGTTACATATTCAATTATGTTTCAGTCCCCGTGAGGGGATTTGGTTAATGGAAACCTTTTTTATAGGTTCTTAAAAATGTATCTTTTGTTAGAGGTTTCAGTCCCCGTGAGGGGATTTGGTTAATGGAAACGGCTCGGTGCTGAAACTGTTACAGAGCAGGCTTCCTGGGAAGCATTTTGGCAGACCTCAAAAATAGGTCGATTTCAGCCGCTATTATTGCTACTAATTCTCAACTTCCCTTAGCACTGAAACTGTGGAACTATTTACTTGTCAAGGTTCTGGCGATTTTGGCAGATCCCCAGGGTTTTTGACCCCGCTTCGATTTGCCAAATATCAAATTGATTCCATAATCATAAGATGTGTATCTATTATTGTCTATGAATTTGTGGAGATTGATCTATAAGCCCGTATTCTCGCTCAATCAAACTCAACAATTTCTCTTCGACAGTCGTTAAATAAGGTCGATTCACCTTCCCTAACAACTGCAACAGGCTTTTGACTGTCTCCTCCAGAGAATCGGAATACACCCGACTGATGCGATCGCTAATCTGCTGCATCTGCTCACATTCCCCAGCCAGGTAATCGTATGATTTCAGGTGTTGTAACCCAACGGCGTACTCGCCATCCCAGGTTTTGACCGTGCAACTGAATTCGCCCACATGGTTAACGATACCCCAGCACCCACCCTTACCCCTGAGTTCTGGATTCTCCTTAACAAGAATTTGGCATACTTCGCCAATTTGATAAGTGTTGGGTACTTTCGTGCGTTCCATGATCCGTTGTACTACATCGCCTACAACTCTAGCAGATGGTACTTTACCTCCGGCTTCTTCCACTGCCGTCTGCCATACTTCCCATTGCTGTTGAGGTTCCAGTTTTGCTATCGGTCTAACTTGCCGTTCACTCGTAGGCAAAATTTGTGATCAAATTGTTATATCCACCTAAATAAATACATAAAACAACAACAACAACGTTCTCTTAACAAAGGTTTTTACAACGTTGTGTAAA
>NZ_JBALFY010000056.1:0-105951 GCF_036916655.1 Nostoc sp.
GGTCAGTGGAGTATGCTTTCATTCCAGATACACTTTGCTACAACATTCATCATCTTCCCACATTGTGTATTTCACTCAAGCGAGAACCGCTATATCTGGTGGACAACAACAAAGAGTAGCGATCGTCCGAGCGATCGTCAATCGTCCCGTAGTACTCCTGGCCGATGAGCCAACAGGCGCACTTGATTCGCGTACAACCCAAGAAGTCTTAGATATTTTTGGCGAACTCAATGTCAGTGGAATTACTGTCGTGATGGTGACACATGAACCAGAAGTTGCCCGTCAAACCCAGCGCATTGTTTGGTTCCGTGATGGCCAAGTAGTACACTCCAACCTTACCCCAGCCGACTTGAGTCAGTTAGCCATCTCATAGGTTCTTTAAGTCCGCGTATGCGGACTTAGTTTGTGTAGCCGCACCTATGCCAAAACTGATTACAAACTTGACGTTTTCCCAGTTTCGGCTTGCGTTGCGATCGGCTTGACATCGGTGTAACCCAACTCACCAGCTATTGTCCGAAACACTGACATTTGTTCTTCAAAATCTAGTTCTTCAATTTGGGAAACCAGATCGTTAATTGCCTTACTTGACTGGTAGCTAGCTGGTAGCCCAACCACCGTATCCCCCATAGCTACCGCCCAAGCATACCAAACTAACAACTGATTATTTTCTTTGATTGCCCCATAAGCACGAGAATATTCTGTGTCTTTGCGGTTAACAATATCCCGCATAATGTCTAGTTGCTGCTCATCGGATAATTCAAAATAATCTCCTAGCAGAAGTGGTGCTAACTCTGGTTCAGCCGCAGCAGGAGCCGCTGGCGTAATCGAATCACCCATTTTTTCATAAACAAAATAGAACCAAGCTAATTTGGCATCGGTATCTAAGGCGTTAAACCCATCCACCAATTTTTGAGTTTCATTGCTCTGAGCTTGAGAAATTGTTTTGTCGTAACTTGCAGTCATTATTATTTGTCTCCAACAGAATTTTATAAGCCAGACTAAGTGTTACCAGAATTCGAGAATTAGATTCTACTATCGATAGAAAGAGTTAAATTAATGAATATTTACAGATTTAATCTACCTTTTAATAGAGGTAAAAGTCTCTCTGAAGGAAGCAAGAAAGCAGCGGATTGCTTTGCTATTATCATTCAAGTAAGCAATAAAAAATTTACCTTAAGGTTTTAATTATGCCTGATGAAGTAAAGCCCAATTTAAATGAATCTCCCACTCATGATTCACAATTAGCTGCTGAAAGCATAGCTAGTGGTAACGAAAAAGCACCAACGGTAGATTTTGATGCTGACTATGCCGCTGCACAACAATTCAGTGTCAGCGAAGTTGATCGCACAGGCCAAGGTGAAGCAGCAGCCGAAGCAGCCACAGCACCTAAATATAAAACCTCTAACCCACAAGAGACAAAAACTGAAGCGCAGTCAACAGGTAATCCTGATGATTATCTAGAGTTAGCAAAGGAAGTTGGTAATTCTAATACTGAAGGTGTAACTAGTGTCAGTGATGATTTAGTAAAACAAGCTTTAGAAAAGGGTGAACGGAAAAATTAGGTTTTCCTGATATCTTGCTATTTTGTTAGGTTGGGCAATGTCATAAATATTGAAATTGGAGTTTTCGGTATTGATTAGACATTGCCCATTTCACTATTCTTGTAAAAAACTTCTGGGTTGGATAGATTTTTCTCTAGCTTGCATAGCAAACCTAAGTAAGTCGATGAGAAAAATTCAATGTATGTAGAAGAAATATAATTTAGCTGTAGGGTGTGTTATGCCGTAGGCTAACGCACCTGAGATTGTTGACGGTGCGTTGCGCTTTGTGACAACACACCCTACATTAAAATTCCTTAACATAGCTGGAAAAATTAGCACCGACTTACTTGTATTAGGACTATCTTTTTTTACATAGTTATTATTCAAATTACTACAAAATGGGGATGAAAGGTCTGCCGTCGGCAGCCCCTTCATCCCCATTTAAAATGATTATCATTATTGTTGATGGAATAGTTTATTTTCTGGAAGTCCCTGAATAGTCAATTTCCACTCATCATTTGTTGATTAGCAGAATTTTATCGCAATTTATGCTTAGTTTTGGGGCATTGGTCACATTGGATAACATCAGGAGTTGATAACTAGTCTAATTTATTGTTGTAGCTGGGCAAAAGTTCAACTTTTTTTACTTTAATATTTAGCCAACTGTGCGTTGCAATGCTTCGATACGTCCATAAGGGCGCTGTGCTGCACCGGACTATTAACCAGGAGACTACAGCAATGATGAAAGCTGAAGATATCATGACCAAAGAGGTAGTTACCATTCGCGGTTCGGCAACTGTTGCTGAAGCGGTGGGGCTGATGAAGGACAAAGGATTACGAGCGCTGGTTGTGGATTGTCGCCATGAGAATGACGCTTATGGCATTGTCACAGCAACGGATATTGTCTATAAAGTAACAGCCTACGGTAAAGATCCCAAGCAAGTGCGGGTTTTTGAAATTATGAGCAAACCCTGCATTGTTGTCAATCCTGATTTGGGTGTGGAATATGTAGCACGCTTATTTGCTAACACTGGGATTCATCGCGCACCTGTGATTCAAGGTAAGCTGTTGGGCATCATCTCAATTACCGACATTTTGACCAAAAGCGACTTTGTGGAAGCGCCAAAAGCGCCACTGCTGGAGGAGAGAATTCAAAAAGCAATTGAGCAGGCTCGTGCTATTTGCACCGAACAAGGTGCTTATTCTAAATCCTGTGCGGCGGCGTGGGATGAGGTAGAAGAACTCCAGGCAGAAGCAGCTCATCAAAAAGCTGAGGGTATGGTATCAGCCAAAGTCTCTTTTGAAGAATACTGCAAGGAAAACCCACATGCACCGGAATGTCGAAATTATCACCCATAATTGAATGAAGAGAAAAGGGGCATTGGGCATTGAAAAGAGGCAGAGGGGCGGGATGCAGGGGGCGGAGGGGAATAATTCTCTCTTGCTTCCAGCTAAGAGCTTCCCTGCTCCTCTTCTGCGCCTCTGCGCCCTACTTCCTGCTATCTCAATTTACCGTCTAGCAACTCGCATCAACAAGAATAGGCCTATTCCCAAAAAAAGAAAGTTGGGGAACCAAGCTCCCATAAAGGGAGAGAGGACACCTGCTTGTGCGATCGCACCACTAATAAAGAAAATTAAGTAGTACGAAAATATTACTATGACACTAATCCCAAAGCTGGTACCTCTGCCAGTCCGCTGGGGTATGCTTCCCATCGCTGCGCCGACTAAGCCAAAAACTACACATACAAAGGGCAAAGAGATTTTTTGTTGAATCCGCACTTCAAGTTTACGAATTTTTTGGCGATCGCCACCGAGATGTTCTACTTCTAGTTGATCTAATGCTTCAGAAATATTCATCTCACCATAATCCCGGCTTTTTTCTGCCAGACTTAATGGCGTGCGCGGTAGTTGCAGTTGTTGGTGTTCAAATCTAACAATGTTGCGATAAGAGCGATCGGCAGCGACGAAATAGATCGTACCGTTGTAAAAATCCCAGATATTTTGAGAAGGGTTCCACTGGGCTGAATCTGATACCACAATTTGATTCAGACCTTTTGTTGAGCGATCTATAATCGTCAAACCTGTCATACGCTTACCATCAAATTGGTCGGCGTAAAACAAGCGTGTTAATATCCGATTCTTAGAACCATCCGGCTGGGTAACATCCTGGTATTCAGGATAGAAAATATTTTGCTGTTTTAAAATTGGCTTGTCTGACTTCAGGGCTTTATCCAGAGTCATCGCCGCTTGATAATTTGCTGCTGGTGCAATTTGTTCGTTAAACACAAATGTCAACCCTGTAACCACAAGACTTAACATCACACCAGTTAGCACCATCCGATAGACACTTACGCCACAACCACGCAAGGCAATTAGTTCGCTCTCGCTAGAAAGACGACTGTAGGTCATCAAAGTCGCCAGCAGCGTAGACATGGGGAAGGCTAAAACGATAAAGTTGGGAAATTTTAACAAAAAAACTTGAATAGCTGTATCTATGGGTAGCCCAGATTCTACGATTTTTCTGATGAGATCAAATACAGCATCAATGGTGACACCAAGTGATGAAAAAGCTCCGACACCAAAGAAAAACGGCGCTAACAATTCGCTAGCAAGGTAGCGATCCATGATCGTAAAAGGCAGCAGCGAATAGGGACTGTTAAAAGACGTGAGTTTCTTTGAGATCATAAGCAACTTGAAAAGTTAAATATTGGCAACCCTGGCAAAGTATATCTACTGTATTTAAGTAGATCAGCGTAAAAATTTGTCGTTGGAATCAGGCAAGGGAGTTTTAGTTTAGTTTATCTTTGCCTCATATAGTTTGGTTTGATAAAAGGCAGGGGCAGGGGAAAAGGTACAAACCTCACCCGTGGCGTGGTTTTTCTCCCCTGCTCCCTGCTCCCTGCTCCCCTGCTTTTTCATTGTGCCAACTTACTTAGTATGAAAATTAAATTTTCAATAGCCAAAAATTAATTCAGAAATTTATGCTGAAGAATAAAAAATCAAAATTATTCTTTGAAAGAAATTATTAATTAAATAATTGTTAATTTAGGCTTGAAAATTATCCCCTAAATAATATTGCCGCACAAGGGAGTTGCTATAGAGTTCGTCAGCAGTGCCAAAAGCGAGGATTTGTCCCTCACGCATGATGTAGGCGCGATCGGTGATGGCGAGGGTTTCGCGGACATTATGATCTGTAATTAAGATTCCCATACCGCGATCGCGCAGTTGTGCGACAATTTGCTGAATTTCTGAAACTGCGATCGGATCAACTCCCGCAAATGGTTCATCCAAAAGTAAAAATTTTGGTCCTTCTCGCCCAGCAGCTAAAGACCTTGCTAATTCCGTCCGTCGTCGCTGACCTCCAGAAAGTTGAATTCCTTTACTCTTAGCCAATTTTTCCAACCGAAACTCCTCCAGTAAAGTTTTGAGTCGTCTTGACCACTCCCATCGTGGCACATTAGTTTGCTCTAGCACTAACAGAATATTATCCTCTACCGAGAGTTGGCGAAAAACACTTGCTTCTTGTGCTAGATAACCAATACCCAATCGTGCCCTTTTGTCCATTGGCATTCCCGTCACGTCTAGACTACCCAGCCAAACTTTTCCTTGATTGGGTTTTTCTAAACCTGTGGCAATGTAAAAAGTCGTCGTTTTACCAGCCCCATTGGGGCCTAGTAAACCAACGATTTCGCCCTGAGCAACAGAAAGATTGACACGATTGACAATTACTCGCTTGCCGTAAGATTTGTGAATATTCTCTAAAACAATTTTCACGCTGGAAGCACCCTTTATTGGTGGTAAATGCTAATTAGCAGGCTTCAAAGGTGGTGTTTTTGGGGCAGGTGTTGCACTTTGTCCACTATTCTCTGATTCCTGGATCATGTAGATGGACTCTACTTGACGATTGGATTGGGGTAAAGCCACAAATCGCCCTTCATCAATTAAATAGGTTACTTTCTCTGCTCGAATACTGTTACCGCCCTGTTGCAAAATATAGACATTGCCACTGAAATCAATTCGGCGTTCTTTACTAAAATACTGTGCTTGGGCAGATGTGGCCTGAATTTGGCGAGCAGGATACAACATTTGCACATTACCGCGAGCGGTGATTACTTGGTTTTTAGCATCATATTCTTGCACATCAGCGCGGATAGTCAGGGGGCGATTTGCCTCAGCTGTTTGTGCAGTAGCGGTTTGCACTTGGGTAGGGAAGGCAAAAGCGCCCAAGAGTGCAGCTGGTAGCATTAAAGCTAATCCAAAGCGACGCATCTGGGATATGGGCAATTGATAGCAGGGCATCATAGCAATTGGGGATTTAGGATTTCAGCTTGCATTCTAATTATCTCAAGTACTTTATCCAGATTATGAAATATACAATCTGGAGTGATTTCCGATAACTACTGGCTGAAATAGTGACGCTACCCCCAACCTCAAGGTTTCAGGAAATCGACATCTGAATTAAAATGACGAGGCAACCATAATTAATTTCACCAGATATCTAATCAGTAGCCAGCACAATTGTAGGCAACAATAAGACTTGGTTTTCACCCAGATCGCCAGATGCAATCAAGTCTTGCCCTATTTGTTGTAATGTCGTCAACAACACTGCACTCTGACTCAATAGCTCATCTACGTCAACGCCACTATAAATAGATGGATAACGGCGTAGGCGATTGCTGCCTTCTCCCAATAGAATTACAGCACCTCGCCAATTCCGATTCTCCAAATGATACAGCGCTACAGCAATTTGCAAAATGCCTTGATAAAAGGATTTTTCCGGTTCACCAGCTTCCATCCACAAAGCCTCTAAAGTGTCATGACAGGCGTAGAACTGACCAGAATTGAACTGTTCTACGCCCTGCCAAAACTCTTGGGGTATGGTTTCGCTCATCCCATACTATCTCGCACTTCTTTGATTGTTTCGAGAGAGATTTCTTGTTTTTCTCCAGCAAACTCGTTGTCAGGGGTGAGGAACAACATACAGTGACACTCTTTGCGTTCTCTCATTGGCACACAAGGACAGTTCCAATATGTGGCGTGAACCTCAGCTTCTTTATCTTCATAATGGCGACAAGGACATAAAGGCGCACCCAGTTCGTCTTTATGTTTAGCTAGTCCTTCAATCACCACTGCGGTGACAGAAGGTTCAGAACAGAAGTATGTTCCAGTACGCTTGGCGTATTGTTCAGAAAAATGCCGCATTGCCTCTAGGCTTTTATCGCTGGATTTTGTGTTATGTTCTGATGTGATCATGTCGCTCATAATTTAAATATTTCTTTGCATTGTACCTCAGCCGCACTAGAGGATTACTGGGTGTATTTCCCCAACCTTGCTTGCTCCAATTGTCTTACCTACGCTCAAAGCCTGATATATCTGGTTGCTGGGATTAGACAAAATCTAGGAAATCATAAAAGTTTAACTTGCGTGGGGACTGGGGACGCGTAAGGGCAGGGAGCAGGGCAGGGGAGAAGAATTTACCCCTCCGCGCCCCGCCCTCTGCCTCTTTTCAATGCCTTTGCAGTTTATGACCGTAATGTTTTTTGTAGTTGGGCTTGCAGTGGGCGTAGGCGTAGTCCGTCGGAGACATCGCTTTGCAAAACTATACCAGGATGCTCCCAATTAATTACCTCTGGTTCAGCTGGTGCAGAAATATTTGGCCACAAAACCCAGCGACTACCTTGAGGAAGAGTAGCAAGGCTCAGGGGGTTTTGAGTTAGCCAAATCAAGGGATAGCTTTTAGGAACTACTGAACTGGCATCTTCTAAGGCTGTGGTTGCTGCTAAGGTTTCTAAAACAAAGCGATCGCCTTTAATTAAATTTGTTGATGCTGTCCATAGTTGCACCTCTAGTTGTTGTTGCTGTGCATAAAAATACAGTGAAGCTGCGGCAATTACTGCTTGTTCAAAGTTTTCTTCTTCCCAATTGCTAGCACTGTCAAGGGCAATAACTATTTCTTGTCCACCTGTGACCATTTCTAATTCCCGCACCCTTAATTCTCCATAACGGGCGCTAGTTCGCCAGTGAATCAGACGGGTGGGATCTCCGACACGGTAAGGACGGAGCGATCGCACTAGCCCGGTTGTGGCTGTCTGCAATGGTCTACCACGAGGATCGCCCCTTTTGCTCTCTTCTTGCCCCATTTCATCTACCAAGGGGCAGGTAGCCAAGGGTAACACTGTCGGATAAACGATCGCTGTAGCAGCACAATCACGCTGACGGCGACACCAAAATAACCCTAAAGGCGCACCAGAACCGAGTTCTACTGTGTGCCAGCGATAAACACCCCGGCGCTGAGTTGGGTGGTAATATACCCAACGGTAACTACCTTGGCTAGGAATTGTCTCGATTGCTTTTTGTACTGGTTTCCCTAAGACAAAGGGCAGTATATCTTCAACTTGCAATAAACTTACAGGCTGCTGTGTATGATTGCAGATTTCTAATTCCACCGTTAGATCGTCGCCTGCTGACACAGGTTGCATGGGACGGCGGGTGATGGATAGACCTGTGAGCGATCGCGGCGGTAAGATGGCTGCTACACCCAAAAGGGCAAAACTAATGCCGCTAATGGCATATAGCCAACCAGCCATCGTATTGATACCTGCGCCAAAAAAACAAATAGCCGTTGCTGCTAGTACCCAACCGCCATAAGCAGGGGCACTGGCGCGGGTTTCTAACCAATTGGTGATGGGTTTGATGATTTTCATGTTTCTTTTTTAACCCAACACTACCCCAAATTCACAGTGTCTCAGGGATTGCGCCTGATGTCGTTATCGAAACCGCTCTAGAATTTGTTGACTACGGTACAATTTACCACAATATCTGCACAGGATAATTTTCAAACACGCTATCTCTACTAATTACAGGTATGCCCTTCACCAAACTTTGAGAAATTATGAGCCGATCAAATGGATCTTTATGGTAAAAAGGTAACTTTGCTAACTCATCTAAATGTTCTGGTCGTATTTCAAGCAATTCAATAGCATTACCATAAACTTGTTGCTTAACCAACTTAGTAAAAGTCATTTCCAGTTTTAGCTTGTCGATACTGACCTTGATAGAAATTTCCCAAAGACTCGCAATGCTCAAAAATCTTTGATTTCCCCGATCTTCAATCAAGTTTTTTGCTGTGTCACTGAGGTTAAAACTGCCCTCAATAAACCATAAAAACGTATGAGTATCGAGCAGGAGTCTCATGGAGCGTATTCCTCAAAATCTGCCAACGGCTCATCAAAATCATCTGACATTTTTACCAAACCCCTAGCACTACCAAACTTGGGGCGTACTTCTACTCCATGAAGTGGCACAATTTTGAAAGATGTCCCATCATTACGCATGATGATGACTTCTTCTCCAGCAGCCGCCTCTTCAATTAATTCTGCTAGGCGAGTCTCAGCTTCTTTCAAATTAACTTGGTGCATTGATAGTCTTTACCAAAACCCGATATTTTGAATATAACTTCTTCGTCAGTTATTGACTCAAGGATCTTTTTATGTGGACAATGGCGATCGCAGTTTCACGAATAGTCATGAGAATAATCCTTTTTCAGTCCTCTTCATTGTTACTCAAGGATCTGAATAAATGCACGGCAAGGGCGATCGCTTTCTGTAAGAATGCCTACTGGTTAGCGAAGTCTACGACGGTCTACACCTCAACCGCTTGGCTTTTGCAGTGATGGAATTAATGGGCGATCGCTTATCATCGATAACCTTTCAACTGCGCTCTCATCGGTATCTAAATTATTAGAACGCAATAAACTTCATTATTATTCTGTTTCCTTGTTCTCACCTTCCTCAATTTCAACTTCTTCCAAAGACTGTCCATCAGTACTGAGTAATTGCCAAATATCACGATAAAATAAATTGTCAATGGTCTGGATGTGTTGTGAAAGCAATCCATCCGTAATCATATTCGGACGAATATCGCAGTAATATACACCGTCAAGTGGATTTAGTTTGATGGTGTAGGCTTTGAAGTGTCCTGGCAAAAACGTTGCATTAATGCCATAACGATTTTGCTGCTTTGCTTTTTTTCTCTGCACATCGTTCAAGAAAATTGCTATGTGAGGCAAAGCAGTGCTGGTTAGCTTGTTGTATAAAAACTTATCTACAAAAATTTTATCAATACGGTCTTTACTCGAAGTTTTAACCGAACCAATTATCTTTAGTTCGTCGTCTTTACTAATTAACAAGTCATGCTGATAGCTAGTATGAAATAATATTGATCCGCTCTCGTCTCTAACTGGAACTTGTACTGTTCCAGAAACGCAATCTAGGTTGAGAGATGCAATCAAAAGACGAATTAGACGCTCGAAAAGATCCCCATTCACTTTACGAGCTTGATTAGACTTTCCAGAAGGTAATGCGTCGAGGGTAGCCCCAATAGCTTGCTGAATGGTATAAATGGTAGAAATGACAACCTGTCTCAAGGAGTCATCAGGTAACTGTCTCTCTCGCAACTGTTCAAGAGCTTGTAAAAACTGATTAGAAGCAATATCAAATGTTTCTACTTCATACATTAACTGAGTATTTATCGGGCGAGTAATGTTGTAATAACCATCATCCCGATATTGATAAAACTGGTAATGATTTTCATTTTGTGAAACAATTCTGGCTTGTAAGCCCATCGCTATAAATTGTAGATAATTTCTACAAAAGGTAATGTAGTCTTGAATAGTCTGAAAACGTTGTTTGTCTACTGCGTGATTTACCAAATCCTCTAGACTCATCGGATAGACTCTCTTCGTTCTGCATTTTTACGATCAAAGGCTATCCATTCTTCCTTTGTCATGCGACGAACATTTTCTAATCGTCTAGTTGCCCAACAGTTGTACTCAATATTTAGATCACATCCCATCCAGCGACGGTTAAGTTGCTCTGCAACCACAAGAGTTGTTCCTGATCCTGAAAATGGGTCAATGACCAAATCTCCTTCATTGGATGATGCAAGAACAAATTTTCTCAATAATTCTTCTGGCTTTTGAGTTGGGTGGGGTGTTGTCTCACCCATTCCATTACAAGTAGTAGGAATCTCTATTACGTCTTTAGGCTTCGCACCTTTTGGGTTAGGTGTCCAGTTATTGTGTTTCTTGATTGCTCCCTTTCCGTAGGCACTTGTCTCTGCTTGCGGGTGAGATGGATATTTTAATGTATGTGCGCCATAAGGAATTCGCACATCGTCAATACTTAGTTTAACGGCATCAGATTTACGAAAATGAATGATGCTTTCATGAGAACGTCCCCAATCACTACCTAAGTTAGCCTTGTTTTTATAGTGCCAAATTAACCAACGACAATTTTTGAAATATTTTGATGCTGGATGCTTTAAATCAGCCAAGATTTCGGAAAAACCACAAATATAAAAAGAGCCAGTTGACTTGAGGATACGTGAAGCTTGACTAATCCATCGAATTGACCACTCAATATATTTCTCTTGGTTTTCAAAGTTGTCCCAGTCAGCTTTCTTAATGTTATAAGGTGGGTCAGCAAAAACTAAATCAACGCTTTCACTCTCAAGCGATGCAAGCCAATCAATTGAATTACCTTGATAAAGCTGTCCATGATTATGTGTATATTGCAATTGAAATCCTTGTGTTAAAGGTTGCAACTCTTGTTCACCGACTTGTTGCTCTGGAACTTTAACATCTAGAGAGATTTGTGCCATGTTCAATGCACTATTATTGTTCATCCTTCGCCACTTACACAAACGTCCGGTGTTGGTTATATTACAAAGATACATCTGAACACTTAATCTTTCATAGCAAGTCGAATCCGAACCTAATTAGATAGGCAGGTGTAACTAACAAATTAAAAAGCCCGCTAATGCGGGCCTTCTAAATCAATTAATAGACTTTACTTACCGTTTCGCCAACTTCTTCGACATCTTCCGCAGACGAATCGATTGAGGTGTAACTTCCACCAATTCATCGGGGCCGATGTATTCCAAAGCACGTTCTAAACTCATGTCTATCGGTGCTTGCAGTTGCACTAGTTCATCGCCACCAGCCGCGCGGTGGTTGGTCAACTGCTTAGTCTTACAGATATTTAGTTCCAAATCTTGGGAACGATTGTGTTCTCCCACGATCATGCCTCTGTAAACCTTTGTGCCGGGAGTAATAAAGAATGCTCCTCTATCTTCGGCATTTCTCATGGCGTAGAAGGTCGAAACACCTTCTTCAAAGGAGATTAAAACGCCTTTGTTACGGGCTTCAATATCACCACTGATTTGACGGTAGTCTAAGAAGCTGTGGTTCATGATGCCTTCGCCACGAGTCATCCGCATGAATTCACCCCGGAAACCAATCAAACCACGGGCGGGAATGACAAACTCTAACTGGGTGCGATCGCCACTACCTGGCTGCATATCTTGCATTTCGCCTTTGCGTTGTCCCAGGCGTTCAATACAGCTACCCACACCATCAGCAGGAATGTCTAACACCAAGAGTTCAAAAGGTTCGCAAGGTTGACCGTTGATTTCGCGGTAAATTACCTGTGGCTGAGATACCTGAAACTCGAAGCCTTCCCGGCGCATGGTTTCAATCAAGATACCAAGGTGAAGTTCACCACGACCGGAAACGAGGAATTTATCGGGAGAATCGGTTTCTTCGACACGCAAAGCAACGTTGGTTTCGAGTTCGCGGAAAAGGCGATCGCGAATTTGTCTTGATGTCACCAACTTACCTTCTTGACCTGCAAAGGGCGAATCATTCACCCAGAAGGCCATTTGCAAGGTTGGTTCATCCACTTTAATTAGTGGTAAAGCTTGCGGTTCATTGGGGTCAGTAATCGTTTCCCCAATATAAGCATCAGCAAAACCAGCCACCGCCACAATATAACCTGCGGTTGCTTCTTCCATCTCTACGCGCTTCAGTCCATCAAAGCCCATCAATTTGGTAATTTTGCCCTTGACAATAGTACCATCTTCTGTTACCAACGCTGCTTGTTGTCCTGAGCGGATAGTACCGTTGTGAATTCTGCCAATCACAATCCGTCCCAGATATTCAGAATAATCTAGGGTTGTAACTTGTAATTGCAGAGGCTTATTGCTGTCGCCTACTGGTGGTGGAACGTGTTGCAGAATCGCGTTAAACAGAGGTTGCATATCTACCGATTCTGCTTCCAAGCTTTCTTTGGCGAAACCTCCCATACCGGAGGCAAACAGATAGGTAAAATCACACTGGTCTTCATCTGCCCCTAATTCTAAGAACAGATCCAATACTTTATCAACAGCAACGTGGGGGTCAGTTTGACCACGATCGATTTTGTTGATGACAACGATGGGGCGCAGCCCTTTTTCTAAAGCTTTTTTGAGAACAAAGCGTGTTTGGGGCATGGGGCCTTCATTGGCATCGACAATCAGAAGACAGCCGTCAACCATGCCGAGTACCCGTTCAACTTCACCACCAAAGTCAGCGTGTCCAGGAGTATCAACAATATTAATTAGTGTTTCTTTGTAGCGAACTGCCGTATTTTTGGAAAGGATAGTAATACCCCGTTCCCGTTCTAGGGCGTTGGAGTCCATAACGCAATCCGGAACGTCTTCGCCTTCGCGGAAAATGCCGGATTGTTTGAGGAGTGCGTCAACCAGGGTGGTTTTGCCGTGGTCAACGTGGGCGATAATGGCGACGTTGCGAATTGGGAGCGTCATAGAAGCTTTTGGTGAACTCTAGAGGGTGTTTATAAGATTTACATTTGAATGCTAGGCTGTTTTAACAGAATTGGGGATGATCAGCAAACTCTGTAAAGAACCTTTAATAATTCTAGCGTAATCGTCACAATTGCGGTGAGTTTTGTAAACCCGACAATGATGATGTGTGGTAATTACGGCATTGCTGGGATAAAAAAAGCTTCTGTTAGAAACAGGTGTTGGTTAAAGGGCGGTATTGTTTTTGAGAATTGCGGTTGATTTGGCGAGAGTAATGAGTCGAATAGAGATGAAGTTGCTGGCTGCTGAAAGTCAAGTGATTTCGTGTTTGGGATCAAAAGGAAGCGATCGCCTAGCCTTGTTTTTACTGGCTAGAATAGGGTGAGTATCTCTATAAAAATTATTCCTAGCGATCGCCATTGCCTATGTAGAGACTTTACAATGCAACGCCTCTAGTTAAGGTATATTTCTAAAAACGAATAAAATGACAGCGATAATTATATGGTCTGCTGCCTAAATCCTAATTGTGAGAATCCCCAAAATCCTGACGATGCAAAATTTTGCCTTCGTTGCGGTACAGAGTTGGTATCGCTACTAAGAAATCGTTACCGAATTATCACGCCATTGGGGAGAGGAGGGTTTGCACGCACATATATCGCAGAAGATATAGATAAGCTCAATGAAAGATGTGTTGTTAAGCAACTTGTTCTTAGTCAATTTTATGGCAGCCAGGGTAGTCAGGCACATAAAAAAGCGACTGAGTTGTTTGAAAAAGAGGCTAAACGTCTCAAAGAATTAGGAGAACATCTCCAAGTTCCCAATTTGTACGCATATTTTAAGGAAGCTGAATATCTGTATTTAGTGCAGCAGTTTATCGAAGGACAAAATCTGTTGCAAGAGTTAAAACAACAGGGAGTTTTTGATGAAGCCAAAATTCGAGATTTTTTAAAAGATTTATTATCTGTATTGATAGATATACATCAACAGCAGGTAATTCACCGAGATATTAAACCAGAAAATATTATTCGCCGTCAAAATGATCGAAAGTTAGTATTAATTGATTTTGGGGTGGCAAAACAAAATACGGAAGCTACAAATACTGCAAGAGGGACAATTATTGGTTCATTAGGTTATGCACCAATTGAGCAAATGCAGGCGGGTAAAGTTTTTCCATCCAGTGATATCTATAGTTTAGGAGTAACTTGCTTTCACCTGCTGACTAATATTTCTCCTTCGAGTTTGTGGGTGAAACAAGGATATGGTTGGACTTCTAGTTGGCGACAGCATTTAACGCAACCCATAAGTCAGGAATTAGGGATGATTCTTGATAAGTCACTACAAGAAAACCATGAGCAGCGTTATCAATCTGCACAGGCTGTCTTAGAAGACATAAAGAAGCTGCCACCGCTAAAGTATACACTAGCTTCTACAGTTATTCCACCGACTTTGCCATCAGGTTCGCAACCACAAAATCAACATAAATCAACTCGATATCTACCGCAGTTTTCTAATATTAAGTTATTGTTTGGAGCAATAATAGCTGGATCGGGTAGTTCATTTTTAGCGATCGCACTTATAAGTTTCCTCGGAACTACTTGGATTAGCTCTGGATTGTGGTTACTAATTTTAGGAGGATTGGTTTTTATTCAATCTCGACCGCTTGTAGAAAAAACTTATTTAATTATTATTTCTATAATCGCAAATTTACTCGTTATCTTTATTTTCAGAAATCTCCTAATCAATAATCTTTTCAAAATTGGTGTTAATGGACTGCTACTTGTAGGATTACTAATTATTCTGACAGGTTTATTGACAGTTATTATTATAGGTGTGTCTGAAATAATCAATAGAGTTATTTCTAAATATTTTTAAATTTTTGGTCTGGCTTAAATGTCATAAATCTCTTGAATTTAGATAAAATTTGTAGAATTTGGGTAATTATTCATGACAAATAAAAAAGAAAATTTGAGACTGCTTATTTCTCTCGGTCTAGCTGGGGTAATGGTAGCAGCTATTTTATGGTTAATTAGCAAACTTTCTTCCACTATCATCACAACATCATCAAACCCCGCGCAAACTTCATCTTCGGTTGGAAATAAACCTTCAGTAATGAATTTGGGTACAAGGATTTTGTTGAAAGTGCAAACATATCCTGAGAAAACAGATGGAGTTAAAGCTTTTGCTGAAAAAGATTTTACTACTGCTGTGATAAAGTTTACTGCTTCACTAAAAAATAATCCTAATGACCCGGAAACTTTAATTTATTTGAACAATGCCAAAATTGCACGAGATAATTCAGACAATCTGAAAGTTGCTGTGATAGCATCAATTAACTTCGATCCTAGTTTATCAGAAGAAATTTTACGCGGTGTAGCTCAAGCTCAAAATGAAGTTAATAACCAGGGAGGAATTGCTGGTAAAAAGCTGCAAATTGTGATTGCAAGTGCTGAGAATAGAGAAGATTTTGCCCGAGTAGATAATGAATTAGTTCAAGATAAGAGCATTGTGGCAGCAGTAGGAGTTAGACGTAACGCCGCAGTTTATAATCAGAATCGCTTGGTGTTAGTGTTTCCTATCGAGCGACCAAATCAAGCCGAAAATTCCGAAAAGTTAGATAATAATACAATAAATAGTCAGCCTAATAGTTCTCCAACTAACTATTCATTTCATGTAAATCCGCTATATGATAATTTAATAGATACTCATTCTCGCTACATTGCTCGACAAGCAAGAAATGTTGCTATTTGTGGTGATGTTCGTAGCTCCAGAGATAATTCAACCACTTCATCAAATCAGATACTTTTAGAACAGTACACTCAAGCTATCAAAAAATATGGTAGCAATGTTATTAGTACGCCTTGCAATTTAGCAGATAAGAATTTTGATCCTAGAGCTTTTGTAGATAAAGCCATAGAAACAGAAAATGCAAGTGGCTTTTTATTAATACCTTCAATCAGAAATATATATTTTGCTAGCAAAGTGGCACAAGAGGTTAAAGGTAGAAAGCCACTGTTTGCCTCTGAAACTATGTACAGTGCAACAACTTTACAAAATGGCAAGGATCTTGAAGGAATGGTATTACCTGTCTATTGGCATCGTGATGCTAATAAAAATAATCCCTTTGCGAAAAATGCCTTTCAGCTTTGGAACGGACAAGTAAATCAGAGAACGGCGGGAGCTTATGATGCGCTCCAAGCAATTGTTGCTGGCTTAAAACAAGACACTACCCGCGAAGGATTACAAAGGGTATTATCTAATCCCAATTTTTCAACATCTGGAGCAACCGGAATGATTAAGTTTTCAGCCTCCGGGGAGCGTCAAGGAGAAGCTCTACTTGTCAAAGTTGAGCGTTGCGAGTCTTGTTCTAGCGGGACTGGTTACGATTTTGCCCTCTTGAATAAGAAGTAGTTTTTTTGGTGTTAATTTTCATTCTAAAGATATAGATTGCTTTAAAACTGGTAATCTATTTAATTTTGATGTAATACTAAATAGCCTGATTTGATGGCAATCAAAAATAAAAGCGATCGCTTCTATTTCTCTCTGACGAAAACTTTCGTTTCTCTACCCATAGTTGTGATTGCGATCGCTCAAAAGAAAGATGAAATATCCCCAACCCCTATGTCAAAGTTATATCAGTAATAATTCTAAACACTTTGCCGAGGAGAACACGAATGGTAACTACATTAGATGATGCGAAACGCAATGCAATTGCTGTAAAACTTGCAAGTCTAAAAGCTCTCCAACAATTGGTGATCGCAAATGAACAATCGCTTTTGACGCAAGGACTTGATTCCGAAATTGCCGATCGCATCCGAAATTTTATCAATGACGATCAAAAAAACCTTGGCATTCTGGAAACCGTAATTGGTCAATATGGGATTCAAGCTGAACCCAAGAAAACTGTTACACAATTCATTGAAAAAGCTAGTGAATTGTTCAAGGGTTCTGAGTTGAGCCTGTATGAAAAAGTATCTCAGCATGAATTGCTGAAACATCAATTAGTAATCACTGGCTTGATAGTTCACAAAGCTGCTCAAAAAGTTGGTGCTGATGTGTTGCTAGCGATCGCACCTTTGAATACCATTAACTTTGAAAATCGCGCTCACCAAGAGCAACTCAAAGGCATTCTAGAAATTCTGGGTGTCCGCGAACTCACTGGACAAGACGCAGATCAAGGAATTTGGGCGCGGGTTCAAGACGCTTTAGCCGCAGTCAGTGGTGTGGTAGGTAGTGCTGTCACCCAAGCCAGCGACAAAAAGGATCTAAACATCCAAGATGTCATCCGCCTCGATCACAACAAGGTAAACACCCTGTTCACCGAACTACTGCAAAGCAACGATCCACAAAAGATCCAAGAGTACTTCGGTCAAATTTACAAGGATTTAAGTGCCCACGCTGAAGCTGAAGAGGAAGTAGTCTACCCTAGAGTACGTCCTTTCTACGGTCAAGATAACACCCAAGAATTGTTTGATGAACAAGCTCATGCCAAGCAGGCGTTAGAGGAAATTAAAGCTCTTAGCCCATCTTCACCGCAATTCAAAGAAAAAGTCAAACAGCTATTGGATGCTCTCGGAGATCATATTCGTCAAGAAGAAACCACCCTGTTTGCTGCCATTCGCAACAACTTGAGTACTGAGCAAAGCGAACAACTTGCTACTGAATTCAAAGCCGCTAAGACTAAAATTCAACAAAAACTTGGTGTTGTTACCGAATCGAAGTAGGATGCTTTTAAGCTTTCTATATCCACTAAAAAAGGTTAGTTAAATAAAAACTCCCAGCAGATAAGCGCTGGGAGTTTTTATTTACAAAATTTGCTGACAGTATTTATAAGCGGCATAAGCCATAGTTACAACCCCGGTGATAATAGCAGATTCATCAACTTCAAATTGGGGATGGTGTAATGGGTGATTAACGATTCTTTCTTTGTAGCCTACACCCAAGCGAAACATCGAACCTGGGGCGTGTTCCAAATACATCGAAAAATCTTCAGCACCAAGGGAGGGTTCGGGTAAGACTTGAACGCGATCGCTACTCCAAGCTTCTTCGGCGGCTGATTGTAACAATTGCGTCAGGGTGTAATCATTTTGGACGCTGGATACACCCTGGCGATAATGGACTTGATACTTTGCTCCGTAGGTATGGCAAATATTAGATACAATGTTTTCAATCCAGTTTGGGAGATGGGCACGGGTTTCGGGATGGAGCGATCGCACGGTTCCCAATAACTGCACTTTATCCGCAATTATATTCGGCGCTCTGCCACCATTAATCTTCCCGATACTCAATACCACAGGACGCAAGGGATTTTGTGTCCGGCTGATGGCTTGTTGCAGTGCAGTAATCACTTGGCAAGCAATCCAAATCGCATCAATCGCCTCATGGGGACGCGCCCCGTGTCCAGATTCTCCCATAATCAGAATCTCTAAATCATCAGCGGCGGCTGTCAATGCCCCGTAACGCACGCCAATAGAACCTGCGGGTATAGAAGGGAAAACATGAATCCCTAATACAGCCGAGACATTATCCATCGCTCCATCTTTCACCATCCAGCTTGCCCCTTGAGCAATTTCCTCGGCTGGCTGAAATAAAAACCGCACTTTCCCACCCAACTCCTCAGCCACTTGAGACAGCACCATTGCCGTTCCTAACCCTACAGTGGTATGGACATCGTGACCACAAGCGTGCATAACACCATCTGCACGAGAGGCATATTCCAAATTTGTGCCCTCTTGAATTGGCAAGGCATCCATATCAGTGCGAATTGCCAATAAACGGTCATTTTGACCAGTGCCTTGGAGTTCTGCAACGACACCCGTTTTGCCGATTCCCTCTTGTACGTGCAGCCCATTAGAAGACAAAACACCAGCTACGAAGGCTGCTGTTTGGTACTCCTGACCGCTGAGTTCTGGGTGAGAGTGGATGTGGCGGCGAATTTCAATTAAGCGGGGCGCTAGTTTTGCTGCTAATTCTTTAATATGGGTAAGCATGGATTCAATTAATCTATAGGCTTTTTCCCTATGATAAAGAATTGTTAATAAACAAAATGCTTTTGCTATACAAGCAGGGGAGCAGGGGGGCAGGGGAGCAGGGGAGCAGGGGAGCAGGGGAGCAGGGGAGTAGGGGAAGCAGGGGAGCAGAGAGCAAGGGAGAAGAGTTTTCCCCTCCGCCTCCCGTACTCCAGCCCCTCTGCCTTTTTTCAATGCCCAATGCCCCCCAAGAGTGTTGAGTAAAGAAGTTGAGATTCCCCACCACTCGGAACTCTGAACTGTTTTGCCCAGTCCCCAGTCCCCAGTCCCCAATGCCCCAATTTATTTTGAATAACAGGTTGTGCCTAGAGTATTTTCGGGTTTGAACTCGTTACATTCTCTGAAATTTTGACGCTCTAACGACCAGCCATAAGGTTTGTCAGAGGTGACTACACCATTAGCCAGAGTTGTTAGTCGGAAGTTAGCCCCCCGAAAATTAGTAAACTCCAATTTGGCATCTTTTAAGTTTGCTGCTTCTAAATTGGCGCTAATGAAACCGGCAAAAGACAGATCGGCATTTTCCAGGGATGCTGATTTCAAATTTGCTCCTGTTAAAGAAGCACTGTTGAGATTTGCCTTATTCAGAATTGCACCTTCTAAATTTGCACCAGTGAGATCGGCATTCGTGAGATTAACTTGAGATAGTGTAGCGCCGCTCAAGTCAGCCCCTCGCAAATTTGCTCCAGTTAAATTCAGTTTACTTAGGTCAGCACCACTCAAATTACACCGAGGACAGGCAGTTGTTGCCTTCAACTGATCCAAATCTAGCTGATTTAATGCAACGGCCTGCTCTGCAAACCCAAAACAAGCTAACAGGGCGACAGTAGCAACAATCTTAAGTTTCATATTTTTTACTGATATTTACAAAAATGACAAATTACGCACACAGCGTACTTTCATACTTACATATACCGCTTCTCTAAGCCCGGATTTCTCACAAGCAATAAAAAAATGTATTACATGAGGTCATGTAATACATTTTTTTGATACATCATCAATTTAAATTTAGGTAGAAGACAAAATTAGTATAAAACCGTAGCTTGCTATAGTCATCTGAATCAAACGACTATTTTGCGCCAATCCAAAAACGTAATCAACTCTGGGCTGTGATTCCATTGTTGCCGTATTTTTTTAATCACTCTCTGTACTTCTTCTAATGCTCCTGCTGCTGGATCTACATTAGAGGGGCGAAGCTTTGCTGCCAAGGGTAAGGAAGAACAGGGATGAAGCATTCATTAAGAAGCTGTAAAAATACTATAAATTCTAATGGTAAGACTACTCAAACTGAAATATAGGCTATAGAATCGAGTCGTAAGGAACTATACCGAACCAATTATAGACTACCACATATGTGATCCCCCTAGCTCGATGAAAAACACGACTAGGGGGATCTTGTTTTTGGGGATTGGGGATTGAAAAGAGGCAGAGGGGCGGGGTGCGGGGGGCGGAGGGGAAAAATCTTCTCCCTTGCTTCCCCTGCTCCCTTCATCGCCATCCCAAAAGGCGCAATCCAGGGACAATTAAGTAGTAACTCGCTCCTAACCATAAGCTGATGAAGAAGCCCACAGAACCAAAAAAAATCAGAGGCGAATATAAGTCTGACCAGGCTGGTTGACTAGTAAATTGGAAGATGGGAGGTGCTAACTTTAAAAGAATTAAAACGGCATAGGCGATCGCACTTCCAAAGGCTGCGAACACGGCGTACACCACATGATGGCTGCGAAGTCCTAAGCCCAAGGTGAGTAAGCTAGCTGCCACTAAAATCACTGCCACTAAGCCTTCGCCGCTATCTTTTGGGGTGATTAATTGCAAAATCAACCAGCCGAAGCCATAGCTAATCGTGCCCATCAGGGATGCTACTAAAAACCGCCGCCGTTGACCAAAACACCCCGATACTGTTAGTCCCCAAGCGGTTCCCCAGCCTGCGGCAACGAACACCAAAATATCTGCCCCAAAGACGGGTTGAGTATTTGGCACTAATTGGTTTAGCTGACTGGAAATAGATTCCACAAACTGACGCCCTAAGCTGGTGTGATAGGCCAAAATAAAACCAGCGATCGCACCAAAACAAGCGCCGATACTACTCAAGATCATTGCCCAAATCGTCGCCAAACAAGCTCGGAAAATTTTGATGATTGTCTGAGCGATAAAAATAATGGTTTTGGTGACAGCTTGGCTAAAGTTAGCCAAAATTTGCTCAATAGCTTGTGTTAGCTGTGTAAATCTCTGGGAAACTTGGGTTGAGGTTTGCTTAATCTTGTTTCGCAGTTGGGCAAACAACCCTGGTGGCGGTAATGGTTGAGAAATCTTCGCCAAACGTTTTTGAATTATAGCTGCATTTGCTGGACGCGATCGCACATCTTTCTGCACCATCTCATCCAGCAAATCTGCCAATTGGGGGTTGACATTTACCCCAGTTCGCCAGCGTAATTTACCTGTTTGCTGATCTTCTAACTCTAACGGGTATTTGCCTGTTAATAGTTCAATCACCGTTCGACCAAGGGCATAAAAATCGGCACCTGGCCCGACAATACCTCCACTTACTTGTTCTGGTGGACTGTAACCAGAAGAAAATAAGCGGGTGGAACTAGACTGAGAACGCAGTTTAGAGGGGGTAAATTGTTTTGCTCCTCCAAAATCAATTAGTACCAAGCGATCGCCTTCTGTTGACCCTTGAGAATGGGTTACAGATGGCGAAGATGTTCCCAGCATTAAATTAGAAGGTTTAATATCTCGGTGAATAATCTGACGTTTGTGTAATTCTTGTAAAATTTGTAGAGATTGGGCAAACCAATTTAAAACCAAATCTTCTGGACACCCTTGGGGAAACTTTTTTAATATCTCCTCTAAGGTCCGCCCATTGATTTTTTCCATTACCAAACAAGGCAGTTGGTGCGGTTTGGGATTAAACAGGTTGACGTTAAAATACCCATCGACATCAACTGTGGGAACACCCGGATGCTGCAAGCTAGATAAAACCGCCGCCTCTTGGGTAAATAATTCCAGTGCCTTTGGCGAATCTTCTACCAACACTTTCAGTACTTTCTCAGTTTGAGTCTTTTCATCCCAAACTGTATAGATTTGAGCAAATCCTCCCGATCCCAATGCCTGAAGCGGAACATAGCGGTCTAACAACTCTAGCGGTGCGCCACAGCTGTTGCAAAATTTGTTTCCCCAAGGCTGAGGATAAGGACGTTGACAATCAGGATTTATGCAGTGAACCGCACTCTGAGTGATGTGGGACACAACCGCTACAATACAAAGGCTGACTTGATTTTAGCGTTTCTTGAGGTTTCCTGATTTTAAAATAGGCAAAAGGAAAACCCTCATAGATTTTATGAGGGCATTTGCTTATATTTACAGCAGATTTCAAGGAAGGTGAATTACAAAAGCTAAGTCTCAAAACAAGGTATAAAGTCTGTTTTACTTCTGTTAGCCCACATTCTGACTCCTGTTAGCGATAGCGGGGCGTTTAGCCCATTCTGACTCCTGAATTCTGAATTCTGCTGTATCTCAGCCCTTAATTACGAAAACTTCTCTTACTTTGTCTGTGCTTGGCAACTTCTTTGCGCTTGCGTTTTTCTAGGGGTGTTTCAAAATGACGATGCTTTCTCATGTCTGGAAAAATTCCAGCCTTGGAAACTTCTCGCTTAAATCGTCGTAAGGCTGACTCAATGTGTTCATTGTCGCCTACAATTACTTGGGTCATTATTTCTCCTAACTAAGTTGACTTCATCAATGGCTATGGGGACATTCAGGAGTGCTGAGTAACCCCATAGATAAATCTAGGGGATGGTTACAGAGCTTGTCGAATTATTGAAATAATGACAAGCACTTGTTTCCGGGCACTCAGCACTGCTTTGGTAACATTACAAAAAAAAGACAGACTTCTTGTCTGACCTTAAGACTTTAGGTAAATTTTTTTGTTTCCAAAGTTAGTAGCGTCCGCCACGTCCGCCACCGCCACCGCCGTATCCTCCTCCTCTGTTACCGCCACCAAAGGAACCTCTATCACCTCTGTCTTCCTTGGGTTTAGCCTTATTTACTTTCAGGTCACGACCCATCCACTCAGCACCATCAAGGGCTTCAATGGCAGCGGCTTCTTCAGCTTCAGTTCCCATTTCCACAAAAGCAAAGCCTCGCGGACGACCTGTTTCACGATCAGTAGGTACTTGAACTCGTTTTACAGTCCCATATTCTGCAAAAATACCACTTAAATCTTCTTGTGTAACGTCATAAGAGAGGTTACCTACATAAATTGACATCGATTCTCTCCAAAATCATCACTGTGTAGAGATTTTAATTTCTCTGAGAAGTCTGTAAATACTAAAAGGAAAAAGCCTTTCAATACTAAAACCAAAGACATCACTAAATTAATTCTCCTAATCATAGGATGACATACGAGCCAACTCTCTGCATCCAGTAGATAGTTAATTAGTGATGCGATCGCACCTACGCGATCGCTTGCCCCACTGACCCTAAGTACAGTCCACCACAAAATAGGGTTGGAAATAGAAGATAAATTCTGTAGGGTGACATAGGATATCAGGCATACAGGGGCGCATCTTTAATATTCGAATTGAAATGTTTGACTGCATTTAACCATGAAGCATTACTCCAAGATTTTAATATGAAAGGCAAAGTCAGGCAACAAATATATTTAACAATTCAAAATCCCCAGTCCCCAGTCCCCAGTCCCCATTACCCCTTATCCCCAGAGGGGGCCCCACCATCCCCAATCCCCAATTCAATCAAATTTCGCCTCTTGACCTGAACAATCAAATAGATGTAAACCTAAGCGTTGGGAAAGTTCTTCACACACCTTTACCCCCCGCACACTATTACCACGCACATCCAGTAGCGGCGAAAAAACGCCAATGCCCATTTTATTGGGTACAACGGCAATAATCCCACCACAAATACCACTTTTCGCCGGAATACCAATTTTATAAGCCCACTCACCTGCAAAGTTGTACATTCCACAGGTATACATCACACTGAGAATATCTTTGATGTAACGCTTATCTACCGCCCGTTCTTTGGTGATGGGGTTAATACCTCTGTTAGCCAGGGTAGCTGCCATCACGGCTAAGTCTTGGCAATTTACCATCACAGCACACTGCTGAAAATAAAGATCCAGCGCCTCTTCTATGTTCCGGTCAATCATGCCAAAGTTGAGCATCAGATGGGCCATTGCACGGTTACGATGCCCGGTACTACGTTCTGAGGTAAAAACTGAAATGTCAACGAACACGTCGCGGCCAATATATCGCCGGAACATATCTAGCATTCGGTTGAGGCGTTCGGTGGGGCCAGAACCTTTGATTAAGCTGGTGGTTGCGATCGCTCCAGCATTTACCATTGGATTATAAGGTCGCTTCGATTGCTCATCCAAAATAATCGCGTTAAATGCATCCCCCGTCGGTTCTACACCAACTCTCGTTAAAACGTAATCTAGTCCATGATCTTCTAAGGCCAGTCCATAAGCAAATACTTTGGAAATTGACTGAATGGTAAAAAGTTGCTCGTAGTCCCCAACTTTATAAATCTGACCATCTACTGTGACAATGCAAATGCTGAACAAGTCCGGGTTTGCCTTTGCCAGTTCGGGAATGTATTTCGCTACTGCACCCTCCTGTACTGACTTGTACTGTGAATGCAACTCATTAAGGACAACTAATAATGGCGATAGTTCTATTTCTAAATCCCCTTGATGTGCTTGGTTTGTCATCAGGCTGATAGCATTTCCCAAAATATTCCAAAATATTCACTATATATAATAGGGTTCTACAGCCCCACGTCCCTACAATTGCCAAGATTTTGGCAAAAACAGCTTGCTCTCAAAAATCATACTTGAGCAATTACTGAGGATATAAAAAAACTGTTGTAATTTTTGATACGAACAAAATATTTTATGCAGGCGATCGCAAAGATTTCCTAATTTTTTTATGATTAATCACAAAAAATATTAAGTTGAGTATCTTCCTTTATTTTATACTCAGTAATACTGTAATTGTATGTTATATATATTACTTATTTTAATCTAGTTATGGAAAATCAAAGTCATGATTAATGTACGTAGAACAAACTTTGAAAAAAGAGATGAAACTCAAACTGATTTGCATAAATATCCTAGATGTAACTCATATCACGACCTGTTCATAGAGAAATCTAAATATTTCATTAAATAAGTAATTTTGAGTATTTATGCCGATGCCATTTAACTAAACGTATATTATCTTCTTATAAGAAATAGTGAGAATACATGTGATATAGAATACACTGATAGTAGCGAGCCTTTAGAACCAATCTGAATGGGGTATCGTCACTTTAGGGTGCAAAGAGGGTAAAGTTTTTTTAAGAAATTTTTGACTTGTCGAAAAAAGCGTTACATAGCTAAAGTCCTCAGTTGAGAAAGGTTTCACCCTCAAAATGAGAATTGAAATTTGAAAAAGTGGCCAATAATTACGCTAAAACCCTGATCCCCAAGCCGAAAGGTTCATGTTAGTCTGTTGCAGTTATAAATAAAAAGTGAAAGCGGAACGAGTTCGAGTTTTCAGAAGGGAAGTTACTTTTACAAAGTGATAAATCCCGCAAATTATAAAACTTTTAAGTTCTACAGACGCTTTAAAAACGGACGCATGAATCAAAGACATTTGTGGACTATTGTTGCCCTGTTTATGACTGTTTTGGGTATACCCTCAGTCGGTTGTACTCAAACCACTAGAGGGAATGCGCTAGCATCCCAAAAATCACCTATCGCTCCGATCGCTGATGCGGTGAAGGTGGGAGAGTATCAATCAACAGCAGGAAAGCAAACCTTGGATGCTGCGATCGCAGAAATCCATCCTCACAACCTTGGAGGACGTAAGGCGGCAACTCTTTTTATCAAAAATATACCTGTTCTGACATTTTTGAGTTCTGTATCAAATACGAATCTTGAAAGTAAAAAAGTAGGTGAAGTTGGAAATACTGGGGGCGTACAATCGTACGCCCTTATTGCTAACAACTCATCAAAAGCAGTGAGTGCTGAGAACGCAATGGCTGTGAGCAACCAGATTAGCTCTGTTGACGATGACCCGGTTCAGATAGCTAGTATAATAGCCGCTAAAATCAATCAGTTAAATCGGGAAAACGTGGACGGCAGCAAGATTACCGTAAGTTGGAAAGCGGGAGAAAAATCTACAGCTGCTAATCAAGCGCAAAACAAAAGCGCCCCTGTCCGGCAAAATGGCGATCGCTACGTCATCAAAATTAATGGCGAAGAATTGGTCGAAATCAATGAAAGTACGCAATTAGCAGGTACCACCAACAATCTAGCGCAAGATGCATTGCAAGCAACCAATCGCCTACGCAGACTACTAGGCAATGCATCTCCCTTAAAAGAAATTGCGAATTTACCAATATCAATACCGAAATTGCCACGAGAGATTTCCGTCGGCGGAGTACGAATTTCTTTCAGAGGTATGGCCTCCTATTACGGCTATGATGGTTCTGGGAATCGTACCGCTAGCGGTCAGAGATTCAATCCAGAAGAGATGACTGCCGCCCATCGGAGCTTACCCTTTGGTACGCAAGTTCGTGTAACCAATACTAGCAATGGTCGTTCTGTAGTAGTACGGATTAACGATCGAGGCCCATTCATTCGGGGGCGAGTTATAGACTTGTCAGCTGGCGCAGCTCGAATTTTGGGAATGATGGGTAGCGGCGTAGCACCAGTACATATCGAAGTCTTAGGGAAATAATCGAGTAGGGAATAGGGAAGAGAGTTAATCACCACTTCCCACTCCCCATAACAGTTCCCCTAATTCAACCAAATGATTTCCACAGATCGCAAAGCTTTACGCGGTTCTTATCAACTTGAAACTGACAACCCTGCGATCGTAATTATTCGGTGATTATTTTTGTAAAGCAGAGGCATTTAATCAAAGTCTGTCGGTAAATCTGGTTGGCGGTAATGTTGAAAAAGGCGCGTGATTTGTGCTGGTGTCACACATCCGAGAGAAAGTTCTGGTAACGCATCTTCAGGAAAAAAACCTACTTCTTCAGTTTCAATACTTGCTGATGGAGAACCACCGATAATTTCGCAGTGAAAAAATAGCTTGTAGACATAAAACGGAAATGGTGGATGTCCTTGTTTGTCTCTGTCATAGACTGCTAGTAATTTGATAGTCCGCGCTTGATATCCAGATTCTTCATAAACTTCTTTGACTACTACCTCACTGGGCGACTCACCAACATCAGCCCATCCACCAGGTAAAGTCCAGCAGCCATCTGCCCTTTCTTTGACTAACAATATAGTTTCATCACGAAAAATTGCTGCACGCACATCAACTTTGGGAGTTGCATATCCGACTTCACGGCTAAACAAATCGAGGACATAGCTGTGTTCTACATTTGAGTAAGTCGCGATAATTTCTGTAGCGATCGCTCGTAATTGTTTATAGCGTTCAATATCATAAACACCTTCAGAATAGGTTAGACCATTTTGAGCGATGTCTGACGACAAGCCACTCCGTGTCTACGCTTGTAACTTCTGTGCCCATTCCAGCCATTTAGGTTGCATATATTTTTCTCATGTATGGGCTTGGGTACTGGGTGTTGGGTATTTGGAAAACTTGTTCCCAGTCCCTAGTCCCCAGTCCCCAATTCCTACTTACGCATCATCTAAAGCTGCAATTCCAGGCAACACCTTGCCTTCAAGTAACTCCAAACTAGCGCCGCCGCCAGTGGAAATGTGGCTCATTTGGTCTGCTAAACCAACCTTTTCCACAGCCGCTACCGAGTCACCGCCGCCGATAATGGTGGTTGTGCCAGTTTTGCTAATTTCAGCGAGGGTATGAGCGATCGCTTCCGTACCTACTGCAAACTTATCAAACTCAAACACACCCATTGGCCCGTTCCAAATTACCGTTTTGGTATCTGCAAGGGCTTCTTGGAAAACTTTTATTGAGTCTGGGCCAATATCCAAACCTATACCATCATCGGGGATGTTCTCAATGCTGACGGTTGTCGCATTAGCATCAGGAGCAAACTTATCTGCTGATACTATATCCGTGGGTAACAAGAAGGTAACGCCCCGTTCCTTAGCCTTAGCTTCCAAAGATTTCGCTAGTTCTAACTTGTCTTCTTCCACCAACGACTTACCGATATTTAAACCACGGGCTTTGTAGAATGTGAAAATCATTCCACCGCCGATGATCAGCTTGTCGCACTTCTCCAACAGTGTTTCAATCACACCAATTTTGCTGGAAACCTTGGAACCGCCAATAATTGCCGCTAAAGGACGTTGGGGATTTTCAATGGCATTTTGCAGATATTGCAATTCCTTCTCAACCAAATATCCAGCCACAGAAGGGCTGAGGAATTTAGTCACACCTTCAGTAGAAGCATGGGCGCGGTGTGCAGTACCAAAAGCATCATTTACATAGAAATCAGCATTAGCTGCCAATTTTTTCGCAAATTCTGGATCGTTTTTCTCTTCTTCTGGGTAAAAACGGACATTTTCGAGTAACAGCACTTGGCCATTTTGCAACGCGCCAACTTTAGCTGCAACTTCATCACCAATAGAGTCATCAGTTTTAATGACTTCTTGCCCCAGTAACTCCGACAGACGCTTGGCAACGGGAGTTAGGCGTAATTTGTCATCCACACCCTTGGGACGGCCAAAATGGCTGGCGAGAATAACCTTAGCACCCTTCTGCGTCAAATCTTGGATGGTTGGTAGAGCGGCGCGAATGCGAGTATCGTCGGTAATGTTGCCTTGATCGTCCACCGGCACATTAAAGTCAACCCGCACTAAAGCACGTTTCCCAGAGATATCAGCCGAAGATAAACTTGCTAAACTTTTTTTGGACACACCAAACTCTCCTGATTGCCTTTTTGTTATTGTTTTGAAAGTAGAACCATCAAGATTTTACCGGAGTCAGGGGTACCCAAGTGACAGATATATTTAAGACAGTACTATTTCCTATCGATCAAAGCCGGGAAACGCGGGAAGCTGCTGATGTTGTTACCAACGTAGTCAAAAAGTACAGTAGTCGCTTGGTGCTACTGTCTGTAGTCGAAGAACCGCCTCCAGATGCGCCTAGCGCAGATCCGATGGTGTCACCAGAGGTAGTTGCAAAACTGCTAGAAAATGCCCAATCTTTATTTTCTGGGCAAGGAATTCAATCTGAAACCCTCGAAAGGAAAGGCAAGCCAGCTTTTACAATCTGCGATGTCGCTGATGAAATTGGGGCCGATTTAATTATCATGGGCTGTCGGGGGCTAGGCTTGACTGAAGAGGGAGCAGATGATAGTGTTACTACTCGTGTGATTAACCTTTCTCCTTGTCCAGTGCTGATTGTGCCTTAACAGAGACAATTTTGGATTTTGGATTTTGGATTTTAGATTGACCAATAATTCCTTGATAGTACAGAGCAAGCAGATTTAGATTTATCTGTGGAATCAATCGAAAATCCCAAACCTAAAACTCCCAATACCCTAGATTTATCTATGGGGTAAATTCAAAATCCAAAATCTTCTTTCTTTGTGTCCTTCTCTGACGAGACGCTGCGCGAACGTGTTCTTCTCCCTTGGCGGTAGCCTGCGGCAAGCCGCCTCGCATCTACTTTTTCTTTCTTATACTCAAATATGCTTTAGCGCATCTTCATACATAATTTGCCTTAGTATCCTAAACATTTTGATTCTTATTAGTACTTACGCACTGTACAAATGCGTCGTGAGCTGAATTACCTAAAATAGGGAGTTTCCAGGCTTTTCTTAATTATCCTGCGATGCCTACGGCGGTAAACTACGGAAATAGACCATGCTGTGCCCTTACGAAAGATATGGTTAAAAACCTTATCCATATTTGGTATTTCTTGTCAATGCATAAGTCCTACTTATTAGTCCTTTCAAGGTAGTTGTTCACTTTCCCTCACCAAAAAAGGATTAAGAGGGCACAGGGAGGGGGAGATGTTTTATACCTTTGTGCTAGGTCTTCTTTACTCAGTCGATTCATTTACCCTTGGCTTCAATTGCACAATTCTTTTTTACATTACCATACGATACTCACCCTTACTTTTACCTATACTGCAAACTCTTGCGGATGGGGGGAGAGTGAAAAACTACCTCCATTGTGGGAAAATAAAAGATAAATGGTACGATGACAATCTGATGATTTCACCTTTAGATGTCAACTGTGCTGAGTTCTTTAGGTACACTGATGATGGCCAGATTTTGGCGACAAATAATTCACAAAAGCAATTAGCTGCTGAAACAACAATTGATAAAGTTGCACTCAATATTGACAAGCTAAAAAATTTACGTGCAAAATCTATTGAGCCAATATTGGAAATTATTAATACGATTACAGAAGAAGAGAGAGAAGACTTAATTCTAGGCTTCAGTGAAACTGATTATAAAGGATATTACGAAGAGTTTTGTGCTGCGATTATCTATTTACTAAAGAATTAGTCTTAATGGCATAGCCCGTTGTATACATCATATTATACTAAATAACATTAACTTAATACTCACTGTAAAACTATATGATTCTTGAGGCAGTTATTCTTCATGTTAAACCCGGTTTAGAATCCGATTTTGAAGCTACTTTCAAAAAAGCTTCTAAAATTATTTCCTCAATGGACGGATATTTATCACATGAATTGCATAAATGTATAGAAGTCAAAGGTAAATATTTATTACTTGTCAGATGGGAAACTTTAGAATCTCATACTGTCGGATTTAGAAGTTCTGCCGAGTTTCAAGAGTGGAAAAAACTTCTACATCATTTTTATGATCCATCTCCCATTGTTGAACACTTTGAAGAAATTGAAATATAGTTTTTTAGCTCTAGCGAATAGAATGAGACTGTTGGTCAATTCAGGGTGGGTTTGATCCCTCACCTCTAAAACATTGGTTTGGCGTTGTTTTCCCGCCCTGAAATAAATTATCGGGCTAATAAGCTCAAGTCCGTTGAAACGGACTGAAATCAGAGTAATAATGATAGGTTAGACCCCCTATTAATTAGCCAACAGTCTCATAGAATTCGCGGCTACACAAACAAAGCCCACCTTCTCTTCGAGACGCTACGCGAACGTGGGCTAAAAGAAAATTAAGATTTTTAACCCACTCACTACTCTACTCGTTGTAACTGCGCTACTCTTGGGTCAACAATTTTTTGTCCCAGACTGGCAAATTTAATTGCTACAGACATTTTACTACCCGTTCCGAAAACATGAGTAATTTCACCGAGACCAAAAGTTTTATGCAAGACTCGATCGCCTACTTGCCAATTCTGGGTTGTGTCTTGTTTTCCATTGGGAGTAGAAGCAGTTTTGGTATAACTTTGACGACTCGCGCGTTTTGTAGATATTAATTCTTCTGGTAATTCGTCGAGAAATTGCGATCGCATCGCAGGTTCACGAGAACCATACAAACGACGTTCCCGTGCGTGTGATAAAAATAACCTCTCTTGAGCGCGGGTAATTCCTACATAACACAAGCGGCGTTCTTCTTCCAAAGACGCAGGATCGCTGAGGGAACGGTATCCGGGAAATAACCCTTGTTCTAATCCCACCAAAAACACCACGGGAAATTCCAAACCTTTGGAAGCGTGCAAAGTCATTAAAGAAACGGCTGTTTGTCCTTCTTTTAATTTATCATCAGGATTTACAGCTTTGTCGCTAAGAAAGTTTTGTAAGGAAACATCTTCGTTTTCTTCTTCTTCTTGAAATTCGATTGCAGCATTGTAAAGTTCCTGAACATTTCTTATCCGTTCTTCATTTTCATCTGTATCTTTGCTTTGCAAATCTTGGATATAACCAGAGTCTTCCAGCACTATATTTACAAGCTCAGGAACGGAAACTGTTGCGATTTGTTCTTGCCAACTTTGAATCATTTTAGCAAAGCTATTTACCGCTTTTGCAGACCTTCCAGCTAATGTATTAACTGATGTTTCATCACTGAGAATTTCCCACAAGGTTATCCCCAATTCCTGAGAAGCATTATCTAAAGCATCAATGGTTGCTTTACCAATTCCCCTCCGGGGAGTGTTAATAACTCGTAATAAACTGACTCTATCAGCAGGGTTATTTATCGCTCTTAAATAAGCGATGACATCTTTAATTTCTTTGCGGTCATAAAACTTAATTCCTCCTACAACCGTGTAAGGAATTTGTTTTTCTACTAACAATTGTTCAAAAGGACGAGATTGGGCATTTGTCCGATAAAGTATAGCAAAACTACCCCAGTTCAACTCTGGATTTTGCTGTTCTAAAGTACGAATTTGATTAATTACAAATGCGGCTTCTGCAAGTTCTTCATCGGCTTTATGACAAGTAATCTGTTCACCCGTTCCCCGCGTCGCTTTCAGGACTTTATCAATCCGTTGGGTGTTATTTTCAATTAGTTCATTAGCCGCTTGCAGAATATTTTCACAAGAACGATAGTTTTCCTCAAGCTTAACCATCGTCCGGGTATCATCATCTACCAAACCATCGCCAAAGTCTTCCTGAAATCCTAGCAAGATGGTGAAATCTGCCATCCGAAAGCTATAAATTGATTGGTCTGCATCACCGACAACAAAAACCGAGCGATTTTCCCATTGCCATTCGCTCTTTTTGGTTTCGCCATTGGTAACTAATAAATTAATAAGTTGATACTGAGTGCGGTTAGTATCCTGATATTCATCTACGAGGATATGACGAAACTTGCGATGCCAGTAACCTAATACCTGCTCGTTTTGTTGAAATAATCTAGTAGGTACAAGAATAAGATCGTCAAAGTCTAGAGCGTTATTTTGTGCTAACTTATCTTGATATAAATTGTAAACTTGGGCAATCACCCGTCCGCGATAATTTGGTTGATCTTGCTCAAATTCTTGGGGTGATAAACCTTGGTTTTTAGCATTACTAATAGCGTAGCGGACAGATCGGGCATCAAACTTCTTATCGTCTAAATTTAGCTCTTTATTAACGATTTCTTTGATCAGACTGATAACATCTGATTCATCAAAAATAGAGAAATTGCGATTCCACTTGCGTCCTTTTTCGTCTACATATTTTTCAATATCAAAACGGAGAATGCGAGAAAATAGACTGTGGAAAGTGCCACACCATAAATCTTTGATCGTGTTTTTGTAAACTTGCGATCGCAGTAGCGTTTGTTGATATTCTGTTAACAAATCCAATCGCTGGCCGTGTTGTTTCATTGCCAGTTGTTCAGCAAACAGCCGTTGAATCCGTTCTTTCATCTCCCGTGCGGCTTTATTGGTAAAAGTAACCGCCAGGATATTTTCTGGATCTACACGGTGTTTCAGAATCAGATTTGCAATACGATAAGTCAGCGCTCGTGTTTTACCGGAACCTGCGCCAGCAACAACTAGCAACGGGCCGCAGTAGTGTTCGACAGCTTGACGTTGACTAGGGTTAAGGTGACTGAGAAAGTCGATGGTTGTTGTCATAGATGTGAAAAAGCGATGTCTCCGACGGGCTACGCCTACGCCTGGGGTCACATCAATAGAAAGTCGCTATTGTCCAGGTTACAACATCCTAACGAAACTTGGTCAACAAAGATTGTCAGGCATCATCTTTATCGTATTTATGCCAAAAATCCGCGAACCATAGACCAAAACATTTTCAGGGCAATTCATGAATTACCCCGATAATACGTTAACTTTTCTACGTAGAAAAGTTAGCCACTAGTTATTCCGGCGCGTTGTGTCGTAAAATCAGCCACGGGGAATCAAACATCAAAACATGAAGAGCAAGCTCTAACTTGTTCTGTTGTTAACAGTAGGGGCAATTAAATTAATCAATTGCTCCAATACGTTTTCGTGGGGACATGACAATGTTTCCTAGAGCGTGGTTTATTTGCTTGAAAAATGCTGTAATACCTAACTGAAAGTATAGTCACCAATAAGACTATTCACTCTTTGAGTACCCAATTGACATTAGGTAGCAATACAAGATACATCATCATTGAACCGTTAAATTTTTAAAGATGAAAAATTTCTTTAATTGCAGGTTTTACCAGTATAAAGAGGGGTGGATATGGATTTTAGCTTAATTGTATCCAACATTTTGAATCCGCCAATTCTGTTTTTCTTTTTAGGCATGACTGCTGTTTTTGTCAAGTCCGATCTAGAAATTCCCCCACCAGTACCCAAACTCCTTTCGTTGTATTTGCTATTTGCAATTGGTTTTAAAGGAGGGGTAGAACTAATCAAAAGCGGACTGAATCAGGAAGTAATTTTAACACTCCTGGCAGCAATGTTGATGGCTTGTTTTGTTCCAATTTACACCTTTTTTATTCTGAAGTGGAAACTGGCTACTTATGATGCTGCGGCGATCGCAGCAACCTACGGTTCTATCAGTGCCGTCACTTTCATCACTGCCGGCGCTTTTCTCACTGAGCTTGGTATTCAGTATGATGGTTACATGGTAGCAGCTCTTGCCCTGATGGAATCTCCGGCAATCATTGTTGGTTTGATTTTGGTGAGTATATTCACCGCCGATGAGAAGCGAGAGTTTGCTTGGTCAGAAGTTTTGCAAGAAGCATTTCTTAATAGTTCAGTTTTTCTACTAGTTGGTAGCCTTTTAATCGGTGTCTTGACAGGAGAACGTGGTTGGCACGTATTAGAACCCTTTGCTCAAGGGTTGTTTTATGGCATTCTCACCTTCTTTTTACTAGATATGGGACTCGTGGCTGCCAGAAGAATTAAAGACTTGCAAAAAACCGGAGTTTTCCTGATTTTATTTGCCATACTAATTCCAATACTCAATGCAGGCATTGGGTTAGCGATCGCCAAATTCATCGGTATGCCTCCGGGAAATTCGCTGTTATTCGCTGTATTGTGTGCCAGCGCTTCTTACATTGCTGTGCCGGCGGCGATGCGGATGACTGTTCCCGAAGCAAATCCCAGCCTATATGTTTCCACCGCTCTAGCAGTCACATTTCCGTTCAATATTATTGTGGGAATTCCGCTATATCTCTACGGAATTAACCTATTCTGGAGGTAATAATATGCACGTAGTTAAAAGGATAGAAATTATCGCCAACTCCTTTGAGCTTGCCAAAATTTTAGATAATTTAGACAAGTCCGGTGTACATAGTCATGCCGTCATTAGAAATGTTGTTGGTAAAGGATTACGAGGAACGACAGAAGATTTAGACATGACCATGCTTGATAATGTTTACATCCTCGCATTTTGTATGCCAGAAGAACTCAAGCGTGTTGTCGAAAATCTCAGACCACTCCTGAATAAATTCGGAGGTACTTGTTACGTTTCCGATGTGATGGAAATTCGCTCTGTCAGATGTATCGCGTCTCTGTAAGAGAGTTATAAATTCAATGAAAAATTTCATAGAACGTCGTGACTTTTTGAAGTTGGGAATGACCGGAGCATTTGGGATGATGCTATCTGCCAGCGATTTACTCTGGCGGGTAGAACAGGCGAAAGCTGCCGAAATCCCCTCAACTTCCCCTGAATCCCTCAGTCCCGATGCAGCTTTGCAAAAGCTGATCGAGGGAAATCAGCGATTTGTCAATCATCATCCCCAATACCCCGATCAATCTGCGCTGCGGTTGCAGGAAGTTTCCCAAGCTCAACATCCATTTGCAACTATTCTCAGTTGTGCTGATTCACGAGTCCCCGCAGAAATTGTTTTCGATCAAGGCATTGGGGATATTTTTGATGTGCGGATTGCCGGAAATATTGCCACACATGAAGCGATCGGCAGTATTGAATATGCGGTTGTCTTATTAGGTTCTCCGTTGCTGATGGTAATGGGCCATGAGCGTTGTGGGGCTGTTACCGCCGCTGTCCAAAACGAATCGTTACTCGGTGATATTAGTACTTTTGTGAAGGCAATTAAGCCAGCTGTAGAAAAGGTCAAGAGTCAACCAGGTGATGCAGTTGAAAACGCTGTGGTGGCAAATGTGCAATATCAAATTGAACGGTTAAAGCACTCAAAGCTTTTAACTGAGCAGGTAGAGTCCGGCAAATTGAAAATTGTCGGCGGTCGTTACGATTTGGATACCGGGAGAGTAACTATTATTACTTAATTCGGCAGATGAGGGAGCAGAGAAAGAAAATATTACCTCATTATTATCCCTCATCCCCAGTCCCCAATCCCCAATTCAATCCTGCACAGTCATTGGCAGACGGATAGTAAAAGTAGAGCCAATTCCCGGCTGACTTTTGACAATAATTTCACCACCCATCATCTGGCAAAAGTGGTGGCTAATTGCTAAACCTAGTCCCGTACCTCCATACTTTTTCGTAGTCGAGGTATCACCCTGGGTAAAAGGTTGAAATAACTGCTGCTGTTGACGGTTAGACATACCTATACCGGTGTCGGTCACGGTAAAAGTAATCATACCTAAAGGAGCATCCAATCGTACTTCATCCTTTTCTCTGTTGACTGTCAGCGTCACCTTGCCGTTTGTAGTGAATTTACTGGCGTTGCTGAGTAGGTTTAACAATACCTGCCGCATTCTAGTTTGATCGGCGTACATTGTGCCAAGTTGTTCATCAAAATTTACTTCTAAAACATTGGCATTTTTTTCGATAGCTGGTTTGACTGTGAGAACAATATTATGAATCAGCGTCGCAATCTCGAATGTCTCAGGATAAAGGGTCATTTTCCCCGCTTCAATTTTTGACAAGTCGAGAATTTCGTTAATCAGGTGCAGTAGATGCTTACCAGCAGCGTTAATTGTTTCTAAGTCTGTGATAAAGTCTGCCGATAAACCAAGATCGGTAGCGTCGTCTTCTAGTAGTTGGCTTAAGCCAATGACAGCATTTAATGGTGTGCGTAATTCGTGGCTGACATTGGCTAAAAATACGCTTTTTGCCTTGCTAGCAGCTTCGGCTAGTTCTTTAGCTTGTTGTAGTTCTTTTGTTCGCTCAGATACTCGCTCAATCAAACGATTTAGAGATTTGGCAAGTAGCCCAATTTCATCTTCAGTGGTGACAGGCGCTCGTAAATCGAAATTATGTTTCCTGGCAACTTGTTCAGCTACTTGGGTTACAGTGATAACTGGTTCAGCGATCGCTCGACTGGTACGCCAAGCGACAATAGCTGCGATCGCTACCGAAACCAGCATACTCAAGATCACAATGAATCGCTCAACTATTTTTGCTTCCTCAACCGCTTTTTGCCTTTCTTGCTCTTGATCTTCAGCAGTTTGCAGGATATTAGTTAAGTTTTGCGAAAGCTGGTCTAGTCGCATGGCTGTTTCACCACGCATAATTGCTAATAACTGCGATCGGGCAGAGTCAATCTGCTGAGACTGCACTTTTTTAGAGTCAATTTTCTGTAATACTACTTCTATTTGGTCAACGTAGGCTTTTAAATTATTCTTGTAATCTAGCAATAACGTCTGTAAAGTCGAACTTGTTGCTGCTAGTCTTTTAGGCTTACTATCGATAAATCCGCCAATTTTTGACTCTAGTTGCTTGGCTTTTTCAACATTCTTCAAAAAATCAGCTTTTTTACTTTGCAGTTGTTGTGAATTTTCTAATACAGCAACTAGGTTAGAGCTATGTAATTGTGCCCCGACTACTGCATCTTTATAATTACTCAGTAGTTGCCCTTGTTCATAAGCTTGGTTGAATTGTCTAACTTCCTTTCCCCGGTAGTAATTAGCAATCACTAACCCAGTCAGTGAGCCAAAAAAGCCAATTCCGATAGCTACAAAGTACCCATAGCCAATTTTTTGATGGATGCGCCAAGAACTAGCTTTGAGTTTCCCTCGTGAGGGAAATTCTATAGTTGGGAGTTCGTCTGTCGATTGCTCTTCGGCTGACACTTTTTTGCTTTCTGAACTGCTGTCAATAGGGGTTGGCTTTTGAGTTGGCATTTCTCAAACCTCCTTGCCTTCCCACAAAAATAATTAAATTAGCCTAGCTTGTGCAAACACTTCAATTAGGCATTAACATCTACATTATCTTCTTTTATCGCAAGAGAAAATCATTGCTTACTAGATAAATAGCATAGCCTTATACTGTACGAGTATTTTTTGCAGCATTTTTACTAAGTAAAATTGCTATGACAAACAGAATTTAATTTTGTCAGGAGCAACGATATAGTTTTCTGCACTAAAGGCCTGTCTGAAAGCGTCTTCTCCTTACCATACTACTTTCCTCAATATGTTGGTTGATAGCAATGAGTTTTTGCCATCACTTACGTCATTACTCTACCTTACTGCTTCCTTATAAAATTAATACAATCAGGAAAAAAACAAAAGTTTGATAATTCTTGGGTATTGGGCATTGGATATTGGACATTAGGGACTTACAAATAAAAAAATATCCAATTAACTCTTGTGGGGTGGGCGACACGAGAGCCCAGTCCATAAGGCGCTCGTGTCGCCCACCCCACAATATTGGATAATTTATTTCTTGGAGTTCCCTTAAACCTCGTCTACCTTGAGAACCGTAGTTTTGTAGGTTGGGTGCAGCGATAGCGTAACCCAACATAAAATTTGGTGGTAATGTTGGGTTGCGTTTCACTCCACCCAACCTACATAAATATATCTTTTAAAAAACTCTAGGTTTCAACATAGATGAGGTTTAGTTATTTCTTCCCTACTCCTCTGCTTCCCTACCCAGGCACACATATCATAAAATAGTTTAAATGTCTAGTATCTGTGAACACACAAAAACTTTTATTACGTATTAATATCAATACGAATAGGTTAATTGACGAACCCGGCTTAAGATAGCTTAAATATCAGATAAAATCGGCTTCTAGGCTTATATAAATGAGAGGTGGACTTTTTTTTGCATGATTTGTACTTAGATTTAGTACGATTATGAGCAAATGACACGGAATGGGATAATCACAACTTGAGGATTCCAGTTGATTCCAAAAAATAGAACTCAGGAAGTTGATTATAATACATCCTACTGCCTTCTGAGTTCTATCCTCCTACTGACTATCTACCTTGTAGTTGATGCAGTAGATATTAAGGGGCAATTATGGTTAAAGGACACTAAAACCCTTTTGTGTCCTTCACCCAATTGTACTGATGCACTTGTGCATTACCTAATCAACACCCTTTTGGTTGTAATTATCCAGATTAGAAAAACTCAACTGTCAAATTAATAGGAGTGAAAATGCCAGAACAAGAATTTACCGAAACCGCATCCAAAGACACTACAGTGGCAGAGATCAACACCCAAACGGGAACCATCACCAAACTCCAGCCTCCGGCACAGCCTCAAGACGAGTGGGTAAAATACGGGGAGCAAATTTCCACCTTTTTAGCAACATTGCCTGAATATGTGGGAGGCTTCTTTAATCAATATAAGCAACCCCTGGTAACAGTTGGTTTAATTGTGGGATCAATTGTTGCCGTTAAAGTCCTTTTGGCAATATTAGATGCTTTGAATGATATTCCTTTGGTAGCCCCTACTTTCGAGTTGATCGGTATTGGTTACTCTGCCTGGTTTGTTTACCGCTATTTACTCAAAGCTTCAACCAGGAAAGAGTTAACTACTGAAATCACCACTCTTAAATCACAAGTTGTTGGTAAAGAAATTCCAGAAGCTTAATATCTAATTATCGCTTCTCTATGAGACTCCACGCGTAGCTTACTTCTGTGTAAGAGTACGCTCTAATTCCAAATTAGCGAAGCCTGAAGGCCTATTTACGGCGTTCAGGCTTCTCTCAAAATACCCTACTAAGTTCATTAACAATTCGTATAGAACTCGCTTCTTTTGCCCTTGCTTTAATTACGAATTATGTAGCTTGCTTCTCGCCAGAGGCAAGTATTACGAATTACGTTAGCGTAGCGGTAGCGAGTATTCGTTCGCTTTTAGCGTCTCGTAGAGAGCGTCAATATGAATTATTGTTGAGACGAGCCTCCAGTGGACAATTTACCCTTTGGGTTCGCTTTTGGAGCCTGTGGAAATTCTGGAGATATTTTGGGCGATGCCTGCGGCGGGCTAGGTCTACGCACTATATTAGGAGATGTAATTGCCTCCAATTTGCCCCGTTTTACTAAAGCTTGATGAATCATCGCCGCCACTTCCGCCCGACTAGCTACTTTGTTGGGATCGAGGATTTGGGGATTTGGATAGTTAACTACTAGACCATTGGTTGTAGCAGCGGCAATTTTAGCTACAGCATAAGGTGGAATATCTTTAGCATCTTTATAGACACTAATAATCTGATTTGGGGAAGTGGGGGCTTTTAAATTTAACCCACTGACAAGGGCAACTAAAACTTGTACTCGTGAGATATTTTGTTGTGGTTTGAAGCTTTTTTTCGGGTAGCCTTTGAGAAATCCGGCGCTGATGGCTTGGTTAATTGCTGGAGTTGCCCAGAATTTTGTTGGTACATCTTGAAATGCGATCGCAGTCTTAGACGGTTCTTGGTCAAAGGCTTTTTCTAGTATGGCAGCAAATTCAGCACGGTTTACAGGCTGATTTGGTCTAAAAGAATAATCAGGAAACCCTTTGAGAATTCCACGGGCAGAAAGAACATCTATAAAACGCCGACTCCAAAAATTATCGGGCACATCGTTAAATGCAATTGGCGGTGGAATGATTGATTTTGGTCTTGCTGGAGTGACTAAAGGCAAAGCTGATGATTTAATTGATGACTCAATTTCTGTTGAAGGAGATACAGGTGTTTGTACTTGTGGAGATTGAGTTGGAATTACCAGAACAGATGGTAATACTGTGCCCCAAGGAGTTGCGCTGTTCTTTGGAAATGCGGGTGTGGTGGGTTTAACAACAGCCTCAGGTGGAGAATAGGGAACGTTGCGGGGGACTACATAAGGTTCTACTTTGGCATTAGGAGAGGGCAATACTTGATTTGGTTGAACACTAGAAGATGGTGTGGCAGAAGGCAACAGCAGCCCGTTTAAGTTCCAGCTAGAATCTCTGCGAGACAATGACCAAAAAAGAATCGCTCCAACAGTGCTAAATGCAATCAGAATGGCTATAAATTCATCAAAGCCAAGGGCAGTTTTTTGAGATGACTCCGGTTCAGAAGGAGGTCTATTTGTCATCGTGATTACCCTGGTAGCAGTAAAATTTGTGTCTAAACAAATTAAGCCACAGATGACTCTTTTACACCAGCCCTTTTAATTCCTAATTTATAGAAAAATATCAGGTTTCTGGTTCAATGCCGAGCGATCGCAATTGGGCAGCTAGGCGATCGGCTCTTTGGCGTTCCTGTTCGGCTCTTTGGGATTCCTGTTCTGCTCTTTGGGATTCCTGTTCTGCTCTTTGGGATTCCTGTTCTGCTCTTTCATCGCCACTCAACAACAAATTACCTTCTAAATCCCACCAACGCAGCCAGGGTAATTCCACATTCTGATAAACTCCCTGCCATAAACCTAATTCAACACCCAAAGCAACTATAGGATAATGTCCTCGTTCATTTGCTGGTAAAACTTGATACTGTCCTTCAATTAGATGATAAACTTCTAGGTTGGCTTTACTCGCTTCATAAATGCCGTAGAAGGCAGGACGAATCACTTGCTCATAAATCCAAAATTTACCCTTTAAAGGAGTTTTATCCCGTTCTTCACTACCGTCCCCAGAGACAAATTCTAAGACAATCAACGGGGCAATAAACTCTCGCCACATCACATAAGAACGTCGCGTTTGCCCATTGAGCAAAAATGGTACATTCGGTACATAAAACCAATCTGGTGCTTCTGCGCCTTTTTCAAGGGGATCGGTTAAGCGCCAGTAAATGCCTAAGTCTTGCCCTATACAGTATTCACCTTCAGGATTTAATTGTTTGAGGATGGGTGTAATAGAGTCAGTTAGTAGGATGCTTTGAGGATGCTCTTGCCAATTCTTCACAAAAGTACCATTGGACTCAGGAAGTTGAGTATGATCCGGGAATGGGAAAGGAGTGAGAGCGTTGGGTGGATTGGTTACAGAGGTCATAACGCTACCTTTGCACTCTTCTTAAAGGTTATTTTTAGTTTAGCTTGCGTAGGCGTAGCCCGTCGTAGACATCGCTTTCTAATATTCTCCACCCAGATTATAAATCACACGCCAATGACTTCTAATCGCTTGAGAACGATTTTCAGCTTGACAGAAAACTAGTATTATTAGATACCTAAACTAAAATCAGATTTTGAGGGTGGCAGAATGTAAAATATTAACTTATTCTTTACCTGTCTTTGAAAAAATCAGGGTGTCTAGTGCCAGAAGAATTCAGTTGCCAAATCTCACCGCCATTTTTGTCTGAGGGTAGCGATCGCGATCTTGATTTAGATTCAAGCCTCCAAGAGCTACCAATGTATAACTTCTCGGTGGAAATCAGCCACACTGGTATAGAAGTGGCTAGTTTTTTGGAAAAATATCCCTTGCTACCAGGAGTAATTTTGGTAGAACAGGGAGAATTCATTGGGATGATTTCGCGGCGGCGATTGCTCGAATTTTTGATTCGCCCATTCGGACAAGAGTTATTTGTTCAGCAATCATTAGCTGTTCTCTACAGCTATGCGCGGACACCGATTTTGCTAGTTGCTGATACAACATCGATTTTAACTACAATGCAACTTAGCTTAAAGCGATCGCCAGAATTATTAGCAGAACCAATTGTAGTAGAAACCGAATCTGGTGCTTATAGATTGTTGGATGTCCAAGAATTGAATATTATTTCTTGGCAAATTCGAGGAATCGACAATCTGATCCGCTATGAACGCAGTCAAGCCCAAATGATTCAAAATGATAAAATGGCCAATTTGGGGCGTTTAGTAGACGGCGTAGCCCACGAAGTTTTAGACCCAGTGGGTTTTATTTGGGGTAACATAATTTATGTTTCAAACTACAGTCAAGATTTACTCAAACTCATAGCCGCTTACGATCGAGAGTTGCCATCAGTTTCTCAGGCAATTAATGAGATTAAAGAAGAAATTGAATTTGATTTTTTAGAGCAAGATTTGTCGCGATCGCTTGCTAGTATTCGCACGGGAGCGGAAAGATTAAAAAAACTCGTTACTAGCTTGCAAAACTTCTGTCATATAGATGAACTTTTTCCCAAACCAGTAGATTTACACGCCTGTATAGATAGCATTATTTTACTAATTAATAGTCGTCTTCAAGGAGAAATTGAAATCGTCAAATACTACGGTCAATTGCCTCCAGTATATTGCTTTATGGGGCAATTAAACCAGGTTTTGATGAATATTCTAAGTGAAGTTGTGGATACTTTACTCAATGAAGCAGTGCGACAGCAGTTACATTTAGAAGAGACAAAGACTGTTCAAAAACCCCGAATTGAAATTACCACAGAAGTTATATCACAAGAAGCAAGCAACCCAGATGCACCAGATTCTCGCTGGGTTTTAATTCGCATTGCTGATAATGGCTCTGGAATGTCTGAAGAATTACAACAGCAAATTACAGAGTCTTTTTCTCTTGATACAAAGAATGGTAAAAATACTGGTTTAGCATTAAGTTATCGAATTATTACTGTGAGACATGGCGGTAAATTGAGTTTTAATTCACAGATTGATATAGGTACAAAATTTGAAATTTTATTGCCTTTAGTTTGATTTATTCTAAATTACGAATTACGAATTATTTTAGGGAATTCCAAGAAATAAATTATCCAATATTGTGGGGTGGGCATCCTGCCCGCCCAGTTTATATGGCTCTCGTGTCGCCCACCCCACAAGAGTTAATTGGATATTTTTTTATTTGTCAGTCCCTTAGCGCACGTGGCGTAGCCCATTAAGAATTACGAATTAACGTTGTGTTAGATTACTGGCCAACCTTCCTGCTGGATAGGAATTTGAATCACAAACTCCGTTCCTTTTTCAGGTGTCGAAAAAAATTCTAACTTACCGCGATGTTTTTCGGTGATGATTTGATAGCTGATAGCCATGCCCATTCCTGTGCCCTTACCGACAGGTTTGGTTGTGAAGAATGGATTGAAAATCTGTTTTTGAATAGATTCAGGAATTCCAGAACCATTGTCTGCGATCGCAATTTTTACCCATTGCAAATCAACCACAGAGGTACGAATCATGATACGACTGGGATTATCCCGGATTTCCTGATAAGTTCGTTTGACATTGAGTTCTTCGAGGGCATCGAGCGCATTTACTAGAATATTCATAAACACTTGGTTTAGCTGACCGGCGTAGCACTCTACATGAGATAAATTGCCGTATTCTCTGATAATTTGAACCCCTGGGCTTTTATCAGTGGCTTTCAGGCGGTGCTGCAAAATCATCAAAGTATTGTCGATGCCTTCATGAATATCCACCGCTTTGCACTCAGTTTCATCTAGGCGTGAGAAGTTACGCAGTGACAGCACAATCTCTCGAATCCGCTCCGTCCCGATATTCATTGAGTGCAATACCATAATTGCGTCTTTTTCTAGAAACTCTAAATCGATGGTTTTGCGTTCGGTCTGAATTTCAGCAGGTGGGTTGGGGACGTAACGGTGATAAAGTTGGACAAGTCGTAATAAGTCATGAGTGTATTGGCTGATATAGCTGAGATTTCCATAAATAAAGCTAACCGGATTGTTGATTTCATGTGCAATTCCAGCCACCATTTGACCAAGGGCAGACATCTTTTCGCTTTGAATTATTTGAGCCTGCATTTTATGCAAACTATCTAAAGTATTTTCTAACTCTTGGCCTCTTTGCTGCAAGTCTATTTGAGAGTCTTCTAACTCACAAATGACTTTCTTAAGTAAAAACTCTTTTGTTTCAATGTCAATTTCTAGCTGGCGGCGTTCATTTTCGCTGCGTTCCAGCTTTTTCCGCAAAATGCGGTTTGCTTTTTCCAACTCTTGGATTTGTATGGAATTGTCTTGGTTCTCCATACACTAATTATTTTGTCCCTACTAACAGTGTTACAAACGTTTTATTATGAATTTGGGTTTGACCTCCACCCACTATAGGAGCAATTTCACCATAAGCATAGAAACCACAACAAGGTAATGCCTTTGGTAAATGAGTTTTGACAAGCTGATATTCAACTCTTGCTAAAGTTCCCAGAATTCGCCGACGGGCTGCACAAGAAATAAGTAATGCTGCTGTTGGCTCCACACCGGGATAATCGGCAAGAGCATTTTTCAAAGATGTTTCAGAAGCGGACAGAATATTATCACGAGTCGCATCGGTGATTTGTACAACTGCCTGCTCAGGAATATCTAAGAAGAACTTCACGCTACCAGACTGTTGATCGTAGCCATTGGGTGCGCGCAAATAGAAATGATCTCGATCCTCAAAAACTGCCAGAGCATAGATGGCATAATTGGATGCAAATCTTTCTTCACCGAGATAATGCCGATAGAAATCTAAGGCACGCTGTCCATCAATTTCATAAACGACGTTACCATCCACTTTAGTTATACGGCTACGTTGACTAATGGGATTCCAACCACAGGCAACTCCGTGAGAAAATAGTAGTTTTCCAGAGAATAGCAGTACTGGAACTGAATCACTCAATACTTCACCCTGGAAGAATTGGTAGGTTTTGTCAAAGGTATAGTCATCGGCAGTCATTCCCCCAATGATGGGAATATGTTCTCCCAGGCTTTGTTTTAAAGCTTCTACAATGAAAACCCCATTGCTGGTTAGACTATCGGGAAAGGTAAGGCACAATTGGGGTACAGATGTACTTTTTGCCTGAGCTTGGGCGATCGCTTCTTGGGCTGCAAGGGCTGGATTTTTGGATACTCCTCGGCCAATCCCTGAGCGAATTTCCACTTCATCGCTAGCAAACAGCATTAAGGTTAGAGAATCTTGCTGAAACTCCAGAATTGAAGAGATTTCTCCATTTGTAGTTCCACCAATCAACTCAATTCCGGGAAAAGCATCTTGGATGCGTTGCAAAATTAACGCATGGTCAAAATCTATAGCAGTGAATAAAATTCCAGCTTGGGGAAGGAAGTCGGCAAGAGAACGGCTACATTCTTCAAGAACTTCAGCGATCGCATTTTGAGAATCAGGATCGTCGCTATGGCCAACAACAACTCGAAACACAACTACCTCATTGTAAGTTTAAAGACCAGGTAGCTGATCCAATTGGGATATCAGCACCCAGCAACCTACACTTAGACTTCCCACTTACTTGAACTAAATCTCAATTCATCTGCAATAAAACAGGAGTCAGGAGTCAGGAGTCAGAATTCAGAATGGGCTATGCCCCGCTGCGCTAACAGAATTCAGAATACTCTACCCATAAAGGGATAAGCTAATCAGCATTAAAGTTGCATAATCAGGGCGGGCAAGATGCCCACCCCACAAGACATTGAGAAAATTTTAATATGCAAATTAAATGTGTTTTAGCTTAGAGTTTTAAGGCGAGAATATTTTAATTTTTTCGCCCACTCGTACAGAATTCATACTGAATTCTGACTCCTGAATTCTGAATTCTGAATTCTTCTTATAAATTTTCACCACGTTGGTAAATTTCCCGCGCGTGATCAGTCCAAGCACCTTGTCCCCAATAACGAAAACAACTGGTTTGCAGCAAAAGATTATGTAGAAGAACGTTACGGTATTGAGACTGTTTCGTGATAGCTTCTGCTGAGTCAGTTTGCAGCAATGGATCAAACTTCTGATGGAATAAACTACTTAATTGATACATCGGAGACAACACATTTTCATATCCTTTTACCCAACTGATATGATTTGTCCACGAGGCTCCATCTAGATGAAAATTAGAGTTTGTTTGCTTTAATTCTTGAATCGCATTCTCTACAGCTTCCGGTTGATTATTTTCTGGTGAAACTCGCTCCCAAATTTGGTGTTGTCCTACTGGTTGACAAGTTGGGTAATCTTCAGGTTTGCATCCCGCAGCTTCGATTAATTCTAAATATTCTGTACCGCACACCCCAACAACACCTGATTTTCCTCCGCCATTATTTACCATATCCCCCCAAGCTTGTTTAAAAGCGCTAGGAAATTCATTCATCATCACGCCGCCATTTTCACCATCACCGATTTGGCTAACTATTGGTGGCACAAATACACTGCCAATTTGTTGTTTGGATAATGTTTTCGCTTCATAATAAGGCTGCATCTGAGCAACTAATTTCGTATCGGAGCCTTGGGTTTTAATTAAGGCTGTAATACTAATTGTTTCGCCTTGAGAATTACGGGCAATCAGACGATGTGGTAAATGTTTATGAGTGAGAGATTGACCCGTAAGAGTTTCTACAGAATGTTCTTGAACAAGTAGCCAGCGATATCCACATTCTTTCAGCGCTTTCACAAATTCAAAGAGAGCATCAGGGTGATTTGGTAGGTGCATTTCTGGGGGCGAAAATCCTTTGACTCGCGCTAGTGCTTCCCAGCCAAAAATTGCCGCAAAGTGATGTTGCCATGCAACGATATGTAATTTAATATCTGCTATGGGTGTGGAAGGAATAACTGCATGACCCCACATTGTACCCAGCCATTCTACATAAGGTTGGTAGGTGCGATCGCAAGTAATCCGTTTGAGATTATCGAGAACATCACCGCGTCCCATTTGCCGCAATCCCCACAGCAGATTACCAGAGTAATCCAACATCACACGGGGATTGCAACCTTGATTTACCAGTTCGGGGATCAAGTCACCCATCCGGCTGTAACAATGGGCAAAAGGATCTGCATTATGGTTATCCCCTTCATGGGGATGTTCAAACATATATTGCAGATTGCTGATGAGTGTACCGCCATTTCCAGCAGGTATAGTTGGCTGGTGCATGTGCAAAGCGATCGCAAACACAGCATTTACGTCTTCTAAGCGGATATTCGTTGTTGGTAAAAATACTGGTCGATCTTGGTTAACCACAGAGAGAACCTCTGTTTCCCAACCAGAAATATTCGGTAAGCCATCAATGATTTCGGGCAAAGGAGTCAGGGTTGTAGGGAAGGAAAGCATTTCTGATTGCTCCGAAACAAGGTATGTCTAATTATGCGATCGCACAGCAATTTCTGATCTGCAACTTTATTTATTGATGCAAACTGCGATCGTCTTGTAGTCCCGCAATATCTGTGTAGTTCAAGAGTTTCTATATCACACTTGTATAAAAAGCGTTAAAAAATGTACATTAAGTTTACTTAAGTTTTGTTACTAGAGACGTACAAATGTAGTTCTCTACAGCCGATTCATTATGTTGCAAAGATTGTTGAAAATGGTATGATACAACTCAAAATTCATAAATTCATATTTCATCTAAGTTTCTAAGTTTGAATCTGTTTCCCTCTTTTAAATAAGCTGTAAAATCTATAGAAACTATACACATTAAATATTATTTATCAAGATAAAATTTTCTATTCTCTGCTTGACGCGAATTTAATTTTAGGAGGAGTCTAATGAAACTAAAACAATTTGGAATTACATTTTTGAGTGTCTGTATTGCTGCTTTTTCAGGAATGAAAGCAGCAGAGGCGGCATCATTTTCGGTAATCGCCGATGGTCTTAATAATCCACGTGGTCTAAGTTTTGGCAATGACGGGAGTCTCTACGTCACCGAAGCAGGAACAGGCGGCAGTGGAGCTTGTGTTCCTTCACCAAGCGTTGCAAACCAATCTTTATGTTATGGCACAACTGGTGCAGTCACCAAAATTGCAAATGGTAGGCAAGAACGTATACTTACAGGACTTCCTTCTTTAGCATTACCAGATGGTACTGATACTTCTGGGCCTCAAGATATCAAATTTGATGCTACTGGCAAGCCTTATATTGCAATTGGGTATGGTTCAAATCCCACATTTCGAGCTGCATTAGGTAACACTGATTTAGGAAAAATCATCACTGCCAATTTCAATACAAATTCGTGGACTAGTGTTGCTGATTTAGCTAATTATGAACTTGCAAATAATCCCGATAAAGGCGATGTAATTAGCAATCCCTTCTCTCTTCTTATAGATGGAAATAAAATTGTTGCAGTTGATACTGGTGCTAATGAGTCACTCAGCGTAGATACTGATGGCAGTAATTTAAAGGCGATCGCTACAATTCCCCGGCAGACATTAACTAATCCAATTTTTCCCTCTGGCGCATCATCATCGCCATTTGAAATTCAAGCAGTACCCACAAATATTGCCAAAGGCCCAGATGGCGCTTATTATATTAGCCAATTAACTGGTTTTCCTTTTCCACAAGGTGAAGCAAAAATCTATCGAGTTGGTGCTGATGGTCAACCAACAGTTTATACCGATGGCTTTACCCAACTTACTGACTTAGATTTTGATGCTGAGGGTAACTTATATGCTTTGCAGTACGCTAATCAGTCACTCTGGAAAGGTAATCTAGATGGTTCTGTGATTAAAATAGCGAGGGATGGGACTCGCACAACTATTCTGAGTGGCAATGGATTAGAGTCTCCTACTGCTTTGACTATTGGTGCTGATGGTGCTATCTATGTGACAAACCGAGGCGATCGCCCTGGACTTGGACAAGTTATCAAAATTGAGAATTCCAAGTCTGTTCCTGAATCTACTTCTACTTTCAGCTTATTAGCATTTCTTGGCACTGTGAGCGTTACTTTGTTGCACAAGGGTAAAGCCAAAGGAGTGAAGATTTCGGACAAGTTTGTTCAGGAGTGCTGAGTCAGCGATCGCCCTCGGCTTCTCTACGAAACGCTACGCGAAGGGATAAGTTTTTCAATCAGGCGTTGTCTTCTTGGGGCTGGCGGTGTTGCTATTCGTAAAATTAGCTCTAACAACCAAGGGGCGAGGCGTTGACACAACACGGCTAAATGACTTTGCCATCCAACTAAAATTTCTGCTGAATCATTCTGCATTCCGGCGACGAGTGCTTTCGCCACTTGCTGCGGAGTCATGGGGATCACCCAGCGAAATAATTTTAAGTCGCGCACCATGTCTGTGTCTGTCAGAGAAGGCAATAATGCAATCACACGAATATTGTGTTCAGCTAATTCTTGGCGCAAGGCTTGGGTAAATCCTAAGATGGCAAACTTGGTTGCTGAGTATGTCGCCATCGTTGGTGCAGCTACTTTCCCCATCAGGCTCGATACATTGACAATTGTCCCTTGTCTTTGGCTAGCCATGCGTCGAGCAATCAAACTAGTGAGGTTGTACATTCCTAACAAGTTCACCGAGAGTTCTTCTTGAACTTGGGGCATTTTAGATTGCAAAAATGAGCTTTGGTATGCGACTCCCGCACAATTAACCAGCAGGTGAATCTGTCCGTAATTGCGCCATAGTTGGGCAACAGCGATATTTACTTCTATTGTCTGCGTCAAATCTAAGGCCACGATCGCAGCTTCCGTACCCATCGCCTCGATTTCGCTAGCTACTTCCACTAACTTGCGGCGATCGCGTGCTACCAATATCATCCGTTTGATGCCTTGTTGCGCTAGTTCGAGTGCGATCGCTCGTCCAATTCCACGCGAAGCCCCTGTAATTAGGGCAACTTTACCTTGAATCTCCATTGGTTTTATCCTCTAAAATTTAAGTCTTACCAAACTCTTCGTTATTACCGATACACACAAGCAAGAGCTACTTGCTTGTCGGCACAAAGTAAGACAAATAATCAAACTGAAACCAAGCCTTTAGCAACGAGATATTTCTTAGTTAATCTGCAATCACTCATAGTTGTCTATATGAGGCAGAAATCTCTCGTTTTGAACCCGTCAAAGCCTAACACAATTGGCTGAATGGGTATAGCTCATAGATTTTATTTCTCCTAGATCCGAGCGTTCATCAGCATCGTTGTCATACACACGTTAGCAATTAAATCAAGGTATTGCAATATTTTTTAATAAGAATTTCTTAATACTTCTTCACGACAAGTATATATATACAAAAGATTTTATTAAATAAGTTTTTATAAATCCCTCAGTATAAATATCTCTCTTTCCTGACAAATAGCCTGATTTTGAGAAAATTCATAGCTTAGAAACAAAAAAGACATACAGAATATTTTAGGTAAATGAGGTACGAAATTTAATAAAAAAGCCATATACCAAGAGACTTTCAACCCAGTTAAGAGTTCCCTATTCTCTGTTCTCTGCTATATAGTGTTTTGGCTGATGGTTGCAATAGTTAGAAGCTCTAACTAACTCATATAATTGCAACAGTATATTTACTGTTTTCTTGAAAAGTAAGGTTGATGGCTTTTATTGATTGAAAATAATCAAAGAAGGCTAAATCGTTGTCTGAAATTATCTGCCAAAACTTTAGGACAAATAGTAATGTGTTTAGGTTTAGCTTTGAGTTTATCAAAGTAATACTTGAGACTGCCTAGTCTATAGCAAACTTCAATCATTCACAAACAATAAGATCCCCGATTTCTCTAATAAATCGGGGATCTTAACGTAAGTCAATATGATTCCTAATTGATGATTCTGCCTAAAGCCATACTCCGTAATTTTACGTAATCAGTAAGTACTACCCCACGGTTAAATCGACTTGCTTCCAGCAAAGATAGATAAGCTAAAAACATCTAATTTGCAGCATAACTCTTGTGGGGTGGGCGTCTCGCCCGCCCAGTCTATAGGGCGGGCGAGACGCCTACCCCACAATATTGGATAATTTATTTCTTGGAGTTTCCTAACGAGGTGTAGGAGTAGGTTGAGGATTTGATGGTTTGCTTGCCTGGGGAGTTGGCCCACTCCAAATTTGATTGAACTGCTCTACCGACAAAGACTGTAGAAGACTGAGATTAAGCGGCTCTTTACTGATAAATGTGCCGTAGGAAGGCTGCAAATAGGAACGGTATTCAGGGCGGTTGAGGAGATGGGTTTCTAAAAAAGCGACGCTGAGGGCGTTGAGATAGGAATAAACAGCAGCACGATCGGGGCCTAGCAAGGCAGGTGGTACAGGTAAGACATCGTTTCCAGGAGTAGGTTCGGCGATCGCTGAAAAATGGGTGGCATTTTCGATCAAAGCCAGGTACTTATTAGAGTCAGAAAGCCAAGTAAAGGGGCGAATTTGCTCAAATACGGGTGGTGCGAAAACATCTTGACTACCTGCTACCAGCATGACGGGAATTTTAATTTGACTGATTCCCCCCTGACCTAAAACTGAGCTGTCAATGGGATTAATCGCAATGATGGCCTTGATGCGATCGTCTTTGAGTTCGTAATTCTTTGGGGGTAAATCAGTTGCTTGACACTGCAAAAACAGCGACAAATTAAAGGATGAGTTATCGGGATTACAATCTTGCCTTAGTTGCTCAAAGTTAATATTGGCTCCTGCTAGAGTCAAAACAGTATAACCACCAAAGGACTGACCGATCGCCCCAACTTGCTGAAAATTAAGTTTTCCCTGGAGGGTGGGATCGGACTTATCTAGACGCTGGAGTTCATTGAGTAGATATTTGATATCTAAAGGTCGGTTGATAAATTCTGCTGCATCTGGGGGCCCTGCCAAACCTGCAAAATATTGCTGAAAGCGTTCGGCATTACTACCAGGGTGTTCTAGTACCGCAACGGCAAAGCCATAAGATGCTAGATGTTCAGCCAGATAGACAAAGGTAGAACGGTCTGAGGCCAGTCCATGAGAAATTACAATCAGGGGAAACGGAGGCGAGGAAAGTTCTTTAGTGCTTTGTGAACCTGCTGACGGCAGATAGATATCCACAGGTAGACGGCGTGAGCGAGAAATGTCATTTAAATCCAGGCTTTTTTTCTGCCAGGTGAATTTTCCTGGCGATCGCAAATCTGGTTGTTTGGAGAAATCAATGTTGGAAGTGGCTGCTTGAGCGATCGCTTCTTTGTGAAGCGAAGCAAAAACCTCATCCTTTCTTTTGATCAATTGCGACAAATCATCAACTATCCTTAACCCCTCCGTGAAATTCACCCGGATAGTATTGCTTGGAAATTTCCGCAGTAAATTCACCACCGTTAAACCCTCGCGATCGGCGGCAGCCAAAATCAAAGAGGCACGTATGGCATAGAAGCCATTCTTTCGAGACTCAGTGAGAAGTAATCTTCCCAGTTGTTTCACCAACTGCTCGCCTATAGGTGAGTAGGTAACTTGAGATACTAATGTAGGAGTGATATTAAACCGTTGCTGGAGTAGATCCCGCAGTTGAGCGAGTTGTTCAGGAGTAGCACGATTAGCATAAAATGAAAAATCTTGATCGATTTTGCCTTCTTTAGCAAAGGTTTCCAGCGAGTCCACGGATAGCGAAAAGTCACCGAAGGGAGGATAAAAAAAGCTAATGCGTTCAGCTCCCAATCCGGGAGTGGCAGTCAAGAACGTAGATAGCAAACCTAAACCCAGATATCTCAAAAATTTTTTCATTAGAATAACCCACTGTCTAACCCTGCCAAACAAGTTTGGACAGAGAGGAAAGCGGGGCGGGATCTATAACCGCTTTCCTGTTTGCACAGGTTACAAGCACAAGAAAGCAAGTACTTGCATCCATAGTTTCGCACATACGCAATAATCGGTACTCAACTAAATTTTGGGATGTATTAAATTATCAAAGCATATCAGTAACAAATTTTTCCGCCAAATAGCATCAGTAGAGCGATAATAGATATAGAGATCAAAATATTTTATATGTCCTTCGCCTCCTGTACTTGTTGTGTTGTCGTCCTCAACCAACAACAAGAGCAAAATATTTCCCACCATAACCAGTGCCAGGATGTGCCAGTTAACCACAGTAAGACCGTGGTTAAAACTTGCACTGTTGTTGAAAATGGTCGGGTAGTTGTTAAACCCTTAGAACCACAACTCAATCAAACTTCCGATTGAAGAAGAATTCAGGAGTCAGAATCAAGACTCGACTAGAAAATACTCGCTACCGCGACTCGCTCTAAACGTTGGCGCAGCCTCTCGTAGAGAAGGCTTTACGCTGCGCTATCCGCTTTTTCGGTCAAAAATCATTCTGTTAGCGGATAGCTAAGGTTTAGCCCATTCTGACTGCTGACTACTGAATTCTGTTCAATAAATTTCATTCCTCTAAATCTAAAGGTAAAACATCGTGGAAGCGGTTGTAATCAATGTAGCGATGTCCATCGGGTGTGTGGTGGAAGATATCGGCAAATTGATTGTTCCACAAAATCTCATTAGCACCATAAGTATGACGGGCATGGACGACCTGTGAAACCGTTTCATCAAGGCCACTCAAAGAGACGATCAGAATAGTATTTGTCTGGGTTAAGGATTCTGGTGTCATCCCATATAGAGGACTAAACTCATCAATGACATGCATCACTGACCAGCTTAACGTGAAGCTAGGTGTTTGGTTCGTCAGCAGTTTGAGATCGTGGAACCGCCGCATGAACTGCCCTTCTAGAGTTACTTCGTCGCGCATTAAGTAGACTCGCATCTGCGCCTCCAGAATTATATTGCGACGCTTATTAGCGCTGCGAAATATGAGAGTCGGCATCGCATTATGAGGTGTAATTACAGCAACACGGCTAAAGACCACACGGGCTGTAGGTCGGGAGAATCGGGCAAACGCTAGTCCTGTCATCACAGCAATTCCCACCAAACCGATCATTGCTTCAATGGTGACAATAATGTTAGCGTAAGTTGTTTTCGGATACATTGCCCCATAGCCAATAGATGCTAGGGTTTGCACGCTAAAGAAAAAGACATCTAAAAAAGAGCCAGGTCGGGCGTTGGCAATACAATCTCCTCCGATCAAGTAAGCTAGGGCAAATAGAGCATTAATAGTTATGTAGAAAGTACAAATCAGGATTATAAAGCCAATCCAGGGAATCGTTAGCAGCAGATGATAGGGATCGCGCCAGTAGGAATGCCATGCACCCATACCCATAATCTCAAATTTTCCATCTTGAACATGAATCTGAATAGGTGAGATCAAACGCTGTCGTTTCTTACCAGAAAGTCTCTTGAGTCGAAATTTCATTGCAAGTAGCCAAAAGAACGGCAACTGCTTAGTATTGTAAATTAAGTTGCTTTAGAGGCATTCACTCTGGATAATTAGGGACTGGGGACTGGGAAAGAAATTATTTTAAGATTTGCTTGGGATCTCAATCCCCAATTGCCAGTTAAAATTACCCGCAAGGGAATGGAAACTTCACTTTTGTTTTCTGAAATCAGCAAAAAAAATAGGGTGGACATTGCCCACCCTACTAATTTATCTGCTAGAAACTTATTGTTATGGCTTTAGTGATTGACCTTTAGAACAGCGGTCAAACCACTCTTGGTATTTTTTTTGGTGCGATTCGTCTTCAACAGCAATGGTAACACGCACCTGCTTACAGCCGTGATTTCGCTCTAGTGCGATCGCATTCAGCAACAAATTAGCAATTTTAGGCGAGCTAAATTCGCCACTTACCGTTAAACCGTTGTCAAAATGTGTAACTTCAAGTCTTTCTACTTCGGTCAAATCAACGCCAGTAATTTCTCCTTGCCCTAAATCAATTTCTGCAAGTTGTTTGTGTTCTGGGCTAATTTGTTCCACAATCAGCATTTCACGCCGGACAGGAACTTGTACCATCCGGGTTTCAATTACTTTGCGAACAATTACCTCACCGACTTTACGCTTACTGCTTTCAACAACTAGTCGTTCTTCTAGTAGACGAATAATCTGTTCTTCAGTAACCTGTTCTAAATTCACTGGTTCAACTGGGCTATTGATAATTGGATTATTAGCTACTTGCTCAGTTGAGTCACTATCGCCTGGTGTTTGTGTTTCTAAATATTCAGGCATATACTCAATTTCTGATTTGTTTAAGTCTATGAAAACAGATTTAGTGGGCTTGTCGATTTTTTTTATTCTTTGGCTCTGCAACCGAAATAAAGAAGGATGTTTATCAGCTAACTGCTGACCATCTTCTCCAGTTTGTTGATTTACCTGCTTAGATATAACTAAGTTTAGCCGACGATGAGCATCCACAATTAAATCATGAACTACTCCTACTAGCTGACCTTGCTTATCAAACACAGCAAAATTATTCACCCTCTGTTTTAAATCTGCCAGAGAGGAGCTAATGCGAGAGTTACCGTTTACCTGTACAATATTTTTTGCCATCTGTTGGCTATTCATCTGCAAAGTTTACGAAATGCTTTCTAATTAGCTAAATTAAAATCTATTAATGCTCTAGATACTATTCAGATAGTGTTAGAAAATGTTGGCGATCGCTGCATTTATCCAACCTATATCCAGAGCGATATCTGCTATTACAAGCACAGGTAAAGCTAATTCGACAGCCTCACCTGTACTGTATAGAATTAATTACTAGTCATTAGTTATTGACTAATGACTATATATTACTTAGCGCTCTTCAACTGGAAGATTACCAGAATTCACATCTAACTCTTCACGACGCACGGTTTCTTGAGTTTCAACTGTGTCTTGATCTACCACTTTTCTAACTCTAACTTCTTCGCGCAAAAATGCTTCTTTGCGAACATCAGCAGTTTCTTCGTGGATTTCTATACGAGCTACTTCGCCTTCACGGAAGTCTGCTTCACGCCCAGAAACAGCCGTACCCGCATCTGCCGGAGTTACACGTTCAATCACAACTCTTTCTCTTTCTACTGGCACTACAACCCGTGCAGTATCAGTCTCAACGTGTTTGCCAATTGTTACTTCTCCAGTTTTTTGGCGTCGTTTATTGGCAATCAGCCGTTCTTCATACAATCTTAGAGTTTGATGATCTTGCTCATTTACCCCGTATAAAGAAGGTTCATTTTCGTAAGTATAGCTATCACGGGCGTAAGTGGGAGTTGTAGGCAATGGTGCTACAGGTGGTGCTAAAGGGTCTAATGCTGCTGAAGCTTCTATAGGAGTGTAGTCTCCAGGTTGGCGATATACCCCACGTACCCGTTCTTCATAGTCGTAATCAAGGGTTTGACGTTCATTGAACTCAGGCAAATCTTCAGCTTGTTCTCTAGTCAAACCAACTGTGTACACGCGATCAACGTTATAGTCGATACGGGCGCGGCCAAGTGGTAGTAATACTTTCTTACCAAAAATCCAGAAGCCTAAGTCAACTACTAAATAGCGAAAATGACCTTCTTCATCAACTAAAACATCGCTGACAGTACCAATCTTTTCGTCAGTCCCTTGTGTATAGACACCCAGTCCCTTAATATCATGACCATCAAAATTATCTTGATAGTTAGGCTCAAAATCTTCTAGTTTGTAAAGAACCATTATCTTTCTTTAACCTCAAATATTTTTTTCATCTCTTAATAACTAAATTAGACATTTATTGATTTTTGTACCTCTTTCTGGCGAATGAATTATTTTCAGATTTAAATAATCAAAAGTTATAGATATTTTTATTCGCATAGCTAACTAGAGATGCAAAAACATAATAATTTTTCCTTGCTTTGTAAAAATATGTCTAGTATTTCATGTATGGAATTTACTAAATACTATTATATTTATTTATCGTTACAAACTTTTGAATCTATAAATAGCTAGTTTATCAATATGTATTTTTTTGCAATATTCAAATTCCCAACTTATCCAGTCAGGAATTTTGTTGTTTCATAAAAAAACACAGGCAGAATTAAAAATTAACTTTGCCTGTATGATTATTTGAGGTAAACCTACTAAATAAATTTATGAACTAGCTAATTAAATAGCTTCATGTGCATTGATACCATTGTCTTGCACGTGTAAATCACCCACTGTATCAACATCTAACTCTTCTCGACGAATAGTATCTTGTGTTTCTACAGTATCCCGTTCTACTACTTTTTTGATCCTAACTTCTTCACGCAAAAAAGCTTCTTTATGTATCTCAGGTGTTTCTTCGTATACTTCTATGCGTGCTACTTCCCCTTCTTGAAACCTAAGTTCATTGGGATCTACAACAACTTTGCCTGCTTCTGTTGGCACAACCCGCTCAATCAAAACTCGTTCTTTTTGAATAGGTACTGTAACGTGTGCAATGTCTGTTTCAATGTGCTTTCCAACTGTTACTTCTCCAGTTTTGATGCGGTGTTTATTGGCAATTAATCGTTCTTCATAAAGTCTAAAAGTTTGATCGGAGTTATCTTTTAAACCGTATAAAGCTGGCTCTTTCTGGTAATTATAGGTATCACGATCGTAAGTTACACCGCTGGTTGGAGAACGAAATACACTACGTACATTTTCTTCGTAATCGCTATTAACGATCGCGTCTTCTTTGTGATCGGGCAAATTATTTATTTGCTGTTTACTTAACCCATCAACATAAACGCGTCTTTCTGGATAATTGATCCGAGTAAGACCAATCGGTAGCAATATTTTTTTGCTAACAAAATCTAAGCTGATATCAATAATTAAATACCGGAAATGACCATCATCATCAACTAAAACATCACCTACTGAGCCAACTCTATCTCCTCCCTCAGTATAAAGCTCTAGTGCTTTAATGTCGTCTCCGCCAAAGGTTTCTAGATAATTGGGGTCAAAATGTTCAAGTTTGTGAATAGGCATAAGCTGTTCCTAAGTTGTATATAAGGTTTATTTGCCAGTGTAAAAAATATTGTGCTAAGTATCATCCTGCTGGCGACTGATTTTAATGGAATTATTTGATGATTTATATTAGGGAAATATTCAAGCTAAACACTATTAACAATCGATAGAGATATAACTAAAGTTATAAAAAACCAGACATATACTGGTATAAAATATCTTCTCAACTAGTCGAGGCGATGTCTACGACGGGCTACGCCAACGCACAATGGCGACAAGCAAATTTCTCACCTGTGCTGTCGATCAAATCCTTCCTACATTTTCAGGGGATTGGACGATATCACCTGCGTAAGTCCTGCTAATTAAGAGCCAATACTGAAACAATGGGAGTAGACACTAGAGAACCATGCAGATTATGAGTGAACTTCCAAATAGTCTTGAAGATGCGATCGCCCAATCTCGTGTAGCCGTCCAAACTGCCCTTGCAGATGGCTGTACTCGTCTGCAAGTTGAGTTTTTGTTCCCAGAACTGAAGTATATGCCGGTGGCGGAACAGTTTTTGCCCGTGTTTACAGATTATGATTCCCGCTTGAAGATTTTCTTTGCTGACGCTGGCGCAGCAGCCTTAGCCCGTCGTGATTGGGCAGATGCACCATTTAAAATTTTGGATATTGGTACGGGTAGGGCTGCTTCTTTGCAGACAAAAATTCAGCCAGAGGATGAAATTTTCTTATTCATTGCCCCCACTGCCGTAGAAGTGCCGCAGTTGGAAAAGTTGTGTGAAGTAATAGGCGATCGCCCTTTAGTATTGTTAAATCCCCGTTTGGAAGATTCTGGGGTTGTGGGCATTGGTTATGCAGCCAGAAAAACTCGTGAGCGTTTCACCAATACCATTGAATCCTGTTATTATCTACGCCCCATAGACGATCAAAGTGCTTTATATCGCTCCTACCCAGGACAGTGGGAAGTTTGGCTAGAAACTGGCGGCGAATATCAAATAATTGCTGAATTACCCACAAAACCATCGGGTGATGATTTGGATCTGATTCTTTTAAAAGGACAACCGCAAACAACAACAGACGCGACACCTGCGAGAAAGCCCAGTATTTTTAAGAGTTTGCAAAGGTTTTTAAAAGCGTTGAGTAGTTAAGAAAAAGCAGAGGTAGCAGAGGTAGATTTTATTATCTGCTACCTTTTTTTATGTGAAAGCTACAAAATTACGTCTATTTTGCCAACCAATATATATCAGTTGGTAATGGTCTTGTTTTATATCAAAAATTGTTTGATATGAGCTTCAATTTCATTATTAGATGAAGCAAGTTGAGCATATTCTGTAATTAATTCCCTTGCAACGGTGCATTTAAGACTTTCTCAATGCGATCGCGCGTTTCTAGTAAGTGCGCTTTGGTATACTCATCCTCGGAATTAACTCCCTTAAGTTTCTCATCAAGCTGTTTGAGTTTATACCAAGCTAAAGTCCGAGCATCTTCTGGAACATATTCTTTTCGTAATACCATACCAGTTAAAATGTCAAGGTATTTGCGCTGCAAGCCTCGCCGTAAACTGGTAATTTTCATCGGTTTACCTTTTGGTTTAATGACTTCCGTCCAAATACCTGACTGCAAAGTGTCAAATAGTTCTGGTAGAGTCAGTGCTTTTCCTTCGGGAGCTTTGAGTTCGATATCCTTGAGACGAGAAAGGCGATCGCCTGAAAGTAAATCTCGCAACACAGAACCTTGCATAAATAGCACTAAGTCATGAATTGGAAAATCTAAACGGCCAACTTGCACAGAAGTACCCCAATGTCGCCAACGGGAAGGCGCTAATTTATTCAGCAGTTCTGGTGAAAAGTTCAGGGCATCTTCGGCAAACACATACTTTTGTAGTGTATCTAAAGCTTGGCGCTGTTCTTCTACTGGTACTGCTTCAAATGGTAATCGGTGTTGGGTAACTCCAGAGGGTATCTCACTAGGGTGAATGCGATAGAAAGACTGTCCCCCAATGTATTTTGTGGTGTAATATATTTGCTGAAAATAGTTACCCAATACGGTGCTAAAACGTTCGCTCACATCGCTGTAACTATCACCAGCCATCGGGAAACGTTTATCAAGACGTTCCCACATCACCCGCGCATTATTCAACTGCCACTGAGAATAAAGCAGTACGTTGCTACTGTTATCCCAAGCATCAGCAGTCGGGTCAAGGTCATAGACATCTTCATCTGTGGAATAACTCAACTCTGGCTTATAAGATTGTGCAGCGATTTCCTCCAAAATAGGCTTTTCTGCTATGGGAGTTGATGTCTGAATTGTGGTGTAGCCGTACTTAATCGCCCATTCATCATAAGGCCCCACTACGCTGGGAAAATAATCTCCCTGTTTTGTACCTTGAGGGGCAATATTTGGGGGAATATAGTCCATTACGGAACTTGTCAGACCTTTAGTTTTAGTAATTTCCGTATTATTCATCTCCTGGGGTGGTAGCAGTGTACTACCACGGAAATTATGACGTAAACCAAGAGTATGTCCAACTTCGTGAGCGATGATTAAACGTAAATATTGATTGATATATTCTTTCACTTGGTCGGGAGTGGCTATAGTCTCTGGCAGCAATGACATTGCCAGCGAACCAAAGGCAAACTGGTTAGCAGCTTCCATGCCGTAGCATAAATCGTACTCGCCTGCCATTTTCGATAAACGATTCAACAACCCCTGTTGTGCTGGCATTTTCTGAGTAGCACCATTGTTTTTCGCATCTAAACCATTGGTGCAAAGTAGACGATTTTGCATCAAAGCTGATAGGGTAGTGCGATTTTCTGTTTGACTGGGTTGGACGATTTTACGATACTCATTTTTGAGTGCCCGTATAAAGCTAGCATCTACGAGAATGTCTGCATCTAAAATTTCTCCTGTCAATGGATTAACACGGGATGGCCCCATTGCAAAATAACCATCTACTGTGTTAATCCAGCGAATTGTGTTGTAACGAATATCTGCCGGGTCCCAAGTAGCATCATCGGGCATTTGGCGGACTTCAATTGCATCCTTAAATCCAGCTTTGAGAAAGGCTTTGTTCCACATGAGAACGCCTTCTTTCATCGCATCGCGGTACTCTAAGGGCACAGCATTATCAATCCAGAAAACAATTGGTTTTTTGGGGCGAGAAATGACTGCTTTCGGGTCTTCTTTTTCTAAATGCCAGCGATTTATATAGCGGACAAAAGAATCGCCGCGATCGTCTTTGGATAAATCTTGGTAGGCGGTGATGAAATAGCCGATGCGATCGTCAGCAAGGCGCGGTCGATAATCTTGATCGGGTAATTGGGAGAGACTATAGTGGACGCGTAGGGTAAAACCACGGTTGTCAGCTAGGGATGCAAAGTTCGCTACTTCACTGTCGCGGTCAACGCTACCAGAGAAATTCAAAACTGATTCAACTTCTAAGTTTTGGGGAAAGGCTTTCGCATTACCAAAATAGGATTGGTCTGTGCTGCCTGGGACTCCTAAACTTGCAGATAATCCAGCTAAGTCTGTGAGTAACAAATCTCCCAAGTCAATGAGAATAGTTTTGCGTTCTGGATGAATGCTTTTAATGGAAACGGTATAGAGAACAGAGTCACTAAAAGATCGCATCAGCGATCGCACCTGGGGATCTCCCTCACGCGTGCGAAAATTCACATTGCGGATCGCAAAATGTAGTTTATTATCCACTCGTTGGAAATAAAACAAAAAATCTTGCAGAGGCATACCGCTATAAATACCCCGTTCGCCAATACCCGATTCTAGGGTTGCTGTAGCTAGGTAATTTTTATTAAGTTGCTCTGGCTTAATTTCTAGATAAATCTTATTCTTTTCTTTATTGCGATAAAGAGTGAACAATCCCCCTGACTTTTGCGTATCTTTAGTTACTTCGTTGAATGGCTCTAATTCATCCTTTGCTGCTGGTTTAGCAGTAGAATTAGGCTTTGCATTCGGTTTTTCTGGGGGTTTTGCAACTTGCAAAAATGGCTGCTGTGCTGCTTTTTTGGGATCTTTTACCACCCAACTAAATGGTTCAGGCTGTACATATTTATTTTGATTAACTACCCAAACTTGCCCTGATGATAGCTTCTGTTTCTGAGGAATATTGATATTATTTAGTGATGAAGCTGAAATTTTAGTTGAAGAAGTTTCTGTTGTTAACTGACTATGAGATTTTTCTTCATTTTTGGTTTTAACCACACTTTCTACAAACTTATGGTTAGCTGATAACTCTGTATCCACTCTGTTAACAGAGGGTGACTTAGCACTAGCCGTTGTTACTCCTAAAAACAAACTATGTAACAAAATCATATAAAAAGTTAATTTGTTCATTGCATTCATTCCCCAATAACTATCCCGCAGTTAATTTTTAACTTTTGCAAAGCTATGCAGCCTGAACTCTGCTGATTCTCTTAGCTGCTTTATATTAAGCAGCAAACTTGCGATCGTGCCAATTTTTGATTTTAGATTCAAAAAGTTTTTTGGTACTGCTTCAACCCTTGTATTCAGGGTCAACCAAAAAGGCTTTTGTGACCCTCGATAGTATTCGTGCAGCATCTCCCAAAGAAGGATTAGCATCTGTGGGTAACATCTGACTCGCTAATGCAAAGCTATCGTCGATCCAAAATCATCAATCCCTGTATCCTGGTGGTCAGGCGAAATCCAAAATCGTTTGACTGAAATTTTAGTTGCCATTTTCAGCTTTGTTGTGCTGTTTTAGTGTAGGATTTTCCCTAACAATTGCGTCTCCAAGAAACAGTAAGTATTATTTTTACATCGGACTAGTAAATTTCTTGGGAAGAAAGTATAACAAATTAACCAAAACATGGAAATTACTTGATTTTTGAAAGGATTTTGAAGCTAACACTTTATTGACATCAGGAGAAGCATCTGAAAGCGACTACAGGTAAGCAAGAAGCTGTCATCCAGAAAGGCCGTTGCCAAACTCACAAAAAGTCATCTGGTGTAGACATCGCCAACTCATGATTTTTTTACTATAGTATTTATTTATACTATTAATTTGTAGCAATGAAAAGCAAACTAGCATATAAAAATTTTTAATTCAGGATTATCAAAACAGTAACTTAAATGTAACAACGGGCACAGAAATGTCAACATATTTATCTCAAGTCTGGCAATTGCTGAGAAATTATGTGAGGGGTACAAGGTTGCAAGAAATGCCAAAGACCACATCGCCAGAAACCGAAGCAGTTTTACCTCTAGGAAAAAGTATTAAAGTAGACAAAAGCATTAAGTTTACTCAAGATAATTTACAGGAATATTTATACTCTCCAAGACTGCAAGAAAGCTTAGAAGAATGGACAATACTAGATAGCAGTTTGACTTCTAAGATCGGCGATCGCGCATTGGGCACTTTACCATCTGGGGTTTGTTTTAGAGTGTGCGATCGCCAGATGCATGAAGAGATTTATGATTTATTGGGCAATGCTGCCTTGAAACCAGAAATAGTCAGCCAACTAATGGAATTGATTGTGACTGGTAAAAAAATTAGCCCAGAACTACTTTTCTGGCGGTTAGAAGATTTTTATCGTCGTTGGAGTCAGGGAGAATTTATCGATGGGACACCAGATGATAACCTACCTCAGAAAACAAAGTTAAAGTTGGCGGCACAAAATATTGCGATCGGGTTGAGACAGGTAGACATATATACAGGGCTAAACGTACTGATTTTACTGTTAGAGTTACACCGCTACGCCCAAGGGCGAGATGAACTCAAACAAAAAATCACCTTCTATCCATCAGATCAACCAGACACAGACAATTTTTTCACATCCCAACTGCTGCGGATTATCAACTATAGCGATGCCCTGGAAATTGGTAACTTTTCCAGTATAGTTGGGCAATTCCTTAAAGGCGGCAACTTTCGGAGTGCATACCTGGGTGATGCTAACCTCACCGGGGCAGACTTTAGCGGTGCTGACCTAAGCCTTGCTTATCTCGGCGATGCTAACTTAACTGGCGTCAACCTCAGCGGTGCCAACCTCAGCGGTGCTAACCTTGGTGATGCCAACCTCAGCGGTGCCAATCTTAGCGGTGCTAATCTTAGCGGTGCCGACCTCAGCAGCACCAACCTCAGCGGTGCTAACCTTAGCTGTGCCAACCTTAGCCGCGCCGACCTCAACCGCGCCGACCTCAGCAGTACCAACCTTAGCCGCGCCGACCTCAGCCGCGCCGACCTCAGCCGCGCCGACATTAGCAGCAGCAACCTCAGCCATGCTGACTTAAGTAACGCCATCCTTTTTGGTGCGAATCTGAGTGAAGCTAACCTTAGCAGCGTCAACCTCAGCCATGCCGACCTATGCCGCGCCGACCTCAGTGGTGCTGATTTGAGTCATGCCATCCTCAACGGTAGTAACCTCAGCGACACAATTCTTTTCAGTACTAACTTGAGTGATGCCATCCTTGTTGCCGCAGACCTGAGCTACGCCAAACTTAACGGTGCTAAACTTAACAATGCCAGACTTAACGGGGCAATGTTCTTAGGCGCTGACCTTAGTGGTGTAGACCTGAGTCGGGTAATTCTCAACGAAGCCGACCTCAGCGGCGTGATTCTTAACGACGCCGACCTCAGTGGTGCCGACCTCACCGACGCCATCCTGTTCGGTACAGACCTCAGCTATGCCAACCTTAACAGTGCTAACCTCAGTGGCAGTAACCTTAGTGGTGCTATTCTCAACGGTGCGGATCTCAGCCATAGCAATCTCAGCTATGCCATTCTGGGTGGTGCAGACCTCAGCGACGCGAATTTAGAAGAAATGATCTGGGGTAAAAAGCAGCAGTGGGAAGGTGTACGGGGATTAGAGACAGCAGTGAATGTGCCAGAGGCGTTGAAGGAAGAACTGGGACTGAATTGAGTTGATATCCTCACCGCCGTGAAAGCACTCTTAAGAAGGAGTAATGAGTAATAAGTAATAAGTAATGAGTAAATACCCATTTTTCTGATGAAAGGAAGTTGCCAAATCATCCCACAATTATGCAATGCCACGAGGGGAAAGGTAAAACCCAAGCTTTAAAGACCAACTTCCGAGTTCAAAAGTGCAACTTCCGAGTTCAAAGGTGCAACTTCTGGGTTCAAAGGTGCAACTTCCGAGTTCAAAGGTGCAACTTCTGGGTTCAAAGGTGCAACTTCCGAGTTCAAAGGTGCAACTTCCGAGTTCAGAGGCGCAACTGCCGAGTTCTGAACACGACTTTCCGAGTTCCGAACACCATCTTCCGAGTTCTGAACACGACTTTCCGAGTTCTGAACACCATCTATGGATATCTCAGCTTGAATGATGAACTCAGAAATAGCTAATGTCTAATTATTAGCACGATGCGATCGCCTTTTCTCTTCCTCCGTGTCCTCTGCGCCTCTACGGTTGGTCATTCTTACCACACGCACAAACCCCAAATTTTACACTAGACTCTAAATAACCAGTAATTACACGAGTCCCAGCGAATGAACAAGCGTTTATCGCAAACCTGGCAGAAATTTCGGCAATCCTTCTCAGTAGGAGAGACTTTAACTACCACAGTTGAGACTGGCAAAGCAGTTTTAGAAGCCGCAAAAACCTTTCAAGAACAAAGTGACAAGGTAGAACTCTTGAAACCTCTGTTACAAAATTCATCTTCACTACTAGATGTGTTGTGTTCACCCTTAGCGCAGGTAGTGGGTGCGGGTTTGCCATTCGTGCCGCTTGGAATAGCCTTGCTAAAGTATTCCCGCGACATAACTAAACAAGATCCTTCTCTAGAAGACTGTGTATTTATAGTTACTCAAGCTGCTTATTTAGAAAGTATCAAAGAAATTTTATCCTTATATCCATCTATTAACTGGGATGCTGATCCCAAGATTAATAAAACACTAACGAAACAACTACAAAAACTCAATGATATTGAATTAGATTATGAAAGTGCCAGCAATGCTGTAGCCTGTTTCCACGAATCAGAATTAGCGAAAGTATTTAATCAAGTATTATTGGCACGATTAGAAGTAGCAAACATCCCCAACGCTAATGCTAAGATTTTGACACAGAGAGTAGCTTGGAATACTCACCGCTACATAATTAAAGCCTGGATAGAATCAGGCGATGCTATCAAAAATCTAATTCAACCTTCCTTTGGAGACTGGCAGAAAGAACAGCAGAAAATCTCTAGCATTGATGAATATCTAAAAACTTATATTGCTAGCAAACCTTTAGACTTAGTTTTTGACGAAAGTTTCTCATTTAAAGATATTTACGTACCTTTAAAAGCCAAACCTGTAGATAAAAATGGTGAGATAAATAAAAAATTAGACTCCTTAGATTTAGAAACATGGGCTAAGGAAAATCTGCTAAATCCAAATAAGCTAGAACAAGTGATATTTGTTCAAGGAGGCCCAGGAAGAGGCAAAAGTGTCTTCTGTCGGATGTTTTCTGATTGGGTACGACAGCATTTGCATCCTATCTGGACACCAATCTTGATTCGGTTACGGGATTTAGACTCCTTTGAATCGCGTTTAGAAAACACTTTGGAAGCAGAACTGAAAATTAGTTTTATTCAAAGCGATAAAAACTGGTTGACAAATAAAAACACCCGTTTCTTGTTTATCCTTGATGGGTTTGATGAACTGCATATTGAGGCTAGAACGAACCTCAATCTAGAAGCATTTATCAAACAAGTCTCTGGATTTCAGCAGGAATGTAAAAGTTACCGAGAAATGGGACATCGGGTGATAATCACTGGTAGGTCGATGTCTTTACAAGGTATCCCTCACTTGCCTCGCAATTTAGAGCGGGTTGAAATTGTCGAAATGGATGGACAACTCCAACAAAAATGGTTGGATAAGTGGGAAGAATTACCAGCTAATAAAGGGAAAACCGCAGCCTTTAAGCAGTTTTTACAAGGTGATAAATGTCCATCTGAGGTAAAAAAATTAGCCCAAGAGCCGCTCTTACTTTATTTGTTAGCGGCAATGTATCGAGATGGTAAATTGGCAATTGATAAATTAGAGCAAGCAAGCCAACGCACAGCCAAAATTGTAATTTACCAAGAAGCTTTAAACTGGGTACTGACAAAACAGCGTTCAGAAGCAGATGGGACTAATTTAAATATTGAGTTAACCCAACAGAAGCCCGAAGATTTAAAACGTATTCTTACAGAAGCGGCTGTTTGTGTTGTGCAGTCGGGAGGTGAATTTGCTTCGATGTCAATGTTAGAAGCACGTTTACAAGATGACGAAACAGCAAAAGCTTTAATTGAAAAAGCTAAAGAAAAATTGGGTAATGAAGCACTCAAAACAGCTTTAGCTGCTTTTTACATTCGTCCTGCTGATAAACAAGAGGGTGGGGTTGAGTTTTTTCATAAGAGTTTTGGCGAATTTCTCTTTGCAGAACGCCTGAAAACCCGCCTGAAAGCTTGGACACAATATTACGAAGCAGAAGACGGAAGACAATTAATTATTCCTGAAGCTCAAATGAATTGGCAAATTTATGATTTGCTGGGTTTTGGTAGACTCACATCAGAAATTGTGGAATATTTGATGGGGTTGCTGACTGAAAATCAAGATTTTCCTTGGGAGCAGTTATTTAAGCGCTTAGAAAAATTTTACGGTAACTGGTGTAAGGGTAAATTTATTGACTCTGCTGAAGAGACTTTGCCTCAGAAAAAGCTGCGACAGTTGCAAAAGTATGGAATTCAAGGGCTAGGTCAGCGTCAGGTAGATATTTCTGCTGGGTTGAATGTGATGATTTTGCTTTTGGAGTTGCACGGTTATGCTAAAGGGCGAGATGATCTCAAAAAACAAATTATCTTCTATCCATCTAGTCAACCAAGAGAAAATTCTTGGACAGGGCAACTGTATTTCATCATCAATTACAGTAATTGCATTCAGTCTGAAACTTTCAATAGTGTAGTCGGGCAATTCCTCAGGGGCGCATATCTCAGGGGCGCATATCTCAGGGGCGCAAACCTCAGGGGCGCAAACCTCAGGGGCGCAAACCTCAGCCACGCAAACCTCAGCCACGCAAACCTTAGCGCCGCAAACCTCAACGGCGCAGACCTCAACGGCGCAGACCTCAACGGCGCAGACCTCAACGGCGCAGACCTCAGCGATAAAGATTCAGGAGATATCCGCTGGGATGAAAATACAAATTGGGAAAATGTGAAAGGGCTGGATACAGCAAGGAATGTGCCAGAAGCCTTAAAGCAACAGTTGGGGTTGAGTTAAGAACAGGTGGGAGCAGGGGAGAATCGTTATATAACTGTATTGAACGTGAATTCGACGGCTCATATAGTGTCCGCCTAATTAGCTCAATGATAGAAAAGACCTCTCCCTGGTTTTACTACGCAAAACCGTCCCTCTCCGAGTCGGAGAGGGACAGACTTGAACTTTAGTTCAAGACAGGGAGAGGTTCGTCGAACTCACGGTGAACATAATCTTGAGTAAGGGACTTCCAAATAAAAAAATATCCAATTAACTCTTGTGGGGTGGGCGTCTCGCCCGCCCAGTCCATAGGGCGGGCAGGATGCCCACCCCACAATATTGGATAATTTATTTCTTGGAGTTCCCTAATGAGCAATGCTACCTCAAAGCCAGTTCTGAGTTTGCTAACTCTACATTAGAGGGCTATATCCCGCTTGCTAGAGTGTGAGTAGTTCACGTAGAATATAGTGCCATTGTTGCAGCAGTTCTCATGACCTCATCTGCGTCGTTTGACACATTAGAGTCTTTACAGGCGGATATCGCTGAATTAATCGCTCGTTTACCGACATTAAAAAATCGGCAATTTATTCAGCAAGCACTTGCTACTATTATTCGTTTAGCTGATACCGAAATTGAGCGTCTTGATTGGAAAATCTTGTCGGCTGCACTAGCAGATATGGAGCGCGGTTTCCAGCTTTTTTACGATTACCGACACGTTCGCAAAGTCACCATTTTCGGTTCTGCTCGTCTCGCGCCAGATACACCAGAGTACCAAATGGCTCTTGAGTTTGCTCGTGCTATTTCGCAATTGGGATTTATGGTGATGACCGGCGGCGGTGCTGGAATCATGCAGGCGGGTCATGAAGGGGCTGGGCGAGAAAATTCCTTTGGATTAAACATTCAACTACCCTTTGAACAGGAAGCAAACCCTTTTATAGAAGGCGATCCCAAGCTAATTAACTTCAAATATTTCTTTACCCGCAAGCTGTTTCTCCTCAAAGAAAGTGATGCTGTCGCCTTGTTTCCGGGAGGCTTTGGCACTCAAGATGAAGCTTTTGAATGTATGACATTAACCCAGAATGGTAAATTTGGCCCAGTACCTCTAGTTTTAATCGATCGCCCTGGTGGTGATTACTGGCGCTCTTGGAGCGAATATATTGATAAGCAATTAGTAAAAAACCGCCTTGTCAGTCCTGAAGACCCCAGCCTTTACACGGTGACAGACAAACTGGATGTGGCTTGGGACGCTATCACCCGTTTTTACCAGGTTTATCACTCCTCTAGATATGTCGGCGCTAAGTTAGTCATCCGCTTGAAGACAGATATCTCAGACGCGCTGGTAGAGCGACTCAATGCTGATTTTAGCGACATTATTGTTCAAGGACGGATTGAAAAAAGTCAGGCATTACCTCAAGAAGCCCAAGATGAAACTGTTGGACTACCCCGCCTGATTTTGCACTTCAATCAACGCGACTTAGGGCGCTTGTATCAAATGATTGCCATAATTAACCAGATGGGCACTTCTTCACCAGAAGATGCAGCGCATCCAGAAAGAAAGTAGGTATTCAAGAATGCAAGGGGGAGAATTTGAATTACTTTCCCTTTCCTAGCTTCAAGGTTATAGAATTGCTTAGTCGTAGACCGTCGTAGACATTGCCTGTTTCTGAATCAGGCTTACGGCGTAGTATTTTCACATAAAAAAAGTCTGCTGTATAAGTTTTTTATCACAAATCTCATGCGGATATGTTCATGAGAAATGGACATTTTGGCATTTTCCAAAGAGCCACAAAAATAATATTATTCACCCTACTTACAGATGGGAAAAACACCAGTTATTATGACTCAATACTGATTGTCTTAAAAAAACTTGTATATTAGCACAGTAAACAACGTTTCAAATCCTGACAGAGGAATAAAAGATGCTGGAATTATTGGGTTCAGGTTTGGTGTCGCTTTGGCTGGAAATGGCTGGGGTACAAATCAAGCCTCTAGATGCCTTAGATGCACTAACTTGGCAAAGTAGCCCCGGTTTAGTTCTTGCCCCCGATCCAAATCCAGCTGGTGCGACTACGGTGCAAGAATATCTGAAAAAGCTCATAACCTCAAAGGTGGTGGCGCAAAATCTGGCTGAGAGTCAGGGCATTTGGATGCAGTCGGGGCCGATGTTGATGGCGAATCACCAAGGTACTACACCTCTACCGGCTGCTTCTTTAACCAAAATTGCCACTTCACTAGTTGCTTTGAAAACCTGGGGGCCAGATTACCAATTTGATACTTTGGTAAGCATCACTGGGCCTGTGGTAAATGGAGTTGTGCAGGGCGATTTGGTCGTTGTTGGCCGTGGCGATCCTTTGTTTGTTTGGGAAGAAGCGATCGCTCTTGGTAATACTCTCAATAAAATGGGCATTAAGCAGGTAAAGGGAAATTTGATCGTTAGTGGCAGTTTTGCCATGAATTTCCAACGTCAGCCGATGCTGGCGGGTTTAATGCTCAAGCAAACCCTAAATCATGCAACTTGGGGTCGTCCCGCTCTCTATACATACTCAATCATGCCCAAGGGAACGCCCAAGCCTCAAGTTATCATTGCAGGTGGGGTGAAAGTTGAGGCACAGCCAAACCCTCAACAAACTTTGTTACTGCGTCATCGCTCCTTGCCATTAAAGCAACTCCTCAAGGAAATGAATGTTTACAGTAATAACGATATGGCAGAGATGCTGGCAGAGTCAGTAGGAGGGGCGGCTGTAGTGCAATCAACTGCTGCTAACCTGGCTAGAGTGCCACAGGCGGAAATTCAGTTAATCAATGGTTCTGGACTGGGCCCCGAAAATCGCATTTCTCCCAGGGCTGTTTGTGCTATGTTTATGGCTATTCAAGCTGAAGCATCTGCCCATCAGCTAAACCTAGCTGACTTGTTCCCCATGTCTGGATTCGATCACCGGGGGACAGTACATACCAGACACATTCCCCTTGCAACTGTGATCAAAACTGGCACTCTCCGAGATGTAAGCGCTTTAGCAGGAGTGATGCCCACACGCGATCGCGGTTTGGTTTGGTTTGCGATTATCAACCGTGGGACAAATGTTTGGGGTTTCCGTACTGGACAAGACCAACTCTTACAAAGTGTTGTCAAGCAATTACAACAACCTCCCACTGTTCCTATTGCCCTGACTCCCCACTCAGTCATCAACACTTTACCCCAGCTAGGTGCAGCTAATCGGAATGAAATCTTATACAAAAGTTAATTCATCCATAGTCCACAGTTAGGACAGACATTGAATCCGTCTCATAGCAATCCAAAAGTTTTATTGATGGGTAAAAACCGAACTTGTAAAGGGTAAATGTCCATAATAGCTTTTGGGTGAAATTTTCTATTAAGTTGATTACAGGTAACTCGCAAAATGCCCTAACCCCAGTTTTGGAAAGAGCAAGCGAGACCTGAACTAAAAATAACTGTAAATAGATTTGTCACAACTAAGCAACAATTAGGCTTATATATTAGGTTCTGATTATGCGATTTCCCAAATTATCTCGGTCTTTACGTCAACTTAGTACTCATGTTTTGGCGATCGCGCTAGGAGTTCTGCTAACTGTTAGCACATTGCAGGTATTACCCTCTCAAGCCGAGCCAGCACCCACAGTAACTAGTGGAGATACTTCAAACCTCATTGCTCAACGGCAATCACCAGCTAGTGCTGTCATCGGTAGCAATAGCTTTGTGACAGCAGCAGTAAACCGTGTTGGTTCAGCAGTTGTCCGTATTGATACTGAGCGAACAATTACTCGCCGCGTCGATCCATTTTTAGAAGATCCCTTTTTCCGCCGATTTTTTGGTGAAGGTTTTTCTCAACAGGTTCCTTCTGAGCAGTTACGCGGTTTAGGCTCAGGTTTCATTATCGACAAAAGTGGGTTGGTTTTAACTAATGCTCATGTGGTCGATAAGGCTGATAAAGTAACAGTCCGACTCAAAGATGGGCGCACTTTTGAAGGGAAAGTTCAAGGTATTGATGAAGTCACAGATTTGGCAGTAGTCAAAATTAATGCTGGTAACGATTTACCAGTGGCTCCCTTAGGTTCTTCTAGTAATGTACAAGTAGGAGACTGGGCGATCGCAGTTGGTAATCCTTTAGGATTTGATAACACTGTTACTTTGGGAATTATCAGTACCCTGAAACGTTCTAGCGCCCAAGTCGGCATTAGTGACAAACGTTTGGATTTCATTCAGACAGACGCCGCTATTAACCCAGGTAACTCTGGCGGGCCATTATTAAATGGTCTAGGTGAAGTAATTGGCATTAACACAGCGATTCGCCCTGATGCAATGGGTATTGGGTTTGCCATTCCTATTGATAAAGCCAAAGCGATCGCTGCCCAACTGCAACGTGATGGCAAAGTTGCTCACCCCTATCTAGGTGTGCAAATGCTAACCTTAACACCCGATCTCGCTAAGCAAAATAATACCGATCCCAACTCTCCGATTCAGATACCAGAAATTAATGGTGTTTTTGTCATGCGAGTTGTCCCTAATTCTCCAGCCGCATCTGCGGGTATCCGGCGCGGGGATGTCATTCTGCAAGTTGATGGTAAAGCAATTACCAGTGCTGAACAATTGCAGAATGTTGTGGAAGACAGTCGCCTTGGTCAAATATTACAGGTAAAAGTGCAACGAGGTAATCAGACACAGCAGCTTTCAGTCCGCACAGCTGAGTTACAAAATGCTTCGTAGGGGCAATGTAGCCGATTTCAATTGTGTGGAATAGTTAAAAGGGCGGTTAGAAACTGCGGCTATACAACCAAAACCCACCTCCGTGGGTTTCAAACCCTTAATTTTTTCTTAGTCCGCGGAGGCGGACAATGCCAGTGTAGCCGCGAATTCCATTCGCTTCAGGCTGGGGCTAGAGTTCAGCATTTCGCTTCACCAACCTACGAAATGCTCGTTTGAATTTTGGGGTCAAAACCAGCAGTCTCATTCCTCTAGTTCGTTTAAAGACTGGCGTAATGCTGCAATAACATCTTGGGCTGACTGATGCCGAAATCTTACCTGTATGGAAATCAACTAGGGTTTGTTTGGCATCTGTAGCTATTTCTGCACGACGATTTTCATAGTGGCGGTTTTGTAGAATCTTGATCAGCATTTCTTGCTGTTCGGAGGAAAGTTCCAAAGCGTCTTCCAGCACTTGATTGAGAGTACTCATGATCGAATTAGACTATCAACTCTCAGGTTGAAAATGATTACAAAGTTGAGTAAATTATAGCGTTCTACCTCACAATCTACGAGACAATTTGCTTTTACACACCAGATCGCGCGATCTCAACAGAAAAGCGAATTGACAAGTCAGTGATTGTGGGTAGTTTACCACCGTAAGCATCGCTCTACCACTGATTAAAAAGTGTCAATAAAAATCACTTACCAACAGCTAATACTAGACCTTCACGGGCTATTATGGCTTGAGGAAAAGCAGATTTAATATCGACTTGAACCTGGTCAAGAAAATCATCATGGTCATCTGGGTGATGATGAGAAATGGCTAGCTGTTTAACGCCAGCATTCAAAGCTGCATTCACCGCAGCTTGCCAGAGTAAATCAGCAGAGTCATGGTTGTGAGATGTCGGCGGAGTGTAAGTAGCATTGGCAATCAACAAATCAACGCCTTTAATAAACTCTAAAATCCGCTCTCGCTCCACTTGATCGGCATTCTGGTGCAAATCCGTGATGTAAGCAACATTATACTCTTGCCAAGTAACTCGGTAGCCAACTGACCGCTGAGTTTGATTAATTAATGCAGTTGTAATGGTGATATCATCCAACTGTACATCACTTTCTGGAGTCAAATTGTAAAACTGCAATTCTGATTGCATTACCTGTAAAGGGTAAGGAAAGTGTGGCTGGAGCATCTGATCGTACAGACATTGTTTGATTGAGGCTCCATTTGAGGCAGCTGTGCCGTAAATATGGAAGCAATTTTCTCCAATAAATGCAGGCGCAAAAAAAGGAAACCCTTGAATTCGGTTTGATTGGCAGTTGGTAAAAAATAAATGGGCTTCTAATGGCTGTTGTAGTTCTTGCCAAGTTTTACCCAGTATCCGTAAGCCAGTACCACCATCAAAAATTAAGCGTTTTCCAGCTACCTGCATTTCTACACAAGCAGTATTACCACCATAACGATTAGTGTCGCTACTTGGGGTGGGAATTAAACCTCTGACACCCCAGAATTGGACGAGAAATTCACCTGCTAGACTACTCGACAGGGTAGCAGACTTTTCAGGTATGTAGCTTTGGGAACCCGACAACTCAAAATTTGACATTTTTCTTGAAAATTAGACCTTACTGAGCAGGTCATCGTAGCGCCGTACTTCCAACAACCTGTTTTTTTCGTCCACAATGACTACCGTAGGAGAGTAACTTTTTACCTCTTCTGGAGTGAACTGCCCGTAAGTCATTATAATCAAGCGATCGCCAATAATGCCTAGACGTGCCGCACCCCCATTTAACTCAATGACTCCTGAATGAGCTGGAGCGGGGATCGCATAGGTAATAAAGCGCTGACCGTTGGCACTATTAACTACTTGCACCTGTTCATAGGGTAAGATACCAGCTTTTTCTAAAAGGATTTCATCAATGCTGATACTACCCACGTAGTTGATATTCGCCCCTGTGAGGGTGCAGTTATGAATTTTTGCCAAAAGGAGAGTACGCTGCATTCTGGTTTGGGGTTGGTGGCAGATTTTAAAATCCGTAACAAGGGAAAGTTATCAAAGTAAAGTGAGGAGTTAGGAATAAAAATTCATAACTCTTAACTCCTAACTCCTAACTTTTCTATTATCCTCTATAAGCTTTGACGGATTTTTCTACTAAAGCTGCAACCTTGTCCACATCTTGCCAACCGAGGATTTCAGTCACCTTTTTTTCCAAATTTTTATAACTACGGAAAAATTCAGCAATTTCGTCTAAACGGTGTGGTGCTACGTCTTTCAGGGATCTTACTTGAGCGTAGCGCGGATCTTTGTCAGGAACAGAAAGGATTTTCTCATCGCGATCGCCACCGTCAATCATCTCTAAAAAGCCTATCGGTCGCGCGGCAATAACACAACCTGGAAAGGTTGGCTCGTCAATTATGACTATACCATCAAGGGGATCGCCATCATCGGCCAAAGTATTGGGTACAAAGCCGTAGTCATAAGGATATTTTACCGAGGAATAAAGTACTCGGTCTAGAGCAAAAGCTTGTAGTTCCTTGTCGTATTCATATTTATTTTTACTTCCGCCAGCAATTTCAATCAGAACGTTGATTAAACCAGGTTTCGGTTGGGCAGGAATACGAGATAAATCCACAAAAAACTCCTCTGATAACAGTGAATCATGGGGGCACTCAGTCAGCTTCGCTCCCCGTGTAGAATTTTAGGGCAATATGGCTTTCTTCCCAAGGTATTTATTTCAGGGGATAGGGGAGTGGAGACTGGGGACTAGGAACTGGGGACTGGGGAATGAAGATTTGGGAGTATCCAGTTTGGAAGCCATAACCTATTCTCTTGAATTAGCCAAAAGATGGAAAAAGCGTTACGAACTTTCCTCGCAACGCTTTTTCCAAGAGGGTATTATGGATATCCTCCGCCTTTGATTACTGTTAGAGGGATTTCGGCCTCTATTGTGTCAAGACTTCTCAAATCTGGAGTTACACAATACAGATTCAGCTTATTTCTGATGAACTACATTCAAAATCTACAGAGGTTGTCTCAAAATCAGTGTTCTGCTTTTTGTAGCTCTCCTGCTAGGGAAAGCTACTAGAAAGCTTTATCAATCTTTCTTTCCTTGTAGATTTTGGATCAGGGGTTGCGGGTTATTCTGAACATTAGTTGAAGAATAGTGGGCGATGACAAATACGGGTAGGGTAAGAGTCAACAGAGCGATCGCAGTTCCCACAATGTCTGCCAAACGTTGGGAATATGTGTCGGTATTGGCAGACTGGCTATTTGAATTCATACAAAATTGAAGTTCTTCGTAAGACTGTGTAGGTCTACTCTCTGAGTGAGAGTTTTGATGCTATTGTAGCTATTTTTAAACTGTAAAATGTGTAGCCTTTTACAAGCTAAACCAGTTTTACAATTGTCATAATAGCGTTTTTATACATGAAATTCTTAATACCAAGTTACAAGTCAACAAATCATGTTTTCTTTTGTGATTAATATTTTCAAATGTTTCCCTGTATGGCGTAAAGGTTCGCATACGCAAAGCTAACTTCAACAGCATTATAAACTACATTTTTTCGCTGCTTAAATATTAATTAGCAAAATGTATTTGTCCGATACTTCATGATTATAACATCTCTGTAAAGGCTTTGATAAGGTCATTTTACTGGAATTACTAATTTGTGATACAGGACACAAAACCGCAAAGATACTGATAAATATTCAGTATTCTCGATTGTCATACGGTAGTTATACACAACAATATTTGATGCTAGAGACGAAAAGGGCAGGAATGATTTTTGTAACCAATCATAACTACCGAATAAATACAGATACATTAACTGTGTTGTGTAGCATGGATTAAGTGATAATACTAAACAAATATTTCAGAGTTTAAATTCTCAAGTCTGCGTGATATCACAGCAATTTTGTCAATCTATATATAGGTAGAGTAAAAAAATGTTTTAGAAAGTGGTGTAGAGGGTTATCCCCAGACTTTGCTCATAATCTGTATAACTTTTTCGATAAATCAAAATCTCAAACGATAACCTGCATAACAAATTAATCAGCTAAAAAAACCGCCACTAACTATCATAGGGCGGTATGGTTAAGCAATCGGAGGGTAATTACAGATTACTCTGCTAATAAATGAAATTGCTGTAACGAAGTTTGCATTAGATTGGGCATTGGGCATTGAAAAGAGGCAGAGGGGCGGGGGGCTGGGGGCAAGGGGGAGAATGAAAAATTACCTCTTATTCTCCTCTGCTCCCTACTCCCCAATCCCCAATCCCCAGTTCCTTATCCCCTTCCATAAATACTCATTGGTTCCTTGATAAATCGGGTGTAAAGATGCTTAAACGTAGATTTGATGACGCGGGGCATACCAAAATCGATGGGCATTAAATTGTCTGGTAGTCGCCAATCTTCTATTTTTAATAAGTCAGGATTTAAATGGGGAAACTCGATAGCAGCAAGTTCTGGACAAACTCCTAGCCTTTGGGAAGCTGCAACTGTAGGCACTTGTTCAGGAGGAACATTGAGGATTTCTACCATTGCCCGATCTAATGCAAATATATCTGATGCAGCTGCTAAAATGCCCAGTTGGCGAGGTTCACCATTACTAGGGCCATTTCCTTCATGACCGATGATCCCATCTAATATGGTTAAGTTAGGGTTAATTGCTTTAGCAGTTTCTACTAACATTTCACCAAATCTATTTGCGTCTTTTCCCGCTTCCATGTGCCACCAAGCTTTCATTTTGCCGGGGACGCAACCAAATAAGTTTTTTACGCCGAGTGTTAATGTCAATTGGGCATGAGATTTCACTTTCGGTAGGTTAATTACTACGTCTGCTTCCATTGCTTCTTTAGACAGTCGCAGATGGTTAAAATTGTCACTGACAGTTTGGTAACGCTGACCGTGAAAATCGATAATGGGAAGATTCAGTTCTTCTAAAATAGGTAGATAGCCATTTGCCACTGCTACGCCCTTAGCACTGCCAAAAGCAGGACTATCGCCCAAAAATGGCTGACCGCCAACCTCAATTACCATCTGGGCAACTTCGTAAACTAGTTCGGCACGGGTGATACACTCTTTACCAGGACGCGAGCCTGTAAGTAGATTCGGTTTGAGTAAAACGCGATCGCCTTTTTTCACAAACGCTGCCATACCTCCAAAAGGTTCCAGCAATGTAACTAAGGATTCTCGTAAAGCCTCTTGTTCGTAAGATGTAGCCCGAATTAGACTAACAGATGGTTTTTGAGTCTGCATAGATGGATAGGGGATAAGGGATTGGGGAGCAGGGGAGCAGGGGAGCAGGGGAGCAGGGGAGCAGGGGAGCAGGGGAGAAAGAGGTAATTTTTCATTCTCCCCCTTGCCCCCTGACCCTCTGCCTCTTCCCATGCCCAATTCTCCATAAATATTATTCTGTTTTAAGCGGTAAGATACCACTCATTTGTTCTAGATTTAAGACTGTGGCTAAGTCTGTTTCACTCATCAACCCGCGTTCTAAAACAATCTGCCGTAAAGATTTACCAGTTTCTAAAGATTCTTTGGCCACATCTGCGGCATTTAAATAACCGATATGGGTGTTGAGGGCGGTTACTAAAGCTAAACTGCCTTCGGCGTAAGCTAAACAACGTTCCTGGTTCGCAGAAATTCCCTCAATGCAACGTTCTGTAAGGACAGCGATGGTATTGCCCAGAATTTCGATACTGTGAATTAAGTTATATGCAATTAGCGGCATCATCACATTTAATTCTAATTGTCCGGCTTGTGCGGCTAAAGCGATCGCACTGTCGTAACCCATCACCTGAAAACATACCATTGATGTCATCTCTGCCATCACTGGGTTATATTTCCCTGGCATAATCGAGGAACCAGGTTGCACTGGAGGCAGTTGAATTTCTTTCAAACCTGTTTTTGGCCCCGAATCCATCAGCCGCAAGTCATGAGATATTTTGGCTAAATCCTGCGCTAAGTTGCGTAAAGCACCGGAAACATTCACAAATGGGGCCATACTCTGCATAGCTGCCATGAGATGGGGCGCAGGTTCTAAAGGAGTTTCAATCAATTCTGAAAGAACTTCTACTACACGGGCGCGATATAAGCGATGAGTATTTAAACCCGTTCCGGCTGCACTACCTCCTAAACCCAGCACCATTAAATCTCCAGAGGCGGTGTAAATCCGGTTTTGGTGTTCTGTAAGAATGTGCGCCCATGCGCGAAAATTTTCACCCAAACGCACGGGTACAGCGTCTTGCAAGTGGGTTCTGCCAGATTTGACGATATCTTGAAATTCTACAGCTTTGTTTTCTAAAGATGCGATCGCCTTCTCTAAAGCTGGGTGTAATGTCTTAGATAATGCCAATAATCCACCAATGCGAATTGCCGTAGGGATCACATCATTGGTAGACTGCCCATAATTAACGTGGTCATTGGGACTAACACGTTTGTAATTGCCCTTTTCTTCACCAAGAATTTCTAAGGCGCGATTTGCCAGAACTTCGTTGACATTCATGTGGTGGGATGTTCCAGCACCAGCCTGATAAACATCTACGACAAATTGATCCCGGAACTTCCCAGCTAAGATTTCATCAGTTGCTTGGACAATCGCCTGACTAATATCTTGGGGAATGCAATTTAGTTCACCATTCACAATTGCTGTAGCTTTTTTAATTATCAATCCCGCATCTACGTAAGTAGGTAAAGGCTTGATGCCGCTAATGGGAAAATTTTCGATTGCCCGTAGCGTTTGGATACCGTAATAAACGCTACTAGCAATTTGGCGATCGCCCATCGAATCGCGTTCGATGCGGAATTCTGTGTGTTCAGTCATAGTATTCTTTTAAAAGAGCTTCAGAAAACAGATTTTCCCACGCTTAGGGAGAAAGTGGGGAGACAAAGACAAGTTGTAGTAAGTTTGTCCCCTCTGCCTCCTCTTGATAGCAGGGCAACTAAATTTATTTTTGGAGATTATTAATTTTTAAATTTTAATTTTTAATTTTTAATTCGGAGCAAAGCGACGTGACTTTACCCAACTGGATTACTTTCTCTCGCCTTCTGGGTGTACCATTTCTGCTTTACGGTTTATATAATCCCACACCCGAAGCTAGATGGATCTGTTTGGCGATTTTTATCGTTGCTGCATTGACTGATTGGTTAGATGGCTATTTAGCGCGAAAACTCAACCAAATTAGTGAATTGGGTAAATTTCTCGATCCCTTAGTAGATAAATTTCTGGTACTTGCGCCATTGCTGGTTTTTATTGAACTAGGAAAAGTGCCAGCTTGGGGAGTGTTTTTGATTTTAGCGCGGGAACTAGCGATCGCAGGTTGGCGGGTGAATCAAACGACAATTACTGGGGCGAATATTTGGGGTAAACTCAAAACTGTTAGTCAAATAGTGGCGATCGCACTTCTGATCGCACCCCTACCTGAAGTCTGGCAAACTCCCTCTTTGATTGCCTTTTGGATTTCTGTTGGCTTGACTTTAATTTCTGGAATCATTTATCTTTTGCCCCAAAAAGCTAGCACTGAACAAGAATGAAACCATAATATAAGTTTTCGTTCAAAATTCATTCTTAATTTTGGTTTCTGATTCCTGAATTCTTTTTTGAGAAAAAGCGGTAAAACTTCGGTTGTCCGAGCTTTTTCCGTAATGCTTCCATGTAAATGTAAAACACTGGAGTCAGATAGAGAGTCAATATCTGAGAGAACACCAATCCACCAACGATCGCAATCCCCAAAGGACGACGCGCTTCGGAACCAACTCCTGTCCCCAGAGCAATGGGGAGTGTGCCAATTAAAGCTGCCATCGTGGTCATCATAATCGGGCGGAAGCGAATCAAGCAAGCGGCATAGATGGCATCAAAGGAATTTTTACCTTCCTTTCGCTGGGCTTCAATAGCGAAGTCCACTAACATAATCCCATTTTTCTTGACGATGCCCACTAGCAGGATGATACCGATGAAAGAATAAAGATTTAAATCAACCTGGAAAATCAGCAGCGTCAGTAACGCACCAAACCCCGCGGAAGGTAAACCGGAAAGAATGGTGATTGGGTGAATGAAATCCTCATAGAGGATACCGAGAATTAGATAGATAACTAAAATGGAAACCAACAACAGCGCCCCTAAATCATTGAAGGACTGTTGGAAAGTTTGGGCTGAACCTTGAAAGCTGGGGGTAATTGTTGATGGTAGCAACTCACTGGCCGCTTGCTTGATAGCATCTGTAGCCTGACTTAGAGATGTTCCTGGGAGGGTGTCAAAAGAGATAGTTGCAGAGGGGAGTTGAGCAACGTGAGTAACTGTGAGCGGGCCGACATTCTGAGTAATATTAGCGATCGCACTCAGGGGAACAAGTTTCCCAGTACTCGATTGCACATAGAGCATCGATAGGGCGCTAGGATCTCGCTGAAACTCCGGTTTCACTTCTAAGATTACATAAAATTGGTCATTTGGAGTATAGATAGTAGAAACCTGGCTGGAACCAAAGGCAGCGCTGAGGGTTTGTTCAACTTGTTGGGCAGTAATCCCAAGAGTAGCAGCTTTGTTATGGTCAATTTGGACTTGAATTTGGGGAGTGCTGAGTTGTAAATCGCTGTCAACATCCCGGAGTCCTGGTAGGGTTTTGACTTTATCTACAAGTTTAGGGACGTATTGGCGTAGGTCTTGTAAATTCAAGCTTTGCAAGGTGAACTGATAAGTAGAGTTAGTTTGTTGTCCACCGATAGGAATAGCTGGCGGAGAACGGAGGAATGTCTTAACCCCGATTACACGTCTTAACTTGGGTGTTAACTCTTGGATGATTTCATCAGCACTGAGTTGACGTTGATCGCGCGGCTTGAGCCGAATTGTAATTCGCCCGGAGTTGACTGAAGCATTCGGCCCACTTGCACCCACAATCGAGTCAACTGCTTCAATGTTAGGGTCTTGACGAATAATGTCAACAACCTTTTGTTGGTGACGCCGCATATCATCAAAAGAAATATCTTGCGCCCCTTTGGTGTTGGCCATCAGTTGTCCGGTGTCTTCTGTAGGGATAAATCCTTTGGGAACGATGACGAACAAATAGACGGTCATTACCAGCAGAATGCCAGAACCAATCAATGTCATCAGGCGGTATTTTAAAATCGGCTTGAGCGTCCAATCATATCCTTGCAGTAGTAAATCAAATCCCCTTTCTAAAAATTGATAGAGCCGATTTGGTCTTTGCTGATGGGGTGAACTTAAGAAACGACTGCACAACATGGGGGTGAGACTGAGGGAAACAAAACCCGAAACCAAAATTGCCACAGCGATGGTAACAGCAAATTCATGAAATAATTTACCGATGATTCCACTCATAAACATAATGGGGATGAACACCGCCACCAGCGAGAGAGTCATTGACAAAATGGTGAAACTGATTTCCCTCGATCCCTTCAATGCTGCGTTTAGGGGAGATTCGCCCATTTCTCGATAACGGACGATATTTTCTAACACCACGATCGCATCATCCACCACAAAACCTACAGAGAGGGTCAACGCCATGAGTGAGAGGTTGTCTAGGGAAAAACCCGACAGATACATCACCGCAAAAGTGCCAATGATCGCCACAGGTAGCGCCAAACTGGGAATCAGCGTCGCCGTGATGTCACGCAAGAATAAGAAAATCACCAAGACAACTAGACATACTGAGAGAACCAAGGTAAATTTTACATCGCTGACAGAGGCTCGGATAGTTTGAGAGCGATCGTACATAATCCCCATCTCAATGGATTTGGGAACTTGTTCGCGGAGTGTAGGTAAAAGTTCTTGGATGGCATCAACAATATTTACCGTGTTTGCACCCGGTTGCGGCTGCACAGCGAGAACAACAGAATGACGGTTTGTTACCTTGCGATCGCTATATAAATTCGAGACTTTGACGTTTTGTTCGCTGTCAATTACGTCCCCCAAATCTTGGAGGCGCACAGTAGCACCATTCTTGTAAGTTACAATTAGCTGGCGATAGCCGACAGCATCGGTGAGTTGACCATTCGCCTGAATCGTATAATTTTTGTAAGTGTCAGAGAGACTACCTGTTGGTAAGTTGACATTTCCCTGTTGAATTGCAGTTTTTACCTGATTTAGACCAATTCCCCTTGATGCCAACTCTCGCGGATCAACTTGGACGCGGACTGCATATTGCTGTTGACCAAAAACCTGTACCTGAGCAACACCATCAATCATCGAGATGGGCTGACCAACTGTTACCTCTGCGTATTCATCTACTGTAGAGATTGGCTGTGTCTCAGAATACATATACAGGTAGATAACCGGTGAGACAGATGGGTTAACTTTGCGGTAGGTAGGCGGGTGAGGCATTCCGGCGGGTAGTTGTCCGGCTGCGGCTGAGATGGCTGCCTGGACATCTTTGGCGGCATCTTCCACTCGGCGGCTAAAGTCAAATTGTAGAGAGATATTGGTGCTGCCTGTGGAACTGGTGGAATTGAATGAATTGAGTCCGGCAATTTCGGTAAACTGTCTTTCTAGAGGTGCGGCGACCGAAGATGCCATTGTTTCCGGGGTGGCACCAGGGAGACTAGCAGAGACAGAAACAAAAGGATATTCAACGTTAGGTAGAGCACTGATGGGTAACAGTAGATAACTCATGAGACCGAAAATGAGGATACCCATCATTACCAAAGTGGTCATGACTGGACGACGGATGAAGAGTTCTGAAAGGTTCATGAGTTTTGTTCTCCCAGAAATGTTATCGGTATGTGCAATGAAATTGCTCAGTCTGTATTGTTTTGGGTTTATATTTCATAAGGGCAAATATAAAACAATCCCCTTCCACTCCGACTGATCGCTGTAATTAACTAGCAGCAGCAATTCGTCAATTGCCTGTCTAATTGGCATCCGATCGTTGACTACGAACAAACCCAACATTTGCTCTCCCTTTAACAATCGTTCGTAAGCGAAATCTGGCATTGTTGCCCGGTCATGAGTGAGGATTATGCGATCGCTCGCTGCTGCCCAATTTAAGATTGCTGGGTCATCTACTTCCTGCAAACCAACATCCTGAACGCGAAGTAAGTCAAGATTCGGTTGACGCAGAAATAGTCCTCGCACAATATCGCCATTAAAATTCTCATCGCTCAATAACTTCAGTATTGACATTTTTTCAGATTATTGCTGGGCTAATAAGCGAGAACGAATTAGGCTCAAATCAGGTTGAACATTTGACAGACGTTGATGAACAGATTCAGCTAATTGTTCGCGTTGATCGAGGTATAATTCCACAGCATCTCGATGTCGAAGGTAGTAGCCAATTGTCAGGTATACATCAGATAATGACAAGGATGAGTAACGCCCAACAATAGATTCAGGCGATGCACCATCTTGAAAGCTACGAATTACCAGTTCTAGCAAAACCCTTGTATTACCTATCCGAATTGCACCTGTTGCATCTTCACTTAAGGGAGGAATTTCTTGTTCTAGTGCTAAAGTCATAGTGTAATTATTCCAAAAACGCTAATATCTAGATTTTAGTTTGCTGGTATTTTGTAATTCGTAATTCGTAAGATTATATTGCTTGTTAAATATCACGATCGCTCCCCTGTAAATGAGAACACCCGCCGAAACTTAACTTGATTAAGCTTTTTCCGCCACGATTCCATATAGATGTAGAACACGGGTGTTAAATACAGAGTCAATATCTGAGAAAACACCAGTCCGCCTACAACTGCAATCCCTAGAGGACGGCGAGATTCGGAACCAGCCCCAAATCCGATCGCAATCGGCAAGGTTCCCATTAATGCTGCCATTGTCGTCATCATAATCGGACGGAAGCGCACCAAACAGGCTTGATAAATCGCCTCAGATGGTTTTTTCCCTTCTTCTCGCTGGGCTTCAATTGCAAAATCCACCATCATGATGCCGTTTTTCTTGACGATGCCCACTAAGAGAATGATCCCGATGAAGGAGTAAACATTGAGTTCGACATGGAATATTATCAGCGTTAACAATGCCCCAAAACCTGCTGACGGCAAACCTGAAAGAATCGTAATTGGGTGAATGAAATCCTCATAGAGAACGCCAAGAATCAGATAAATTACGAGGATGGCGATCGCTAACAATAAACCCAAACTCGGCAGTGAACTTTGAAATACCTGGCTTGCGCCCTGAAAGCTGGTGCTAATGCTCTTAGGAATCACCTGCTTAATCACTTTTTCAATCTCTTCGTTGGCATTTCCCAAGGCCACGCCGGGAGCGAGGTTAAAGGAAATGGTGGCGGCGTTCATCCGACCGTTATGATTAACCATTAACGGGCTGACTCCCTGAGATAGTTTGGCGAATGTCTTCAGAGGTACTGCCACTCCTGTACTGGAGTTAATGTATAATGCCAACAAAGCATTGATATCTTGCTGAAACTGGGGTGCTAATTCCAAAATCACCTGATACTCATTAGTTGCTGCATAGATGGTTGACACTTGGTAAGAACCGTAGGCACTTCTGAGGGTATTTTCAATTTGCTCGGCAGTAATACCATAAGTTGAGGCTTTATCGCGGTCAATGTCAATTTGAATCTGGGAAGCAAATTGTAAATCGCTGTTGACATCCTGGAGTTCTGTCATCTCCTTCATCTTGGTAACAAGTTGGGGAACATATTCCTGTAAGGGTTTGACATCAGAACTCTGGAGTGCTACCTGATAAAGTCCTGTACTTTGTTGAGCGCCAATGGGTATTGCTGGGGGATTTTGTAAGAATACTTGGATGCCTGGAACAGTGGCGAGTTTAGTTCGCAAATTTTGCACGATTTCGTCAGCCCCAAGTTGACGTTGTGATCGCGGTTTTAACCGAATAAACAAACTGCCGGAATTGGCTGCAACTGCCGCTCCACCGCCACTAGCACTCGCTCCCGCCCCGATATTGGAGTTGACTGCATCTACATTTGGGTCTTGGCGAATTAGGTTAGCAACTGTCTGCTGATGCTGGACAAGATTATCGAAGGATGCATCTTCGGCTGCTTGGGTAACGCCTGTAATTTGCCCGGTATCTTCGCTTGGAATAAAGCCCTTAGGAACTATCATCAACAGCCCAACAGTCACCGCCAAGAGAAAGACAGATAAAATCATCGTGGTGCGATGATATTTTAAGACTTTTTTGAGACTCCAATCGTACAAACCGAGGAAGCGATCGAAGACATATTCGGAAGTTTGATATAACCGACTTTGATTAGCATGATTTACAGGACGCAGAAAACGGCTGCACAACATGGGAGTCAAAGTCAAAGACACAAAACCAGAAACGAGAATTGCCACTGCGATCGTTACAGCAAATTCATGAAATAATCGTCCCAGTACTTCACTCATGAATAACATGGGGATGAAGACTGCAACTAAGGAAAGGGTCATCGATAGGATGGTAAAACCAATTTCTCTCGACCCATTCAACGCCGCTTCTAAGGGACGTTCCCCCATTTCGATATGACGGACGATATTTTCCAGCATGACGATCGCATCATCCACGACGAAGCCCACCGAAAGGGTCAACGCCATCAGCGATAGGTTATCTAGTGAGTAGTGCAGCAAATACATCACTGCAAAAGTACCAATCAGCGAAACGGGTAATGCCAAACTGGGAATCACCGTGGCTGAAAGGTTCCGCAAAAAGATGAAAATTACTAAGATAACTAGAGCGATCGTCAAAATCAACGTAAATCTGACATCATCTACTGAATCTCGAATTGATTGAGACGCATCATAGAGAATCCCAATTTCCACGGATGCCGGAATCTGTTCTCGCAAATTCGGGAGCAATTTCTTAATCGTATCTACGACTTCTACCGTATTGGTTCCAGGCTGTCTTTGAATGGTGAGAATAATGGCGCGAGTATTGTTGTACCAGCTTGCTACCTTGTCATTTTCTACACTATCAACAATCCTACCCAGTTGATTGAGATAGATGGGCATTCCATCTTTATAAGACACAATCAACTGACGATAAGCAGCCGCATCCTCAAGTTGGCCGTTAGTTTGAACTGTAAAATTCTTATGATTTCCTGAAAGACTGCCGGTAGGCAAATTGACGTTACCTTGTTGAATCGCCGTCGCCACCTGATCTAGCCCAATTTGCCGCGTTGCCAATTGCTGTGGATCTAGTTGAATTCGAGCCGCATACTTTTGGGAACCGTAGACAGCTACCTGTGCTACTCCATTGATTGTAGATAGCTTTTGCGCCAGATAAGTCTCGGCATAATTATCTACTTGGGAAAGGGGCAGTGTGGGAGAATCGAGGTAAAGGTAGAGAATCGGTTGGTCTGCGGGGTTAACTTTGCTGTAAGTAGGAGGATTAGGTAAATCCGTCGCAATTTGCCCCGATGCTCCCGATATCGCGGCTTGCACATCCTGCGCCGCATCATCAATGTTGCGACTCAGGTTAAATTGCAAAGTAATTTGAGTCTGCCCTAGAGTGCTAGTTGAGTTGAGTGAATCGAGTCCCGCAATACTAGAAAATTGCTTTTCTAAAGGACGGGCTACCGATGCTGCCATCGTTTCGGGGCTGGCTCCTGGTCGGGAAGCACTTACCTGAATTGTGGGATAATCCACACTTGGTAAATCGCTAATGGGCAGCAAGCGATAACTCATAAAACCGAAGATCAAAATCGCCGTCATCACCAAAGTCGTCATGATCGGGCGGCGAATAAATGGTTCTGAAAGGTTCATGAATCACCTCCACCAGACTTCGGGGATTCTCCTCCCTGCTGCTTGCCTCCTGCCCCCCTTCCTCTTCTCGAAGAATTTCCACCTGCACTTGAGTCATTGGCGGCTGTTTTGACGCGGATTTTGCTACCCGAAACGAGATTCGCTTGACCATCGGTGACAATTTTATCGCCGGGTTGCGGCCCTTTCTGAATCACATCTAATCCATCAATGGTGCTGCTAACTGTAACTGGCACATTTTCCACTGTCATATCTGGCTTAACTACAAATACAAACTGTCCATCGGGGCCATTCTGCACAGCTTGGGAAGGAACAACCGTTGCATTCGGTTCTTCGGTCAGGGTTAGGGTGGCGTTGACAAATTGACCGGGAAACAAGTGTCCCTGAGTGTTGTCAAAGTCGCCAATCAGTTGAATTGTCCCCGTAGTGTTATCGACTGTATTATTGACAAATGTCAAAGTACCTGGTATTGAACGAGATGGATTATCCGGGAACTTCACATCTACCTTTAGCTTGCCATTCTGCATATACTTTTGTACCTGCGGTAGATTTGTTTCAGGAATGGAAAAAGCAACTTGAATCGGGCGAATTTGGGTGATATTTACTAATGGAGTCGTGCTGTTGGCTTGCACTACATTCCCCTGAGTCACCAGAATATTGCCAGCAAGACCATCAATCGGGGCATAAATTTTGGCGTAAGATAATTGCACTTTGGTATTGTCTAATGCTCCTTGGTCGGAAGTGACAACGGCTTGAGCATTAGCGATCGCAGCTTGATCCCCTTTGACAACTGCACCAGCATTAGTCAGCGCCACGCGATCGCTTTTCAAAACTGCTTCAGCATTAGCGATCGCTTCTCGATCTGCTTGGAGGGTTGCTGTAGCCGATTTACTGTTAGAAACGTATTGCTGTGCTTGATCTAAACTAATTGCGCCCTTCTTATACAATGCACCATAGCGATCGCTCTGTCCCTGAGCAAATTCTGCTTGTGCTTGATCCTTGGCTAAATTCGCCTGGGCTTGTCGGACTAAGGCTTGGTCTTTAATTAAAGTGGCTCTAGCTTGGTCTACCTGACCCAAATCTCTAGTTAATGTATCTCTGGCTTGTTGTACCGATGCTTGGTCTTTGGCGACAGTACCTTGAGCTTGCTGGATTGCGGCAGCTTGCGATCGGTCATCTAGGGTAAATAAAAGTTGTCCCTTTTTCACCTCTTGACCTTTCTTGAAATAAACTCCAATAATCCGTCCGCTAGCTTGGGGTGTAATCGCAACCGTAGACCCCGATTGCACATTACCGATCGCCTGCAATTGCACCGGAACCGTTTTTTGTGTCACCATTGCTACGGTTACAGGTGTTACTTGCTGCTTATTACGCCCAGATTTTCCAGTTTTATCTGTCTTGGCTGCACCCGCATGGATACCCAAAATAACTAGTCCACCCAGCAATATCACCCCTAAAATTACCCAAGTAATTCTTTTCTTTTTTGGCGATCGTGGTAGCTTCGGTTCCACACTATTTTCAGTCAAATTCTCGTTACTATTTTCAGTTAAACTCTCGTTAGAAATTTCATGGTTCATCAGAACCTCCAGTGGATTTTAGTTTGATTACCCCGCCTATGAGGTAATGGAATATTCTGAATTCTGTTTTATGAAAAAAGTAAAGGTTCAAAACTGTACTTCTCTACGAGACGTTACCGCGAATGTCCCTGGTGGGCGAAAAAATTAATTGTATCGCAAGCTAGCTTGAAACCCCAGCCTCTAGCGGGTGGCTTATTTCCCTATTCCCTTTCATATTACTGACTTAGCTGCCGATTTAGAAGGTTAAGAGCTTGTTTCTCTATCTGCCTAACTCGTTCCCGACTAATACCCATACGTTGAGCAATCTGTTCTAGAGAAAGTCCATTTCCGTCTATCAATCCAAAGTGCAAAGTTAATATTTCTTGTTGCTGCTGAGACAGATTTGACAATAAGCTTTCGACATCCTGACTAATATATTCTCCAGTGGTGTAGACATTATCAGAATATCTGTAATCTTCTATTAAATCTTTTAATTGTATATCTCTATCCGCTCCAACTCGAATATCGAGAGAGATAGTTTGGCGAGACAAAATTAGAAATTCTCGAATCTGACTAGGTTTTAAAGAAAGTGCATTAGCAATTTCTGTACTAGTGGGAATGCGACCTAGCTTTTGAGATAATTCTCGCTGAACACGCTTAATTTTATTTAACTTTTCATTGATGTGAATAGGTAATCTAATCGCGCGTCCTTGCTGGGCGATCGCTCTGGTAATTCCTTGACGAATCCACCAGTAAACGTAGGTTGAAAATCTGTATCCTAAAGCCGGATTAAATTTTTCAACCCCTCTTTCCAAACCCAAAGTACCTTCTTGAATTAAGTCCATAAGCTCTAAGTTGCGTCTCTGATATTGCTTGGCAATTGACACCACAAGCCGGAGATTAGACGCGATCATTTTCTGCTTGGCTTTTTTCCCTTGATTTAGCTGCTGAAGTAGTTCTTGTTCACTTAACTGCATCTGGTTAGCCCATTCTGTCAGTGTGGGTGTACGTTTTAATTCAACAGTAAGTTTTTCTGATTCAGCAAGTATTTTTATCATCTGCTGAACTTGTTTGGCAAAAGAAATTTCTTGCTCGTGGGTTAATAGAGGTATCCGACCAATTTCTTTAAGATAACTACGTATTGTATCAGTTGTAGATTGAGATGCTTTACCTGTATTACTAAATTTGGTGTGTGTGAATGTTAAGTTACTCATAGTAAATTGGCTTCTACCTATTAATTATGGTATTTCTATTCGGGAAAAAGCGCAAATAATGACTCGAAGAGCCATAGAGGTTTTTATAAAAAAACCAGGTGTCAAGTACTAACTCTAAAAGAGCAATCAATACCCAAATTGCTAAAGAAACAATTACAGGTAGGCTGAGATCGGGAAATTTTCTTTGCAAGTCGATAATGCCAAATAACAGCAAAAAAAGGAGCGAAACTCCCAGGAGAAAGGACAACTTGACAATCGCCAGAATGAAACGGCTCATCTCTAAAATGCGATTGTAAAGCCGAGAAAATCTCTCCAGTATTTCTTCCATATTATTGATGACAAGTAAAATTTGTTGTTGATGTAGATGAGTAGCTAAGGAAACCTTTTGCTGCACTCGCATCAATTCATGCTCATTCTTAAAATTGTCTAAAAGCTTGTCCCAAGGTAATACTTGAGAGCTAGTTGTCCAAATTGGGAAATCCTTTAAATGTAAGGGAACTAAATAGTTAATCAGGGCTATCAAAGTTTCATCAAAATTACTAAGTTCGGGAGGAAGAGACTGAGTTAAACGAATGAGTTGGTCAATTTGAATCTGAAGTGTATAGTAGTCTTCATATCTCCTTTGAGCAATCAACTGACTAGTAAAGGTGAGAAAAACAATTAACACTCCCAATAAAGCGGCTAGGGATTGGGATACAGCAGAAAAAAATTCAATCGCTACCTGTTTCGGTACTGTCAGCCAGGGGGCATTTTCCCGCATAGAAAAAACTAAAGTGGCAACAAATACAACCCCAATGATTGCTAGCTGATGGTGGGTAACAGTAGTTATGATTGTCCGCACCAAAGGAGTGTTACTGAGTTTAACTAGGATTTGTAGACCTGGGACTGGTTCACAAATTTGAAGTTGTTGGGCTTTGCGGGTTGACATGATGGAAAGATACGGTTCCTGACTTGTTCACGACAGTGTTTATTAAGGAAGGCAGGAGGGAGGGGGGAGGGGGCAGGGGGGCAGGGGGGCAGGGGAGGAAAGAGAGTTATTATTAAGCAATTTCTCTTCCCCTGCTTGCTTCAACAGATAACTTTGTTAACCGAACCGTATTGTCGCCTTCTTCATTTGCCACTCTGTAAACTCATACGATCGGCCCCAGACTGAATCAATTTGCTCAAGTCAGCAACGGCGCTAGCATACTGAGGATCGGCTAATGTCCCCAAGGTTTGCTTTTGTAGTAATGCTTTCTGTTGTGCCTCGGTTAACTCCACAGTAATATCTGGTTCAATGCCGACATGATTGATATCTCGACCTTTTGGTGTGTAGTATTTAGCGATCGTTAATTTCAGCCCCGAACCATCCTCTAGTGGCTCTACGGCTTGAACTAAACCTTTACCGAAGGTGCGAGTCCCGACTAATCTGGCGCGATGATCGTCTTGCAACGCTCCTGACAGAATTTCGCTGGCGCTAGCAGATCCCTTATCGACCAGTATTACTAAGGGTTTATTGGTGAGAGGATGTCCTGAAGCATTGTAGCTATCTTTAACTTGGTCTCGATTGACCAAAGATACGATCGCTCCTTGCTTCAACCACATACTGGCAATTTGCAAACTTGCATCCAGCAGTCCACCTGGATCGGAACGCAGATCCAAAACGTAGCCCTGTACCTGTTGTTGTTCTAATGCTTCAATTGCTCGATGCATCTCTGCGGGGGCAGTTTCGGTAAACTCTGGTAAACGAATGTAACCAATTTTGCCTGCTGGCGTTGTTTGCGTGTTGTAAGTTACAGGATAGATGGCAATATTTGCACGGGTAAGGTTGAAAGTTTGCGATTGGCTACCCCGTTGAATTGTGAGTACTACCTTAGTTCCCACCGGGCCGAGAATTCGCTTCACGGCATCCTCAATTTTCATCCCCTGAGTTATTTGACCATTAATCTGGACAATTACATCGTCTGGTAAAATGCCTGCTTTAAAAGCAGGCGTTCCGGCAATGGGGGCGACAACGGTTAAGGCTTTGGTTTTTTCATTCTGTGCCAGTTCCAACCCTACACCACTGAGGTTGCCAGAAAGGTCGTTATTTAGTGCTTTAAATTCCTGGGGGTCGAAAAACTCGGTGTAGCGATCGCCTAATTTTGCCACCATTTCTTGAATCGCCCCATAAGCCTGCTGATTAGAACTATAGGAACGACCAAGATACTGCTGTCGAATTGCTTTCCAATCTTGATGGTTAAAGCTGACATCAACATAATTTTTATCTAGGATTTGCCACACTTCATCTACGAGCTTTTGAGGACTAGGTTCGGCTTTACCGAAAGCTTTGGAAGCGTAGAGACTAGTTCCTAAAAGCATTATTGCCATAACAGCTAGCTCTATCTTGACGAGGAGTTTTTGTTTAAACATACTTTAAATCTGGAAGAATAATACAGAATTAAGAATACAGAATTCAGAATGCAATCAATGAAAGGTTGAATATCTTCAGTCGCAGATAATGACTTCTGTTAGCGTAGTGGGGTCTAGACAATTATGACGACTGACTCCTGAATTCTGTCTCGCTCAAACTATTAGGAATTATCTTCAGATTTACCTTTGCGGTGGGGATAGGCAGTCTTAAAAATATCCTGAATTTTAGTCTTTTGATCGGCCGTTAGATTTAGGCTCAACACTGCTTTACGCATTTTTTCACCTTGTTGCAATTTTCCTGACAATTCCTTTACCTGATCTGGAGTCAGAACTGCTTCGATTTGTTTGCGAATTTCTTCACGCTTTTGAGCGCGTTCTGGCGTATTCGATGCCGGAGAGTTTGTCGTAGAAGTATCAGATACCTTTGTGCCAGAGTCATCCCCTTGGGACACATCTGGAGATTTAGAATTGCTGCAACCTGTCATTCCCCCAATCAGAATAGTCACAAGTAGCAGGGTTGGGAAAATTATCTGTTTTTTAATCATTTACTTCTCTTGTTTTGATTGTGTGTAATACCATTGTTATGAGTAAATTTCAGCTTCTAACTGTTTAGAAGATGTTTTAAAAGTTGCTGATTTACTCACACCAGCTAATCTTAAAAGCTGTGATGGGTTTGCACATGAGCTAGAATTCCTAACCTGACCAGTAAAAAAGTACTCAAGTGATTATGACTTTTTTCCTAATTTAGAAATAATTAATCAGTCGGAACGGCTCTACCAATACCAGAGATAGATTCGTTATATAGAAGAGTAATGGGTATTGGGGAATGGCTACTGGGTACTGGGAAAAAAATTATGACTAAGAGTTGATTGAAGTCTGAATTCCCATTCAAATTCTCCCAATTCCCAGCCCCTAGTCGCCAATACCCAGTCCCCAGTTCAATATTTCCCTCTAAAATTGTGAAAATACCTATGGTTTTATCACAAAGGCCATTAAGTTGGAATAATTCTATGGTTAGCTTGACCTACCCATCGTTTCGTTTATTGCTTTACTTAGAGTGGCTGTTATTGGCTACGGCAGCGTTCATGGAAATTCTGTTGCCGTTTGAGTTGTCTTGGTCGTTGCTGCTACGAGTTATGGCGATCGCCACTTTTAGCTTAATGGGCTTGAGACTACCAATGGTGAAGCTGGAAACAAAATTACTTTATACAGCCCTAGAATTATTTTTAATTTGGCTACCAGCGACTCAACATAGCTTATCTCCTCGCTCAGTTTTGCTGCTGTGTCTAGTACTGGTAATGCGGAGTTGTCTGATATTTAAGCGATCGGGACAGTTGGTTGTCTTGGGTTTATCTCTGCTCTCTCATGGAACACTGCTTTTATTAAGACCGATTGTACCTGAGAATTTTATGCGAGATAAGCTGATCGCTATGTCTTGGGATTGGCGATTAAGTAATATATTATTGTTTAGCTTAACGTTAGTATTCGCTTTATTGTTAATAAATGCCCTGCTTGCAGAGCGCCAAAGTCGAGAGCAGTTAGAAATTGCCCATCAGCAATTAGAAATCATCAATCAACAACTGTGCCAGTATGCACTAAGAATTGAAGATCAGGCAACCTTGCAAGAACGCAACCGCATTGCCCGCGAAATTCATGATGGGTTAGGACATACTCTCGCCGCCCAAACTATTCAAATAAATAATACTCTGTTGTTCTGGCAATCAAATAATGATAAAGCATTGACATTTCTCAAACAGGCGAAAGAATTGGGGGCTGAGGCGCTGCTAGAAATTCGGCGATCGCTTTCTGTTTTGCGTTCAAATCCTTTGCAAGGGCAATCTCTCAAATCAGCCATTGAAAAGCTGCTGACAGATTTTCAGCAAACCACAGGTATTGAACCTTCATGTAAATTTGATCTACCGCACACTTTACCAACAGAAGTAAACACCGCCCTTTACCGTATTGTGCAAGAATCGCTGACAAATATTTGCAAACATGCCGAGGCGACGAGTGTCACCGTTAAACTTCTAGCTCACGCGGGAATGATTTATCTATCAATCGAAGATAATGGAAAAGGATTTAACCCCACTCAAAATACAACCGGGTTTGGACTGCAAGGAATGCGAGAACGGTCGGTTGCACTAGGCGGCCAGTTAAATCTCTACAGTCAACTAGGAACAGGTTGCTGTATTTCTGTTTCTTTGCCACTATCAAAGCTTTTGTTAAGTAGGTCGGCAGAATGAAACCAAACTATGTTAACAAAAACGAACAAGGCTGAAACCTTCCTGCCCCCTGCCTTTCTTTGTCATTAAATTACCTACTCCCCACTCCCCACTCCCTACTCCCCATCTCAGTTATGATTCAGATTTTATTAGTTGACGATCAGCATCTTATTCGCCAGGGACTTAAGAGTATGCTTGAGTCGAATGCAGAGATGCAGGTAATTGGTGAGGCGGAGAATGGGCAACGGGCACTCGAACAGATTGCCGCGCTGCAACCCGATATTGTGCTAATGGATATCCGAATGCCCGTAATGGATGGAGTTGCCACCACAAAAGCGATCGCTCAACAATATCCCAAAATTAAAGTTCTCGTCCTCACCACCTTCGATGATGATGAGTATGTTTTTCAGGCGATGCGGTTGGGTGCAAAGGGCTATTTGCTCAAGGACACCGAACCAGATGAATTAATGTTAGCAATTAGATCCGTCTATAAGGGACAAACTCTACTGGGGCCAGGATTATTTGAAAAAGCACTCACGCCGATTGCCGCCCCTGTCTCGTCTGTGCAACCCCCTCCAGAATTGGCGCAACTCACACCCAGAGAATTAGATGTATTACGATTGATTGCTTGTGGAGCCAATAACCGTGAAATTGCTGAATCGCTGTTTCTTTCAGAAAATACTGTTAAGAATTATGTTACCAATATTCTGAGTCGGTTGAGTTTACGCGATCGCACTCAAGCCGCTTTGTTTGCCCATTCCTTGTTTGGTGGACTTAAATAAATAATTAAGAATCAGAAAATCGCCAGGAATCCCACCTCTGCAAGAGGTGTTCGGGATAGCTGGGAGTGTATGCTGGGGACTAGGGACTAGGGAGAGTTAATCCCAATCCCCAATACCTAATCAATCCCCAATCCCCAGTACCCAATCCCCAATCCCCAATAGAGGAATATTTAATGTGTCTACCCGTAAATTATCTTGGTTACAGAAACTAATCATCATTACATTGATTACTGGTGCTAGTAGTTTGGGTATCAGTTTGCTTTTAACTACCAGCGGATTTGAGCATCTATTGGGAATTGTAAAGCCAAAAAGTGAGAGTGCTAAAGCAAGCCAGAACAAGTTGATGAGTGCATCCGCACAACAGAATATCAGTCCAGCTACAGACCAGATGAATGAAGTTCCCAAGTCTTTTCAGGGAACAATCGTTTATCAAGGGAAACTAAAAGCAAATGAGAAAGTCATCGCCTTAACCTTTGATGATGGCCCAGGCCCCAAAAATACAGCACAGATTTTAGAAATTTTGAAGAAAAATGATATAAAAGCCACATTCTTCATGATTGGGGAAATGGTGAAATATTTTCCCCAAGTTGCCAAGCAAGTCGCTGCTGATGGTCACGTAATTGGTAATCATACATGGCATCATTGGTATCGCCGTATGGACGTAGCTACTGCGGCTAGTGAAATTGATCGTACAGCAGAGATCATCTACAAAACTACCGGAGAGAAAACTACTCTATTTCGTCCCCCTGGCGGCTTTCTGAATAATGGATTAGTCAAATATGCCGAAAATGAGAAATACGCTGTCATGATGTGGTCAGAAGAATCGGGAGATGCCGAACGTCGTTCGCCTCAAGTGCCAATGCTAATCAAAAATGTGCTGAAATATGCAAAACCAGGTGCAATTGTACTGATGCACGATGGCGGTGGCAACCGTTCTAAATCTGTTAAGGCTTTGCCAGAAATCATCGCAGGTTTAAAGTCCCAAGGTTATAGATTTGTGACGATTCCCCAATTACTGGAAATGCAAGCTCAAGAACAACATTTGGCGGAAGTAGCTTCACCTATGGTTACAAGGGATGAACATCCAAACAATTAGCTTAATCATCAGTGATAGTCTAAGGGGAGCTACACCTGTAATTTTGGCAACACAGAAATTGTAAGACTTGGAGCAATTCAGGCGGAGATCGTTGAAGCAGGAATCGCGTGACTTCTAGTCATGCGAGGTTAAATATTGGTTCAGGACATATTGCTGTTTTTCTAGCGCAGGTTGGAAAAATAGCAAGTTTTAAAGTTATTGTACAAGACGATCGCTCAGACTTTGCCACAAAAGAACGATTTCCTGGAGCCTCGCTGGTACTAGCACAACCTATCACTTCAATTCAAGAAATATTTATTAAATAAAAATACTAATTTATATGTCGCTTTAGTTACTAGAGGTTATCTGCAAGATTTAGAAGCTTTACGCCTGTTATGCAAATATCAAACAAAATATATGGGCATGGTTGGCAGCAATAAACGGGTCAGCACTGTGTACAAAATATTGCAAAATGAAGGTTACAATCCAGAGTTTTTTCATCAAATATATGCACCAATTGGTTTAGATATTGACGCTTTAACACCAGAAGAAATATCTGTGCTGAGTTAATCAAAGTTCACCGTAGTGATACATCATCTTGAACTTTACTTGTTGAGATGGTAATGTTTTGATTGCTAACTTCTCAAAAATTATCGCCTGTAGAGAATTGGTATCAATATTTGGTATACTAAATCAATCCGCTCAAAAGCTAAAAATCCTGTTGGGAGAAAGAGTTAATAATGCGGATGTTAATTAATTTTTTTATGATTCATCATAAACTCAACTCCAAAGTGCGATCGCAATGACTGATAAAGAACTCAAACATCTAATTGAGAGTAACGCTAAAACAGTCCAAGCTATCTTAGATGAAATGGCGGAAGCACGTCAGGAACGCCAAGAACTCCGAGAAGGAATGCTCCAAATTCAGAATGCAGTAGCACAATTAGCGAACATCCAAGAGAGAATCACCAATTTACTAATTTCTCTTGATGGCGATCGCCCCACAATCCTTAAAAAACTCTCAGCACTGGAAACTAAGCTTGACCAGTTATTGCAACAAAACCTAACGGATGATTTAGGTTAAATACTTATATTAATCCCTAGATGCACTGAAACAACATTTATTTTCCTTAAACAGTCGATAATGTAAATAAATGTAAAAAATCCTCAGGCAGGAAAGAAGCATCTATGCGTGTAATTTTAATGACCGGTAAAGGCGGTGTGGGCAAAACTTCCGTCGCTGCTGCAACTGGACTCCGTTGTGCGGAACTAGGCTATCAAACGTTGGTTTTAAGTACAGATCCCGCCCACTCCCTCGCCGACAGTTTTGATATGGAACTGGGACACGCACCCCAAAAAATTCGCCCAAATCTCTGGGGTGCTGAACTGGATGCGCTGCAAGAACTGGAGGGAAACTGGGGTGCTGTGAAACGTTATATTACCCAAGTTTTACAGGCAAGGGGTTTAGATGGCGTACAGGCGGAGGAATTGGCAATTTTACCAGGGATGGATGAGATTTTTGGCTTGGTAAGGATGAAACGCCATTACGATGAAGGTGAGTTTGATGTCTTAATTATCGACTCAGCCCCCACCGGCACAGCACTACGCTTGCTGAGTTTACCTGAAGTCGGTGGCTGGTATATGCGGCGTTTTTACAAACCATTTCAAAACATCTCGGTGGCACTTCGGCCTTTGGTTGAACCTTTCTTTAGACCAATTGCTGGTTTTTCGCTACCTGATAAAGAAGTAATGGATGCACCTTATGAGTTTTATGAACAAATTGAAGCTCTGGAAAAAGTATTAACAGATAATACTCAAACCTCAGTGCGTCTGGTAACTAATCCCGAAAAAATGGTGATTAAAGAGTCTCTCCGTGCCCATGCTTATCTGAGTTTGTATAATGTTGCAACAGATTTAGTCGTGGCGAATCGGATTATTCCAAGTGAAGTCCAAGACCCATTTTTTCAACGTTGGAAAGAAAGTCAGGAGCAATATCGCCGAGAAATTCATGATGATTTTCACCCTCTGCCTGTGAAAGAAGTTCCTCTATTTTCTGAGGAAATGTGTGGATTGGCTTCTTTAGAACGCCTGAAAGAAACTCTTTATAAAGATGAAGATCCTACTCAGGTTTATTACAAAGAAACAACTCTTAGAGTAGTGCAAGAGGAAAACCAATACAGCTTAGAACTTTACTTACCGGGTATTCCTAAAGACCAAGTTCAACTCAGTAAAACTGGAGACGAATTAAACATAACTATTGGCAACCATCGTCGTAACTTAGTTTTGCCACAAGCCTTAGCAGCACTGCAACCAGCCGGAGCAAAGATGGAAAATGACTATCTAAAAATCCGCTTTGCTGACAACACAAGAGTTTAATTTTGTTGAACATTAGTCTGTCGACAAAAAGTTAAAACTAAAAAGCAAGAAACTTCTCTTGTAGCTAGTACAGACGCAATCTTTTTAGCGTCTGTTTTTATGATTTTTTGGTGAATTTTGATAAAAGCCAAAAAAATATTTTTATTAATGATTTGACCGTAGTTTTACTGAAGACAAAATGATGAAATAAATTTCAGAATGTCTTTAGATTTAATTATGTCAGTTTTCAAATTATTAATTTATCTTGCTATATACAATGACCTCTAATCCTGAACAAGATTTGCCCTTATGTAGCGATGAAGAAAGTTTATTACGCCGCATTACAAACCGTATCCGACGAAGCTTAGAGTTAGAAGAAATCATCACAGTCACAACGGCAGAGGTGCGATCGCTATTAAAAACCGATCGAGTAATGATTTACAAATTTCATCCCGATGGTAGTGGTCAAGTGATTGCTGAATCAATTAATAAAAATTGTTTGCCGTCGCTATTAGGATTAAATTTTCCCTGCGATGATATTCCATCCGATGCCCGCGAACTATTTATCAAATCACGAGTGCGTTCGGTTGTGAATGTTGAGACTAAAGAGATTGGTCAAATTCACCTGCGTGACTTGGATAATGGAGAAACTATTTCAGAGGAGATTCGTTACCGTCCTGTAGACCCCTGTCATATTGAATATTTGACGGCAATGGGGGTAAAATCTTCTGTAGTAGCGCCTATTCTCTATCAAGATCGACTTTGGGGGTTGCTGGTTTCTCATAATTCTGAAGCGCGTTCGATTTCAGAATATGAGCTAGAAGCAATACAAATGGTAGTCGAGCAACTGTCAGTGGCGATCGCTCAAAGTACCCTTCACACTCAAGTTCGCAAAACAGCCGAACGAGAAGCGATCGTAAACCGCATTGCTAGCCTCCTACATTCACTACCCACGATTGTCTTACAGCCAGCCTTAGAAGCGGCTGTTGCTGCCTTTAATGGTGTTGGTGGCAGGCTTTGCATTAGAAATGAAGCTTTTGATTTTCACAATGGCAACGTCACCAGTTTAACAGAATGCTTAATACCAGGAAATACTTGTATCAAGCTTTATATTTGTGGACAGCAACCTGTGATGCCACAAACTATATATCCACTGATCGAGCAGTATAGTGTCTGGCAAGAACACTACAAGTCTAGTAAATACGATGTTTGGGCAATTTCAGATATATATAAAATTTCTGACTTGCGAACTTTGCAAGTTGCTTTTCAACCAACTAAAATTCGCAGCATATTGATGATCCCACTCCAGTATCGTCAGCAATTGTTGGGCTACTTAAGTATTTTCCGCAATGAAGTAGATACAGAAACTTTATGGGCGGGACAGCATGAGGGCGATCGTAGGCAGCTTTACCCCCGTTTATCCTTTGAGGTTTGGCGCGAATCTAAAAAAGCACAAGCTCAAAAATGGACAACTGAAGAAATTGAACTGGCTAGAAACTTGGGTAAACACTTTGCTTCCGCAATCCAGCAGTATGAATTATACCAACAAGTGCAAACCTTCAATGAAAATTTAGAAAAACAAGTTAAAAGACGCACAGTTGAGTTACAACGAACAGCTGAACAAGAACAGGCTGTGTTTAAAGTTATTGCCGAGATTCGAGAATCTCTGGACACAAATACGATTTTTCAAACCACAACTAAAGAAGTTTGTCAATTAATTAAAGCCGATCGCGTTTCTGTTTATCGTTTCGATGCTAATTGGGGTGGTGAATTTGTCGGGGATTTCGAGGCTGCTAGTCCATACTGGTCGAATGAGTCCGAACTAGGTATTAATACAATTTGGAATGACACCTACTTACAAGACACACAGGGAGGACGTTACCGCCACAATGAAACATTTGCAGTCGATGACATCTACAAGATGGGGTTTACTCAGTGTCATATCGACAATCTAGAGCAGTTTCAAATTCATGCTTTTGTGCTTGCGCCGATTTTTGTGGGGCAAAAACTTTGGGGTTTGTTGGCAACTTATCAACACACTGGTCCCCGGCAATGGAAAACTTCTGAAGTTAACTTTCTCAGTCAGATTGCCGCCCAAATGGGCGTAGCACTCCAGCAAGCTGATTTACTCACTCAGACACGACAACAGACATTAGATTTGCAACAAGCAGCAGAACAGCAACGGGTATTGTTTGAAGTTGTGGCGAAAGTTAGAGAATCTTTAGATTTAGATGCGATTTTTCAAGCAACCACCCAAGAAATCTGTAAATCACTACAAGCAGATCGAGTTGCCGTCTACCGCTTTCAGGCTGATTGGAGTGGTGAATATATCGCCGAGTTTGTAGGTGATAACTGGTTAAAGTTAGTAGACGATCATAGCAAGACGGTTTGGCAAGATAGCTATTTACAAGAAACCCAAGGTGGGCGATATCGTCACAATGAAACCTTTGCAGTCGATGATATCTATGCAGTTGGCCACTCTCAATGCCACGTTGCAGTTTTAGAGCAAATTCAAGCAAGAGCTTATGCGATCGCACCTATATTTATTGGGCAACAGCTATGGGGCTTGTTAGCAGCTTACCAGAATTCTGCACCCCGCCATTGGGAAGCCTCGGAAATTAAATTTATTACTCAAATTGCCAATCAGCTTGGGGTTGCACTGCAACAAGCCCAATTACATAATCAAACCAAAGAACAGACAGAAAAACTGGCTCAAGCTTTGCATGATTTACAGCAAACTCAAACCCAACTGATCCAAACGGAGAAAATGTCCTCATTAGGTCAATTGGTAGCTGGTGTGGCTCACGAAATTAACAACCCCGTGAACTTCATTTATGGGAACATCAACCATGTCAACGATTACGCCCAAGATTTACTGGGCATATTAGACCTCTATTTGCAAAATGCTCCCAATCCTAATCCAGAGATTCGCGATCGCGCACTCGATATCGACTTAGAATTTATCATTGAGGATTTGCCCAAAACTCTATCTTCCATGAAAATTGGGGTCGATCGCATCCGGCAGATTGTCTTGAGTTTACGGAATTTCTCTCGCCTTGACGAAGCAGAAAAAAAACCCGTTGATATTCATGAGGGTATTGATAGCACCTTGCTAATTTTGCAGCATCGCTTGAAAGCAAAACCAGAAAGTCCAACGATTAAATTAGTCAAAGAATACGGCAACCTTCCATTAGTGGAGTGCTATGCCGGGCCGCTAAATCAGGTATTTATGAATGTTTTAAGCAATGCGATCGATGCTTTAGAAGATTACACCCAATCTCAATTAACAACTCATAGTAGTCAAATTACTATCCGTACTGCTCTTGGAGAACTTGAAGGCAATATTAAGAGTGTAGTCATTCGCATAAGAGACAATGGCCCAGGAATACCTGAATCCCTAAAGACAAGAATTTGCGATCCATTTTTCACAACAAAGCCAGTAGGAAAAGGCACTGGTTTAGGATTATCAATTAGTTACCAGATTGTCGTAGATAAACACGGTGGTGTGTTGAGATGCGATTCTCAGCCGGGGCTAGGTACAGAATTTTGGATTGAAATTCCGATTAAACAAATTCGTCATTAGTCATTGGCAAAGACTTTTACCTTTAGCTAAACCGTATTGCTCGAACTCTGACTTTTTGAAATTGGATTTTCCACCATCTCTTACTCCCTACAACTCCTTCTGTTAGTAGTTTACTTGGACTTGTGTGTACACCGTAGCCTATGTATTGGGGAGGGTTAGAGTGGGGTAAAACCCGGATTTGTCAATTATTTCCAACTTGTGTGTACACGGTAGCCCATAGCATAGAAGTTTTGTAAATCCTATCCGTGAAAGATTAAGGTTTTTAATAGGTTTATTCAGCAAAATTACTTAAGTAACTTTCAAAAAAATGTAGTAACTTTGTCCTAAAACGCCGGAAATGACAAACGGGATGGAACTTTTTGATAACCTACACCTTGCTATGTTTAGCGGCAAAGGTGGAGTCGGAAAAACGACAATTTCCTGCACCTTTGCATGTCGTTGGGCGCAGAAATTTGCCAATGAGCAAATTCTTTTAATCTCAACCGATCCGGCTCACTCTCTTGGAGATGTCTTACAAATTAGCGTTGATGACATTCCTCGCCCCATAGCGGAACTACCCAATCTACTAGTAAGGGCGTTGGATGCAAAGCTTCTGCTACAAGAGTTTAAAGAACGTTATGGTCAGGTGTTAGAACTGTTAGTGGAGCGCGGTAGTTTTGTTGAAGGAGCAGACTTGCTGCCAGTTTGGGATTTAGATTGGCCTGGGCTGGACGAGTTGATGGGCTTGTTAGAAATCCAACGGCTTTTTCAGGAGCAGCGGGTAGATCGAGTAGTAGTAGATATGGCTCCTAGCGGTCATACTCTCAACTTGTTTGGATTGATGGATTTTTTAGACACTTTCCTGCACTCTCTTGAACTGTTTCAAGAAAAGCATCGGATTATTAGCAAGACCTTTGCTGGAAGTTACACACCCGATCGCGCTGACGAGTTTTTGCAAACCCTAAAAGCTGAACTGTCGCAAGGTCGTCGTCTGCTTCAAGATCCTAACCATACAGCTTGTTTGTTAGTTGCGATCGCCGAACCAATGAGTTGGTTAGAGTCAAAACGATTCCTAGAAGCCTTACAAACCATGCAGATGCCTTGCGGAGGTTTGTTTGTTAACCAAATCCTTGCCAGTGCGACTGACCCAGATCGTTACCAAGAACAACAATCGCTTATCAGTCAGTATACGGCTCTTGCTAACGGAAAGCCGATGTTTATTGTGCCACAGCAAGATGAGGAGCCTTTGGGAATTGTCGCCCTCAGCCATCTCATCAACCAAATCCATATTCCTCAGCTTGAACCGCTATTTCCTATCGATCTACTCCCAGTTCAATGGCCTGAAACAATTGCTCCTAGCTTTGGAGATTTTCTGACCAAAGGTCGCCGCCTGTTACTAATTGGCGGTAAGGGTGGAGTAGGCAAAACCACGGTAGCAGCTGGGATTGGTTGGGCTATGGCTCAACAACATCCTGATCGCAAAATTCGCATGGTTTCTATCGATCCAGCCCACTCCTTGGGTGATGCCTTTGGTCTGAGTTTAGGACACGAACCATATCAAATAACTGCCAATCTTCGAGGTCAGGAAGTAGATGGCGATCGCATTGTCGATCAATTCAGAGCCGATTACCTATGGGAACTGGCCCAAATGATGAGTGGCGAAACCCAAACAAGCGAAGCTATTGAAATGGCCTATGCTCCTGCTGCCTGGCGCAAAATTGTCGATCAAGCTTTACCAGGGATTGATGAAATACTTTCCCTGTTAACAGTAATGGAATTGCTAGAGCAACAAGAAGAAGACTTGATTATTTTAGACACTGCTCCTACAGGTCATCTTCTGCGTTTTCTAGAAATGCCAACTGCATTAGCAGACTGGCTAGCTTGGATTTTCAAACTCTGGATCAAGTATCAGAATGTCCTTGGTCGTACAGAGTTTATGGGGCGTTTACGAACTTTGCGACAGCGCGTAGTCAAAGCCCAAAAAGTGCTAAAAGACCCACAACAAGTAGAGTTCATTGGGGTTACGCTTAACCAGGCTAGCGTACTTGCTGAACAACAACGCTTATTCAAATCTATGCAAGAAATAGGTGTGAGCCAGAATTACCTTGTTCTCAACCGCTTTACTTCTACAGCAACCATTAATTGCGATGACTGCGAGACAAATTTTCCAGGTTTGACAATGGTTCGCTTACCAATGCTTCCTCGCTCAGTTCAGCCTTTAGAACGCATCCAAGCAGCAGCCGGCTGTTTGTTTTAACGGCTAATTAGACTAAATACTTCCATACCCAAAGAGAAATTTATTATGCATCGCACTCCAAACCGCAGACAAATTCAAGCCAAACTTAGCACCATGCCTCCTCAACGTTCTCAAGCAACAGTTTACTTAAATGCTTACAAAATGATGTTAGAGAAGGAGCGTTTAGAGGAGGAACTAGAGAAACTCGAAGCACGCCGACATCAGATTCAGCAGCGTCTTGCTATTTTAAATAGTCAAACAATTCCTGAAGAGAACATGACCCATCAGCAAGCAAATACTGACTTAGAAAACAATACACCAAAATTCAACACCCTAACATTGGAATACTAAGTACTAAGATTTCAGCTTGCCTATTCTTCGCAACTTCCTTAGAACTCTTGCATAAATATTTTCTGGTACAATGAAGGGTTATTTATTTCTGACTGTAATTAAGTTCAAATAGCCCCAACTTACCAAATTTCTC
>NZ_JBALFY010000057.1:0-26143 GCF_036916655.1 Nostoc sp.
TATACCTATTTGCCTAAAAAACCTTCGATTGATATTTACCCAAAAGATTTACCTGCACTACCTCCTGCCATTTTTTAGTTCCGTCGAACTCACGTTAAAATCAGTATTCACTAGGACTTAAGAACGATAAATTCATCTGTGACTTATATACTATCTCGTCTACTATGTGGTTATAATGCAAGCAAGCGCTTGCAAACACTCATAGAAAACTTAACATCAAGGATGGCAAAAATTCCTGCAACCTTGATTAAGACGACAACTGAGGTGTCTGCAACGGTAGGTTTAATCGAAGCTAAAACGCAAGAAATTGCTTGTGTTGCTATCTTCGCTAAAGTCACATTATTCCGTCATTTTCAGAACAAAAAGCAACCACTAACTTGTGATTACCTAAGCGATCGCTTTCCAGTCTCAAGCTGTAGCCGATTACGATGAGTAGACTCAAAACCTGTACATTGACTTCAAGAATTATCCAAGGCTTGGCAATCAAGATGATGGAGGAGCATGAAAACCTGATTTGGACATTTTATTGCAGAAGCGAAGCGACATCCCCAGTCCACCTTTCTGAATTTTATACGAAACTGAAAAATTACTGCGCGCACAGATGATTGTTTGTGTACTTGCGAAAAAGTCAAAAGCCGAACACAGTATCTTCAGACATAGATGTAAAGCATCTGTAGATAGTTCCGCGAGTATGTTGCTTCACGGTATCCTGCGTTTTAGCGATATATCTACCACACTAAACTAAGGTTCTAAGTATTATATGTAAATTTTTGCGAATCTATTTGTGCGTGGTACTAGCACTTCACTATTGAAGGAGACAGAGGTTTCATTTGATTGCCTGCAATAAGATGAATTGTGCTTTTGAACTGAGACGAAGCACTGAGTTTTTACTAGTGAACAAAGTTTTATAAATTACAATTTAAAAATGATTGGAGTTAAATAATGTACAAAATGACCATAATGTGCTAGATGATATTGGTTCGTTTTAGGTGCTAGACATCGTGAGCGATCGCCCAAATACCCAAAAATTTTGTCACCAACATTGAGAAAAAGGGCTAAAAAACTATTCAAAATAATGCTTTTTTAGCGAAGAGTAGATTGCCCAAGTCTAAATCCACAAGACGAGAAAACGAAGATGTCCAATCCTCAGTTCCCTGACTCTCCCCTTCCAATTGAAGTAGAACAGCCTGCTGTTACCGATCCTAATCAAGAATCGCAACCATTGCCAGAGCGATCGCCAAAGCGACCTCAAAAAAAGCGTTGGCCCCTAATATTGGGAATTATCCTCTTAGTTGCAGGTATTGGTTTTGGTTGGCGCTGGTGGCAGACTAATAACGCTAGGAATGCACCTGCGGCTGGAGCCGGTGCTGGGCAACCAGCAATTCCTGTCAAGTTAGCAACTGTAGAAACTGAAACTGTGCAGGAAAGTTCGGAGTTTATTGGCTCCTTAGAGGCTCCACAATCTGTACCAATTAAGCCACAGGTTGAAGGACGAATTACTCAAGTTTTCATCAAAGAAGGCAACCGTGTTCAACAAGGGCAAGTCATTATTAGCCTACAAAGTGATGATGCCGAAGCCCAGCTACGACAAAGACAAGCAGCACTAGAACAAGCACAAGCAAGCCTTGCTGAACTCAAAGCGGGGACTCGAACAGAAGTAGTTTCCCAAGCCAAAGCCCAGCTAGATCAAGCCGAAGCAAAATATCAAGATGCCGTATCTGGATCGTTACCACAGCAAATTCAGCAGGCTGAAGCTCAAGTTAATTCCGCCAAATCAGATTTAGTACTAGCACAAGCACGAGCAACGCGATACGCACAATTAACAAAAGAAGGGGCAACTTCTCAAGATAGCCTAGATGAATACCTCAAAAACAAAGCTAGTGCAGAAGCGGCGCTGGTTGCAGCCCAGAAAAACTTAGAGCAACTCCGCAAAAGCAGAACTGCTAATATCCAACAACTGGGTGCTGCCTTAGAACAACAGAGACAATTCTATCGGCAGCAGGTGAACGGCAACCGTCCAGAAGATATTGCCCAAGGGCGATCGCAAGTTAGCCAAGCAGCCGCTCAAGTCCAGTCGGCTCAAGTCCAACTACAATATACAAAAGTTCTAGCTCCTTTCACAGGTATTGTTGGTGATATCCCAGTCAAGGTAGGGCAGTATGTAGGACAAGGGGATCAGCTAACCACATTGACTAAAAACGACTCTTTAGAACTGAATATATCCATTCCCTTAAATCAAGCCAGAAAGTTGCGCTTAGGTTTACCCGTGCAAATGTTGGATGCCCAAGGTAAACCGACATCAACCGGTAAGATCAGTTTTATCTCCCCCAATGCTAGTTCAGATTCGCAGACAGTTTTAGTGAAAGCTAACTTTGGCAATTTGAGAAATCGACTGCTGAATCTTCAGTCAGTGCAAACTAAAGTGATCTGGGATGAACGTCCAGGAATATTAATTCCAGTTACAGCAGTATCTCGTTTGGGTGGGGAGACTTTTGTGTTTGTGGCTCAAGCACCACAGGAAAAGCCTAAATCTGGAGCGCCAGCACCATCTTTAGTAGCTCAACAAAAATCTGTGAAATTGGGAGTTATTGAAGGAAATAATTATCAAGTTCTTGACGGATTAAAAGCTGGGGACAAAATTGTTGTTTCCGGTATTCTCAACATAACCAATGGCGCTCCCATCAAGCCTGCACCAGAAGAAGCGGGTAGTCAGAAGCCTTAGCTGAATAGGGGAGATGAGGGAGTTAAGCATGGGGACAGGGGGTAGGGAGCAGGGGAGCAGGGAGCAGGGAGAAGAATTTTCCCCTCCGCCCCCCGCACCCTGCCCCTCTGCCTCTTTTCAATGCCCCATGCCCCATTCTCAATACCAAATACCCAAAGCCCAATTTTGTAACCTATGTTTGTTGACTTTTTTATTAAGCGGCCAATCTTTGCATCGGTCTATGCGATCGCTATTCTTTTAATAGGATTAATCTTTAGTACATTACAAACTGCTTTAGGATCGCAATACCTGAATGATTTCAATCTGCAACAGCGCAATTATCGCGTGTATATCCAAGCAGATCGCCAGTTTCGTTCTAACCCCAAGGATATTGGTAAACTGTACGTTCGTTCCCAAAAGAATCAGATAATTTCCTTGAGTAATTTAGTCAAAGTTACGTCAACTGTGGGAGCGCAAACAATAAATCACTACAATCTTTTCCGCTCAATTGAAATTAATGGTGCTGCTGCTCTTGGCTCTAGTTCTGGAGACGCTTTCTTTGAGTCTGCGTAGGCGGACTTAGTTTGTGTAGTCCCGATTTCTAATCGCCTGGTATTTTTACTTTCGTTGAGATGCTCCCCCTATAAACATCGTAGTATGAGGAGATGGGGAAGACTAATTTCAAAGGGGAATGCATGAAAATTGCTATTGGCAGTGATGAACGCACCAACCTTACCGATAGGGTACTGGCAGAACTTAAGCAACGTGGGCATGAAGTTATACTCTTTGGTTCCCTAGCCGAGAATGATCCTGAAATCGATTGGCCTGTTAGCTGTAGTAAAGTTGCTTCGGCGGTAGCAACCCAGAAAGCAGATGAGGGAATTGTCTTTTGTTGGACTGGTACGGGTGCATCTATAGCCGCTAATAAAGTCTCTGGCATACGTGCAGCATTGTGCCATGATGCTGAGACGGCACGCGGGGCCCGCATCTGGAATCATGCGAATGTTCTTGTATTAAGTTTACGTGCAACTACAGAAGCGATCGCTAAAGAAATATTAGATACCTGGTTTAGCACACCTTTTTCTGAAGATGAGTGGAACCTCCTGCAAATCAAACGAATTAAACAGCTAGAAGAAAAGGTTTAATTTGTAGAACGATTGCAAAAATTCCACAATCAGCATAATGGCAAACCCAAATTTACAGTTAATTCAGCACAATGGTAACAATAGCAGTCAATCCCTATCTCGATCGCAACTTCGCTCCAATCCATGAAGAAATCACCACCGACAAATTGTCAGTCATCGGTGAATTACCACCCGAACTATCGGGGATGTTTGTACGGAATGGCCCTAACCCTCAATGGACACCCATCGGTGAATATCACTGGTTTGATGGAGATGGGATGTTGCATGGTGTGCAAATTAGCAACGGCGTAGCCACTTATCGTAACCGCTACATCCAGACAGCCGGATGGAAAAAAGAACGAGAAGCGGGTAAGGCTATTTGGAGTGGATTGTTAGAACCACCGCAAATGGATAACCCCCACGGCCCCCGCAAAAATACCGCCAACACTGCTTTAGTGTGGCACGCTGGTCAGATGTTGGCGCTGAACGAGGGGGGTAAACCTCACGCTATCAAGCTGCCTGAATTAGATACTATTGGCGAGTATACCTACAATGGCAAACTGGTTTCTGCCTTCACAGCCCATCCCAAAGTAGACCCAGTGACAGGAGAGATGATCTTCTTTGGCTATTCTTTGTTTGTGCCACCGTACCTACAATATAGTGTGGTTTCAGCACAAGGCGAACTCTTGCGGACAGTACCAATTGAGTTGCCAATAGGGGTGATGATGCACGATTTTGCCATCACTGAAAACTACACTATTTTCATGGATTTGCCCCTGACTTTTAACCTTGAAAGGGCGCAACGCGGAGAACCTGTAATGATGTTTGAGCGCGATCGCTCCAGTCGTTTCGGGATTTTACCACGCCACGGTGACAACAGTAATATCCGATGGTTTGAGAGTCCTGCTTGCTATGTCTTCCATACCCTCAACGCCTACGAAGACGGAGACGAAGTAGTGCTGATTGCTTGTCGCATGAGTTCTACTAATGTTTTGGGTTTAAATGATTCGCAACCCGACCCAGAAGCAAATATTCCTCGTTTACATCGGTGGCGATTTAACCTCAGCACGGGGACAGTGCGTGAAGAAATGTTGGATGATGTAACTTCCGAATTTCCTCGCGTCAACGAAAACTTATTGGGGCGAAAAACCCGATATGGCTACAGTAATAAAGCGGCAAACAATCCTCTACCTTTATTTGAAGGTATCATCAAATATGACTTCAGCAATGGAAAGTCCCAAACCCATGAATTTGGAGAAGGACGCTACGGCGGTGAAGCTGTGTTTGCGCCGCGTCCTGGTGCAACGGCTGAAGATGATGGTTGGCTTATAACTTTCGTCCATGATGAGGGTGAAGATACTTCCGAATTAGTAGTGGTAAATGCTCAAGATATAACTGCTGAACCTGTAGCGCGGGTGATAATTCCTCAACGAGTGCCTTATGGGTTTCATGGTGCCTGGGTTGTAGGGGAATAAGTTAGGTAGACAATACTGTTCGGTTAAAGCAAGATACGTGATGAATCGCCGTCTCTACAAAGGACTAACTATTGTAGAGACGGCGATTTATCGCGTCTTTGAACCTCGGCGTTGAGCCTTTGAACCTCGGCGTTGAGCCTTTGAACCTCGGCGTTGAGCCTTTGAACCTCGGCGTTGAGCCTTTGAACCTCAATGTTGCGCCTCTGAACCTCGGCGTTGAGCCTTTGAACCTCAATGTTGCGCCTCTGAACCTCGGCGTTGCAGCTTTGAACCTCAATGTTGCGTCTTTGAACCTCAATGTTGCGCCTTTTAAGCTCGAAGTTGCACCTTTTAGCCTCGACGTTGCACCTTTGAACCTCAATGTTGAGCCTCTGAACCTCGGCGTTGCACCTTTGAACCTCGAAGTTGCACCTTTTAGCCTCAACTTAGAAATATATCTAACTATTCTTGAATTTACAGCAGTGAGCGTGTATTAAAATTTGCTCACCTCTGTAAAGTGGAACATGGCTTTAGGGACTTCCAAATAAAAAAATATCCATCCTAATTAACTCTTGTGGGGTGGGCGTCTCGCCCGCCCTATGGACTGGACGGGCAAGATGCCCACCCCACAAAATAAGATAATTTATTTCTTGGAGTTCCCTTAGACTGTTCCGGTCAAAATCTTCAAACACGCAACTTTAACCAATACAAACAAGAACTTATCGATTAGAGTTTTTCTAGGGAAACTAAACCATTGTCTTGAAAATCTATTTCTAGATGGTATCCTGCCATCAGAGAAGTTCCTAGTAAAGGTTTATAACCAGCAGCTAAAACTGGAACTAATTTTTCTATGCCATCCCATAAAATTATTGCTAAGTGTATAGATAATAAAGCTTGACTACCATCAGCTAACCTTGCTTCAGTACTAGAATACAAGGGAAGATTCATTGCACTGACTGCCTGTGGTGGTAAAGTTAGATGGTCATTAAATCCAGTATCAATGACAAAATCTAGAGAAAAATCTGGTTGCAAAGGGAAGCGAAAAACCACTGGAATTATTACTCTACCATTGATTACTTTGCCATAAATCATTCAGCAGTACGCTCCATCGCACCACCAAAACTTACAGCAACATCATAACCAATTCGGATGGTGAACAATCTAGCATTAGGGTTTTTCTGTTTTAACTTTAACGCTGTGTCTACACCAGTTGGATCTATCCCATATTCACCTGTTTCAGCATCAATCACAATCATCTTGCCGATATTGTCAACATACTCGACATTTTGACGAATACCGTTTTCGTAAAACTGTTTAGCTCTTAGGGCTACTTCTTCTACACTCCAAAAAATTGATTGCATTACAATTACACCTACTTTTGTGCTTCTTAAAGCATTGTAGAGCCTCAACATTGAGCCTCTGAACCCCGAAATTGCTCAACTAGAAATATATTTAACTATTCTTAAATTTACAGCAGTAAGCGTGTAGTAAAATTTGCTTACCTGTGTAAAGTGGAACATGGCTTTAGACTTCTCCGGTCAAAATCTTCGAGGACGCAACTTCAAAAATAGACAAGACCTTGCGGGTGCAAACTTTAGCTATGCAGAACTTTAGCTGAAGCAGGTAAAAATCCCCAAGAATCTACCAAGCAAAAGACTGCAAAAACCGCAATCACCATGTTGAAAGGGATATTTTCTAGTTTACCTGCGATCGCATCCCTGGTTGAAGCGGGTAATAAATTATTGCCTGCGATCGCAAAATTATTCAGTTTGGGATAATCTCAACAATATCCTTTAGTTGTCGGATATTTTTGCTCTCAATAAATCAAAAACTTCCATCCCCTCTTGTAAGAATAATTCAATCTGTTCTGGTTCAAGACGTACATTTTCACGGTAATAAATCAAACAGGCGTCTGCTGCCTCTAGACATGGTGTTGTTTGCATAGCTGGGTAAAATCCTATTTTGGCTTCAAAAAAAGAAAGTAAGTTGTCAGTAAATATCTGACGAATCCCTTTCTCATCACTACCCCGCAACAGATATTGTTCAGAAAATCTGGGATATTTATCAAAGTTGATATCCTGATATCCTAAAAAATGACTGAGTTGATCAAAAATACCTTTTGGTTTTAATAAAAACTTAGGAGTATGCATATTCTTATCATACAAGAAAGCTATTGTCTGCCAATGTTCGTGTTTGGTTTTAGTACTATATATTGAGTATCTATATTCAAAAATGTATATTCTAAAGTTTTTAAGTTCTTTAGACAATATATTTGTAATTAAATTTCTCCCTCCTTGTTTGAATAGTCTAAAATTATGTAAATACTGCATAACATTATTACTATCTTCTGCTAAAAAATTTATTTTTAACTGAGTAGCAATAAGTTTAATTTTTTCAGTTCTTTGCTGTTCTTTTTTGTTTTCCCATTGGAAATATAAAATATTTATAACAACAACTACAAAAGTAAAAAATATTATAATCGCAAGAAAATCTTTAGACATAGACGATACTATTTTGGGTTTTAGATTTTAGATTTTTAATTGGGAATGGTGCAATAGACATTCGTTTTTCTCCCCGATTTCACCATTCCCTACTTAAAATTATTTTTCCTGATACCCACCAGCGTAGTCAATCACGCAGATTGTTCTGTATGCTTTGTGAGTTCCATAAGCAACACCAGAGACTTTGAAAGCGCCGTTAAAAATATTTTTTCGATGACCGCGATCGCGCACACCATCATCAATAATTAATTGCATAACGATATCTTGAGCGCTGTTTGGGCCATAACTGATATTTTCACCTGCGGTTGTTTGCCATTTACCATAGCGGTTGATGCGAGTAAAAGGACTGCTACCATCGCTACCATCATGACCTGTAACACCTCTTGGGCCTTGGTCTTTAACGTGGTCTTTTGCTCCTAAAGACATACCCTTTGATGCACTCAAGGCTCCTATAGGACGTGCTGATTTGAGAAATGCGATCGCTTCATCAACTGCCTTAACTCCTTCTTGAGTTCGCAAATAAGTATTATTAGAAATTTTGACTCGGTTCCCCTCAAAGCGCTTTCTATAATTTTCCAGAATCGGGAGATATGACTTGGGATTTGTTCTGACCTTATTTGTCTCAACAATTACCTGCTGTTCTAGTGGTGAAAGATAACTCGCCTTTGCTAACAAAGTTGGACTAGTTTGTACTGCTGGATTAGGGTTGGCTACAGATGGATTAGATTGCAAAATTTGATCTGAGCAGCCCAATATCAAGGCAATTGGCAAAAATACCCAAAATTTCATGCGACGCATACATTACCTCACAATTTTTCTATGGATTAATTTAGTGAATTAGAAGAAATAAGAATTTTCAACGCACAGATTTATCTGTGGAAGCTTCCAACGTTAGAAACAATATCAAGAACTTAAATGAGTTGCCAAAGAAAGCGCAGATTAACGCGCCAGTAATTATAGATAAAGTTGTGCTTACCTTTGTTCCTAAAGTGTTACAAATCCATCACTTAATACCTGTTGTAACATTAACAACAATAAAACGTAAATAACAACCAAAATATTTTTAATTTCTGATGCCTGCTTGCAAATTTACACTTTCAAAAACCAGCGTTGCCGATACATTAGAACACCAACAGCCCACCACAACAACACAGTGACTAGGGCAAATAACAGGGAACCATTCAACGCCCCTGCCCAAGATGCGAAAAAATTCTGGTAAATCCAATTGTAGGTACTGGGAGCGTCTTTGCCAGTGCCAATAGTGGTTTTGACTAAGATTTTAATCAATAAAACTGATGCAACGAAAAGAGCGATCGCATTTAAGCCCATAATTTCAAAAGGCTTACTCCAGCGACGCATCAACCGGACTTCGATGAATTCATAACAAGCTGCTAGCAACAGTAATGCCCAACCGCTGCTAAAGAACACATAAGAACTTGTCCACAGCTTTTTGTTAATGGGGAATGTCCATCCCCAAATCCAACCGATAATTAAGCAACCAACTCCAAATAATCCTAAACCTATACTTGTGCGTGATTGTACGGTTTGACTGCGTATCCATTGCCCAGTGAAGTAGCCAGTGAGGACGCTTACTATAGCAGGAATAGTACTGAAGAGTCCTTCTGGATCTCCCATGAATTTGAAACCATCACCCTTATATAAATGTGCTTTGGGAATAATCAGGCGGTCAACATAAGCACCGAAATTACCTTCCCGCGTCAAAACTCCTGCACCGTATTCTGGCACTGGTAAATACATCAGCGTTACCCAGTAGCCGATAAGTAGAACTACTGCAAGTATCCATTGACCTTTACGCGGAAGGTTGAGAACAGCTAGAGAAGCCAGCAGATAGGTAAGGCTAATGCGCTGCAACACTCCCATAATGCGAATGCTACTCAAATCAAAAGTCCAAATACCCTGATTCCAAAAGCCATTTAGTAGCAATCCCAAGGCAAAGAGAATGGCCGCGCGGCGCAATATCCGCCAGTAAACAGTTGAGGTTGGTTTATTGCCTTCGGTGTACTTTGACAGCGAAAAAGTCATCGCTACACCAACAATGAACAGAAAGAAGGGAAATACCAAATCAGTTGGTGTGCAACCGTGCCAATCAGCGTGGGCTAAGGGAGGATATACATCATCTGCGACACCCGCCATATTGACGAGAATCATCGCCGCGATGGTAATGCCGCGAAAAACATCCAATGAAGTCAGGCGCATAAGCGGAATTTTGTGTTAGATGAGTATCTAAGCTACTCCCCTTGATGCAGGTAATCAAGCAAAATTTATAAACTTGGATACAAGGTAAAATTTTGTTAAGTAATTACCACTATTTGCTATGCCAATCAAAGTTGGAGATACCGCTCCTAATTTCACTCTACCTGCCCAAAACGGCTCAACAGTAAGCCTCCAAGATTTTCGCGGCAACAAAGCTGTTGTCTTATATTTTTATCCCAAGGACGATACACCCGGATGTACGGCGGAATCTTGCGCCTTTCGCGATCAGTATGAAGTATTTAAAACCGCTGGCGCTGAAATTGTCGGCGTCAGTGCTGATTCCAGTGAATCTCACCAGCGATTTGCTGCGAAATACAATCTACCTTTCACTCTATTAACTGACAAAGGCGACCAAGTACGAAAGCTATATGGTGCAACAGCAGCCTTTGGCTTATTCCCTGGTCGCGTTACTTATGTCATTGACCAACAGGGAGTTGTGCAATACGTGTTTGATTCAATGTTTAACTTTAAAGGTCATGTTGAGGAAGCGCTGAAAACTTTGCAACAACTTGCAAAATAGGGGATTGGGCATTGGGGATTAGGAAACTCTCTCCTAGTCCCTAGTCCCTAGTCCCCAGTCTCTAGTCCCTATTTAGAATGAGACTTTTCCGGGATGACAATATTAGCGTGGCTTGCCTTGCCATTCTTGCCGTTAGTATGACCGTTACCATTGCGGGGATGAATTACGCCATAACCGCCGTGGTTGCGTTCGTAAATTACATTAATCTCTCCAGTTTCAGAATTGTGGAACATATAAAAATCGTGTCCCACGAGTTGCAGCTGTTCCAAGGCTTCTGCAAGGGTCATCGGTGGCATGGAAAAATATTTGGTGCGGACGACTTCGTTGGGTAATTCGGGGGTGCGATCGCCAATCAAATCTGTGACTACCGTATCTGCAACAACTACTTCTGTTGGTAGGGCCTGAGTTTTCTGGTCTTGGCGTCGTTCTTTGTATTTCCGCAGTTGACGGGCAATTTTATCTGCAACTAAGTCAATGCTGGCGTATAGGTTTTCGCTACTTTCCTCGGCACGAATAACGCTACCGTTAGCATAAATAGTTACTTCAGCTGCTTGTCTTGTATTAATTCGGGGATTCCGGGCGACGCTAAGATGCACATCCACTTCATTTGTAAGGCTCTGAAAGTGACTAACTGCTTTTTCAATCTTTTGATGTACATACTCACGAATCGCATCGGTGATTTCAATATTTTTGCTGTGGATGACAAGCTTCATGTAATACTCTCCCGCTGAATATTTGAATGTGTGAATTTGCTTTGTATGAAAAGAAGTTGCGGTAAGTTTATTATTCCCGCCAAAACAAATTGTGAACTATATTGTATATATTGCTGGTAAGCTGTCTCTCAGCTTCCTGCATTTGAGTTGTTATCAAGTATACCCTTGATTTACCTCCTTATCTCTGCGCTGATATCCAATTTGATATCCACTTAGAACTCTTAGGTGAGGCAATCTGAATGGTAGCTCCTATGAGTACCCTCTTTTTTAAAGCAACGCTTACAGAACTGTTGATAGTTGCTCCTTCTGTGTTCAGTTGAAGTTTGCTTGCTGTTGTTAAATAATACAAGTCTTTGTGGAAGTTTGATCCTGTTTGAAATACAAACAATTTTATGAAAATCATCAGCCAGTGCAATCGTCTTTATCATCTTGGCATGATGTTTATTGCAGAGAATTCCTCCTAAAAACCTATTGAGGTTAATATTCAACCTAGCACTTTGTATTTTCTAATGCAGGTTCCCTTGACTTTCCTTTAAAATCCTTTGCAAAGCTTAATATTTGTTGATTCTAATCCTGTAACTTGAAATATATTTCGTCCTTATTACAGTTGATTTTTGGCATGATTCATAGTAACAAACCAGATAAAAACCGTTGTTTGCTGTATAACCAAGGATTAATGCCTTACTTAAAAGCTCATGGATGGCAGCGATCGCTCCTCACTGAGCGCATCCATGACCCTAATCTAGATGACGTGTTAATTTTACTAGAGCATCCACCTGTCTACACTCTCGGACAAGGAAGCAACTCAGATTTTCTCAAATTTGATATTGACAAAAGTCTATATGATGTGCATCGAATTGAAAGAGGCGGAGAGGTTACTTACCATTGTCCCGGTCAATTGGTAGGCTATCCAATTTTAAATCTGCAAAGTTATCGTAAAGACCTCCATTGGTATTTACGGCAACTCGAAGAAGTAATAATTCGCGTATTGGCAGTTTATGGCTTGCAAGGAGAAAGAATTCCGGCTTTTACTGGCGTTTGGTTACAAGGGCGAAAAGTTGCAGCGATTGGGATTAAAGTCAGCCGTTGGATTACTATGCACGGCTTTGCATTAAATGTTTGTCCAGACATGACAGGCTTTGAGCGCATTGTACCCTGCGGTATTTCTGATAAACCTGTAGGCAGTTTAGCCGAATGGATTCCAGGTATCAGCTGCCAGGAAGTGCGTTTTTATGTAGCACAGTCCTTTGCGGAAGTCTTTGGTGTGGAATTAGTCGAATCTCAGCCTCAAGAATTTTTCCAGCCTGAGTAAATTCAGCTTGTAATTATGTAAGAAATACTATAGTAGTCCGATTTAAATTGTGAGACACTTGTGAGAGCAGTCAATGTTTAATAGTATCAAAATCAGGAGGTAAGAGGTAAGAGGTAGGAAGCAGGAGGGAGCAATAACCCATATTTAGAAGCGCGGGACTTAGGCTATGAAGACTTTGTGTCTGACTCTATGCGTCTCAATACAATTTTTATTTTAAAACTGGGTATAAAACCTAGAACTACTATTTAACTGTGATTGTCGAAGCTAAAATTTGATTATTTACAAATTTCTATACTAACTTTTTACGGCTGTAAAGCACAATTTTGCGCGTGAATTACTCAAATAATCTCCAGGTATATGCCCCATCGTTAACGTCTCTGAGAGAACGTGATTGGACAGCTTTGATAGAACTATTTGATAGAGACGACGGTGATGAAATTGAAGCCGACATCAGTGGTAGTCTATTTTGGCTGATACCTGAACCTTGTTGGGAAGATGATCCCTTTGAATTCTTACGTGAGTATCTTTAATGAGTTATGAGTTATGAGTGTAAAAGAGGCCTTTAACTCCAAACTCACGCGATGTGCAACTTATTCTGTCACAAGACTATCAAAATGTAATGGTTCCAAGCCAAACAGACGATTTAGCCAGACACAAACAGTATGAGCCAATACTTTGCGATTCAAACGACTTGTCAAATGCCACATATCTCTAGCCCACACTTTTTCAAAATGGGCACGGCAGTGCCCCTACAGGTGTACCTTACCAGATCGAGAAACGCTATGGGAGTCAGATCAGAATAGAGAATTTTTTTGACTCTCTAAACTTTTTATACAGCTGTAATTAGTTAAAATCTTATTCCCAGTTGCCCGTTAAAACCACGAATAGAATTGTAACCAGCACCAACAAAAACGTTATCTGTAGCACTTACCTGAACGCCACCTGAAACTGCAACACCTTTATCCCCTGAATAAAGTCCAACTCCTACATAGGGTGAAATTACAGGCAAACTGATAAATTTCAAAACATCTACTCCTGTAGCACCATCAGGGCCAGTTCCTACCTCAACCCCAAAATTTAAAGCTCTAGCTCCGACAGCATAAGTTACATCACCATCTTTTCCACCCACTGAAACCCAAGGTTGTGGTATAAGTTGAGCCGATGCTTGACCTGGAGCAAATGATAAAGTTAACAAACTTATGGATGTAAGTAATATTTTAGTAATAACTGCTATTTTCACGTTCTTCTGCTCCACTAACTGGTACATCTTAATTGTCTTCTCACGACTATCTTTGCTTCAGGATTGCTGTTAACTAGGGTTTGTCATGGCTAATTGTGACGCATTGAACCTCATTCAAGTGCCCAATGAGTGCTGAGTAGTGAGTGATGGAGATGAAGGAGATATATAACCCCTGCTCCCTGCCTTATCCCAATGACAAATATTGAAGCACATCTACTTAACCCTATTAACCCTATTCAAAAGTAGACACATCTCGCAGCAAATTTGGAATTTCCCCTTGAGATATGGGAAACTCTAGTAGGGTTTCTCTAAGACCCAAATACCCGGATTCAGCAAACGACAAAAGCATTCGTGAAAGCGCTAGCCAAACTTCCGGTTCATATTCCCAATCACGATAACGCGAAGCTTGACCAGCAATTGAACGTAGCGCCCAAAAATAAGAGTTCCGCACTACCGAACCACCCTTCTTAAACTCTGGTAAATCTTCGTGGTGGATCAAAAGTATTTTATTTTCAATTCTGGCTCGCATAGCAATTTTGGATTTTAGATTTTAGATTAAAATTAAGCTTTAAGTACTTGGCAAGTGTTGAGCGTATATAAGACTCGTATTTGATTGCGTGAAAAAACTCAGTACACGTCTATTCCCTCTCTACGCAAGTAAGTTTAGTAATCAAATCGGATTCCTATAGTATCGTAGGCATTTGGCGATCGCCATTGGTGTCAACTTCAGCTGAAACTCCTTTAAAACCTCGTTCCCAGCCGGAATTCTGGTGGATCTGCCGCAAGTGAGGCGATTCCCAGTCGGAGACTGGAAACGAGACAATATCTAAAAGCTTTTACTAGTACAACACGGCGTAAATAAACCACCCCTGACGCTCGTTCGCCCTTGGCGTCTCCCCTTGGGAGAAGACTCGCTAACGGCAGTTCCTCATGGGGGGAACGGAACCCCCATCGCCTTTGGCGTCTCCCCTTCTCCCAAAGGGAGAGGCTAACGCCAAGGGAGAAGATCGGACTGCCTCACCATTCCAAATCAATGAAACGCTTACGCTGTAGTCATTTTTAATTTTTAATTTTTAATTCCGCCTTGCGGTACTAGGCTAGTTTTCACGTTAAGTTGACACCAATGGGCGTAGGCGTAGCCCGTCGCAGACATCGCTTACCATCTGATGTAGCCAATCGTGAATTGTTATGCTATATTAAACGTAGTCGTTATGAGTTCGTATATTGTCATGGCTAACCCAACTGTAGAAAACTTGGTAATTATCGGTTCTGGCCCAGCAGGCTATACAGCCGCCATTTATGCCGGACGCGCTAACCTGAAACCTGTTGTATTTGAAGGTTTCCAAGCCGGGGGTTTACCTGGTGGGCAACTAATGACAACGACGGAAGTTGAGAACTTTCCAGGGTTTCCTAAAGGGATTACTGGCCCGGAACTGATGGATCAGATGAAGGCGCAGGCGGAGCGCTGGGGGGCTGAACTATATACTGAAGATGTTATATCAGTTGACTTGAGTCAGCGTCCATTTACAGTGCGATCGCAAGAAAGGGAAATAAAAACCAACAGCATCGTCATTGCTACTGGTGCAACTGCAAAACGTTTGGGTTTACCCAGCGAACATGAATTCTGGAGTCGGGGTATTTCCGCTTGTGCAATTTGCGATGGTGCAACACCAATTTTCCACGGTGCAGAATTAGCTGTAATTGGTGCTGGCGACTCGGCGGCGGAAGAGTCAATTTACCTCACCAAATACGGCTCTAAGGTAAATATGTTGGTACGCACCGATAAAATGCGAGCTTCTAAAGCCATGCAAGATAGGGTTTTGAGCAACCCGAAAATCCAGGTGCATTGGAATACAGAAGCCGTGGATATCTTCGGTAGCGATCGCATGGAAGGGGTGAAAATCCGCAATACTAAAACTGGTGAAGAGAGCCAACTGCACGCTAAAGGTTTATTCTACGCCGTTGGTCACACTCCCAATACCTCTCTATTTAAAGGGCAATTAGAACTGGATGAGGTAGGTTACGTTGTCACCAAGCACGGTACTGTGGAAACCAGTGTAGAAGGCGTTTTTGCTGCTGGCGACGTACAAGATCATGAGTTTCGGCAAGCAATTACGGCTGCGGGTACTGGTTGTATGGCGGCGATGTTAGCAGAACGTTGGTTGTCATCTACCGGTTTGATTCAAGAATTCCATCAACAGCCAGAAACAGCAGATAATGAATTAGAAAATCAGCCAGCCAAAAAGACTGAAGCCGAGGAAGAAGCTGGATTTAACTTAGATGGGACGCGCCATCAGGGAGGTTATGCCTTACGGAAATTGTTCCATGAAAGCGATCGCTTGCTCCTTGTTAAATATGTCTCCCCTGGTTGCGGCCCTTGTCATACCCTGAAACCAATTTTAAATAAAGTGGTGGATGAATTTGACAGCAAGATTCACTTTGTAGAAATTGACATCGACAAAGACCGAGATATTGCTGAAAATGCTGGTGTGACAGGAACGCCAACAGTTCAATTGTTCAAAAACAAAGAACTGGTGAAGGAAGTCAAAGGTGTGAAGCAAAAGAGCGAATACCGCCAGTTGATTGAAAGCAATCTGTAAGAGAATGGGACATGGGGATGAGGGAGCCGGGAAGAAGCAAGGGAGCAGGGAGCAAGAGAGAAGAGTTTTCCCTTCCGCCCCCCGCCCCTCTGCCTCTTTTCAATGCCCAAGACTGTTAGCTTTAATAAGTTAGGCAATAGCATATCCTGTGCGTTGCCTAACATTTGGCGGGTGAAATCCCAAAACATTTGATCTTTAGGAATTCCGGCTGCTATGAATTCGTAGGTTACACCATCTTCTGTGTCATCCCGTTGCAGCCAAATTTTGCCATCAATAATATCAATATGAACTAAGTACCCGTGAATTCTCTTAACACCATCCCAGCCTAACGTTATCAGCAAATAACTGTCATTTTCACTATCAAAGACTACTTTACATTCAATAGCTGCGTGGGAATAAGGAATTTGTGTATAGGTTACTAATATCTCTTTGATAAGCTGTCGATAATTATCTAAGGTATCCACTGAATTCTATTCGATAATTTCACCTCTAACTCAGTCTAGCTTTGTATTTATCGTAAATTAGTCGGACTTTTATTGAGGATGTTTACGCAATCCCCGATCTAATATGTAAAATGGTCAGCGTATCAAGCTTTGCTTCAGGCGATCGCTTTATGGCCATTACAAAACGGCGACTACCGACATTTTTAGAGTTTGGCAAAAGTCCCAATCTTTCCCAAAAACTCATGCTCATCGGGTTAGCCATTACCCTATTTTTCATCTTCCTGGCATTCTTCGCTCCCGTATTGCAGGCTTGGGGATGGCTGCAAAACCCCAAAGATTTTCTCTCTAATCCAATTCACGAGCCACCCTCAGCTAAACATTGGTTTGGTACTAGTCGTCTGGGCTATGATGTGTTCTCCCGGACATTGTTCGGCGCTCAAGCTGCTTTGCAGGTGGTAATTTTGGCAACGGCGCTGAGTATGATTATTGGTGTGCCTTTGGGGATGCTGAGTGGGTATCTTGGTGGGAAATTGGATAAAGTGTTGCTGTTTATTATGGATAGCATCTACACTCTACCAGGGCTACTGCTGTCTGTGACGCTGGCTTTTGTGGTGGGGCGTGGGATATTAAATGCAGCGATCGCTATTAGCATTGCCTACATTCCCCAATATTACCGCGTTGTTCGCAACCACACCGTCAGCGTGAAAACGGAAGTGTTCATCGAAGCTGCTCAAGCAATGGGCGCTTCTACTTGGGTTGTGCTTTCTCGTTATCTGTTTTTCAACGTCATTCAAAGCGTACCCGTTCTATTTACACTCAACGCCGCTGATGCGATTTTGGTGTTGGGCGGTTTGGGCTTTTTGGGGCTAGGACTTCCCGAAGAAGTGGCAGAATGGGGACATGATTTAAAACAAGCCCTAGAAGCTCTACCTACTGGCATTTGGTGGACTACGCTTTTCCCTGGTTTGACGATGACATTCATGGTGGTAGGGTTATCACTACTTGGCGAAGGGTTAAATGAATTTGTCAATCCCCGATTACGAAGAGAAAATAGAATCCGAAAGTAGTCATTAGTCATTAGCAAAAGACAAATGACAAAGGACAAATAAACAATAGAGAGAATTGTATGAAAGATAATTTAACGTTAATTGCTGCCGCTACTGGCGGGTTTATCCTTTCTGTTGCCCTTGCTGGTATTTTAAGAGGTGCGCCAATTACAGCTTGGCAGGAGCAATCGAGTTTTCGTACCACAACTGTTGCTAATTTACAGAGAGCAGAGTTGAAAGCCCCGCGTCTTAATATTGGTGATGAAAACAACTCGCATTCAATAAAATAGAAAAATTAGAACTTTTTTTGCGACCAGAGGCTAAAACCCTGACAAATTGTCGATTTTTAATTGGAGAATAAGGAATGGGTAATAGCTGTTCACCAATTACCAATGCCCAATGCCCAATGACTAATGACTAATGACTAATGACTAATGACAAAATTCAAGTAATTGGCATTGATGTCGGGGGAACAGCGATTAAGCTGGGGCGTTTTGCAGATGATGGTACTTGTCTGCAATCTTTGACTGTGGTATCTCCTCAACCAACAACGCCGGAAGCTGTGTTAGCAGTGCTGGTAGATGTGATCGCCCAAATTGATCCAGATAATCAAGCTGTTGCGATTGGTGTTGGTACTCCTGGCCCATCCGATGCCGCAGGACGCATTGCCAAAATCGCCATTAACTTGCCTGGATGGATCGATGTGCCTTTAGCAGACTGGTTAGAAGCTAAAACTGGCAAACCGACTGCGATCGCTAACGATGCTAATTGCGCTCTTTTAGGAGAAGCTTGGCTGGGAGCCGGTCGCCACTTTCAAAATCTGATTCTGCTAACTTTAGGTACTGGGGTTGGTGGTGCAATTATCCTTGATGGCAAACTATTTATTGGACATCAAGGAGTCGCCGGTGAATTGGGTTTAATTTCCTTAAATCCTGATGGGCCAATTTGTAATAGTGGCAATCAAGGCTCTTTAGAACAATATGCCTGTGCTACTGCGATTCGCCGCCGCACTTTCAAGGAACCCATCGAATTGGGTTTTCTTGCCCAACAAGGAGATACCGCAGCATTGACTTTTTGGCAAGAATATGGTATTACCTTGGGAATTGGTTTGACCAGTTTGATTTATGTACTCACACCGCAAGCGATCGTCATTGGTGGCGGTATCAGTGGCAGCTTTGAGTTTTTCTTACCAGGTGTGAAGGCAGAAATTGAGAAGCGAGTGCAGCCTTTATCACGAGTGGATTTACAAATATTACCAGCGGAGTTAGGCAATTTTGCGGGGATGGTAGGTGCAGCAAAGTTGGCATGGCAACGCTATTCGGAATGTTAGATTATGGTTCAAACAATCCCAGCTAGAGATGTAAGTCTTTACGAATTAGAAGAAAAATTTGGTTTGCAACTTGCCACAGACACCAACTTCTTTCCAGAATGGACAGAAAATTTGCCAACTCTGGCAGATAGTGAAAAGCAAGCAATCGCACGAGTCAAAAGCAACTATTTAAACTTGAATAAGCACCGTCTCATGTCAGAAGAGGCGGTAAAGATGGTAGTGCTATCTCCTTTACTCGATTTAGCTGGGTTTTATCAACCTCCTTTTGAGATTGAAACCGAGACTTCTGTGGAGATTTCTGCCGAAGACGAAAGCTTTCTCGTTAAAGGAAATATTGATGTTCTTGTCATCCAAAAACGTTTTTGGGTACTTGTCATCGAATCTAAAAGCAGTAAATTTGATGTGATGACAGCCCTACCTCAAGCACTCGCTTATATGCTTGATCGTCCAAATCCTGCACAACCAATTTTTGGTTTACTAATCAACGGCAGGGAATTTGTTTTTGTCAAATTGATTCAACAAGAACATCCTTGGTATGCCCGATCTGATGCGCTATCAATTGAACGTGATTCAGAACTACACCAAGTACTCACTATATTGAAGCGCCTTGGAGAATTAATTGTGCTTTTACCCACTGAGAAATAGGGATTGAGGCTTATCATCTACCTATACTTGCAACTCAAATCCAGGTAATATATCTTCTCCAGAAAGAATCGCCGGCATTTGCATAACTTCTACAGCTTTTTCGAGTCGGTAAATTTCCACTTGCTTATCTTGAGGATTAATTAGCCAACCCAAACGCAAACCATTTTCTATGTATTCCTGCATTTTCGCTTGGATAGGTGCAAGCCGATCTGCCTCAGAACGCAATTCAATTGCAAAATCGGGTACAAGTGGCGGAAATTTTTTTCGTTGTTCTAGTGTTAAAGCTTCCCACCGTTCCAACTTTACCCAAGCCGCATCAGGGGAACGTTTTGCACCATTTGGAAGTATAAAGATAGTTGAAGAACTAAAAACTTTGCCTAATTTAGCTTGACGATTCCAGATTTCTAAATCGGTAATTAGTCCAGCTTCTTGATTTCCACTTTCTCCTCCTACTGGTGGCATAATAATTAATTCTCCGGCTGCATTCATTTCCAGGCTTAAATCACTATTGGCAACACACAATTGATAAAATTGCTCATCGGTTAAATGAGCAATCGGTTCTAGATTAAGCACAACAGTATTCATTGAACCTTTCCTCGTGCCTTTATTGCTAACTTTGTTATCTTTAGTTAAAAGTTTAGCAAGAGTAAGTTCCTCGTTCACACTAAGATAAAGAATATCCTGTTGCTTTCTTAACGTATTTCACAACTTTTTCATAAGATTCAGGATTACTCACAGGGTTGATGATGATGGGAATAGTGCCATCTGGCAACCAAAAAGTTATCCTACCGTTCGGTTCATGACAAAATGAACTGATACAGTTGAGATTAATTACATATTCATTTTTTTCGTAATTTATTCTTACCCAGTGGGCATGATCTAATTCTAATCCTGTCACACATTCTAAATAATCGAGAATTTTTTGATAGTCTTCCAGGTTACTTTGTGGGTTAATCACTATGGGAATGGCACTATCGGGTAGCCAAAAAGTAACTCTGCCATTCAGTTCATAACAAAAAGCATGGACACGCTCAAAATTCACCACATATTCTTTCCTCTCGTAAAGGATTTTCACCCAGTACGCCACAACATCTCCTCAAGTCCGAAATTTACGAATGATGCACCCTGGATGTCCAAATCTACTGAAGCCCTAAGTTAATGTTGCAATTAATTTTGTTAGCGCAGCGTTAGCGAATCTGCGAACCTCATTTTGAATTTTGAATTTTGAATTGTTATGACACCTCCAATGGTGTTGGTGTGCTAGATGTCGAAAGAGAAAGAGCGATCGCTGTTTGAATGAATCCTTTAAATAAGGGATGAGGGGTACTGGGGCGTGATTGAAATTCTGGATGAAATTGGCACGCAAGAAAGAATGGGTGCTTGGGTAATTCCACAATTTCAACTAAGCGTCCATCAGGAGAAGTACCACTGATCGCATAGCCAGACTTTAACAACAAATCGCGGTAATCATTATTAAACTCATATCGATGTCGATGTCGTTCATAAATCACATCTTCTTGATAAAGCTTAAAAGCTAAAGTATCAGGGAGAACACGACAAGGATATAGTCCTAAGCGCATTGTACCCCCTAAATCCACTACTTCCTGCTGTCCTGGCAATAAATTAATTACTGGATCGGTTGTGTGAGGGTCAAATTCAGCACTATTGGCACCTGTTAATCCCCCTACGTGCCTAGCCCATTCAATCACGGAACATTGCATACCCAGGCATAAACCCAAAAAGGGGATTTGGCGATCGCGCGCGTATTTAATCGCGGCAATTTTGCCATCCACTCCCCGAACCCCAAAACCTCCTGGCACAACTATGCCATCGACACCCTGAAGATGAGTTTCAGCTGATTCAGTTTCCAAATCTTCTGAGTTTATCCAACGCAGACGCAGTTTGCCATAAGTGGAGATTGCCGCATGGTTCAGCGCTTCCACTACAGATAGGTAGGCATCACTTAACTGTACATATTTACCAACGATCGCAATTTCTACCTCGTGCTTGGGACTATGTAAACGTTGTACCAGGGTTTGCCACTGCGTCAAATCTGGTTTACGTTGTTCCATTTGCAGCAAGTTCAGCACTTGTTCTGCCATGCCTTCGCGTTCTAGATTTAGCGGTACTTCATAGATACTTTTGGCATCTTGGGAAGTGATGACGCATTCTTCGGGGACATCGCAAGATCCCGACAATTTTTGTTTTAATCCTTTGGGTAAGGGGCGATCGCTCCGACAAACTAAAATATCTGGTTGAATGCCAATGGATCTCAGTTCCTTAACTGAATGTTGTGTCGGCTTAGTTTTCATCTCACCTGCCGAGGCAATCCACGGTACTAGCGTTACGTGCATATACAGCACATTCTGCCGTCCCACCTCTTTACGGAACTGGCGAATTGCTTCCAAAAACGGCAGTGATTCAATATCTCCCACTGTCCCGCCGATTTCTGTAATTACTACAGAGGGATTTGTACTTTTGGCAACTCGTAAAATCCGATCTTTAATTTCATTGGTAATATGAGGAATTACCTGGACAGTTCCGCCATTGTAGTCTCCGCGCCGCTCTTTATTGATGACTGCCTGGTAAATTGAGCCAGTAGTCACACAATTCAACCGCGACATTGAGGTATCGGTAAAGCGTTCGTAATGCCCCAAGTCTAAATCTGTCTCCGCCCCATCCTGGGTAACGAATACTTCCCCATGCTGAAAGGGACTCATCGTGCCAGGATCGATATTAATATAAGGGTCGAGTTTGAGAATCGACACCGAATATTCGCGTGACTTGAGCAAACGCCCTAGACTTGCTGCTACAATGCCCTTACCAATACTGGAAACAACGCCTCCAGTAACAAAGATAAACTTAGTCATAGTAGTTTGAATTTCTAACAACTTCTAAAAATACATCCCGTCATTGTGCCACAGTTATTGTGGTGTAATCTTCTGTGATTTGCTGTGAAAAAACTTCTAGGATTAGTAATATTAGGCTTTATTCTCTCCTCCTCAATAGCATTGGCACAGCCATCTCTTATAGTTATTTTTCCCCAGACAAACTACCAGACAAGTGCCCAAAAAATCTTCTTTCTGGGCACTGCACCACCAGATGGTCAGGTTTTGATCAATAGTAAGCCAATTACCCGCAGCAAAGCTGGTCATTTTTCCCCTAGTTTCCCCTTGCAGTTGGGGGAGAATCTTTTTACTGTGCGTCGCCAGAATCAAGAACTTAAAATTAAGGTGATCAGGCTTAACGCTAGCCCGGAACTACCACAGGGGGTAGCCTTTGCGAAAGATTCCCTGACTCCCGCAGTTGACATTGCCAGATTACCGGGAGAAGTAATTTGTTTTGGCGCGATCGCACCCCCTAACGCTAATGTCTCTGTAACCCTGGCTAATCAAACTATTACCCTTTCACCCCAACCCGAACAGGCACAACTACCAAGTAATTTGGCAGCTTTGACAGGGCAAAATCAGCCTCATGCCCAGTCTAGCGTAGGCAACTATCAAGGTTGCACTACAGTGGCAACAGCCGCCGACCTGGGAAAACCTCAGTTTCAACTGACGCTTGATGGCAAGACGATAACTCAACCCGGATCTGGTAAGATTGAAATCCTCTCAAGATCGCAGTTGCCAATTTCTGAAGTTACAGTAGAGTCAGGCGTGGCTCGTACTGGCCCTAGCACCGATTACTCTCGACTGACACCACTGCCCAAAGGCACACGCGCAACGGTTACAGGTAGGGAAGGTGAATGGTTGCGCCTAGATTATGGCGCTTGGATTAATAGTAAAGAAACCCGCATTTTACCTGGTGCAGTTCCGCCACAAACAATAATTCGCAGTGTCGGATACCGTCACCTCCCTAGTGCGACAGAGATAGTTTTCCCTTTGCAAGTTCCCGTACCCGTGAGCGTACAACAAAGTGACCAAACTCTCGCTCTCACTCTCTACAATACCACTGCCCAAACAGACATAATTCGCCTGGATGATGACCCCCTAATTTATCGCCTAGACTGGCAACAGGAAGCCCCAGGACAAGTAAAATACACCTTTAACCTCAAAAAAGCTCAACAGTGGGGATATAAGCTGAGATACGACGGTACAACCCTGGTTTTAGCTTTGCGTCATCCACCTAAAATTGGCAGCACAAGACGCAAGCTTTTAGCTAATTTCAAGATTGTACTAGATCCAGGGCATGGAGGTAAAGAAACTGGTGCCAGTGGCCCAACTGGATATTTAGAAAAAGATGTGAATTTAGTGGTATCTAAGTTGTTGCGTGACGATTTGGTGAGGCGAGGGGCAACGGTGGTGATGACGCGAGAAGACGATCGCGAAGTTTCTTTAGCAGAACGTCAGGCAATTATCAGTCGAGAAGAACCTGCGATCGCTATTTCCATACATCACAATTCTCTACCCGATGATGGCGATGCTGAGAAAACCAAGGGATTCGGCGCTTTTTGGTATCAACCCCAAGCCCACAACCTCGCAATATTTTTACAGAAGTATGTAGTCAAAAAACTTGGCAAACCTTCCTATGGTGTGTTTTGGGATAACCTGGCGCTGACACGTCCAGCAGATGCGCCATCGGTGTTACTGGAATTGGGTTTTATGAGCAATCCCGATGAATTTGAGCAGGTGGTAAACCCAGAAGAACAGAAGAAGATAGCCGATGCGATCGCTCAGGGAATTACTGAGTGGTTTAGAAGTGTGAGATAAATTTGGATCATTGTATTTGGTGGAGTGCGATCGCTATTTTTAGCTAGTTCCTGCTCAATGTTGCAATAAGGCTTTGTTCAAGCTTTTTGATTTTTATAGTGTATGACCATTTCTTAGCTTATGTATTGTTACAGTGTTGACAGGAGCAGGTTCAAGCAAACTCTATGAAGCCAATTCGGTTTACCAAACACGCTTTATCGCAATGCATAGAGCGCGGTACAAAAGAGCTAGAAGTAACAGAAGCAATTGTTAATGGCAATCAAAAGCAAGCCAAGCAAGGCAGACTTGAATATCGTTACGACTTTCAGTTCAATAGAGAATGGCAAGGGCGCTCCTATGCTATTAAACGAGTTTCGCCAATCATTGCCGAAAGCGAGACAGAGATTGTAGTGATTACTGTGTATACATTTTATTTTTGAGGAAAGTAACGCGATGAAAATTAGTTATGACCAAGAAACTGACTCTCTTTATATTCGCCTAGTCGATGGATATCATGAATGCCGTACTTTGCGATTAAATGATGAAATAGCACTAAATATTGGTGCGGGTGAAGTTTTAGTTGGTGTAGAAATTCTTGATGCAAAAGAGGTTATTGGATCGGGTCAGTTGCCACAAGTTGTTCTAGAGAATATCCCCTTTCAGATTGTATCAACGGCAGCTTGAAGCCATAAAAAATCTAGTTTTGAAACATTAATAACTCTTCTAAATTTGCGATCGCCTATCTCTAATCGGAATAGGATGTGATGGGTTATACTCTGGATTTGGTAGTATATTAATCAAGTAAAATGAAAGTTTAGTTGTTCCCGCGAGGTGTCCGATGACTATCTTTGAGCGCCGCCGTCAACTTCAACAACAGATTGCTCAACTTCCAGATGACCAACTGACTCAGGTTGAGCAATACATAGCATTTCTTGGTTTTCAGAAAACAGTTCCATCTCAATCAGAAGTGACGAAATCACCTTCTACTGGAGCATCGATTCTGGCATCTTTAGAGCAAGCACATACTCCGCCCAATTCTCCTCTGGAGGATGAGATTCTAGCACAACCACCTGAAGATTTTGCTGCTAAGATCGCTGAAATCAAACAACGTGGCGATCGCTCTCAGTCTGTGATCAGACAGACCATGACAAATTCGGTAAATGCTTGCATTGAGTCATTGTTCTTATCAGAGTCAGCATATACAATTTCAGTTTTATACCATCCAACAGGAAATATTTTCTTGTATTCTATTTGATAAACTCCAATCTCAATTGAATTCGATAATTCTTTAATTAGACGAATTGATATATATTCGAGTGGATAATGTTCTCCTTTTTCAGGCTTTTCATCATCAAGTTTAGTACCGCCATCTTCTGGGTCGACCCAATCAATTAAACGTTTCCAGTCATCGAAGTTTTTTAAACGCCTCGACTTGATGCTGAAAGGGAGGCTTAGGGTAGTCTGTTGACTTTGTGAGTTTTTCAGTGATATTTTTCATACAATAACTATGTCGTCTTATTTAGGAAAGGTAAAAGAAAAATGGAATTCAAAA
>NZ_JBALFY010000058.1:0-43052 GCF_036916655.1 Nostoc sp.
AGAAACTTTTACCCCACCTGGGATGAAGCAATACAGGGGCATCTGAAAATATGCACTCAAGTTTTTAAACTCTCTCCCTAATTGTCTAGAGTGAAGATAGAGGGTTGAAAGTTTGGCTAATCCAAAGGCTACTCAGAATCGGCAGCAAAAAAAGCAATAAATTAATTAGAGCATTCATCGTCTCTTGACCGCAATTCCACAATAAGTTGTCGTTACTACTTTAAGGCTAATGAGTTGCGTAGACATAGCCCATCGTAGACATCGCATTCACAAAACTTTAAGCAAAAAAATTGTAGGTTGGGGAGCCACTGCGTTGAGTCAGCAGCTTACTAAATAAGACCTTTTATGACTAAATCATACAAAGCCCTGAGATTTTTTTTCAAACACCTAACTATTGAAGTCTTTTTCATGCTGTGTTTCTTGAAACAACAGCTTATTTTAGATTTATGGTTAAACAAAAGGTTCTGAACGCGACAAGCACAAAAGGAAACAGCTAAGGCTTGAATGCAAATAATAAAATTTTGTTCCCTTGTTTGCATAAAACCCTCAGCCACTCCAGTTAAGTAAATGTCAGTTCAAATCTGAAGGTTTACACCTTTAAAGATCACAAGATACCTGAATTTGACCAAACCCAATCAACATCTAAAGGAAAAATAATGAGTACTCAATTTCTTGGTACATTAGGTAGCTCGGCTCGTTCCTTCAATGGCTTCAATGTCAATGCAGGAGATCCCACAGATGTCTTTAAGTTCTCAATTGGCAGCACCAAAAACATCAATTTGTCTCTCAACAACATTACTGCTGGCGATGATGCTGATCTGACACTTTTTCGCGATGTTAACGGTAACGGTGTACTAGATGCTACTGACCGAGCATTTGGATTTGTTGCCAATTCTCGTAAGGGAGGTAACGTTGATGACTCCATTAACCTGAGAGCTAATGCAGGTACTTATTTTGCTGAAGTACAGCGCTATGCTCCAGGTAGTAACGGTGCTGTTTTTTATGATTTAGACTTGTCTGCAACTACACCCACTTCGACATCTGATTACAGCAATCTTCTGCCGAAGGAATTTGTAGTTGGTAATCTGACAAGTGATGTTACCCGTTTTGGTAATATCAATAACAATAACACAGCAGATGTTTACAGCTTCTCTTTAGGACTTTTTAAGGGTGTAAATATTAGCTTGACTGGACTTAGTGCCGATGCTGATATCCGACTGATTCGGGACTCTAACAATAATCAGATTGCCGATCCTGGAGAAGAAGTTGCACGCTCTATTAGGGGTGGTAATACATCAGAATTAATTTCCAACATTACCCTATCTGGTAACTATTACTTGCAGGTCAATCAATTCATTGGTAGTACTCCCTATACTGTGACTTTCGATCAGTTCAACACCCCCTTTGCTTAAGTTTAGGCATTGGTAGTGGTGATTAGAACTTGAAAGTATTGTACGGCAATGCTTTCAAGGGTATGCAAATGGTGCAAGCGGCAGAGAATCATACCTGAACTTTGCCGCTTTTATTCCCCATTCTAGTTGAAGAAGAATTCAGAATTCAGGAGTCACAATAAAGACGTGACGCTCGAATGTTTTTACTACTTCACCACCTCTTTTGCTTAAGTTTAAGCATCAGAAGTGGCGAGTAGTACTTGAAAGTATTGTACGGCAATGCTTTCAAGGGTATGCAAATGATGCAAACGGTAGATAGTTAAAACTAAGCTTACCGCTTCATGGCGAATATTATAGCTGCACTTGTCAAACATTTCAACAAACTAGTATTCAATTATGACGACAGCTTTAAAAATAGGGGATGTTCACGAAGGGCAAAGTTGCAGCACCCCTTTACCTACAGAAATTATTCCCTTTTTAGCTAGTTACAACCTGATTCCGCAATTGTTGTCTCAGAGTATTATCGAATCTGCGATCGCACCCATCATCTGCACAAGGGCAGAGATATCTCATGCACTAGAGCAATTTTATCAGCATTGGGATTTGACAACCCAGCAAAAAATCCAAGATTGGTGCTTACGTTACGGTTTGAATCAAAAACAATTAGAACTTTTTGCAACTCGCAAGCTGAGAGTAGAAAAGTTCAAACAAGCGACTTGGGGACATCAACTAGAATCTTATTTTCTCAAATACAAAAGACATTTTGATAAAGTTATTTATTCTTTGATTCGCACTGAACACCGAGGAACTGCTAACGAATTATTCTTCCGCATTAACGAAGGAGAACAGTCATTTCCTGAACTGGCACGTGAATATTCACAAGGGCCAGAAGCTCATACAAATGGCATCGTCGGCCCAGTGGAACTTGGGGCTATCAACCCCAATTTCGCTCAGTTACTTTCCACAAGTCAAGAGGGTGTAGTTCAAGCACCTGTAGCCTTTGGCGACTCATGGATAATTGTACGTGTGGAAAAGTTTCTCGCCGCCCAGTTGGACGATTTTATGCGCCAACGATTGCTGCAAGAAAATTTTGAAAAATGGTTTCAACAGCAACTTAGTCAACTTTCACCAGAAGAAAAAATCTGGATGGGAATCAATACTAAACCAGCACAAACGGAAGAAGCTGCATAGAGTAAAGAGCAAATAAAAGGAGTCAGAATTCAGAATTCTCTACCCCTGTACCCTTACAGGGAAGCAAGCTACGCGCAGCGTCCGTAGGGAAGGGATATTTTAACTTTTGAAAAAATTTAATACCAGTTTCGCCTACAAGGGGCGTTACGCGCTAGCGTCTCTAAGAGTTGTACGGTTTTAAACCAATATTTATTACCCAGTTGTACAGAATTCATACTGAATTCTGACTCCTGAGTTCTGAATTCTTCTTATAAAAAAGAGAAATTAATAAAATGGGTGCAGAATGATGACAAATACAACGGTTGATATTCAAGATTTTCTTGCTGATTTATTTCCTTTTAGTTATCTGTCACCAAATGTTTTAGAAAATTTGCTCAACAATGTGCAATTCTTCCGCTACCGCATCGGTCAGGTAATAGTAGCACGGGAAGCTATGCCTGATAAAATTAGCATTATTTACCAAGGACAAGCACGTTTATTAAGTTATAATTCCCAAACACCAAATCCGGCGACACTGAAGTTACTCTCATCAGGAGAGGTTTTGGGTTGGGTAAGTCATGTACGGGGTATGGCGTGTGAAACTGCGATCGCTTCTACTGAAGTTATCACCCTCAATCTACCCATTGCGAGTTTTCTGGCGTTACTCAAGCAGGAAGAGAGTTTTGTCCAAGCATTGCAAAATAAAATTACTCTTTTAGAAGTCTACGAATTACTCACCGAAGAACTCAGCCGTCGCGCAGATGGTAGCAAGAATTTAGTTAAGCTTGCCCAGACTGCAACTGAAGCTGCTATCATCCAAACAATCCCTGCACGCAAAGCTTTTCACCAGCAGTTAGATTCAGATTTTTTGTGGTTAGTCAGCAGTAATTTTGATCCTGAGTTCCCCGTAGGGAGTCGCTTAGAGTTAGATAATATCAATCCCAAGCTGAAATTTAATACAAATATGCGTTTGGTGGGATTACCCAAGTCAATATTTGCAGATAATCTCGCCCTTACACCAAAAACATTTTTACCCGCAGAGATTCCCTACGCCTCAGAAATTATTGTCACAGAAGAACCAGTAACCAAAGGCAAACAAAAGAAATATCCTTATATCCGGGGTAGAGGGCCGCTAGATGCTTCCCTAGCTTGCTTCCAAATGTTGAGCCAATACTTTAATATCCCCTTACGTCGAGATACACTGCAACGGGTGTTGACAAAGCAGCAGGAACTTAAAGGCGTTATATCTCTGCAATTTTGCGCCGCAGCTGCCGAGTTGATGGGGTTAACAACACAGCTGGTAAAAGTTCCCGCCACCGCAGTCGGCCACTTACAACTACCAGTAATGATTGCTTGGCAAGATAGTTTTGCCATCATTTATAAAAATAGTAATCAAGAGTTACTAATTGCTGTTCCAGAGATGGGACTATTGCGCTACAAATTACGAGACTTTGCCGAAAATTGGGGGGCTGAAGGAGAAGTCCTGCTGTTACAAACTACCAAAAATACTCCCCAAGCAAGGTTTAGTTTAAGTTGGTTTATACCTTCACTACAACGCTATCGCAAAGTATTAATTGAAGTCCTAATTGCTTCTATTGTTATTCAACTATTTGGGCTGGTAAATCCTCTTGCCACACAGGTAATTATTGACAAAGTATTAGTTGGCAACAGTCCTGATACCTTAGAAGTTTTCGGCATCTTTTTGGTGGTAGTCGCAATCATTGAAGCAGTACTAACCAGTGTCCGCACTCATTTATTTACAGATACTACTAACCGAATTGACCTCGCTCTTGGTTCTGAGGTGATTAATCACCTGTTACGTCTGCCTTTATCTTATTTTGAACGCCGTCCTGTAGGGGAATTGGCGACACGAATTCACGAATTAGAAAACATCCGTTCTTTCTTAACTGGTACAGCCCTTACTGTGGTGATGGATGCGGTATTTTCTGTAGTCTACATTGTGGTGATGGCGATTTATAGCCCAGTGTTGACATTAGTTGCTTTGGCAACAGTACCACTGTTTGGCTTGCTTAACTTGATGGTATCCCCTTTGATGCGGCGACAATTGCAAGAGAAAGCAGAATGTAATGCCGAGACGCAATCTTATCTCGTGGAAGTGATGGGGGGAATCCAGACAGTCAAGGCGCAAAATTTAGAAATGCGATCGCGTTGGCAATGGCAAGAACGCTATGCTCGTTATATTAGCGCTGGTTTCAAAACAGTCTCTACCCAAACTACCGCTAGTTCTATAAGCAATTTCCTCAACAAATTTTCCAGTATGTTAGTGCTGTGGGTGGGAGCTTTTCTCGTCCTCAATCAGCAACTTACCTTGGGACAACTTATCGCTTTCCGTATCCTTGCTGGTTATGTCACCAGTCCCTTGTTGCGCCTAATGCAACTTTGGCAGAACTTCCAAGAAACTGCTCTATCTCTGCAACGCCTGGCTGATATTTTAGACGCTCCCCAAGAAACAGAAATCGGCAACTCTCAAAACATCCTCATGCCCAGTATTCAAGGTCATGTCCGCTTTGAAAATCTCAGCTTCAGTTTCCGCGAAAATGGGCCGATGCAACTATGTAATATTAATTTAGATTTTCCTGCTGGCTGCTTTATCGGCATTGTTGGTCAAAGTGGTTCCGGTAAAAGTACATTACTAAAATTATTACCCCGACTTTACGAACCCAAGTCCGGCAAAATCTTGATTGATAGCTACGACATCAATAAAGTTGAACTCTATTCTTTACGCCGTCAAATTGGCATGGTATTACAAGATACTCTCCTGTTTGATGGAACAGTCCGCGAAAATATTGCCTTGGGGTATCCTGATGCTACCGATGAGGAAATTATTGGTGCCGCCAAAATAGCTTATGCCCACGACTTTATTATGTCTTTACCCAGTGGCTATAACACTCGTGTAGGCGAGCGAGGTTCAGGATTGTCTGGGGGACAACGCCAACGAGTTGCGATCGCTCGTACAGTCCTGCAAAATCCGCAATTACTGGTCCTTGATGAAGCTACCAGTGCTTTAGATTACAATGCTGAAGGTCAAGTCTGCCGCAACTTGGCAACAGCTTTTCAAGGCAAAACAGTATTTTTCATTACCCACCGCCTCAGCACAATTCGCCATGCAGATGTCATTTTGATGATGGATCAAGGTGCTGTAGTAGAACAGGGTACTCATGAACAATTGATGGCGCTTAAAGGTTATTACTACTGTCTATATCAGCAACAAGAAACACAAATTTAATGCTCAGTGCTGTTAGCACTCTGAGTGCTGAGTAATGAGTAATGAGTAATGAGTAATGAGTAGTGAGTTATGGAGATGAAAGAGATATAACTCTTGCCCCCTACTCCCTGCCCCCTGCCCCCTGCCTCCTTCCCCCTGCCCAATTCCCCACTTAATTAATTATGAATATTCAATACAAATTCGATCAACCAGTACTTTTACAACAGACTCCTGGTTGGTCACGAGCGATCGCCTGGACTATTATTGGAGTTAGCGCCTTTACAGTAATTTGGGCCTCTGTGTTCCAAATTGAAGAATCAATTCATGCTACTGGCAAGTTAGAACCGCAGGGTGCGGTGAAAGAAGTTCAGGCTCCAGTTAATGGTGTTGTCAAGGAACTTCTAATCAAAGATGGCCAGCAAGTCAAAAAAGGTGAAACACTTATTAGTCTGGAAAAAAGTACTTCTGAGGCAGAGGTAATTTCATTAAAGCAAAGTCGGGATGCTCAGTTGCTTTCCAAAAAGGCGCTAGAACAAGAAAATGACTTCTATCGTCGTCAGCTTCAAGGGGAAATATCACTACAAGAAGTAGCACAGCAAGCGGCTCTGTTGAAAATTAAACCAGAACTAGCCTTGTTGACCAAAAGTCGAGCCGCCATTGTTGCCGAAAACCAATTGTACCGGACACAGTTAAATGGTGCGACTGCTGGCAGTACTCTCACAACAGAGCAACAGTTACGCTTGCGAAATCGCCAAATAGAATTAAAATCGCGTTTAGCCACAGCTAGTTTAGAAACGGGACAGACGCAACAGCAATTTTTTCAGACTCAAGCGCAGTTAGCTAGTGCAAAAGAGTTGCTGGAAATTAATCAAAAAATCCTCCATAAGTTTGAACCTCTAGCGCAGCAGGGGGCTATCTCCGAGGTACAATACTTAAAACAACAGCAAGATGTCAGCAGTAAACAAGCTGAAGTGATTCGGTTGAATCGGGAACAGCAACGATTACAATTAGCGATCGCTCAGGCAAATGAAAAATTTCGCAATACTGCGGCAGTGTCTCAAGAAGAATTACTAGGTAAAATTACAGAGAACGACAAAAACATTGCCGGAATTGACAGCCAATTAACCAAGGTAATTGTAGATAATCAAAAACGCATCTATGAAATTAATAGTCAGATTGGAGAGTTTGATAGTAAGTTGGTTCAAGCTAAACAAACCCTGAGATATCAGAAAATTATTGCACCCGTAGATGGAACTGTTTTTGAACTCAAAGCCAAAACAGCAGGATTTGTAGTTAATTCCAGCGAACCGCTCTTAAAACTCGTTCCTAGTGATAACTTAGTTGCGAAAGTATACATTACCAACCGCGACATCGGCTTTGTCAAAGAAGGGCAACAAGTGGATGTGAGAATTGATTCCTTTCCCTTCCAAGAGTATGGTGATATCAAAGGCGAACTAATTGAGATAGGCTCTGATGCCCTACCTCCAGACCAAGTTTATAATTTCTGGCGTTTTTCAGCAAAAGTCCGCCTACATGGGCAGAAATTACTGATTAATCAGCGTCAAATTCCATTGCAATCAGGGATGTCTATCAATGCTAATGTGAAATTACGTAAGCGCACCATTATGAGTATCTTCACTGATTTCTTAGTGGAGAAAACTGAAAGCTTAAAGTCCCTCCGCTAAACAAAAGGTGTTAAGGTTGCGACTAGAGAGAGCAAGAGTTTAAGGGACTTCCAAATAAAAAATACCCAATTAACTCTTGTGGGGTGGGCATCTTGCCCGCCCAGTTGATATGGCGGGCAAGATGCCCACCCTACAATATTGGATAATTTATTTCTTGGAGTTCCCTGAGACAAGAATACTGAATTTTGGTTCAGCACTACCACGTCAGTAGCGTATTCGACCCCTTCATTGGTGTCAACTTAAGCTAAAAACCTCTTCAAATCTCGTTTACAGCCTCCGGCTGGAAATGCTGCTCCTGGTGGCTCTGCCGCCAGTAAGAGAGGCGGAGCCTCAACGACGGGCATTCCCAGTCTCAGACTGGGAACGAGGGAATTCCCCTGCCTCTTGCTTCCTTCAATTAAGTTTTTCGTGAGCAGCCAAAATAATTTCTTCGGTTTCTTCCCAACCAATGCATTTGTCAGTTACAGAAACACCATACTTTAATTCTTCTTGTTTACCAGTAATTGGTTGGCCGCCTTCATACAAATGCGATTCCAACATCATGCCAACAATTGATGTATTCCCATCCACTATTTGCTGAATAATATTCTCTAACACAGCACCTTGTAATTTATAATCTTTATTGCTATTGCCGTGGCTACAGTCGATCACAATTCTTGGTGGTAAATTCGCCTGTTTTAATTTCTCTTCTACTAGTTTGACATTTACTGGATCAAAATTGGGTTGACTACCACCCCTTAAAATTACATGACCGTAGCTATTACCTTTAGTTTTAAAGACACTAACCTGTCCATTTTGATTAATTCCCAGAAAATTATGCGGATTTCCAGCTGATTGGAGAGCATTCAATGCTACTTGAATATTACCGTCAGTACCGTTTTTAAACCCTACAGGCATCGAAAGCCCACTTGCCATTTCGCGGTGAGTTTGTGATTCGGTTGTGCGTGCCCCAATGGCAGACCATGTAATCAGTTCACTAATATATTGAGGTATAATTGGATCTAGCGCTTCTGTGCCAGCAGGTAATCCCAACTCTGTAATTTTTAATAATAGATCCCGCGCAATCAATAAACCATTCTCTACATGGAAAGAATCATCCATATCTGGATCGTTAATTAATCCTTTCCAGCCTACGGTTGTTCTTGGTTTCTCAAAGTAAACTCGCATAATTAATAGCAGTTTATCTTGAACTCGATCGGATAATATTTTCAGCCTTTCAGAATATTCAAGCGCTGCTTTTGGATCGTGAATTGAGCATGGGCCAACTACTATAAACTTTCGCCGATCTTGAAAATCCAGAATATCTTCTATTTCTTGCCTATATCCTAAAACTCTTTGTTCGGCTAATCGTGTTAAAGGTAATTTTGATTTAATTTCATTGGGAGTTAATAAAATGCGATCGTTCTCAATGTTAGCGTTATCGATATTGCTATTAAATAACTTGTTGTGCATGGGGATGCTTTGGCCATTCTATATACGCACTTCAACTCAAAAGTGTAACACAAACCTATGAAATTTTAAAACAGCTTATTTTTCACTTGACAAATTTGTAATTAGGCTGTAGATAAATTAAAATAATAACTAAAAAAGGGGAAATATCTTTCCCCTTTTTATTTTGCTATTAGACTACTGACTCAGTGGTAGTGTATATCATTACTGCCATACAAACACTTTAGCTTCGTATGGGCCCAAGTCTGTGATGATGCCATCATCACCAGCTTCGACATCATAATTGGCTGTCCACTCGTGCCATGTACCAGCACTTGGAAAGTTAGGAACATGATAACCAGCTAGGAAGTTTTCTGAGAAATTTGCTATTACAACTACACGAGAACCTTCATCATTCCAGCGAGTATAAGCTAATACTTTCGCCTCGGCATTTTCGTGGATAAAATCAACATTTTCTGTGTAAAGAGCGTGATTACTTTTACGCAGGTTGGTTAGCCCTTTGTAGGATTCAAATAAACTCCGATTTAAATCATTCCCTAACAGTGTCCAATCGATTTTCGATGATTCGGGTTGTTTAGGTTTATACTCACCAAATTCCTCTCCCATCCAAATCAGAGGTACGCCCACAGCAGTCATTAGGATGGCTACTCCTAATTTAGCCCGTCTAAAGGCTTCTTCGTCAAAAATCTCACGGTTCCCTAATTCAACCATGATATGGTTATGGTCGTGGTTGGTGAGGTAATTTACTACATTCGTAGCACCCAGAAAGCCTTGGCGCTTGCAGTCAATGACATCTTTTAGACGCTCTAAATCAAATGTATCACCGCAGATATGTTCTAGAATGCAATGATAAAAACTGTCGTGCCAGCAACCATCCATTGGCCCATCAAGATTGGTAATGCTGGGAGTTTCAGGAATGTGTTCAGCAACATTATAAAAAGGCTTCGCGCCAGCAGTTTTTTTGGCTTCCTCAACAATCCAGTGCATGAAATCGTAGTTAGCAATTTGCCGCGCCGCATCATAGCGAATACCATCCAGGTGATACTCTTGAATCCAAAAACGGATTGTCTCACCAATAAATTTCCAGGCTGGCTTAATATCTAATTTTTCATCATAATGTTCGTAATTAAACTCAGGCCCCCAATTATTATCAGGGTCACGAGGTTCGTGATGATACCAATAATCGTGGTCAATTTGTGTTAAGGGGGCAGATGCTTCTGAGTGGTTGTAAATACCGTCAAGAATTACACGAATACCTTTAGCATGACACTCATCAATCAAATTTTTCAACTCAGCAGTCGAACCATAACTTGATTCTGTAGCAAAAAAGTGACGTGGGTTATAACCCCAACTATAATCACCAGGATATTCTTTAAGTGGCATCAACTCAATAGCATTGATTCCTAGTTCACACAAATAATCTAACTTTTCAACGACGTGTTTATACTTACCTCGTGCATAAGGATCATCCTCACCACCAGAAAAGTCACCGACGTGTAATTCATAAATTACTAATTCGTGGTCAGCAGGTAAAGGCTTATCATCATGTTGCCAAATGTATGTATCGGTAATCCTTTTGCCATCTTTGATGTGGATAACACCATCATCTTTTCCACTCAGTTCATCTACATCAGTTGCACAGGGATCTGTGACATCAACCCATTGTTCTGGTTCAAGAAACCATGAATTTGACTGAACGCGGAATTTATATTTATAAACGCCATCTTTTAGTTCAACACTTGTGCGGAAATAACCATCATCACCTCTTTCCATTGGAATTTCTTGCCAATCAGAAAAAGAACCAATTAATGCTGCTCCTTTGTTGTAAGGTGCAAATAAATTAAATTCAATTGGCTTTGTCATATAAGTGTTTGTAATATCAAGAGTTGATATAAATATTTTCTGATAATCAATTGACTTTGCAAATCGCTCTAGAGAAATAATTAGATAAGTTCTGCTTCTATCTTCAGGAAGAATTAATAAATATTTTATAAAACCTAACTGTATTTTTTTGATTTTTGCCTATTTATATCATTTATTAATTGAATAATATCCAGATTTTCCGTAATCTCAATGTTCTCTATAAAACTAACTTTTTAAATAATCAGTGTATAAAAATACAAGAAGTCACTAGTTTTTTATTAAATTAAAATACAGTAGATATTCGGTAAAATAGGATGTTTTTTACCAAATATCTCCCGTTCAGATTACTCTATTTTACCGTGAGTTTTTTGCAAATAACTTAATAACCAATTTGCTGCTGTTGCTCTGCGAGTTTGTCGAGGGCCAAATTCACCAATTTTGTAACCTTTAAAGCCCAGCTTCTCTTTGAGCATTTGTTTATTTTCAGCGGGAATGGAACGAGTTAGCTTAACTGTTGCAGGGCGAGATTCAATGAAATCTGGTGGTTGTGGGTACTCATTCTGCCATTCTGCTGCAACTTGGCTAGTGTCCCATTGTGCAATTGAGGTGTCATAGCGATAGCCTAAATAATGCCATAGCAACTGGTTGACTGTGGCATCATCAAGTTTTTCGTCAAGAATTGCCCAAATTGTTTCTGTATTGAGTGGTGGCAGGTTAGACATAAACAATTCAAAATTCTAAGTTGAACTAGGGATTAGGGATTGGAAAGATTTGAATGGGATTCAGACTCCCAGGCAAATGTTAAGGGACTTCCAGTAAAAAAATATCCCATCCCCACAGGACGCCGCAATGTCAGTGAACACGTTATATTATGTCCGACTAAATACTTGTTATTACGTTCGCCCCTGACGTTCCCGTTGGCGCAGCCTCTCCAAGAGTTGGGTACGCAGCGAGAGCGGAGTGAAGTAATCGTAATGATTCTGTGATTGCTTCGTTCCACTGGCAATGACATATCATAAGTGATTAAGTGGACATTATATATTACTCCGAGAGACGTTCGGCGATCGCAATAAATTTTCGGAGATGTCTATTAATAGGTAGACTGGAAATGTAAAGATTAGACCAGTCTATGCAGAATTCCACAGCACTACCAAAGATCATCCGCGCTCATGTATTCATTACTGGCCGAGTCCAAGGTGTGGGCTATCGCTACGCCACTGTGGATACAGCTAGACAGTTGGGATTAACTGGTTGGGTGCGGAATCTCCCTGATAATCGAGTAGAGGCCGTTTTTGAAGGGGCGCGAGAGGTTGTAGATAATATGGTTCGCTGGTGTCACTCTGGGCCACCTGCTGCTGTGGTGAAAGATGTTGTGGTTGAGTATGAAGTACCCGAAGGGTTACGGGGATTTGAAGTTAAGCGAGTTAATTAGGGAGTTAACAGCTAAGGGACTTCCAAATAAAATATGCAATTAACTCTTGTGGGGTGGGCGACACGATAGCCATACAGACTGGGCGTTCATGTTGCCCACCCCACAATATTGGATAATTTATTTCTTGGAGTTAACAGCTAACCGTAGTTTACCGCCTGTGGAAAATTTTGATTACAATGCAGATGTCCACTTGGCGGCGTGCTGTCTATCTACATAAATCCAGAAGATATCCAATGAGTAATCAATTAAAAGACTACAATCCCAGCGGCGTAGGTGAAATAAATGGCAACCTCTTAGGTTTACCCTGCGATTATGAGTCTGCAAACTTGATTGTCTTTGGTGTGCCGTGGGAAGTCACTGTTTCATACGGTGCTGGTACTGCTAATGGCCCACAGCGAATTCTAGATGCTTCAACTCAACTGGATTTGTTCGATTTTGATAACCCTGATGGTTGGAAGCAAGGAATTTTCATGGTGGAAATTCCCCAGGATATTTTAGAGAAGAATAGATACTACCGCACCTTGGCAGCAAAAATTATTGAGCGATTAGCCCAAGGGAAGTCACTCTCTGATACGCCAGATTTAATGCCTGTCTTGACAGAAATTAATCAGGCTGGCCAACAAGTTAATCAATGGCTGTTTGAAAATTGTCAAGAAGCAATTAATAATGGTAAGCAAGTTGCAGTCATTGGTGGAGATCACAGTTCGCCTTTAGGTTATTTCCAAGCATTAGCGGCTAACTACGCCAACTATGGTATTTTACATATTGATGCCCACGCAGATTTACGCGATGCTTATGAGGGATTTGAGTTTTCTCATGCGTCGATTATGTTTAATGCGATGAAAATACCGCAAATTTCTAAGCTGGTACAGGTGGGTTTGCGTGATATTAGTCATGATGAAGTGCAAATGATTGACCAATCTAGCGATCGCATTATCGCTTATTACGACCCAGCCATCAAGCAAAAGCTTTACTCTGGACAAACTTGGATTGATTTATGCCGAGAAATTATCAGTCATTTACCTGAGTATGTTTACATTAGCTTTGATGTCGATGGTTTAGATCCAAAACTCTGCCCAAGTACAGGTACTCCTGTTCCAGGTGGGTTGGAATTAGAGCAAACTTTTTGTCTATTTCGGGAATTGGTCAATAGTGGGAGAAAAATTATTGGCTTTGATATCTGCGAAGTTGGTGATGCTGAGTGGGATGGTAATGTTGGGGCGCGGATAGTTTACAAGCTGGCAAATTTGATGGATTTATCTCAACGGAAGATATAAAAAGAAATCAGAATTCTGATTTCAGAATTGGTGAATATTCCATAAATTGGTGACACGAAAAAGTTTTTGCCAAAAAACTAGGATTTTTGTTCTCCAAGGAGAACAAAGTTCTGAATTTTGGATAAAGTTGAGTTAAAGCAATACTCATTATCAAATTTATTTTAATTAAAATTACTGATAAAAGACATTTATTCAATGTTAAATCATAAAGTAATATAAAAATTTTGGTAGAGAATTTTGGTCAAGAGTATAATTCAAGACATCATAAATTATTTTTATGATGTTTATACTTAGCTATAAGTAAATCAAACAGGTGCAATATGAAACTACAAGATTTTTTGGGAAAAGATGATAAATGGGGATTCGATGCGATCGCAGAAGATGCAGACTTATCTCGTCAGATTCAGGTATTGTTAATTGGTTTAGGTTTGCTAGAACCTCCAGCCGATGGGAAGTTTGGCCCTGTTTCTGTGATAGCTATCAAAAAATTTCAAGAATTAACAAAGACTGGAGAGAGTGGTTTTTTAGGAGCAGTCACAGCCAAAGAACTGATTGAAACTAAACTAGACGATCTTCCTAAACCCCCTTTAAAACTTGGTAATGACATTGCCAGCAGGATTGTAAAATACTTGCAATCTAAAGATTATCAGGTATTCACCAATCCCAAAGAATACAACATTGTTTATATAGAGGGTATAAATGGAGACTGGACTCTCAACAATGATGCACCTAATGAATTTAACGATCGGCGGATTGTTATTGAAGTCGTAAATGGTGTTCCCAAAATTGTAGATCATTGGGAAGCCACTACAGAACCAGGCAAGTACTACACTGAAAATCCGATGAATGCTAAAGGAGCAGCTAGGATTCAGTTTGGGCAATACAAAGCTTGGGCTGTTGGTATTCACGGCACAGCAGAACCTCACGAAGCGTTAGTGCAAGTTGGAGATATCACTGTCTGTAGAGATTTGAACAAGGATTTTAAACGCACTGGCGACAAGCTTGATACAGGTGATAATTTTTACGTGAATCAACACTACGGCTTTGATTTTCCCCGGAGTGATATTCGTCGTGCCAGTGCGGGTTGTTTAGTCGGACGTACTCGTGAGGGACATAGAGAGTTTATGGCGATTATTAAACAAGACCGTCGTTATGTTGCTAATGGCAAATATACTTTCTACACTAGCGTGATTCCTGGGGATGATTTACTCAAAACGTTTCCAGGATAGAAATAATAGGTAATTGGTAGCAGTTGTTGTTGTAAGCTAATGTACTTTTAATTTGCATAACTAGGGCGGGCAAGATGCCCACCCCACAAGAGTTTTAATTCTAGGTAATATGCAAGTTAAATGTCTAACAGCTTAATGCAACGTGTGTTGTGGGCGCACAACTGTCATAGGTGTCAACTTAAGGCCTGGCGAATAGAATGAGACTGTTGGTTAATTCACGGTGGGTTTGACCCCTAACCCCTAAAACATTGGTTTGGCGTTGCTTTCCCGCCCTGAAATAAATTTCGGGCTAATAGCTCAAGTCCGTTTCAACGGACTGAAATTAGAGTAATGAGGAATGATGGGTTAGACCCCTATTAATTCGCAAACAGTCTCATAGAATTGCCTGCGGCACACTGCGTTTAGCTTGCTTCTTTGCAGGAGTACGCGGCTACACTGGCATTGTCCGCCTCCACGGACTAAAGTCAAATTAAGTAAGGATTTGAAACCCACGCAGGGGGTTTTTGTTTGTATAGACGCGGTTTCTAACCGCCCGTTTCCCCTTAAGTTGACACCACTGCACAACTGTGAGCTTCTACCGTGAAAAGTAATTTTGTCTAACCTTGTTCTTGTGGTTGCCCTATCTGTGCCGTCAGCTTTTCTTTATCTTGCCTGCGTTTTTTGGCGTAAAGTTGAATAGTGACTGCCATCAAAATAATCATGGCGAAAATAGCCCAGGCAGCGATATCTGTCGGTAGATTATTTTTAAACACAGCCAGCAGGACGATCGCTACTAACATAACTGTAGGTGCTTCATTTAAAGCACGTAATTGCTGACCACTCCAGCGACATTCATCTACTGCTAATTTCTTCATCAGCCGAGCGCAGTAATGATGATAACCAATTAAAATAGCCACAAACAGCAGTTTGATGTGCAACCAACCCTCTTTTAAAATATCCGGTTCAGTGCTTACTAAACCGATGGCCATTGCGATCGTCACATACATTCCGGGGTTAGTAATGATAGAGTAAAGGCGCTTTTCCATAATTTGATACTGATTTTTCAGTATCGTTTGTGCTGGTTCAGGTTCTTCGTTCGCTTCAACGTGATAGATAAAAAGACGTACTAAGTAAAACAAACCAGCGAACCAAACTACAAATCCGACAATATGAAATGCTTTAAACCAGGAATAAGCCATAAATTCTAATCTCCTTTACTTGTAATGGTCATAAAAAGTAGTCAGGAGCCAGAATGGGCTACGCCCCGCAGCGCTAACAGAATTCAGAATATTAAGAGGACTTCTAACAAGAAAAAACATTTTAATTTTACCACTCAATCTTCTATCTAGTAGACTACAGTGATGATTTTGCACCCTCTACTAATTGATTCTGATTCCTGAATTCTGACTCCTGAATTCTGACATTCATTTTTATAATATCGATTTTTGCCAAAGCTATATTCTCAATGAGCATCTTTACGACGCACAAAGGGTAAAAGGTCTTCTAAAATCGCCTCGTGGTAGTGTTCTTGAGGATAATGTCCGACGTTATTAAGTTTTATTAATTCGGTATTTGGTACGGAATTGGCAAAGTTTTCGGCAATGTCTATAGGTAGCCAAGGGTCAATCATACCCCATTGAATCAGAATTGGCTGTTGCCATTCTTTAAAGCCAGATTGTATTTCTGTCATGGCGGAATCAAGCTGTAAGTTGCGAATACTTGACAATAGACTTCTACCAGATGAAGAGCTTTTTAAAAATGGTTTTCGATAAACATCTAAATCTTTATCTCCTATGCGATAACGGCTTCCACCTTCTAGCGTCCGATCAACTAATAGAGGGTCTTGGGTCATGACTTCACCAGCCAAAGGTAAACCCATTTGTTTAATTTTCCAGGGTAATTTAGCAGCAGTTGAAATTGGTGTATTTAAAATAGCTAAATTAGCAATTTGTTCTGGATGACGCAAGGCATATTGTAGCCCTACAGAACCTAAAAAACCTTGAACAACTAAAGAAAAATGTTCAAGTTCTAAAGCTCTAATAAATCCTTCTAAAGCTGTGATAAAAGCATCGGGAGTGTAAGCAAAATCTCGTTTTTCTGGTTTAGCAGAAAAGCCGTAACCAATCCAATCTGGCGCGATCGCTCTTGTCCCCTGATTCGCCAAAGCAGGTATAATATGACGCCAACTGTAACTTTGTGAAACTAAGCCATGTAGCAGCAACACAGGCGCTAAGTCACTTCTGCCGATTGGTAAAGATTCCCGATAAAACCATTCCAGTGAATCTACATTGATTTTATGTTCTTTTATTGACACGTTATTTTCCTATATTGGGCATTGGGAATTAGGCATTGGGCATTGGGCATTGGGTATGGGGCATTGGGCATGGGGCATTGTTTGTTATTCTTCTCTTGCTCCTCTGCCCCTCTGCTCCTCTGCTCCTCTGCCTCCCCTGCTCCCTCATCCCCCCATTCCCTGAGAAATAATCATCTCACGAATCGCATAAGCTGTAGCGGGTGCTAGTAAAACGCCGTTGCGATAGTGTCCGGTAGCTAGGAGGACGTTACTAAAGCCTGGTAACTTACCAATAATTGGGGCTGGACGACCTTCAGGGCGGGGGCGTAAGCCTGACCAGGTGCGAAAAATAGTTGCTGTGGCTAATTCTGGACAAAATGCGATCGCTTGTTCTCTAACAGATTCCAACAGTTCTTGATTGGGTGGTATATCATCGCCATTGCTGGGAAATTCCACTGTTGCGCCTATCCAATAATCTCCACCACCCACAGGAACAATATGGACATCATTACCCGTTATCGCTGGCTGGAAGTCGGGATTACCGAATGGATGCCCTACACGCACTTGCAACGCTTGCCCAAGTACGGGGCGAATGTCAATTATCTGATTTAATTTTGCCGTTAGTGGGGTTGAACCTAATCCTGCTGCAATTACAAACCAATCAGCAGCTATTTTTCCTTCTGTAGTTTCAAGTTGATGGCAAAATTCAGGTGTTGAGGTTGGGGCATCCAAAACAGTTACCCCAAATTTGAAAGTTACACCATTTTGCTGGGCAGCTTCAACTAAAGCTAATGTCAGGGCAGTTGGATCGATCTGGCGATCTTGGGGAGAATAGACAGCACCAGTAATTTTTTCGTGATTAATTTGAGGACAGATATTCTGGAGTTTAGCCGTGTCCCAAATTTCTAAATTCCAGCCTTGAGAGTGGCGAATTTCTACTAGTTTTTCCCATACTGACATCTCCTCCAGGGAGGAATCAGACAAAAGCATGAGAATTCCCTGACGATTAAAAGGAATTTTGCAGCCTGTTAAAGTTTCTAATTCAGGAATCAAGGTTTCATAGCGTTGGATGCTAGTTTGCCGCATCTGCCAAGCTTTGCCCTTAATTTTTTGGCTGATTGCGCCCATTAAAACGCCAAGTGCAGCCCCCGTGGAAGCTTGTGCTGGTGGTTGGCGATCGCAAACTGTGATTTTCAGTCCTTTTACTAGACTCAATTCGTAAGCGATCGCAGCCCCGACTACACCACAACCGATAATAACTACATTCATGACTTGTACTTAAAATGAGGAGTGAGAAGTTAGAAGTTAAAAATTTTTAATTCCTAACTCCTAACTCCTAACTCTTAACTTTTTTCTGTTTTCGGAAGCAGATCGAGGAATTTGTCAATCTCTGCGAAAGCAGCCTGGGATTGGTTCAAGGCAACTAGAGGATTCCCAGCACTAGTAGCTTTATCGAGTTTAACTAGGTCTTTAAAAAAATCTCGCGTTATTTGACGTGCCGTGGGTTGGTCTTTGGGTAGAAGGTTGGGAGTGACATAAGTCAGATTCAGCTTTGCTTCTGTTATGGGCCCATGTATAAAGTTACGCACATTGATCCAATCACCTTGTTTTATTAGAGTTGTCAACTCTTCTGAGCGATCGCGCACAGCCTGAATTTCAGGAACATAAGCCTGAATTTTTTCCAGTTGTACTGCTGTGTAAGTTGGAGGTGCGATCGCAACACCAGGGCCACCACAACTAATCAGAAATGTGGCCAATAATACTAGAAAAAACGAAAAAATCGAGCGTTGACGCACCATATATTCAACTTAATTGCTTTTGGTTTACCGATTCACAGTGTCATTTTAGATCGCTAGCGCAATAATTTATCGTTCTCATCAACTCAGGATTTTGCACAAACTCTTGATATTTTGTCTAAAAGGCAGAGTTCCATCTGCTTTTGAAGAATTTTTAAGTACAATTACTTAATAGGTGTTAGCCAGTCCCAACCAAAAGCAACTTTTGGCTTCTGTTAGTCACGAAAATTGTTAGGAAAAGATGATTTAGAGTTGCTAAATCTCAAAGCTCTTGATAAGCTGAAACACCAATCATATAAGCCTTCTGGCGGTTTTTCTGTCTTCACATCCTTGAAGATGCCGACGCGATATAGGAGTGTTTTTTAGTGAACGCAGCTGAACAGGCAACGAACCTTGAACTCGCCAGCAACATAGCTACGGTAGTTAATTTGTTCAAATTCGAGTTTCCTGATGCCAAATCCGATCTCAAACCCTGGAAAAATGACCCGGAAACCAGGGAGTTAGTCGATCCAGATTCTATAGATATTGGCTTTCACTTTCCTGGTATTAGCAAATCTTGGCGAAGTCGTAGCATTTTAATTCAAATCCGATTTTATCAAGATCCGATCAACAATTCCCGCCGTGCGATCGGCGTAGAGGTAGCTGGATTCGATCATCGTGGTGAAGCGTGGCGACTTTCGACGGTAGAAAACTGGAATGTTGTCGGCGCATCTTCGCCTTCTGGTGAAATTGCGGATAAGCTCAAACAAATTTGCCGACAGATTTTAGAAGTTTTTAATAAACCAAGTGAATGAATTACTCAGAAAGCTCTCAATCAGTTCAGTTTAGCTGTTTGAGAGATTCGCCAACGGTATCCGTATCCCGGCTCAAACTAGAGTACTTAGGTAAGCGAGAAAATTTATAACTATGTCATTACGAATTAGTTTGTGGTTGATTGACTTTTTTGGTTGATTACTTCGTCCTAGCGGCACAGACTCGATTCGGAGATTGATGGTAGTTTATCTTTGTACAAACTCCTTGATCCCAATCGCCATACAAGCTATGACACTCAATTTATATTTACTGCGACATGGAGAAACTACTTTTAGTCAAAGTGGTAATTTCTGCGGCGAAACTGATGCGGAGTTGACAACAGAGGGGATGCAGATGGCATCCGCTTTTGCCGATGCTTATCAACAATTGAAGTGGGAAGGGGTTTATGTTAGCCCGATGAAGCGTGCAATTGCAACTGCCAAGCCATTTTGTGATGCTATCGGTATGGATATGCAGTTGCGTGACGGACTTAGAGAAGGTAGTTACGGCGAATGGGAAACTAAGAGTAAATCGTTTGCCCAAGAAAATTACGCAGAAAACTATGTAAAATGGGTCACAGAGCCAGCTTGGAATGCACCACTAGGTGGAGAAACTGCGGTAGATATTGCTAACCGTTCTATGCCTGTAATTGCTGAAATTCAAGAAAAACATCCCCAAGGTAATGTTTTAGTAGTTTCCCATAAAGCCACGATTCGGATTCTGCTTTGCAGTTTACTGGGAATTGATTTAGGACGCTATCGCTATCGGGTGAATATTTTGGTCGCGTCGGTAAGTATGGTTAAATTTGACGTTAATGGCCCTTTGTTAGAAATATTAGGCGATCGCCATCATATACCCGATGGTATTCGCTCTCGTCCGGGAACATAAGCTGTTACGTATACAACTTGCATTATCAGGGCGGGCAAGATGCCCACCCCACAATTATATTGGAAAAATATTGGTGCAAATTAAAGGCGTAACAGCTTAATAGGCATCACTCGATTTTCAAGACAAGAGGAGTGCAATAGCGCTTTATGGCCTTGGCAGGCGATGGAGAAAGTTCAAGGACAGAATACAAAATCTCACCCTATCTTACAGGAGATAGGGTGATGGGAATGCGGCGCGATAAGCCTACGGCATAGCAACTCTTGGAGACGCTGCGCGATCGCTTACCGCACGAGTAAAAATTCAAATTTTAGTGATGAAGACGAGCTTGGCGTTCACGCAATTCACGAGCCTTTTGTTCACGAGCTTGACGTTCACGCAATTCACGAGCCTTTTGTTCACGAGCTTGACGTTCACGCAATTCACGAGCTTTTTGTTCACGAGCTTGGCGCTCACGTAATTCACGAGCTTTTTGTTCACGAACTTGCTGTTCATGCAGTTGACGTTCACGAATTAGTTTAGTGTTATTAAGAGCAATAGTATTAGTATTTAAATGCTCGTTGCGAAACTTGACTTCAGATGCATTAGCATGAGTTGAAACAGCAGCAATTGAAACAGAAGCTAATAAACCACCAAGAAGAATAGATTTTAAGCGGTTCATATATCCTTTAGTCCTTGTTTTTCTTAACTTGTATATTGTCAATATATTCTGCATAATCAAGAAAAGATATCTAGCAAATGTCACGACTTAAACATGACTAAAGTAACTAAGTGCGATTGCAAATCAGTAGGCAGTTTGCACAATCGCTGTTATAAGCTGTTCCATATTTAGATTGCATAACTAACTGGGCGCTCATGTTGCCTACCCCACAACTTAATTTGGTTAATTGTCCCCAATGAGATTAACGATCGCTGTAGCTAAATCTACCGGATCGACTGGCTTAGGTAGGTGTTTTTGAAATCCGGCGGCCATTGCTTGGTTATAATTAATTTCTCCAGCATAAGCTGTCAATGCGATCGCGGGAATTTGTCCACCTTGTTCTGGTGGTAATTTTCTCACCTCGCGCAGCAACATATAGCCATCCATTAAGGGCATTCCAATATCGCTTAACAGGATATCTGGCGATGATTGCGCTAATGTTTGCAATGCTTCATCTGCTGATTCAACTGCTGTTACCGTCGCGCCATATTGTTCCAGCACAAAGCTAAAAAACTCTCGCACATCAGCTTGATCGTCCACAAGCAGTATTTGCACTCCCGCAAGTAATGTGTCGTCATTACTGAGTTCTGGTTGAGAAGGCTCACTACTGCTGACTCGCAACTCAGAATTTTTCAGCAAAGGTAGACTGACTGTAAAGGTAGCCCCAAGTCCTTCTCCCAGACTCTCTGCTTCAACTGTCCCACCATGAAGTTCTACTAGATGGCGCACAATGGCCAGTCCTAATCCCAGTCCACCAAAGACTCTGGTTGTTTTAGCATCTGCTTGGCGGAAGTAGTCAAAGACGTAGGGCAAAAATTCCGGGTTGATTCCTTTACCTGTATCAATTACTTGGATTTGGGCATCTAACCCAACTTGTTTTAGATGTACTTCTACTCGTCCTTCTGTGGGGGTGAATTTCACGGCATTGGAAAGGAGATTCCACATTACTTGTTGCAAGCGATCGCCATCACCGAGAACTTTGCCGATATCATTGCTTAATACGGTTTGAATTTGAATTGATTTGGCCTCTGCTGCTAAACGCACCGTTTCTAGGGCAGCTGCGATCGCTACTTTCAAATCTACTGCATAGAGATTTAAGCTAACTTTACCTTGTAAAATCCGCGAAACATCAAGTAAATCTCCAATTAATTGGGTTTGTAATTTGGCATTCCGCTCGATTGTTTCTAATGCCCGGATTTTAGTAGCTTCGTCAAACTTGCGGGTTCTAAGTAACTTTGCCCATCCTAAAATCGGATTCAAAGGAGTTCGGAGTTCATGGGAAAGGACAGCGAGAAATTCATCTTTAATCCGGTTGGCTGTCTCGGCTTGTGCCCTGGCAGTCTTTTCGGCTTCATAAAGTTGAGCGCGGGCGATCGCTTGGGCACACTGTTGTCCTAGTGTCAACATAAATCCCCGGTCTTCTTCATCAAATATTTGGACAGTGGTAAAGCTTAATGCTAATGCCCCAATTACTTTGCCTTCTACTATCAAGGGAATGGAAGCCCAGGCATTATTCGCCATAACAGTCACAACATCTGCTAAGTCGGGATATCTAGCAATCATGGCTGCTAAATTTTCTAAAAAAATCGGCTGCCCAGTTCTAACTGTTTCTGCTATTTGGTTAGGTGCTGTAATCGGAAAACTTGTCCAAGTATTTATGAGCGTTTGCGGATAGCCAATTGCTTGCACAACTTTTAGGGTAGTATTTCCTTCAGTAAGTAAGACAACGCAACCGCCAGTAGCTTCTAAAGCGGCAATGCCTTGGTTTACCACCACATCAGTCACCTGTTGGGGAGTTAAGGCTTCCGAGAAGGCAGCAGTTATCTTTTGTAAAAGTACTGTGCGATTGACAGACCTTTCAGCGGCCTGTTTTGCCTGTTGAGTTTCTTGGTAGAGTCTAGCATTGTCGATGGCGATCGCTGCCCGTCGAGCAATATCTTCTCCTAAAGCCAAGTCTGTTTGTTGGTAATATCGGCCTGACTCGGCTGTAAAAAAAGAGATGGCTCCAAATAATTGCCCACGAGAACGAACTGGAATCACCATGACAGAACGCATACCCAGACTTCGCAGCAATTGCAGATTTTCTTCGTCTTCTGACATCTGTACAAGATAAGAGTCAGATAATTCGGGTAAAAAGACAGATATTCCTAGCTGTAGCTGCTTTACAAGCTCTTTGGCTCTGGTTTTGGATCGATAACGCAGTCGGATTTCGTCTAAAATATTTAGTTTTGTGGGATCGGCAATGGCGATCGCAATTTGTCTACTTGACCAATCTTCTTGAAAAACATCTACAATACACCAGTCAGCTAAGGTTGGAACTGCCAGATTCGCCACATTTTTTAAGGCAATTTCATAATCTAATGACGCAGCTAGTAAGGTGCTGGCTTCGACTAAAAAGTTTTGGGTGGCTTCAACTCGTTTGCGTTCGCTAATATCCTCAACAATCCCTAATGCATAATTTGGTTGTCCGTTAGCATCCCAAACTACTGATGAAGTGAGGTTTACCCAAACGATAGAACCATCTTTGCGGATGTAGCGTTTCTCTAGGGAATAACCACTAATTTCCTTTGCCAAAACTCGCCGAGCATTTTCCCAATCAACAGCTAAATCGTCAGGGTGGGTAATTTCTTGGAAGTTGATTTGGATTAACTCTTCATGGCTATACCCAGTAATCTCACAGAAGGCAGGATTCACCTGAATAAATAGTCCATCCAACGCTACTAAAGTAATACCAACAGCCGCCTGGTCGAACATTGCCCGAAACCTTTCTTCACCTTCTCGTAAAGCTACTTCTGTTTGCTTTGCTACTGTCACGTCTGCCAAAATAATCCCAATTCCTACTGTTTCACCCATTGCGTTGTTAACTGGATAATAATTGCCCAACCAGTAGCGATAACGTTCTGGTCGTTCCCTTGTCTCACCACTAATTTCGACATTTAGCAGGGGTTCTCCAGTTTCTAATACACGTTGTAACTGTTGCTCAAACTCAGCGGACATCGCTGGTAACACTTCCGAAAATTTGCGTCCTAGATGTTCTTCGATGGTCAAACCGTTAATGTCAGCAAAAACCTGATTAATTCGGATATATCGCAGTTGGCGATCTAAAAAGCATACGGCAACAGGAGCAGCTTCGAGTAGCGCATCCAAAAGAGATAGAGATTCGGCATAATGGATTAAAGCCTGCTGGATATCTCGATAAAGTCGGGAATTTTCGATTGCTAAAGCAGCACGATGGGTAATCTCTGTTGCTAAAGTTAAGTCAGTGCGATCGTAGCGGCGGTCTGATTGAGCGCTGACAAAGCTGATAGTGCCAAGTATTCGCCCTTGTGTGATTAACGGCACAATCATCACAGACTTCATCCCCAATTGCCGAACAAGTTCTAAGTGTTCCTGATTTTGAGTACTTGCGACTAATAGCGAGTCAGATAACTCTGAGATTAATTCACTTTGCCCAGTTCGCAATACTCTAGTAATTGCACTTGTACCCTTGTAATCTGTTGCATACTCTTGAAGTCTACGTGCCAACTCCGCTTTTGATGGGTCTGCATGGGTAATGGGTAGGCGGCGAATGGAACCATCATCATTTAAAATGTCTACGCTACACCAATCCGCAAGCTGGGGAACTGAGATTTTAGCAATCTGTTCTAAGGTTTGTTCGTAATCTAGTGAAGTAGAGAGTAAACTACTAACTTCGGCAATATAGCGCAGTCTTTCTTCAGCCTGTTTGCGCTCTGTAATATCGAGAACAAAAAAAGCGCCTCGATCTACAGTCCCTTCAAAATGGCTACCACCTGCCAAAATTGGTAAGCGTGAGCCGTCTTTACGGACATATTCTTTTTGATATGGTGTGCAAAAGAAATTGTCTTGAAATTCAGTTAGCGCTTCTTTATCGAGTGGCAGATATTCTGTAGGAGTCAATTTTTGCCAATTAATTTTTCCAGAAACTAATTCTTCACGGGTATAACCCACCATATTCAGCAAGGCATCGTTAGCATCTGTAATCTTACCGTCTCTATCCCAGAAGCCAATACCAATCATGTTTGACTCAACTACGCTACGAAACTTCGCTTCGCTTTCGCGTAATGCTTGCTCAGTTTGTTTGAGTTGAGTAATATCAATTGAACTAATGCCCACTCCCAACAACTGCCCATCCGGTAAACACACCGGGTAATAGCTGACAAGACCATAACGATACACCCCAGGCGGATAGGTTTCACCGCTTACTTCTTGGTCAAGTAAGGGCTGTCTAGATTCCATCACTTGCTCAAAAACAGGCTCAATTTGCGCCGCCCATTCCGGTAGTACTTCCCGAAAGGTGCGACCAATATGTTGACTTTGGGGTACACCGTTAATGGCGGCTAGCGCTTCATTAGCGTGAACGTAACGAAGTTCAGTATCGAGAAAAGCCAGCGCCACAGGTGAACTAGTAAGCCAAGCATTAAGTAACGCCAGAGATTCATCTTTTTGTTGAATCGCTTGCTGGAGTTCTTGGTGCAATCTAACTTTTTCTAGTTCTGCTTGCTTGCGTTCAGTAATATTCACACCTACACAGGTAATACCCTGAATGCTATTATCTACATCTCTTAGCGGTTCAACTAGTAAATCATAATAACGGTCTTCTCCACAAACTGTCAGATAAACTTCTTCGCGGGCTGAAATGCTAGTCTCTATTACCTTTAGCTTAATTGCCCTCAATTGCTCTGCTACAGCTGGAAATAATTCATCATCAGACTTACCTAACATTTCTTCAGCAGTTTCTAAACCTTGAGGATTATGAATCCATTGATATCGTAAATCGCGATCTTGCTGAAAGATCGTGATATCTGAACTACTTAACGCTAATCGAAATCGTTCTTCACTAACTCTCAGCTTTTGGAAATTTTCATCAGCCTGTTTTTTAGCAGTCTTTAATGCTTCACAGATGATACTAAAGAGCAATCCTTGTAATGCAAATAATCCAATTCTCAGACAACTTGAGAGGTCAAAACTTAGCTCAAAAACTGGCGGGATAAAGAAGTAATTGCTCAGTAATGCAGACAAGGAGGTTGCCAATAGCCCTGATTTCAAACCACCATACCAAGCACTCAGCATGACAGCGCTATAAAATAGCAAAAAAGGAGTTCCACTCATGCTTAACCAGGGGTCTAGCATCAACATTAGCATTAACGCACATGTGACAATTAATACAGTAATGCTATAACGCACTAATTGAGAATAATGAATATGGGGCATGAAAAGTTCTTGGAACAACCAATACTCATTGCAGAGGCTCTACATACCGTAAGCTAGTTTGCAAGTTTTAGTAATTTATCTACAGATAGATTTTTATTTATTAAAAAAACTTCTTTCGTTAGAGGTTAATTACTCAGTTATATAGTAATGAAAACGAGAACTTCTCATTAACCTTCTATATTCAGAATATTGGGTTGTTGATGATATAATACTCAACTTAAAGAAGTGCTATGACCCAAATTTATAACAAATGTCAAAACTAAAGATGATTTTAAATATCCGATATATCTTTTGCTTCCATCTCCAACACCAAATCTGACTAAAAGAGGTAGGTGGGTGAATTAAAATTAATCGCAATTAAATTAATCGCAATTAAACAGAGACTCTTAGCTGACTGTCGATTTTTGTTTATGTTTGCGTAAAATTATTTTGCTTGTACCCCAAAAAACTATAGCTAGTATTCCTAATGTAAAAGAGGGTTCAGGAATAGAGTCAACTCGGCGAAACTCAATCGGCGTACCGAAAAGCAAATTACCATTAGCTCCAAAAATCTTATCTAAAGAGTCGATACCATTTTCAAAGATAGTTACACTAGAAATCACCTTACCACCAGAACTTGTTGGACAGCCATTAGGAGAGTTATTTCCAATGTAGTCAGTCGGTTCCCACAAAAGTTGCAAATTGCAGCTTGTTGCTAAAACCTTGCTAGAGTCAAGAGTATGTTCCGACTCTGGTCGATTACATAATCCAGTTACAGAATAGTTTGTATCAAAGGCACGAATACTGAGATTCACTGCTAAATTCTCTTGGCTATTAGTTTGGAATCAATAAAACTATATTCAATTAATCCTTCAGTACTGCTATCAATTTTTCAATATGTGCTGCTTCGTGAGTTGCCATTAAAGATATTCTGATCCGACTTGTGGGCACTGTGGGAGGACGAATTGCTGGGGCAAAAATGCCAGCATCTCTTAGCTGTTTTCCAGCTTGGAGGGCATCTGTGGCACTAGGCAATTGAAAACATAATATTGGTGATTCTGAAGGCAGTAATTTTAAATTGGGTAACTGTTGTTGCAGCAAACTTTTCAAGTAATGTACGTTTTCCCACAATTTGTCCCGGCGTTGCGGTTCTTGTTGCACTATCTTGATTGCGGCTAAAGCTGCCGCCGCATCAGCAGGTGAAAGCCCTGTGGTATAAATCCAAGTGGGTGCGCGGTTCCGCAAAAAGTCGATTAAGGCGCTACTTCCTGCCACATATCCGCCTAAACTAGCCAAAGCTTTACTCAAAGTGCCAATTTGAATTAATTGCTTTCCTGTACACCCAAAATGTTCGACACACCCAGCGCCAGTTTTTCCTAATACACCGGTAGCATGAGCTTCATCGACTAGCAGCATACAGCTAAATTCATCAGCAAGATCCAATAGTGCAGGCAATGGACATAAATCGCCATCCATACTGAAGACGGTATCAGTAAGAATCAAACAGCGTCGGTAAATTTGCCGTTGTTGACTCAACTGAGTTTTTAGGACTTCCACATCACAATGCGGGTATTCTACAACTGCTGCACCGCTGAGAATCGCTCCATTTTTTAGACTGGAATGATTGTACTGGTCAGAAAATATGAGATCGCGCTTGCCTACAAGGGCAGTAATTGCACCCAAATTGGCTAGATACCCAGAACTAAATACCAAGGCATCTTCTGTTTGTTTGGTAGATGCGATCGCCTCCTCTAACTCCCTGTGTAATTCTCGATGCCCACTGAGTAATCTAGAACCAGTACTACCAGTCCCAAATTTTGCGATCGCAGCCGTCGCAGCTGCCATCAACTGTTCATCCCCAGCCAATCCCAAATAGTCATTGCTGGCAAAATTAATTACCTCTTGCCCAGCTAAAACCACCGTTGCACCCGGACGGCCATCGATAGTTTGTACCGAACGATACCAGTCCGCCCGATGAATTGTTGCTAAGGACTGTTCTAGCCAAGCATAAGGATCGCGTCGCTTCGCTCCGAATTTAAAATTCAAAATTCAAAATTCAAAATTAATGATCCCCATAAATAATAAATAAATTTCGGGGCTTGTATTATGAGTTGTTTTTGGTCAGTGGGCATAAGGGGGGCAGGGGAGGCAGGGGAAAAATAACTAATGACCAATGACCAATGACAAATGACAAATGACAATTAAACTTGTTCGCTACTGAGATGAGCGATCGCTTGTTTAATCCAGTCTTCGACGTATGCATCTTTGGGTAGTCCGATGTCTTCGCTGACTACGTGCAGGGCGTGACTGACTTCATGGGCAGTGTATCCCAAGGCGAAGAGGGTCATTTGCACTTCTTCGAGAATTCCGGGTGCAGGCCCGCCTGTGGCGACGAAGAACCCGGCTGATTTGCGCCACTCGACCAATTTGCTTTTCAGTTCCAAACAGATGCGTTCAGCGATTTTTTTGCCCACACCTGGAGCCTGAATGAGGATTTGTGTATTGCCAGCGATAATTGCTTGGACTAAATCTGGGAGTTCCAGAGTGTCCAGGAGTGCGATCGCTAAGGCTGCACCAATCCCTGTGACAGTCAGCAAGTGGCGAAATAAATCGCGTTCGGCTGGGGAAGCAAAGCCATAGAGAAAGGGCACTTCTTCCCGAATTTGCAAATGGGTAAAAATTTGCGTTACTCCTCCCGAATCTGGTAACTGATTGGCTAGCCGTTGGGGAACTTGCAAATCATACCCCAAGCCATTCACTTCCAGAGTCAGAATCACGCGATTAGCGCCAATTGTTTGGATACCAGCGACTATACCTTTTAGATAACTAATCATTACAAGAGACCAAAATAATGTAAGCCTTCGATAATTCCACCTGCACAAAAACCTTTTGCCAGGTAGCGATAGTCTGCGGGATACTCATTGTGCCATTGGAGTAACTCTTTGCGGGCATTCCCCACAATGATTCCCCGTTCGTTGCCTACAGCAAATAAAGCAATATCATTACCTGAATCACCACAGACAACTGTTTGTTCTGCTGCAAATTTCCACTTGTGGCGTAAAAATTGCATTGCTTGACCTTTATCGCTGGTGCGGGGTACAATGTCAAGGTCTATATCGCTACTGTAGATTAACTTTACATTTAATTTATATTTTTGCAACTCGGCTTCAAGTTGTGGTAGAATATTCGCAGATGCTTTTTGTTTTAAAAAGAAGCTGACTTTGAAAGGACGCTGTTCTGAATCTGGTTGCCGTACTAAGTCGTGGTATTTCTCCGTAACAGATAATATTGCTTCGCGTTCCCATCCCGGAGATAAGATTTCTGCCCAATCGGAATCTTGTGTATCAGTACCATCAAGGTAAATTTCAGTACCCACAGAAAGGACGAGGGCATCTGGTTGCAAAAGATTTTTTTGAGCTTGGAGTTCTTTGTAAAGTACAGGCGATCGCCCGGTAGAATAAACAATTTTAGTCCCGTATTCTTGGCGATGTTGACTCAGCAGTTGATTTAGTTCTGGTAAAGCGCTGTCATCGCCAACTGTGCGATATACGAGGGTATCATCTAAATCGGTTACAAACAGAAATGGTTTCATAATTAAGACCTCTTGCAAAATTTCGTTATTCTACCGCGTGAAGAGACTTTTGCAAGAAATTTGTTTGCTAAAAACAAAACGTTATATCAGAAATTATTCTTTTGTAGAGACGGCGATTTATCGCGTCTTTATGATGATTTACTCAATCTCAAGAAAACCGAATTGATTGAAGGACTTGTTTATGTAGCATCACCTTTCGATTAAACTGAATTATAATTTACTGTGTACAAGTGCCACCACAGCTTGAACTAACTCTTCTGGATCGAGAGGCTTGGTAACGTGTCGTTGATAACCACTAGTTATAGCTCGTTCGTAATCATCAACTCTGGCATAAGCAGTCAAAGCGATCGCGGGAATCTCTCCCCCTTTTTCGGGCGTTAAGGTGCGGATTTGTTGAATCAGGGAATAACCATCGACTCCGGGCATCCCAATATCACTGACTAAAACATCGGGTTGAAAAGATTCTAGGTTTGCTAAAACTTCTGCCGCAGAGGTTACAGTTAGGACTGTAGCTCCGTATTCAGTAAGCAATACTGTTAGTAGTTCACGCGCATCGGGATCGTCATCAACTGTGAGGACTTTAATCCGCGTGAGTTCGAGTGCTGGTTGTGGCAACTCATCTATCTGCTTGATTTCCGGTTCAATATTCAGCAGTGGTAATTGGACTGTAAAGGTGGCTCCCAAGCCTTCACCTGGACTATCAGCCGCGATCGTGCCGCCGTGCGCCTCAACCAACTGCCGGACGATCGCTAACCCTAATCCTAACCCCCCATACTTGCGGGTAATTGAGACATCTTCCTGACGGAATGACTCAAAAATATACGGCAGAAAGTCTGAGTTAATACCTTTACCAGTGTCACTGACGGTAATCTGTGCTTGCTCGTTGACTCGCTCTAGTCGGGTTTCTACGCGTCCTCCCTTGGGGGTAAATTTGATGGCGTTAGAAAGTAAGTTCCAAACGATTTGCTGAAGGCGGTTGGAATCTCCACAGACTTGCCCAATATTTGGCAGTACGGAATGCAATACAATTGATTTGGAAAGGGCTGCTGTATTTACTGTATCGATCGCAGATTCAATGACAGATGCCAGATTCACAGGAGTAGCATCGATGCTGAGTTTGCCGCGCAGAATCTTGGCGACATCGAGTAAGTCATCAATCAGCTGAGTTTGCAATTTGGCGTTGCGTTCAATGGTGGCTAAGGCTTCGGCTGTTTTGGCTTCACTAAATTTGCGGGTTTGCAGCAGTTTTGTCCAGCCGAGAATTGGGTTAAGAGGCGATCGCAATTCGTGGGAGAGAACCGCCAAAAATTCATCTTTGATGCGATTGGCGCGTTCGGCTTCGGCTCTGGCTGCTTGTTCTAGCTGCAATAGGCGATCGCGTTCAATTTCAGCTTGTTTGCGATCGGTGATATCCTGGACATTACCCACCATCCGTACCGCATTGCCCGCAGCATCATAGAAAACCTGACCTCTAGCCGCTAACCAGCGAATGCCATTAGGATGTATAGTGCGGAAGTTATCTTCATAGTACTCTTCCTGTTGCTGGATGGTGCGACTCACCCCTTCATTAGCTGAGGTGCGATCGTCTGGGTGCAGGAGACTTAACCACAGTTGATAGGTGATTTCCTTTGTGGTTGGGTCAAGCCCAAACAGATTGACGTACTCTTCAGATACATGAGCTTTGTTGCGGATAATGTCCCAGTCCCATAATCCCGATTGCGTCGCTTTGTACGCCAATTTCAACCGGGCTTCGCTCTCCTGCAAGAGGAGTTCTATCTTTTTGCGATCGGTAATGTCTCGTGAAATCAACAAGATTCGTTCCATCTGCCCGGAGGCATCCAAAATCGGACTAATGACCACTTCCCACCATTTCGGAGTACCTTTTACAGTTGGGCAGTATCCGCTAAAAATGCTGACTTTGCCTGTTTTAGTGGCAGCAAGTGCCTCCTCTGCCTGTTGCCGATAACTGCCTTCCCAGAAACAGAGCCATTCATTATTGAGATAGGAATTTAAATCATCAATTTCCATCAAACACAGTCCACCTGTATTCATGTACAGCAGCCGCCCATCGAGGTTTAATACCTTGATGCAATCAGAACTGCTGTCTAAAATGCGGTTTTTAAATTCTTCACTCTGGCGCAAGGCTTCTTCGGTTTGTTGGCGAGTGGTGATATCTCGCCAGGTGGCAACAAATCCATCTCCAAATTTAGCCACGCGGATATCAAAGGCTCTAACTAAGCGTTGTTCTCCGTAATCATCCTCATAAACTAGGCTGTCTTTAATGAGCGGCTGCCCTGTTTCTACTACCTGGCAGTATTCATCAAACAATCCACTTTCACGATGCCCTGGTAGTAATTCACACAACCCATGTCCAATCTGCTGCTGATAAGTCATTTGATTGTTGAAACAAGCCGCACTATTGACATATTCAGTCACAAAATCGACAATCTGTCCCCGCTCATCCCGTACAGCGCGGTATACCCCAAAGCAGTCCAGCATATTTTCAACCGAGGTGCGGAAGCGTTCTTCGCTCTTTCGTAGAGCAAGTTCTGCGTGTTTGCGATCGCTGATATCATGATGAATACCTGAAAGGCGGAGTGGATTGCCCTGTCGATCGCGCGAAACTACCTTTCCGTGGTTGGCTATCCATTTCCACTCCCCAGACTTGGTTAACATTCGATATTCAAATTTGTAAGACACCGAATCGTCGTGAAGATGAGCATTCAACCGTTCCATCACCCAAACTTTATCGTCAGGATGAATCAGTCGCTCCCAACTGCTAAAGTCCCCAGGTAAATCTCCTGGCTCATATCCCAGCATTTCCAGCCATCGAGAACTTAAATAATCTTCATTGGTAACAACGTTCCAATCCCAGAGACCGCCCCCAGAGCCTTCCAGTGCCATTTGCAGGCGTTCTTCACTGTCTCGCAAGGCTTGCTCTGCCTGTTTGCGTTCGCTGATGTCTTCGGCAATACCTGCAAACCGATAAATCTCTCCGGTTTCATCTCGAAGGGGAAAGCAGCGATCGTGAACCCAGCGAGTACTACCATCGGCTAAAATAATCCGGTATTCTTCATCAAATTTACCTACGACAGCTTTTTCATGAAACGCTCTGTCTATCGCTTCTCGATCTTCTGGGTGGATACGATCGACCCATGCTTGTTGTCCTTGATACAATTCTTGCGGGTTCAATCCCCACAGGCGTTTATATGCAGGACTAACATAGCTAACTCGATTTTCCGGTACTTCTTTGATCCAGAACACCGCATCAATATTTTCTGCAAGCTGCCGAAAACGTTCCTCACTCTCGCGCAGAGTTTCGGCTGACAGTTTGCGTTCGGTGATATCGAGATCGATACCCGCCATCTGAATCGGTTGCCCGTGTTGGTCGTAGAATACCTTACCCTGGCTCAGTGCCCACCGAATCGTACCATTAGGATATACCACTCGAAATTCAATGTTATAGTCTTCTCCGGTGGCGATGGCACGCTCGACGGCTGCCAAAACGTGATCGCGATCGTCAGGGTAGATTCGCGCGGCAAACATCTCGAATGAGCCGTCAAACTCTCCTGGCTCCATTCCAAATGAGGCTTCCAGGTTATCCGACCAGGAAATTTTCCCGGTTTGAATGTTCCAGTTCCACGTTCCCATCCGCGAAGCTGACAGTGCCAATCGCAGCCGTTGTTCGCTCTGGCGTAATTCTGCTTCTACCTGTTGGCGTTCCTTGAGTTCGCGCTGTGCCTGTTGATACAGTTCTGCCTGTCGTAAGGCGATACTCATCTGAGTTGCCAACTCTTTAAGCAAGTCAATTTCTAAGGGCTGCCAAAATCGAGTGGAGGTACAATGATGAGCAATGAGCAATCCCCAAAACTGGTTGTCTTGCAGAATTGGTACAACCAGATGAGCTTTGACTTGAAACTGTGCCAATAATTCACCGTGGCAGGGGTCAAGACTGCCATCGTGAATATCTGATACTGCCGTTACTTGCCCCTGATAATAACGTTCGATATAATTCTTGGTCGGGGCGGGATCGTTCCTGACAGGTTGCGGTCGATTCGAGGCAATGTAGCTCTCAGCAAGGCAGGGATCGTACATAGTAGACGAAAGCAGCGATCGCCACTGTGTCCCAACTGATTCTGCTATTACTGTGCCATTCCCGTCAGGTTTTAACTGAAAAACCAAGACGCGATCGGTGTGCAGAAATTCTTGCACTTCGGCTACAGTTGTTTGAAGAATTTCATCCAGATTCAGCGAGTGGTGAATTTTCTGGGTAATATGTGCAACTACGCGCTCTCGTTCAATACGCTGTTGTAGTTGGGTGCGTAACCGCACGGTTTCAATTGCCCCATTGACTGCTATTTGCAGCCCTTCTGTGGTGATTTGCTCTTTGATAATATAATCTTGTGCGCCCGCTTTGATCGCCTTAACTGCGATCGCCTCATTGCCCTGCCCAGTGACGACAATCACAGGTAGGCAAGGCTGTTGCATTGAGGGTTGCAATTGTGCCAGAAATTCCAGTCCGTCCATGTCGGGCAGTCGATAATCGAGCAACACAGCATCGGGCTGATGTTGCTGCCAAAGTTCTAGCCCTTGTCGTCCCAGCGTTGCTTCTAGGATAGTGTAAGAAGATTCGCGATCGCGCAGCAAATATCGCCGATAGAGTTCTCGATCTTCTGGCGAATCATCGACAATTAGGAGGGTGCGCTGTTGCTGAGACATCGTAAAATTAATTGAGCGGATAGAGTTAAAACCCACATTCCGCAGGTTATCATAGAGAAATTAGGCAACTACAAGAAATAAATTATCCAATGTTGCCCACCCCACAAGAGTTAATTGAATATTTTTTTATTTGGAAGTCCCTTAGTTTTAAAAATAGCGCTAAAATCCTCTACCTATGTAAAGAATTCTATCATAACTAATCCTGCGGGTAATTAGGCAATGTCGTTACTTCAAACCAATATTCCACGAGCATTTGAATATCTCTTTTCAGTTGAGCAAAATTGATTGGTTTAACAATGTAGCTGTTTACACCATATTGATAGCATACTTCAATATCTTTAGGATTGTTAGAGGTAGTAAACACCACTACCGGAATCATCTTCAAGTTGTCATCCTGTTTAATCCGGCGTAACACTTCTCGTCCATCGGTTCCGGGCAGGTTCAAGTCAAGCACAATCAAACCGGGACGGGGCGAACTCTGGCGCTCTACATAGTTACCAGTTCGATAAAGAAACGCCAAGGCTTGTTCTCCATTTACACACCTCTGAATAGCGATCGCAATGGTAGATCGCCCTAGAAATCGTTGCAGTGCCTCAAAGTCTTCGTTGCTATCCTCGACAATTAAAAGTAGTGGCGTTTGCTGCATCGGGGAGACTGAAATCTGAGTCATATATTTGCCTCCGCTGAAAGGGTGAAGTAAAATGTACTACCTTCAGTGGGGGTAGATTCCACCCAGATTCTACCACCGTGACGCTCCACAATTTTGCGGGCAATGGTTAACCCTACGCCAGTGCCACCGCCAAATTCGTCCCGTCCATGTAAGCGGCGGAAGATTTCAAAGATTTTGTCGAGATGCTCTTTGGAGATGCCAATGCCGTTATCACGAACGTAGAAAGTTAGAGAAGTGGAAGTAGCTCCTTCGATGAAACCAATTTCGACCCACTTCTGGGGTTTATCATTATATTTGATGGCGTTGCTAATTAGGTTACTGAAGAGTTCATTAATCTGAGCGCGATCGCCTTGAATTGTCTTAAAGGGTTGAGGAATGCGAAACTCGACTTCGCTTTGTGGTCGGGAAATGGTCAAGGTGGCGATTACCTGGGGTACTAACTCCTTTAGATTCACTGATTGCCGGATCAGTTCGGCGCGTCCCAACCGCGAGAAATGGAGGAGGGAATTGATCAAATCTTCCATTCGCTGCGTCAGCCGTACCAAAGTTTGGAGTTTGGCTATTCCATCGCCATCTAGCACGTCTGCATAGTCTTCCATTAAGAAGTTAGCGTAGTTGTGAATGCCCCGTAGCGGTTCTTTGAGGTCATGGGAGGCAACATAAGCGAAAGAATCAAGTTCTTCGTTACTCCGTTGTAATTCAAAATTCATCGATGCCACTTTGTCTGCCTGTCGCAACACAACGCCCACAACCAGACTTCGTAGTTCCGCAACCGCTTCAACTTCGCAAGGTTTCCAGGGCAGGGCAGATCCTTGCACCGTTTCTTGCCATAATTCAAAGGATTTGCGAGGAGACATTCTTAAACTGCCATCTGAGAAAACTTCTACAGGTTTGTTGGGGTTGCCGCCCCAATTCACCGTTTGTATTACCTCTGGGCGAAACCAGAGAATGTAATTGTGATGAACTCTAGAAATTTCCAGGACTAACACGCCACTAGCGATCGCTTTAAATGACTCGGCAGCAGGGTAATTTTTTGTGAGCGATCGCGTCTCAAACAAGTTATGATGCAGTTGGGGTTTAATCCAATCAAGTAAGGTGCGAATCTCTGACTCAGATGGGGTTTTACCCACTTGAATATACTGGTCGCCACTACATATCACCGCTCCTGTGGCGCTGACCAGATTGAGTAATTGAGATTTCATTTGCACCATGCCATCCAGGAAATACTCAGCCTGAGATAACCCTTCTACAAATTGAGTTTGTAATGACTTTAATTGATTTTTGTAATCAATATCTTCACTCACTTCTTTATTTCCGAGTTCCACAGACATCACCTGTCCAATGAACTCGCAGATAGTGCGGATATTGTAAGAAATATATTTGGGCGACGAATGGTGACAGGAAATCAATCCCCAAAGCTTTTGATCCTGCATCAGAGAAATAGACATGGAGGCGCTCACACCCATATTTTGCATATACTCTAAATGTAATGGAGAAACACTCCGCAACACCGAGAGACTGAGATCCAACGGTTGATTCGTTAAAGGATTGTTTGTTGGAATTAAGGTGGCAGGCTGATAGCTGGCATCTGGAATCAGCCGCAGCCAGTTGAGGGTGTATAATTGTCGGGCTTGCTTGGGAATATCAGAGGGCGGATAGTGTAAATCCAAATAGGGCGTTTCCTGATTAGTATCTTCAGCGATGACACTGCCTGCCCCTTCGCGATCGAATCGATAGACCATGACGCGATCGAAACCAGTAATTCGCCGCACTTCTGTCACCACAATCTGGCACATTTCCAGTAGTGTGGGTGCTTTTTGAATGCGGGTAATGGTTCCTCTTACCTGTTGATAGAAGTCAAAAAAGCCTGTTTTCTCCTGAGATTTTTTCGGCTCTAATTCGAGAATAATAATAGTATCTAAACGATGGACAATGCCATCAAAATAAATTGATTTATTTTGATTTTTGATGATTATATTTAGGGGATTAACGCTCTCGAAATCCTCTGCCAGACATTGTTGAATTAGTTTAATCTGCTTGACATTGAGTAAATTTGATAGCGGCTTATTCAGCAATTCATCAGGTTGACGGCCAACAACTTCCTGGGTGTTACTGCTCACCTGAAGGATTTCCAGGGTGGGATCTTGCAAAACCAGTAAAACCCCGTGAGGCTGGATCAAACTGGGAATGTGGATCGGTTCGCGATCGCAGTTTGTCAAATCTATGATCTCATCAGTCATTCTCTGTTTATCCAACTCTTCATTAGAACTCTGGCTTAAATAATTCGTAATTCGTAATGACGATCGCGGACTCGCTACCGCTACGCTAACGGAATTCGTAATTAAGTTTTTTGTTAGCGAGTAATCGAGCGTCGCGTCCGGGGATTTAGACGCGATAAATCGCCTTCTCTACAAGTGTTTTGTTGCTCATTCTGAACTGTATTGCGTTATATCTGAGATTTTGAAGTCCTGTATTTTGTACCTCACTTAAAAGCGAACTCCTATATTCACACTACTAGCCTAGACTCAAACTAGAGTCTCCAGCATCTACTCTTGGCTTAATGTTTCAATCAACAAATCTACCTGCTGTTGTCGCTGCTGCAAAAAACCTTCGCACTGACGCAAATACTCTACAGCAGTTGCAAATTGGTCAAACACAGCTTCCAATTCCAACTCACCCGCCTCAATGCGAGTAATAATTCCCTCAATCTCAGCCACCTTCGCCTCATAATTCCAACCTTCCTCAGAACTAGAAGCACTCTTACGTTTAACCATTAACCTCTCTGCGTCCTCTGCGTCTCTGCGGTTCGTTTATCGTAAATTCAAGGGTTCAAGACCCCAACCATTACACGTAGTATCAGTTGATTTGGGGTTTAAATCCCCGACTCCAACTGTCTTTAATTTTGAAGTAATGAGTAATAAGTAATGGGCATTACTCATTACTCATTACTCATTACTCATTACTCATTTACTTCCATAACCTTCACTTTAACCCCACCCTGCCCCAACTGAATCACTAACTCTTCTCCCACAGCCAACTCCGCCGCCGAACGAGCGATCGCCCCATCTTCCCTTCTCACCACCGCATAACCACGCTGTAACACTGCTTTCGGGTCAAGACTAGCCAACTTCTGCCGCAATAATTCTAAATGCTGCGTTGCTTGCTGTGATCGCCCCGTCGTAATTTGCACCAAATGCTGACGCTTCCAAGCTAGCTTTTCCACCTCCTGCTGCACTTGCCGATCTAACCGCAAACGTCGCAAACGATTATGTAATACTTGCAGTTTATTCTCAGCATTTTCTCTAAAGTCATGCACCGCCTCATGTAAAGCGACAACTCGCTGCCGATGCTCAATATACAACTCTAAAAGTGCTGGCACAACCATTTCCGCTGCCGCAGTTGGTGTATGCACACATACATCTGCAACTAAATCTGCTAAAGATTCATCTCGTTGATGCCCGATCCCAGTAATTACAGGAATAGAACAACTAGCCAGCGATCGCACCACTCGTTCATCATTAAAACAAGCCAACTCTTCCACCGCACCACCACCCCGCGATAAAATTAGCACTTCGGCGCGGCCATCTCTTTCCACGCGCTCAATTGCTTTGACGATAGATTCTGGCGCTTGCTCGCCTTGTACGGTCGCCGGAGAAAATAAAACGTGTAAACCTGGATACCTTTGCTTCAGGGTTTTTTGAATATCGCCCCAAGCAGCAGCCGTTGGGGAAGTGACGACAGCGATCGTTTGGGGATGAGTGGGGAGCGATCGCTTTCTTTGCGCGTCAAATAATCCCTCAGCCAGCAAGCGATTTTTGAGTTGTTGATAGCGTAACGCCTGTAAACCCACACCAGCAGGTAGAGTTTGCCAAACTGATAACTGATACTCTCCCCGTTGCGGATAGACGCGAATGCTGCCCAAAATGATTATCTGTTCGCCAGGAACAGGCATTTGGGCGAGTTTTGGCAATTGGCTATTCCATACTACACACTTAATTCCGGCGGTGCGATCGGGATCTTGCAGCGTGAAAAACAACCCACTGCGATGGTGGTTAGCGCTAGAGACTTCGCCAGTTACCCAAACTTGCCGTAATTGTTCATCTTGTTCTAACAGCAAGCGGATATAGTCAGTTAATCCAGATACCGAAAGCGCCGTATCGAGAATCAGAGAGTCGGAAAGGTCGAGATTCATCAAAGATGCCTGAAAGCATTTGTGCTGGAGAGATTCTAGCATTTTAATGAAAACCAAAGCTTAACCCAGTAAACGCTTCAATCTTTTGTAGACATCATCATCATTGCGCTTACCGACTAAAATCACTTCTATTAAATCGCGATCGGGAAAATACTTGTAAATAATTTGATATTCACCACTATCAACTCGATATAAACCCTGATAACCAGATAGCTGCTCACTATCAGCCGGTAAAGGCTCAACATTCAAAGCCAAAACTTTTTTTGCAATCTGGGCTGCTATTTTAGGCTGTAAACCGTTCAGAAAATCAAGAACAGTTGCTAGACCATCAAGCTTCGCCATTAGCTAAATGCTCTAATGCAGATGTAAAAGCCTCTGTACCAATCATTTGCATTTCACTCTTTTCTTTGTTACAAACCTGGCAAATAACCCATAAATTCCTGAATTCCATTGATAACCAAGGATACTGTGACCGAGGTAGCTTATGATCTATCGTCTTACCACCTTTGTCAGAGTAGTGAGATCCACAAATTGGACAATACCAGTTAGAATTTTCTCTCACCCAATCTTTACTCTCTTGAGTTGTTCCACACTCAAAATCACCATTAATATACCGCCAATAATCGAATTTCCTATAAGTTTCAAAATCTTCATGAGTTAGTCTGTGATATCGCTTGTTGCCGATTGTGTCCGCAAGCTCAAATAATTCTTTAAGGTCTTTATCTTCAATATTAACCATATTTTTTGCTAAAGTTTTACTGTTCTATATGTCTTTTGGTTATGCTTCTTTTTATATTTAATATTAGTATTTTGACTAAAATCAATAAATTCTATCTCTGTTTCAGAAAACTGCTTATCTATTTCTTCTGCAACCTCATTAACTTCTTTAGATAATCTTTGGTTATACTCGTTTATTTCTTGATTAGTGAGATATCTATTACCAATTTTATCAGCCTCAATAAATAATTCTTCAAGTGTCAATTCCTCAAGCTGATAATTATCTATAAATTCCTCTATTTTTTGATAAAGATTAACAACATTATCCCAGCCAATATTCTTGTAAAAGTTTTCTTTTAGCCAAATCTGGCCTTTTTTATGAAGCTTACTCCGATTCTTTGAGTTAGCGACTTGAACAACCCGATAACTCATTCCTCTAAAATTCCTTTTTTTACCTTTTTTATCAGTCATATATTCAGTGCTTTATCCTAAAGTCCATTTGAAAAAAGTAATTACGGCTTTCCGAATTTCACTATCTTCATATTTGAGAATTTCTTTAGTATTAATAGCTAGTTTAAGTTTAATTTGATCGACTAAATTTTTTAGATATTTATTGTCTTTTTTGAGTTGTTCATTAACTTCTGTTAAGTTTTTGTTTTGAGAATATATTGTCTTGAGTTCAACTTCTAAAATATTATTTTTCTGAGACAAGTTTTTAATTTCAGCTTCGTATTTTTCCCTTTCCTGTTTTGGATACTTTTTAACTTCGTCAATTTTGGCAGTATATTCCTGCTCCATCAATTCAATTTCTTTAGTTTTCTTAGTTACCAGACCTTTCTGAGCAGCCTGAAGACGCTGACGCTTAATTAATTCAGAACCAGCAAAACGCGAAATAGCTCTACGAATGGTAATCTCATCAGGATTGGTACTAAAGTTAATTACTTCCAAAGCACGCATAGCATCTGTTTTTGTCCATGCCTCACTTTCAAGTAGCTTAATAGCCTGTGACTTATTCACGTTTGCTTAGAATAATAAATGTGATTTATGTTACGATTCTATCAGTATATAATTTTCATGCCAACAGCCTTTTTTCAACAAAAACGCTAACTTTACTAAACTTATCGATGTCGGAGACTACTACGGTTTATGTTGTGAGTAAGCAAAATTCAACGGTTTAATGATTGATCGCACCACGTTGTACTAAGCTTTTATCTCTCCAAAATCAAGCAGTCTAACTATGTACACGGCGTCAGCTCAGTTGTTTAATTAATTTTTCTTTGAAAACCCTTGCTTACCCAGCCAAAAAAAGCTATCTCTGAATGCAAGTTGGTATCATTGTGCAAAACTACCCTAATCTGGTAGCGATCGAGTTACGATCTTGTTACACTCTTTTTTTGATTTGAGAAGTCCTATTCCAGAATTTTCTGGTTAAAATAGTATATCTGTTCTACTCAAACTCCGACACCAACACTCCTTAAAACCATATATTAAGAGGCATTAGAGACAGGAATGGCTATCAACACCGATACTTCTGGCAAGCAAAAAGCGCTGACTATGGTGCTTAACCAGATTGAGCGCAGCTTTGGTAAAGGAGCAATCATGCGCCTGGGCGACGCTACCCGAATGCGGGTGGAAACAATTTCTAGTGGAGCGCTTACCCTAGATTTAGCATTGGGTGGTGGTTTACCCAAGGGTCGGGTAATAGAAATTTATGGGCCGGAAAGTTCTGGTAAGACTACAGTAGCGCTACACGCACTCGCCGAAGTGCAAAGAAATGGCGGTATTGCTGCCTTTGTTGATGCTGAACACGCCCTAGATCCTACTTATGCTGCTGCATTGGGTGTAGATATTGACAATTTGCTGATTTCCCAGCCTGACACTGGCGAATCAGCTTTGGAAATTGTCGATCAGCTGGTACGCTCTGCTGCGGTTGATATTGTAGTTATAGACTCAGTAGCAGCATTGGTTCCCCGTGCTGAAATTGAAGGCGATATGGGTGATATTCACGTTGGTTTGCAAGCGCGGTTGATGAGCCAAGCCCTGCGTAAAATTACGGGCAACATTGGTAAATCTGGTTGTACAGTAATTTTCATCAACCAGTTGCGGCAAAAAATCGGTGTTACCTACGGTAGCCCAGAAACTACTACTGGAGGTAATGCGTTGAAATTTTACGCTTCGGTGCGTTTGGATATTCGTCGAATTCAAACCTTGAAGAAAGGTACAGATGAATTTGGTAATCGCGTTAAAGTCAAAGTCGCCAAAAATAAAGTAGCGCCGCCCTTCAGAATAGCGGAATTTGACATTATTTTTGGTAAAGGGATTTCTACCTTAGGTTGTATTGTAGACTTGGCAGAAGAAACTTCCATTATTGTCCGCAAGGGGGCTTGGTATAGTTACAATGGCGATAATATCTCCCAAGGACGAGACAACGCCATTAAGTATCTAGAAGAAAAGCCGGAATTTGCTGAAGAAATTAAGAAACTGGTGCGTGAAAAGTTAGATAAAGGCGCTGTTGTTTCTGCTAACTCTGTAGCTAAAGCCAGTGAAGAAGATGAAGAGGAAGAAGTCGATTTAGAGCCAGAAGAATAAAAAATGTGGATTTATTAATCTGCAATTGCTAATAGATGGTGCGTTATCAAGATAGATAACGCACCTTATTTTTTCTAAAAATCTTGATTTTGGTATGTTGAATCCCAGATTCCGCAGGTGCGCTCGTAAATGTTGTATTTTTAAAAATGACCTAAATGGTGCATTTTAGAAGCATGACAGCATCACCATTAGATA
>NZ_JBALFY010000059.1:0-35955 GCF_036916655.1 Nostoc sp.
GTTTTTTTGAGATAAATGTAATTTTTTACTCATTTTCTATCAAGCAAATTCCGTAATAACCGATTGTGACAGTTAAGGGTGCGGAATGTGGGTTATAAATTTTCTCACCCACCTACTTACGTATTTAACAGATGAAGCGATCGCATTTATCAAAATAAATTTAACGTGAGTCTCCAATGGAGGCGCATCTACGAAAAGGGCGAAAGAAAGCTGTGTTCGCCCTTAGCGTTGCCACATGCTAGGCAGGTAAAGTCTCGTGTAGCCGCGACTTCTAGTCGCCAGGGCAATTAATAATTTAGACTTTTCAAACAACCTCTTAATCAAGCCCTTCATTCGTGTTCGTGTAAGTTTTTGGATATTTGACATTTTTTAAGGCAATGAGGTATTCAAGCACTTTTGATTGAACCTCATTGAGAAATTTCTCATAAATCTTTTCAACATCGAGTTCTCTAATAAACTCAATTTCTGAAATAATTTCGTGGCATTCGTCTATTGTTGCCCCGTTGATCCCATACAGAATTCCAGTTGGATATTCATGAATACAATATTGAAGCCATCGAATCTGAACACTTAGCAAATCTTTATGCACATCAGGATTACTTCGATCGAGCAAGTAACATTCTTTGAGTAGCTCGTAGTCAGTTCTGAAGCTAATCTGCTCGTGGAGATGCTTTGCCTTGTATAAATTTTGGGCTGTACGAGCAAGCCATAAAGCTGACCAAGGATCACGGTTTTGATAACCCCTGAGAAGAGCAGGAAACACAATCTCTTCATAAAGCTCGTAGTTAATTGTATTCCCGTATTCGTATTTTTGAGTTTCTAGGAACTGGCGAGTCCACTGTTGTTTCTCGGTCATTGAAGTAAATGAAGCAATAAACCACTCAAGATTTTGTTTGGCTTGAGAGCGAAGACCGACTGTTTTGGAATGTAAATACTGTTTGTAATATTCAAGCTTCATATACTAGATATATAATCATTTCGCCTCAATTAATGTCGGGTTATATGGGTTTCACAACATTGGAGGAAAGAAGACGCTGAAGCAGGAAGAAGTTATTTTAACATCTGTATATAAGGCGTAACTAACTGCGATGGGAGCTTTATTAGATGGTAGGTTTTGATAGAACGCACAAACTTGAGATATTTAAGATGCGATCGCACTGATACTCAAAGTATGAAGTATGTATTGCAGTAAATATTATACTAGTAGTTTCCTTCCCTGGTATCTGTGTATTTAAAAATGGCTGTATCAGCGTCCAGAGAGTTAGATTATTTTATTTATACACGAAAAAGCGCTTGAGGTTTTGCTCACTCAAGCGCTTTCTCGTAAAAGCTTATACCAACTCACTTGTTTGATGCAACATTTGAAATCTGCAACACTCCCTGAGGAGAGAGTATTACGGGGATAACTTGTGACAAACATCTGGTGAAATGGTATCACTCCTTGCACTAACTAAGAATATCTCTTTTGCAAGAATACCGGGGATCTAGTGAGTGACAGTTTATAAACTGAACACTAGTTAAAAACGACTCACCATGAATAGTAACTAAAAAGACCAAGCATAATTGTAGCAATTTTGTAAGTATAGTATAAAAACTTATAGTTTATTTGCGTAGACATAGCCCAACCTCAGGCATCGCCTACCGCTCAGTGCTGTATTAAAATGTGCAGCAATTGGTAGCATAAATATCTCAGCTTCGGCGGCAAATAAATCGCCATAAAATCAGCCAAAGAAGTCTTGGATATTAGCATCGAAGCTATTTTGACTGAAATAAATTATCACCTCCTCTTATATATGGAGGTATTCTTTAGAGAATGGCAACCAAAGAAAAAATCTCAGACCCAAGTAGATTGAAAAGTTAGGGTTGGGTATCTTCCATCTCTTAGCAAACGGTAACATCCAACTATTCCGCATAGTGTAGGCGGTTACTTCCTTCGTGGAAGCAAAACATAGCTTTCTCACCGACGATTTCCGCGATATTCAAAACGATTTTGCGTGTTTCTATAGCAGTTCTCTTTTGGATGCAACATACAGTTAGACGCAGTAAAACGGGCGGTTATAAACCGCATCTATACAAACAAAACCCACCTCCGTGGGTTTCAAACTTTTAATTTGACTTTAGTCCTCGGAGGCGGACAATGCCAGGTAGCCGCAAATTCTATGAGACTGTTGGCGAATTAATAAGGGATCTAACGCATCATTCCTCATTACTCTGATTTCAGTCCGTTTCAACGGACTTGAACTATTAGCCCAAAATTTATTTCAGAGCGGGAAAGCAACGCCAAACCAATGTTTTAGGGGTGAGGGGTCAAATCCACCGTGAATTGACCAATAGTCTCACAGAATTCGCTAGGTCTTAAGTTGACACCAATAAGCAATGCAGTGCCCCTACGAACAGACACTTTAACCTGGCGTCTAGGTGTGTGGTAAAATTGCCTGGAACAGAAGTTTTATCGGAGTTAGAGTCTGGTATAAATTGCGAACGTCAAGCTTACCGCTCGTTAATTCCCACGATACTTTTCCTATGAATTTGGAAAATATACAACAAGACTGGTGAACAACTGAGTGTAATTTGTAGATGAATATCTAAAATTTGCGATCAGACTTAACCAACTTTCCACAATTTTGACTTTTATTTTACTTTTAGGATAGACACATGAACGATAAGCTGATGCTGATGATTCCAGGCCCTACCCCGGTGCCCGAAGCTGCCTTACTGGCATTAGCCAAGCATCCAATTGGACACCGTACCAGTGAATTTAGCAATATATTGGCAGAGGTGACAGAAAACCTGAAATGGCTGCACCAAACTCAAAATGATGTACTGACGCTGAATGTCAGTGGTACGGGTGCTGTAGAAGCAGCAATAATTAATTTTCTCTCTCCAGGCGATCGCATTTTAGTTGGTTCTAATGGTAAATTTGGCGAACGCTGGGTAGAAGTTGGTCAAGCCTATGGTTTGAACGTAGAAGAAGTTAAGGTGGAATGGGGAAAACCCTTAGACCCCGCAGTATTTGCCGAAAAACTCCAAGCAGACACCCAAAAGCAAATCAAAGCTGTAATCATTACCCACAGCGAAACCTCAACCGGTGTGTTAAATGACCTAGAAACCATCAACCGCCACGTTAAAGAACACGGTGAAGCTTTAATTATCGTTGATGCTGTCACTAGCTTGGGTGCGTTCAATTTACCCGTGGATGCTTGGGGTTTGGATATCGTCGCCTCTGGTTCCCAAAAAGGTTATATGATTCCGCCAGGATTGGGTTTTGTCTCTGTCAGTGCCAAAGCTTGGGAGGCTTATAAAACTGCGAAGCTACCGAAATATTATTTGGACTTAGCCAAATATCGCAAAGCTACAGCCAAAAATACAACCCCATTTACTCCTCCTGTGAACTTGATTGTAGCGTTACACACCACGCTGCGAATCATGAAAGAGGAAGGCTTGGAATCAATATTTGCTCGACACGAACGGCTAAAAAATGCTACCCGCGCCGCCATTCAAGGATTAAATTTACCCTTGTTTGCAGCAGATAGTTATGCTAGTCCGGCGATTACAGCTGTAGCACCACAAGGAATTGAACCGGATAAGATTCGGTCATTTATCAAAAAACGCTTTGATATTGCCTTAGCTGGTGGTCAAGACCACTTGAGTAATAAAATTTTCCGTATTGGTCACTTGGGTTTTGTGAGCGATCGCGATATCCTTAGCTGTATAGCATCCTTAGAAGTTACTCTCTCAGAACTTGGCTATGAAGACTTCACCCCTGGTTCTGGTGTAGCAGCAGCACTTAGAGTGTTTACAAAATAGTCATTGGTCATTGGTCATTTGCAAAGAACCAGTCAAAAGAGGGAGTTAAATTATTAACTCCCTCTTTTAATTTGTACATAAATCAATACACTTGGGTTATGAAAAATTGTAGGTTGGGTGAAGCACAGCGCAACTCAAAAAAGCTATCTATGAAAATGTTGGGTCAACCCTGTTCCCTGTTCCCCGTTCCCTATTCCCTACTGTATCAACCTTTTACACCTCAATCCTCATAAATGACACCAAGTTGCCCTAGATAGTATTATTTGTTCTGAAGAAAGTCGCGTAGTATCTTCGACACCAAAAAAGACTAACTTTGGCAACTTAGTATCACACCAAATTGTTATAAATAGTATTCTTTGAGATTCCGTTAACAGGTATTTGGTAGAAACTTTTAATCCAAAATCAGATATGAATTATGCTGTCTCCAGCCAATCATAAATTTGTTCTAATTGGTCTAAAGTAATCAACCCATATTGCCAAAGAATCATTGCCAAAGGGCCTGGGTCTTGCTCACGATGGCGAAGCGCCACTGCTAGTGATGCTGTGGAAATTGCCAAATCTTCTTGCAAAAAATGAATCAGTCGAGAATATTTTGATGGTGACATTTGTATCTCACCTCCTTGTGCAGAATGTATTGTCATATATCAGTTCACCATTGCTCGGTAGACAGTAGCCAGTATTTTATCTGTCACTGTGCCATCATCGGCCATACACCCCAGCACAGCTTTTTTTTGATCTGCCTTTAAGATAGGCTTTTCATAGAGGGTTTCAGAAATTCTCAAGCAGTATTTTTACTTAATTCAATTGGCTTCATCTTGTTTACTTTTGCGCTTTATTTAATTACACAGGTAGTAACAAAGATTCCATAGCCTATACTCTCTTATTGGCGACTATTTGCACTTACGCCCAAGGGAATATTTTTGCAACCCAACCTTAAGACTACGATTTTAGGTTGGAGACAGTAGAATTTTACATTATTACCACAATTTTTAAATAGTAGCGTTACAAGTGACTGTTTTACCACATCAAGTGACATTTTTTACAGAAAAAACATATATTTCGACCGTATAGGTTCTTAACCGGGTAATTACCCAAATTTTTATACCCGCAAAGTACCGGAGGCTCAAAACTCAATTTTGATAATATCACCTACTTTCAACTTCAATTCGGCAGCTCTTCCAGAGCGAAGTTCAATCACCTTATCGACTGGTGTCCTGGGGCCGTAGGTAGGACAAGGATCGCTTGCACAAGGAGGTGTAGCAGCCTGAATATATTTAACTACACCCTTATGTAGAAATACTATATCCAATGGCATAGGTGTATTCTTCATCCAGAAACTAACTGGTTGTGCTGAAGGGAAGGGAAATAGCATTCCCCGGTCATCTGGCAAAGCTGGTCGATACATCAAACCCATCTCTTGCTGTTCTGGTGTCTGTGCTACCTCTAATTTAATTGTTGTGCCATTAGGAACAATGGCTTTAGCAGTAATTGGTAGTGTTTGACCTAAACTCGCTGCTGCTGGAGTTTGAGAAGCAGAGGTGGGGGTGGGAGGTTTAGCTGTTGTTGGGGCGGAACAGCCCATCAGAAAAAGACTCAGCAACATCGAAAGCAAACTTAGCCAACGAGTCATATAGTTTTTTGATTTTGTAATTTAGACTTCAATTTTACAGTGTTGTAGGCAGAAAAACCCCTTGGCTGGGAGGCAACGAAGTAGCTAGACTTCCGCTACAGTATACTAGGATTCTCTTAAAACGTACCCAACACCACGCACTGTTTGAATAAGGCGCTTTTGACCTTCATCTTCGATTTTTAACCGCAAGTAACGGATGTACACTTCAATTACATTCGACTCACCCAGAAAGTCGTAACCCCAAACATTCTCTAAAATTTGTTCGCGGGTTAACACTTCACGGGGATGTTCCATTAAGAATTTTAATAGTTCAAATTCCTTCATTGTCAAGTCAATTGGTCGTCCGTTGTGTATGGCGCGACGAGTTGCGATGTCTAAAATTAAATCCCCAAAGCGTAATTGCTCAGTGGTATCCACATCGGGTTTTAAGTAGAGGCGAATCAACTTCAAAAAGTCTTCTGAGCGATAAGGCTTGAGGATGTAATCATCCGCTCCAGCTTCTAGACAAGCTACCCGATCGTCAACTGTATCCCTTGCCATTAAAATCAGTACAGGCGATCGCATACCAGTGCTTCTGAGATTTTTGCACAATGAGAGTCCTGATTCTCCTGCGAGCATCCGGTCTAAAACAATTAAAGCAGGCTGGCGATCGCGACAGTGTTGTAAACCACTCGCTGCATCATGAGCCACAATTGATTCATAGCCGGCTTCTTGCAAATCGCAAGCAAGCTGATTTGCAAGGCTCTCATCGGTTTCAATCACCAAAACAGAGGGACTTAGAGCAACTGTCATAACAATTTGGGATATTGGATTTGGGATTGTAAAGATATTCCAGTGAAAATCTTTACATCAGTTATAAAGTGCAAATACGAGTTTTTCGTGATGGAACAATCTGATTTGAAACGCAGCTAAGAATCTTTTAGCACGTTCAGGTATCACCCATCGAATTCTTGGATGCAATCTTAATAACTAGGGGATTGGGTACTAGTAGTACCGCAAGGCGGAATTAAAAATTAAAAATTAAAAATAAATACAGCGTAAGCATTTCATTGATTTGAAATGGGTGGTTTATTTACGCCGTGTTGTAATAGGTACTAGGGATTGGGTATTGGAATTAAGGGAGAGATAGATAGGTGACAGAGAATAATCTTTACCCTGTAGCCTGTTTCCCAGCCCCAGTCCCCAGTCCCCAGTCCCCAGTCCCTAGTCCCCAATCCCCAATCCCCACCCAATCCCTACGGCAACTCTACCGAAGTTGGTTTGGCGATATGTGGCAAACCCCAACCTAATTTTTCTCGCAAAATTCGGAAAAACTCAGGTGGTTGCAGGCGAATAAATCGCGCACTATATTGCGATCGCTCCATATATACCCGATCTTCTGGTAGGACATAACACCCACCATTACCATCTACCACCATTACTAGCCGAGGGATATTGACTGGGTAGATATTGACCGATTCACTATCTGGAAATACCAATGCTCTAGAAGCTAGGGAATGGGGACAAATGGGTACTAGCTGTAAAACAGGTACGCCGGGAGTCACCACCGGGCCACCAGCACTCAATGAGTAAGCTGTAGAACCAGTGGGGGTAGAAACAATCACACCATCCGCAGCAATATCTACTGGCGCATGGCGTCCTATGGCAATTTCAAAATGGCACATAGAGGTCAAAGGTTCCCGATGCAGCACCATTTCATTTAAGCAGAGGGCTTCCCATAGTACTGAATCTCCCCGAAACACTTTGACGTTGAGCATGGCTCGTTCTTCAATTTCATACTCGCCTGCGATCGCCTGTTCTAGTGCCTGGGGCAATTGATTCAGAAAAGTTTCGGTCAAAAATCCCATGTGGCCGGTATTCACTGTTAGTAATGGAATACCACAGGGAGCTACCTGACGAGACGCTGCTAAAACAGTGCCGTCTCCTCCTAATACCACTGCGAACTTCATATCTGAGTCAAAACCAGGGGGCGTTAGACCGTCAATGGGAGTGTGGCATACAGGACTTTCCGGGTTAGGGTAGCCCAATATCCCACCGATACTCGATGTGATACATACATTCCAACCGACTGCGGTTAGCTTGTCTTTCAACTCGATAGCGACACGGCCCGCTATCGGTTTAACGTCATTGTAGATAATGCCTGCTTTCGGCACACTCAAATATCCAAATTTAGGCGATGCTTTGTATTCTGTAATCCTTACACATTTTTGGTCATGTAGTCATTAATCTAGAGTCAAATATCTAGAGTCTAGAATTTTATGACTAAATGTCTGTTTTGTAGTAACCATTCCCGGCTCTAAAGATACAGGGCTTTGTCTCCCTCCCAACACTAAGCTGTTCCATATTTAAATTGCATCAGATGGGCGCTCATGTTGCCATTGGTGTCAACTTAACGCGAAACCGCTTGTCCGCCGGGAATTGAAATTCCCGTCTCATAGGCAAAGTCATCTGAAGATGACTAAATATCGCCAAAAATCTCCAGTCTACTTCAGTAGACTTAAGCTATTAGCCCGAAAATTTATTTTTGAAGTAATAAGTAATGAGTAATGGGTATTACTTATTACTCATTACTCATTACTCATTTATTTATTTCCCGGCGGGCATGGAAGCCAACAGATAAGCTATTTCCCTCAATTTTCGTAGATACGCGTTATCGCACTCGGTTACTAGCGTAAGCTTTGGAAACGAGTCAATTTCCTGCGTTGAACTAATTTCACCGTAAGAAAGATTTTAAAGTAAAGCCGTCCTTCATGACGGGGAATAACCCAAATTTTTGATGACTATTGACTATTGGCTTTTGAAGACTGCTTAAAAGGAGTTTTCTTAGGTTTCTGTTTTTTATTTTTATTTTTTTGGTAGTCTACCTCTTTGAGCTTCTTCATGATTCGGCTGAAGTACTCTTGTAGATAGCTTTCTAGGGTTGTGGTTTGTTGCTGATCTAAACCAAACACTGTGTAAACTTCATCCATTGAAGCATTTAACTGTTTACCACTAGCTAATACTTCTGTAAATGCTAGCCTGTCTGCTACGTTCCATCCCCACTGGAAGAATCGCATTATGCCCCGCACAGCACGCAGCAAGTTTATTGGCATCCGCGTTACTCTAGCGTCTTTTCCAGATAAGCGTTCGCACAGGTTGATGATTTCTTCTGCACTCCATGCACGAGTCCCGACTACAGGAAAAGTTTCGTTTTCCGTTTCTGGTACACTCAATGCTCTAATTGCAAACTTAGCAATATCCTGAGTGTCCATATAGGCGATGGGTGAAGAATTACCTGTTACCCAAACTGGCTGGCCTTCCAAAATGGGAATCCCGTACTGACCGATTAACCCTTGCATAAACCCAGCTAGCCGCAAAATAGTGTAATTTAAGCCTGACTCAGCTAGGAAGACTTCTGTACATCGCTTAATTTCCATAAGCGGTACTTCTGGGTATTTATCAGCATCTAAAATTGAAAAGAAAACAAAACGCTCTACACCCGCAGCTTTTGCAGCTTGAATCAATGCTACTTTGCCTTCCCAGTCCACTTGTTTGATACTCAGTGAATCTGTAGGGCGAGATGTTGACGCATCAATAACTTGGGTTACGCCAACTAAAGCTTCCGCTAGGCTTTCGGGGTAACGCAAATTTCCGGGTACGAGTTCTGCACCCCACTCTTTGAGAAAAGCTGCTTTTTTACTGCTGCGGACAAGGCAGCGCACTTTATATCCCTCATCGATAGCACGACGAGCCACTTGTCTTCCTAAGGTGCCAGTGGCACCGACGATTAATAATGTCATGAGGGTTGTAATAAATTTTAATGTTTTATGAAAAGAATGTTATCAGAATAACCTATGCAAACAAAACTTTACATCTTTTCTCAGAAAATCAATTGATTTGGATAGACTTATGAGAAATATAGCTGTCCGGTTAACGGACAAGCTTTTTTCTCATTTCGATGAAAAAGGGAGATAAGAGTGGGGAGTAGGGAATGGGGAGTAGGGAGTGGAAGAGTGGAAGAGTGGAGTAATAACTCAGCACTCAGTACTAATTATTCTTCTCCGCCCTGAATTTTCAGTAACAATGCGCCTAATGCCCAGCCTACAAAGATTAAACTGAAAGACAATAGAGCTGCATTCAAAATTTCGCCGCCCATTGGTGTGATTCTCCTTATGCAAAGTGGTGTGTAAACTAGGTCTACCAGAAGCTTTTCAACAGTTGCTAGGATTAGACCTGTGTAAACAATTTTAAACTAGTTTAGCAAGTAATCCCTACTGGCTTGGGGGGCAATCCCTACTGTTGGAAGAAGAGGAGATGGGGAAATTGGGAAAATTTTATGATAATAATTATGAAGAAAATTTATGTATCAAAATAATCAAGTTAATTTAATAAACTCTGTTAAAGAAAATCGTCCGCGTTTGGTGCTGACGCTGGGAGATCCGGCGGGGATTGGGCCGGAGGTGATTTTGAAAGCTTTAGCAGATCAGGAAATTAGTCAAAAATATGACGTTACAGTAGTGGGTAATAGGGATTTGCTGGCAGAGACTTATCGCAAACTGAATTTAACTGAGAATTTAGCACCTTTGGCAAATCCAGATGATTTGTCGGTCTGCGATGTGCAGTTGGATGGGAAAATTCAAGGTGAAATTATCCCAGGAATCGGTAATGCAGCCAGTGGTGCGGCCAGTTTTGCCTATATGGAATATGCGATCGCTCAAACACTCGCTGGTAAATTTGATGCTATTGTCACAGGGCCGATCGCTAAATCTGCTTGGAAAGCCGCAGGCTATAATTACCCAGGACAAACGGAACTTTTGGCAGAAAAGTCAGGTGTTGACCGTTTTGGGATGTTATTTGTGGCGCGATCGCCCCATACTGGTTGGACACTCCGCGCAATACTAGCTACCACACATATTCCCCTACGTCAAGTAGCTGATGTATTGACACCGCAGTTGTTGACACAAAAACTAGATTTGCTGGTGGAGTGTCTGGAGAGAGATTTTGGTATATATAGAGGGAGAATTGCGATCGCTGGGTTAAATCCCCACAGTGGTGAACAGGGACAACTTGGGCATGAAGAACAGGATTGGTTAATTCCCTGGTTAGAGCAAGAGCGGCAAAACCGACCACAATTGCAGTTAGATGGGCCAATCCCGCCAGATACGATGTGGGTTAAACCTGGTCAAGCTTGGTATGGAAATTCTTTAGTACAAAATCCTGCTGATGGGTATTTGGCACTTTACCACGATCAAGGCTTAATTCCTGTAAAGCTGATGGCGTTTGATCGAGCGGTTAATACTTCTATTGGTCTTCCTTTCGTTCGGACTTCACCAGATCACGGAACAGCTTTTGATATTGCAGGTAAAGGAATTGCTGATGCTACAAGTATGAAAGCAGCAATACATTTAGCCGCGGAGTTGGTTAGTCAAAGATTAGCTCAGAAAAATTATGAATTAGTAATCTCATCGGGTGCTTCAAACTTGTAACCATAGCCCCGTACAGTTTTAATAAACTCCGGTACGCTGGTATCAACTTCCATTTTCTTACGCAACTGACCAATATGCACATCAACCACCCTTCCATCTCCTATGTAGTCGCAACCCCAGATTTTTTGAATTAACTGTGGGCGACTCCAAGCTTGATTAGGATGACTTGCTAAAAAATGTAAGATATTAAATTCCAGTGCTGTTAAAGCGAGAGGTTTATCGTTAAGTGTTACCTCTCGACCCTCTGGATTAATTGCTAACTGCTTGAAAACGATCCGTTGTGTTGGGGAAGGGTTGATGTAGCGTATCCGCCTCAAAAGAGCTTCGACTCTAACTTCAACTTCTGCAAGACTAAATGGTTTAGTCATGAAGTCATCAGCACCGGCACTTAAGATTTTAATTTTATCAGCCTCGTCAGTCCTACTAGTCAGTATCAGCACTAAAACATTAGTACGACTTTGCATTTCTTGGCAGAGGCTATAACCAGTAACATCTGGCAAATTCCAATCCAGAATTACTAAAGCTGGGTTAAATTGCTCAAACAACGATAAAGCAGTCTTACCATCTGCTGCCGACTCTATTTGATATTTCCGACTTAAAAAACGATAGACGAGATTTCGCACGCCGAAGTCGTCATCAACAATCAGAATTTTGGGAGTCGTATCAGTAATCATAACCATAATGCTGCCTATTGTAGATTCTGCAATTCGCTGTTATGCCAGTTTGGCTTTACGTGTTTTTGTTGAGAGTATATTCACGCGCGTCTCTGCTGAGTGCGATCGCTACTGTAGTATTTGTGTACAATTAATTTTCCATGAAGTTTATAAAAACTTCAGCCATTGTAATGCTGATAAAATGTATGAATGTTGTATGATTTTTGTATAATCTTGAATTTATTTTATATTAAGTGTAAAAACTAACACTTAAATTTGAGTATAATTATAAACTATCTCCGTAACCGCAAATAGTCTAAAGACACATCTAAAAGCGACGGCAATTGCTACAACTTTAAAAAAGCAACATAATTTTCTGAATAATTAAGTTAAGTTTCTACAAAGGCTCACCAACGGTCAATCTAGATTTTCAACTCCTATTTAACTAACTGGACTTTAGCTAGCAAGTATGTTTTCTTGAAGAAAATTTACCCTAGTGTATTTACATATAGCTAACCTCTTACGTATATACTATACTACAAATTTCAGCCTGAGACTATGACCAGCCAAGGACTGAGAGCATCACCAGAAGGTATAAGAGCAGCAAAAACAGCTTTAACAGACAAAACTTGGAGTCAGCATAAATTAGCAACAGCTTTAGGCATTACACGTCAACCAGTTTCCAAATTTTTTGCAGGTGAGTCGGTTTCTCGTTCTTGTTTTGTGCAAATTTGCCAACAGTTAGGGTTATCTTGGCAAAAAGTTGCTGGCTTACCTGAAGATGTGGCATTTGAGACAACTCCTAAAACGCAATTCAAAAGTGCCGATCTCGATACACTGGTGCGGGAAGTGCGGCAAAAACGCCAAGACAAAATTCAAGATCAGTGCAGTACCTTGCAAATGTTGGATATTGCCCAGACAGTCCAACTGATCGATATTTACACCGATATTAATGTTTTAGAGAAGATAAATAATCTGCAATGGCGAGAAATTTCTGACCTGTTGAAAGACTTCAAATCTGAATCAAATTTTAATCAACTTGGAGGATACAAGGGTCAGAGAAAATTACCAGGCTTAGAAGTGGTATTGCGGCACTCAAAACTAATGGTGCTGGGTAAACCAGGATCGGGTAAAACCACATTTTTACAATATTTAGCGATTGAGTGTAACAAAGGCAAGTTTCAGCCAAACCGCATTGCCATTTTTATTAGGATGAAAGAATTTGCGGAAGATGCTAAAACTGACAGCCAATTGAATCTATTAAACTACATCATTCAAGAATTTATCAATTGCAGTATTGAACAAGAATCAACCCAAATTCTGCTATCTGAGGGAAAACTGCTGATTTTGCTAGATGGATTAGATGAAGTAGCAGTAGAAAAAGCAGATCAAGTCACAAGAGAAATTCGGAGATTTGCTCAGACTTTTTATCGGAATCAGTTTGTTATTAATTGTCGGATTGCTGCCCATAAATACAGATTTCAGGGATTTACTGAAGTTGAGGTGGCAGACTTTGACCAAGAGCAAATAGAAATTTTTGCCAAAAATTGGTTTGTTGGAGTCGCTTTTAATTCTAGGGAAGATGGAGAAATCATAGGAAATTTATTTATTAATCAGCTGCATTTACCAGAAAATCAGCATATCCGAGAATTAGCAGTTACTCCAATACTGTTACATTGGATTTGCTTAGTATTCCAAGTAAAAGATGGATTCTCCTTAAAGCCAGCGAAGTTATATGAACAAGCACTGAATATTTTGATGTTCAGATGGGATGAAATTAGAGGTATTAAACGCGATCGCGTTGGTGATAATTTGACTCTAGTCAGCAAAAAAAAGCTACTTTATCAACTTGCAGCTATAACTTTTGAGTATGGAGATTACTTTTTTGAAAAAGAAAAGATTCTGCAAATTATTGCTGAGTGTCTGGATACTTTCGCCGGAGTTAATTCAGAAATAATTCAATCGCAGCTATTTCAAGAAGCAGTTTTGAAGGAGATTGAGGTACAAAATGGTTTATTGGTGCAAAGGGCACAAGAAATTTACTCCTTTTCTCATTTGACGCTCCAAAACTATTTTACAGCTAGAAAATTTGTTGAATTCCCTCAAGTCCAAAATTGGCATAATCTGGTAAATCATATAACTGAAAAGCGCTGGCAGGAAGTATTTTTATTAACTGTTGGTATGTTGCCAAATTCTGATGAGATTCTACAGATTATGAAGCAAAAAGTTGATTTGCTAGTAGCTGAAGACGAAAGATTACAGTATTTTCTAACCTGGCTGCATCAAAAATCTAGTTCCGTATCTACCCAATACAAAGCAGCAGCCGTTCGGGCTTTTTACCTAGTTTGCGTTGAACAAAGTTCACATCGCGCTTTTGTTTATCCTTCTGGTTATGACCTTGAGTACGCCCTTGTTGGTAACATCGCTTTTGACCCTGAGCTTGCTCTTGATGAGTTTCTATTTAGTACAATTGCCTGTATTAACGAACTTGATTTTGCTTTTGAGCATAGCCTCAATGATGCCCTCGATCATGCTCATGCTTTTGCTATTGCCTTTGATGAAACTGTCGATCTTGTTGTGAATCCGAAATTGAAGCAAGTGTTGCAAAAACTTAAAAAACAACTGCCATCTATAGACAGCAATCCAGAGAGATTTAGGGAATGGTGGCAAGCTAAGGGGAAGGTCTGGGGTGAACAATTAAGAGATATCTTGATTAAGGATCGCAATATTGGTTACGATTGGCAATTTGATGAACAGCAAAAAGAATTACTTCAGCAATATTACGATGTGAATAAATTGTTGGTAGATTGCCTCAATAGTGCTGCTGATGTAACTTCAAGAGTGCGAGAGGAGATTGAGGAGACATTATTATTAGCGATCGCAGATGTTGAAAAGATACGCAATTCTTATATTAATAGCTGAATATTTTACATTTTAAACTAATATTTTTATCAATTAATTAAACATTTTCAAGAAGTCGGCGATCTTTTTGTTCATAAGTCTGCATAGATTGCTATATCTGAGGAAAGGATTAGAGAATAATCATACCAGCGAAAGAGCAATTAAATATATCGAGTGGTTAAATTGCTATTAATATCGTTAGCAAAGAGCAGTTATGACAAATAATTTAGTAGGCGGCATCATTCCGCCACAGCAACCAATAGCAGCACAATCTGATGCTCATACCCTGAAGACTCGTCTGGAATGGGGCGAACCAGCTTTTACAATATTAGATGTGCGCGATCGCACGACCTACAACCAAGGCCACATCCTGGGAGCGATACCAACGCCAATAGATGAATTGGTAGAGCGTGCAATATCTTCTTTGGATAAAAGCCGTGATATTTACGTTTACGGCGCCAATGAGCAAGAAACTGCCGAAGCCGCACAACAACTACGTTCTAATGGATTTGGGCATGTCTCCCAACTCAAAGGTGGTCTTACTGGATGGAAGGAGATTGGTGGCCCAACAGAAGGCATTGTTGAATCAAGAACTCCCCCAGGTGCAGATGATTACAATGTTGTAGCTCGATTACAAAATCACCAAGAAAATCTCCAAAAGGGTGGTAGTAGCACCACAGAAGCCATTAAGAAGGGAGTCAGCGACCTCAAGGAAGGTATTCAAGAGGGAGCCAGTAACCTCAAAGAAGGCATTCAAGAAGGAGCTAGTAACCTCAAAGAAGGTATTCAAGAGGGAGCCAGTAACCTCAAGGAAAATCTTGATGAATCTAAAACTCCTAGAGACACTGATGATTCCAACTTTGGCTCTTAGGCAAAAAATATAGCGGTTCCCATTCAGATGGGGTACAACGTTATATCGCAAGGTGTAGGGAACATGCACTTTGGTGTCAACTTAACGGGAAAGCAAGTCTAGAACTAGCTTTTAGATTCCCTCGTTCCCAGTCTCCGACTGGGAATGCTTGTCTTTGAGGCTCCGCCTCTCTTTACTGGCGGCAGAGCCACTTTTGAGTTGCATTTCTAGCTGGAGGCTGGAAACGAGGTTTTAAATCAGTTTTAAATTTCTCTTCTTGACTTCTTAACTTTGCGCTCTTCTCTGACGAGACGCTGCGCGTAGCTTGCTTCTCCGTAGGAGTATGCGGTTCGTTTTCTTAACCATCAAATTTCATGAGACAGACCACTAGCGTGGATCGGCAAGCAATAAGAATTTCTTGTCCCTACTCTCCATTCACTATTTGATCAGTGTTCAAACAAATCCTTAAATTGCCACAAATCTAAGGAAACTATCGTTGGCAGGAATTCAAAGCATTCTTGAGCAACTTGCCAACGTTCTTCTCGTTTGAGCATTTCAATTAGCTTTTGTTGCACGCTAAGTAAGTAGCGCACATCATTGGCAGCATAACTTAGTTGAGCTTCAGATAAACTAGCGGCGTTACCCCAATCAGAACTTTGAGAGCTTTTATCTAGTTCCACTTTTTCTAACTCTTGCACCACATCTTTAAGTCCGTGGCGATTTGTGTAAGTACGGGCTAATTTACTAGCAATTTTAGTGCAAAAAACAGGACTAACCTGAATCCCCAGATTAGCTCGCAAAGTAGCCAAGTCAAATCGAGCAAAGTGAAACACTTTTACGACATTGACTGCTTCTAAGAGTTTTTTTAAGTTGGGCGCGTCCGTTTGTCCTTTAGCTATGCGGATTACAGCTACTTTCCCCTCTGGATTGCACAGTTGGACGAGACACAAGCGATCGCGCAGGGGCAATAATCCCATTGTCTCTGTATCAACTGCGATCGCTGTCGATTCTAAATACTGGCTAAGGGCTGCGTCACTGAGGTCGCGATCGCTCACCTGAAAATCTTGTAATGTCATCAATCTTTCAAAAATAATAGCAGTGTCCAGCAAACAAAAGTCTTGTCAGACACTACATTATTATTGTGCAGAAAAATCAAAAATTAAATTTACCTAGTGCGAAAAAACATTTGTGTCAGGTAGACTTCACCTTGATTATTAGTAGCAACGCCGATTCCAGTGAGGTTGTAATTTCCTTTCAGATTCTTTAGATGCCCAGGACTTTTGATCCAACCAGTAACAGCTTCCTCTACAGGGTTGCTATATCCCCGATTGAAAGCAACATTTTCCGCCGCACTGTTGTAGCGAATAGGGATAGCCTTGACTCGTTTTTCAAATCCCTGATGGCTAAATGGGGTTTTACCTTTAGCCATATTTTGACTATGAATTCTTGCCTGTCGAGTTAAATTTGCATTTAAAATCAACTTTGGTAGCCCTTTAGAAGCCCGATATCGATTAATTTGCTCAAATACTGATTTTTCTAGCTCAGTAGTTTTAAAAGTAGGAGTCGATATTGCAACCTGACTAGAAAAAAGCGACAACAGCTTATTACGGGTGGATGTATTCGTAGAAGTATGATTTGGTATCGGAACAGTCGTTAATCCACTGGCAAGGACAAGCGCACTTAAAGCGATGCCAAAAGCAGTTTGTCGGAACATGGAGAATTGCGTAATGTGTAGAGATATAAGACTTATACTTTAGCTCATTGTTCCGACGATATGCACCACAATACTATTAAGGATTGATGAATTTCGGCAATTTGGCTACATCCTTTACAAGGAACACAAACAATTATTTGTAATTGTGAATACTTTAATAGTCAACTTTATGAAAGGCACGGTTAATTTTGCTGAGAATTTAAGATTTTCAGGAATTAATATGAGATATGTAAATTAGATGTAGTTTACATTAACAGAGAATTTCAGAAAAAACCTCAATTTCGCCAAAACGATCAGCGAAGGAAAATTTGTGTGAAGTAGATTTCGCCTCCACTGTTACTAGCGACACCAATTCCTGTGCGATCGTAATTACCTCTAATATTGGCAAGATGCCCTGGACTTTCAAGCCATCCTTGAACAGCTATTTTGGCAGGATCGCTATATCCCTGATTAAAAGCGACATTTTCACTAGCGGCTCTGTAAGAAATACCGATTGCGATAATTCGCTGTGAAAATCCTGTATGTCCAAAGGTAACTGCGCCATTAGCCATGTTTTGGCTGTGAATCCTGACTTGATGATCGATCGCAGTATTACGAGTCAGCACTGGTAGCCCTTGAGAAACTCTGTAGCTATTTATTTGGTTGAAAATTGACTGTTCTAGAGCAGCAATATCGATGCTAGGTTCTACCATCTGCAAGACTAGCTTTGGTTAAGGGTTTCCAACTCTTCTTGTACCACTCGTAACACCCTAGCAATATATTCTGCCCGCCACTGTTCTCGTTCCTTAGTTACTGTGGTATCCGGCTCATAAGCTTCAATCTCAGTAGCCGATAAAATCCCTTTAACTTCTAGCAACCTTTCAATTGTGTCCAGCCGCTCATGCAGCACAGATACCTCGCCAGCCAAAGCCATAACGATCGCTAACAATTTATCAGTTTGCGGATTTTCTAAGTAAACAGGTCGTTTACCCTTAGCTATTTTTACCATCCGAATACCAATTCTCCAAAAATAAAACCACACAAAAAAGCCGGAAACCCTGAGAAAATCCGACTTACTCAATTACGAATTACGAATTATTACTTAGTTGCAGCAACTACAAACCAACTGCCTTGGCTGCCTGAGTTCCCATTTTTAAACAGTCCATTCGTTACCTTGGCTTTCCACGCTCCATTTGGGACAAATTTCTCGAAGACCTTATCTGCGGCAAAACCAGCCTTAGTAACTAGCGATACCAAATCCAAATCGCGTGCAGCACTCCAGAAGGGTTCATTGTTGTTAGCGGTTTCCCAATCAAAAATAAATTGCGTATAAACATCCATGTGACGATAAAGGGGTGCTTCCACATGGATCATCATGCCGCCAGGAGCCAGTAGACGATAAGATTCTTGCATAACTTTACGGATGGCTGGCGGGGGAATTTCATGCAGCAAAATGTGAGAAACCACTAAATCAAATGATTCATCAGGGAAGTTAGTGCGTTCGGCATTTTGCTGGGAGAAATGTACCCGTTTTCCCAAAGCTTCGGCTCTTGCATGAGCGTAACGCAGCATAGATGCACCCACATCGATAGCATGGACTTCTGCATCTGGGAAACCATCTACATAAGGTAATGTACTATTGCCGACAGAACATCCCATATCGAGGATTTTTCTCGGTCGAAAGTCAGGATGCTCTGATAGTAGGTAGTTTTGAACTATAGATAGCCCCATATCATCGTTCAGGGGCCCCAACCAACCTAGACCATAAACATAAACGCCGCGATCGTAGGTTGCGCCGGCAGTGACATCATCAGCGGTGAATTCACTGTGATATCCTCCGGGCATACAGTGAATATCTACAGCTTTTTGATGAGTAGGTATTTCAAAATTTGAGTCAAGGGTTAAAGTACCCAGTTCATCACCTTTATCTTTGGCGCGCTCAATCAATTCTGGTAGTTGTCTGTCAACGTTGGCATTTACAGCATCCCACAACATTTCCTGGTTGATGCGCTTGAGCGCACTAGTCCAGCGGTAGTAAGGTTCGTGCTGCATTACTTCCCGAATTTCATAACGATTCTGGGGAGGACGCTGATGTTCTTGTTCAAACCTCGGCTTGCCTAGTTTTTCATAAACTACCTTATTCCCAGGAGAGATATTCCTGAAAATGTGCATTTTCAGACTTTGCACAAAGTTTTGGCGTGCTAACTCGTCGTGAGTGGGTTGCGGTAGCATCGCGTGTTTGAATTGTTGATCCATATATTGCTTTTTTCCCAATATTTTACGTAGATTTACGCTGGATATAATAACTTGGCTACTGTTTGTACATCTTTATCACCGCGTCCAGAGCAGTTAATCACAATCCGAGGACTGCCAGTTAGTTGAGGACAGAGGGTTTCGAGGTAGGCGATCGCATGGGCTGTTTCTAATGCTGGGATAATCCCTTCCAATTTCGATAATCGCTGGAATGCCTCTAAAGCCTCTGCATCCGTCACACTATAGTATTCAGCGCGACCAGTATCTTTTAAATAACTATGTTCTGGGCCCACACCGGGATAATCTAACCCAGCACTAATTGAGTGTGCCTCAATGATTTGCCCATCTTCATCTTGCAGTAGGTAGCTCATTGCTCCATGCAATACACCAACTCGTCCTTTTGTCAAGGTTGCTGCGTGTTTTTCAGTATTGACACCTTCTCCGGCTGCCTCAACCCCAATTAATCGTATAGAAGACTCATTAATAAACTCATAAAACAGCCCCATTGCATTGGAACCACCACCCACACAAGCCAACAGAATATCAGGCAATGCACCCCACTTTTCTATTGCTTGGGCGCGAGTTTCTTCGCCGATCACTGCATGGAAATCACGTACCATCATTGGGTAAGGATGTGGCCCTGCTACTGAACCCAGGATGTAATGAGTACTTTCTACATTTGTCACCCAATCCCGAATTGCTTCAGAAGTAGCATCCTTCAAAGTTCCGGTTCCCGCCTCTACTGGACGCACTTCTGCCCCCATCAGCCGCATTCTGAACACATTTAAAGCTTGACGTTCCATGTCTTGAACGCCCATGTAGATTATGCATTTCAGCCCAAAACGAGCGCAAACTGTGGCTGTCGCAACTCCATGTTGTCCCGCACCCGTTTCGGCAATAATCCGCTGCTTACCCATGCGTTTTGCCAACAATACCTGACCTAAAGCATTATTGATTTTGTGAGCGCCAGTATGATTTAAATCTTCACGTTTTAAGTAAATTTGTGGCCCGGTGCGATCGGGTCGGGCATAATTAGCAGTCAAGCGTTCAGCAAAATACAATGGTGTCGCACGTCCTACATAGTCCCGTAACAACTGCTGTAGTTCTGCTTGAAAACTGGGGTCATTGCGGTATTGCTGATAAGCTGTTTCTAACTCAGCAAGGGCAGGCATAAGCGTTTCAGGTACATACTTACCGCCAAAGCGTCCAAAGCGTCCTAGCGTATCTGGAACTTGAGCAATTGAACTTGGAGATAGAGGAGTGGTAGTCACAGGCTGTTTTTGATGACGGGAATGACTTAATTATTATAGAAAGTCTGGGGCATATCTGGGGAATGGGGAATGGGGCATACCCAATTACTTTGAATCCCTCTGGCAATGGATTTGTGATGTTAGCCTAGAAATTGACATCCGAGCAGAATGGTTACGTAGAAGTTTCCACTGCTTTGAAATTTTTCTTAAACATTCATTTTTATGTCTTCTTCCAATCCCAAATCTTCCGACAAAGGCTTTGTCTACCGCGAATTTGGCAATGACAACTCAGCCGCTACAGAAAGACCAATTCCAGAACTGCCTCCACAACAACAAAATCTTAAAGTACAAGCTTCCCGTAAAGGACGCAAAGGGAAAACCGTCACAGTGGTTAGTGGTTTTCAAGTCAAACCGGAAACCTTGGCAGATTTGGTGAAGCAGTTGAAAACTCAGTGCGGCACTGGTGGGACAGTTAAAGATAACGAAATTGAAATTCAGGGCGAACACAAACAGAAAATTGTCGAGATTTTGACCAAGCTAGGTTACAAAGCTAAAATTAGCGGTGGCTAATGTTAAGTGCGGTTTCCCGCATCTTAAGTAAGACCTAGATTAACAGAGAGAATGTTATCTTTGAGAGGTACAAGTATGCTTGAAAAGTAGTAAATTACTTTGCCACCAAGCTGTTTTTTGTGAGATGAACAGGAGGTTTAAATGGATTTAGTTCGGATTCTGTGTGCCATTTTCCTGCCGCCTTTGGGAGTTTTTTTACAAGTAGGTTTTGGTATCGATTTTTGGATTAACATACTTTTGACGCTTTTTGGTTACATTCCTGGGATTATTCATGCAGTGTGGATAATTGCTAAAAAATAATTCTTTGTAAAAGATAGGTTGAGTGTACCAATATTGGCGTTACTAATTCTGAACAATGTTGGTGTAGAGGCAATTCATAAATTGCCTCTATAAATAAGGTTATGAGATTAACTATTTTATAATTCAATACGATTCAGTTAAGGGAACTCCAAGAAATAAATTATCCAATATTGTGGGGTGGGCATCTTGCCATTGGTGTCAACTTAACGTGAAACCGCTCATCCGCCGGGAATTGAAATTCCCGTCTCATAGCTAAAGTCATCTTCAGATGACTAAATATTGACAAAAATCTTCAGTCTACTGAAGTAGACTTAAGCTATTAGCCCGAAAATTTATTTCCGGGCGGGCATGGAAGCCAACAGATAAGCTATTTCCAGCTTAAGTTGACACCTATGGCGTATCGCCCACCCCACAAGAGTTAATTGAATATTGGTTACTACCCAATAAAATATAATATCTAAATAAAAGTTGTAAAAATAGTATTTATCAAGTTTCAAGTTTAGGCTTTTTTGTGGCGGTAAATGCTGAATTAGCTCTCATTCTTTAACATCGCATACAGTCTGAACTCTAGAAGCAAGGGGCAGATGTGCAATTGCCATTGTACAGTTGATACGTTCAAATCTTTGATTAATCCAGTACGTATATCTAGTACCCAGCCGTGAACCATAGGCGCTTTTCGCTGATGGAGTACCTGACGCATGATGGAAGTTTGGTAAAGATTTTTCACTTGTGCCACAACATTGATTTCCGCCAAACGATTCAGACGTTCTTCTCTTGTTGGCAAGGCATCAATTTCTTCTTGTTTCTCTAAATACAGTTCCCGAATCGGATTTACCCAGTTATCAAGAATTCCGATGGTTCTTCCTTCTAAAGCAGCTTTAATTCCTCCACAATCATAGTGACCACAAACGATCACGTGTTCCACTTTCAGATGTAAAATTGCGTATTCTAAAACAGCTAAAAAGTTTATATCTGTTAGAGAAACTTGATTGGCAATATTACGATGTACAAATAACTCTCCTGGTTCTGTACGGGTAAAGCTTGTTAATGCCAGACGACTATCAGAACACCCAATGTATAGAAAAGGTGGTGTTTGTCCAGTAGATAATTCTTCAAAGTAAGTTGGGTCTATAGCTAGTTTCTCGGCAACCCAAGCCTGATTATTTCTGAAGAGTTCATCAATGCTGTTATATTTCATCTTTCGTCAAATTCGAGAGAGAATCTCATCAATATTTTAACTTATCTACAGTTTTCTTTAAATCAAGATCAACTTTTTCAGAGCTAAAATATTCTCAAGATGAAAATTATTTTCTACAGCATTAATATTATTTTTGTATAAATTGTCAAAAGCTATAGCGTTTATCTAGTAAGTGCGTTGTAACTTGTAAGTACTGACTCCTTCAATACACAGAGAACCTTTCTGATGATAGCTAGGATAACTTCACAAAGAATCTTCAATCGGGGGCAACAACTTTGTTATCGTGATGATGGTTGATTGACCAACGATGATCAATAGTTACAGAGGAAAACTCACAAATTTCTTCTAGTCGCTTTTGCTGTACAGCAGCTTTACGGAGAGTAATAATTAGCTGATTCACCTGATGCCGTAAATCTGGATTATCATTTACTGCTAACATAGTTTGTCTTTCTAAGAGTTGAAGTATAAGTTCGTAATGAATAGGTGAAGGTAGAGGAATTTGCTCCATGAAGTTAAATTTTGATTTCATATTTGGTATTTTTTATCAGTCAGAGTTTGTTTCTTATTAATTAATTGTTACATAAGAAATAACTAGTTGTTTATGGCTTTAATTTGATTAGCAATGAAGATTTGGCAAAGATATTGATGATATTTAATGGCAAAATGCTGCGTATCTACGCATAGTATGCCCAATTGCCAACTATTTTGTGCAGTTGCCTGCGCCTTTTAGGGCAGGGGAGGTGTAACTTTTCAGGAATTCCTCGGTAATATATCGGCGATCGCAGCGCCGGGATTTGGTTGTTTTACCAAAGATTCTCCAATGAGTACAGCGGATGCACCTGCTGTCAGCACCAAATTCAAATCATCTGGGTTGTGTAGTCCTGACTCGCTGACAACCAGGATATTTTTCTCCTGCAATTGGCTACCCCTTGCAGCTAAAAGTTCGCAAGTAGTTTGCAGATCAACAGAGAAATCTTCCAAATTGCGATTATTGATTCCTACCAAGGAGACTCCATCTAAAGCTAACACACGGTCAAGTTCTGCCAAGCTATGGACTTCAATCAAGGCTGCCATTTTCAGGTTGTTAGCAATTTTCAGGAAGTATTTCAAATCTTGATCGCTCAGGATAGCTGCAATCAACAAAATAGCATCTGCACCCTGAACCCGCGCTAAGTATATTTGGTAAGCATAAATAATAAACTCTTTGCACAGTAGGGGCAAATCTACGGCAGCCCGAACTTTGGCTAAATTGTCAAAGCTACCTTGAAAAAACTTGACATCTGTTAGCACCGAAAGACAACTAGCACCACCTTGTTGATAAGATTGGGCGATCGCTACTGGGTCAAAATCTGCTCGTAAAACGCCTTTGCTAGGTGAAGCTTTTTTAACTTCGGCAATCAATGCTGGTTTAGTCTTACCTTGACGCAAAGCGGCGACAAAATCACGGGTTGGCGGTGCAGTGAGTACCTGTTTCAGCAATTCTTGCAAAGGAACCCTTTCCCGCATTTGGTCATATTCTATTTCTTTCTGCCAGACAATTTCTTCCAAAATGTTGTTTGGCGCTGCATCAGGCACGGCAGCCTGATAACGTAATATTGATACATCAATAGCTGGGTTAGGTGAACGACGACGGATTTGCATGATTGGGGACTGGGGGACTGGGGATTGGGGACTGGGGACTGGGGACTGGGGACTTGGGACTTGGGATTGGGGACTGGGGACTTGGGATTGGGGACTGGGGACTTGGGATTGGGGACTGGGGACTTGGGACTTGGGCTGGAAAATAGGCTACAGGTTACAGGGTAAAGATTATTCTCTGTCACCTATTGTCTTTCCCTTAATTTCAATATCTAATACCCAATCCCCAGTCCCCAGTACCCAGTACCCAATCCCTAAATTGCGATCGCTCGTTTATAAGCTTCGTCTAAGACTTCCGAGAGTGTCGGGTGGGCGTGAACTAGATGTGCCAAGCTTTGGACAGATTGACGGTTGGCGATCGCGGCTGACGCTTCATGAATTAAATCTGAGGCGTGCAGTCCGAAAATGTGAACGCCCAAGACTTCTCCGGTATCTTTGCGATATATCACTTTGGCAATACCGTCGGCTTCATTTTCTGCTAAAGCTTTGGAATTTCCTTTGAAATAACTCTTACTTGTGGCGATTTCAAACCCTTCGGCTTGTCCCAATTCCTTCGCTGCGGTTTCAGTTAAGCCTACATAGCTGACTTCTGGGTGAGTAAACGCCGCTGCGGGGATGCTGCGATAGTCTACTATTCTTTCCCTCCCAACTATGTTTTCTACCGCAATGATGCCTTGAGCAGAAGCCGCATGTGCCAACATCATCTTCCCATTAGCGTCGCCAATTGCCCACAAATGTGGTACGACTTCACCTGCTGATAGCACTGCCATGCGATCGTCTACTGGAATAAAATTCCGCCGATCAACTTCCACACCCACAGACTCTAAACCCAGATTTTTGGTGGCTGGGATGCGTCCAGTAGCCACCAAGCAAGCATCTACTTCGATGACATCTACATCTTCTTTGGTTTTGAAATCTGCTAACTCAATTACCACAGGTGAACCTGGGGTGACTTTTTTGGCGTATATCCCGACTTTCGTTTCAATATCGCGGGGAGTAATTAGCACCCGTTCAGCAAGTTTGGCAATATCGCGGTCAAATCCTGGCATTAACTGATCTAAAGCTTCAATCAAGGTGATTTCACAACCCAAAGCTGAGTAAATATCAGAAAATTCTAAGCCGATGTAACCACTACCAATAATTGCCACCCAGTCTGGTAGTGACTCTAATTTGACACCTTGATCGCTGGTAAAGACAGTTTTGCCGTCTACTTCAATCCCTGGAGGTACAAAAGGAATTGAACCAGGTGAAAGAATGATGTCTTTGGCTGTGATGGTTTTTTCACCGCCGTCTCCAGAAATCGAGACTTTTTGCGCCCCAGCGATTTTTCCCCAACCTCGGATGATATCGACTCCTAGACGTTTGAGGCTGTTGGTTAAATCGCCTTGAATTTTCGAGACAAGATTGGTAGCATGATCGGCGATCGCTTGGCGATCGAATTCTACGCTACCAATTTGAATTCCCAGTGACTTGAGGTGGTGGGCATTGCGTAACTCCCGCACACGCCCAGATGCCGCCAGCAGCGCTTTAGAAGGAATACAGCCCCGATTAACACAGGTTCCTCCCATATCAGCAGCTTCAATAATTGCTGTTTTCAAACCACAATTTACGGCGTGTAAGGCTGCGCCATGTCCGCCTACACCAGCGCCGATAATTACTAAATCGTAATCATATCCTTGACTCACGTTAGTTTCCCCGTCTGCTTCGCCTATTTATTCTCAACTTGACCGACAATCAGCGCAACCCTTTTAACAGTTATCAGTTATCAGTTTTATCGCTGAACTCTAAATCCCTCACCTTACATTACCCTGACTGTTTACTGTTGACTGTTCACTGATTTCAGGTTCGGGTATTGCTAACTCAAATTATGATTCACTCACTTCTGGCGAAAATATGGATATTTTCATTATATGGTTTGGTTTTCCCAGAAAAGCGACAATAAATTAGGTGAGTATTTGCAGGGTAATGAAGCTGATTTCAGTTTTGAGCTAGTTAATGAATAGAAATTGCAGCCTCATCGAGAGTACCCATACTTTTTTTTCTTTACAGCGCGTTAGCCTAACACTAAGCTGGATTTAGGATTCATCCAGAGGATTTACACAGGTGATCGCTCGATGTCTATTCCCCAAATTAGTGAATTTACTATCCGCCGTCATGCCAACGCCAAATCTTTCCAGCGAGGCGAGGCATATTATGAGGCTGGTGCTGTCAATGCCGTTATCCAACGTGGTCATCTGCTTCAGGCGGATGTTGTCGGCACTGAAGCTAGACCTTATCATGTCAACCTGAGTTTCGATAGCAGTGGCTTAACTTCAGTAAAATGCACCTGTGCCTACGACTTGGAAGGGTGGTGCAAACATATTGTCGCGACGATGCTTGTCTGTGCGCGTAACTCAGAAAATATTGAGCAGCGCCCCACCCTAGAAGAACTACTAAATCGCATAGATTATATCCAAACTCAAAGACTGCTGCAAGAGTTAGTCGCAGAATACTCACCATTAATTGAGGCGATTGACCGTCATGTAAGTTGGATGACGAATCCTGCTGACAACCAAACAAACATCAAACCTCTGCGCCGCAGGACTATTGACCCGACTCCCTTTCGGCGGCAAGTACGGCAGATTCTCAAAGATACCGTGCGCTACTTTGAGGAAGGATATGAAGAAGACCCCATTGGCGAAGATTTGCTGAGTGTGGTGCAAACTGCGGTAGATTTTAGCGAACGAGGAGAAGGTGAAAATGCGATCGCTATTTTGGAAGCGATTACCTCTACCTGTGTGGAAAATTGGGATGATGTTGCCGAATATGGCGCTGAAAACGATGAAATTGTCGAGGAATTAAATAGTGCTTGGTGTGAAGCAATTCTCAGCACCCAACTTACCCCAGAAGAAAAAGTTGATATTCAAATCAATTTAGAAGCATGGCAAGATGATTGGAATGTTGACTTTGGTCTGATTATGGAGGCTTTACGCCAAGGTTGGGATTATCCACCATTGCTACAAGTTCTCCAAGGTAATATTACGGAAAGAGGAGCTTGGGAAGAAGACGTGCCAGATTATGCAGATGATTTGGCATTAATTCGTCTGAAAATTCTCGAACGTCAAGAGCGTTATCAAGAATACCTGTATTTAGCAGAAGCGGAAGGGCAAACCCAGCAATATCTGACCATGTTGGGGCGTTTAGGCAGGGTAGAAGAAGCGATTGATGCGGCTCAAACCCAGATGAACTCAATGGAAGAGGCTTTTGCCCTAGCGAAAACACTCAGCATTCAGGGAGCATTACAGCAAGCACTAGATATAGCCCAAAGTGGATTAAGTTTACCAGGTAATTGTCAGTACGAATTGGGAATTTGGACAAGTGATTTAGCTAGTGAGTTGGGTAATAGTGAAGCTGCTTTATTAGCAGTCAAGGCGGCTTTTCAAATCAAGCCCTCCTTTGTGGACTACCAAAAGATGGCAGAATTGGCTGGGGAAAACTGGGAAAGTGTCAAAACAGACCTGCTGAAAATTGTTCGTACTTATAGTGGTTGGGGAACAGAATCAGCCAAGTTGGATATATTCTTGCATGAGGGGCTAATTGATGATGCAATTGCGATCGCTAGTGAACTTAGTTCTGATCATTCAGAGTTAATTCACCGAGTGATGGATGCTGCTATCCCTCATAATCCTAGTTGGGTGATTGCTAATGCTCGTCTCCGTGCCGAAAAGATTATGGATGCAGGTAAAGCCGAATACTACTACTACGCGGTTGAATGGTTGAAAAAGGCGCGTAATGCATATTTGGAATCTGGAAAGAAATCTGACTGGTTAAGCTATCGAGAAAACTTGATGCAAACCCACGCCCGTAAACGTAAATTGATGGGAATGTTTAAGCAAAAAAGTATGGAATAAAAAACTCCATCCCGCAGGGGGATGGAGTTTCCCGTCACTTTCAATGAAGTAAGATTCACATCTAAACCAGTCACCGTATAATTACATGGTTACTGACAAAAAAATAGCCCAGTGTGATGATTGATAAATATCCCCAGAACCTTATAGTGTCTTGCTTACCGCTAAGTATGCTTCTGTTACTCGGCAGTATATATTCTAGTCCACTGAAAGCTCAGACTGTTGATACTACACAATTACCAACTAGTAATTTCATCCTGTCACAACAACAACTTCCACCACCACAGGATATCCAACCACCTACACCTTTGCCACTTCCTGCACCTTTGCCACAGCCACTTCCCCCACCAGCAGAACTACTTCCCCCATCTGCCCCAACTCCTACACCAGAGGAACCAATTCCTGGCAACTTTCCTCAAACTATTGTTGTTGAAAGGTTTGAGGTTGTTGGTAGCACAGTCTTCAGTGCCCAAGAGTTAGCTAAAGCCACTGCTGAATTTACCAAACGACCAATCTCGCTGACCGAAATATATCAAGCACGTTCTAAAATCACTGATTTATATGTCAAAAATGGTTACATTACCTCTGGTGCATATATCCCACCCCAAACAATCCAATCTGGTGTTGTCAAAATTCAGGTGGTCGAAGGTAAATTAGAGGGTATCCAGGTAACTGGAACTCGACGGTTGAATCCGAATTATGTCCGTAGCCGACTAGCAATAGCGACATCACCGCCTCTGAATCGCCAGCGTCTATTAGAGGCACTGCAACTTTTGCAACTTAATCCTTTAATTCAAAACGTGACTGCTGAACTCTCAGCAGGATCGCGGACAGGTGCTAGTCTCTTAGAAGTCAAGATTAGTGAGGCAAAAACCTTTAGTAGCCAAATAATTCTTGATAATGGGCGATCGCCTAGTGTTGGCAGTTTTCGCCGCCGATTACAATTGAATGAAGCCAACTTATTGGGATTAGGAGATGCTTTAGGTGTAGCTTACACTAATACCGATGGTAGCAACTCCTTTGACGCCAGCTATACATTACCAGTCAATCCTAAGAACGGAACTCTCAGCTTTAACTATGGCACTACGTCGAGTAATGTCATTGAACCTCCTTTCAACGTTTTAGATATCCAATCGTCTTCTCGTTATTACGAACTAACATTTCGCCAGCCCATAGTTCAAACTCCTACGCAAGAATTCGTCTTGGGGTTAACAGCCTCACGACGGGAAAGTGAAGCCTCCTACGTCGAAATAGAGCGAATACCTTTCCCTGGTTTAGGCGCTGATAACCAGGGACGCACTAGGGTATCTGCGTTGCGATTTTTTCAAGAATGGACTTCTCGTAACAGCCGTGAAGTCATCGCCCTACGCTCTCAATTTAGCTTAGGTATCGATGTGTTGAATCCCACCATTAATCAAGAGGCTCCCGATGGCCGCTTTTTTGCTTGGCAAGGGCAAGGACAGTGGGCGCGCCTTTTAGCTCCTGAAACCTTACTATTACTTCGTTTAAATACACAACTTGCCTCCAGAACACTTTTGCCCTTAGAGCAATTTGGCTTAGGTGGGCAGGATAACATTCGAGGCTACCGTCAAGATTACCTGCTAACGGATAATGGCACTTTTGTTTCTGCGGAAGTACAAGTACCGATTCTGCGTTTACCCCAGATAAATAGCACTTTACAGGTTGTCCCCTTTGTAGATTTTGGTGTGGGCTGGAATAGTTCCAGCAGAGACAACCCCAATCCTAATACTTTAGCTGCTGTTGGTTTGGGGTTGCGTTGGTCACAGGGCGATCGCTTCACTGTTCGTCTTGACTGGGGTATTCCTTTAATATCTGTTAATTCAAATGACAGAACATTACAAGAAAACGGTCTGTATTTTAGTTTACTTTATAATCCTTTTTAAAATTTAGAAGTCATTCTCTTGACCACCTCAACGAGAAACTTTGCTAATAGAGGATTCCCGCCATGAAAGCAACTGGCGTGCGATTGTCCAAAGATCAGATTGTTTCTATCTAATTCGCAAAATTCCGTGAGTCAGAACTATTTAACCTATTAAAAAATAAAAATCAGACCTTTAAGATTTTTTGTTTTGAAGTCTCCTGAGCTAGCTTTCTTCTTTACCAGAGGCTACGCCAACAATTTTGAATGCGTGAATTTTGAATTCTTAATCTGGGTATCCTAAGAAAGACAAGGTTGAATGATATAAACAAAGGGATAAAGTTTATAAGTTATGTATGAATGGAGAAATCAGCTAAAACTTCTACCGCAAAAATTGATTGAACAATTAGCCATCTTATTCCAGAAGGTTAATTATGAACGTAAAAGCTGGTTTGCACCCTCATACCAATTTTGGGATAGCAAACGGTGAGAATTTTTATTGAGAAAATTTTCTCAGAAGTGTAGCCTGAAGTCTCAACTTCGGGAAGTAGTATTTTTCAGATTAAGACATAGAAATAAAGGTATGAGGATTTGAGGAACAGCCATGCTAGAAAATGAGCGGGAAAAAATACGCCATCTGTTGGTTATTCAAGACCTGCAAGGGCGGCGAACTATCCCCTTGCGAGAAAATACTTATTCGCTGGGGCGACATCCCGCAAACACTATTGTCTTGGCTTCTCGGTCAGTATCAATGCAACATGCAATTTTATTACGAGTAACTGTTCCTGAGACTGACCAATATGGCTTTCAAATAATTGATGGTAACTACAAGGGAAAAGGCAGTACTAATGGCTTATTTGTAAATGGGAGTAAATGCTATTCTCATAATCTCAGACATGGAGATATTGTTGCTTTTGGTAGCAATCAAGCTCAAGCTAAATATTACGCTATTTCCAACATTTCCGAAAAAGTATTTTCTGAATCTTTTGATGTTGAAGACTTATCTGGCTTCCTCTCCGCCCAAGCTAATCCTGCTAATCCTTTTCAAACTTTAGCTGTCGATCCCAGCTTTGAAGCAGCTAGTGAATCTGCCTTAGCTCGCCTAGCATCCTTCCCTGAACTTATTCCCAATCCGATTATTGAGATGGATTTCGAGGGAACAGTTACTTATCTCAATCCAGCCGCAGCTCTCAAGTTTCCTAAACTTCGGAAAGTTGGGATAGAACATCCGATTTTAACAGGACTCCTAAGTGGGGTTAACAATCTAGAAAAAAATTCTTTTGTACGGGAGGTGGAAGTAGGCGCAGAAGTTTTTGAACAATCCGTACTCTACCTTCCTGAAAGTGATTTAATTAGAACTTTTATTGTTAGGGATATTACAGAGCAAAAGAAAGTTACAGCCGAACTACATCAGCGCGATCGCTTGCTACAGGCAGTTGCAGAAGCGGCTAATTATTTGCTAGGAGAAATGAATTATGAAACTGGTGTTAATCGAGCTCTAGCTGTACTGGGTGAAGCTGCCCAGGCAGATCGTGCCTATCTTTTTCAGAACCATTCTCATCCGGCTACAGGGGAAATAGCCGTCAGCTTACGGTTTGAATGGACGCACTCTTTTATTGAATCTACCCAACACCATTGGCAGAATCAACCTTATCAAGCTTCTGGATTAGCCCGTTGGTATACAGTTCTCTCTAGCGGCCAGTCGATTAGCGGACTCACCCAAAAATTTCCTGTCGCCGAGCAAGAATTCCTAATTCGAGATGGCATTAAATCCCTTCTCTTAGTGCCTCTCCGCTTAGACAATGAGTTCTGGGGCTATCTTGGCTTGGCAGACTGCAAATTTGAGCGTCATTGGTCTAGGCATGAAGAATCTACCCTTTTGACCATGGCCGCCAGTATCATTAGTACACGGCAGCGCCAGCAAGTAGAAGAAAAAATTCGTTATCAAGCCCTCCATGACGTGCTGACAGGGTTGCCCAATCGCCTACTATTTAACGAACTGCTCAATAAAACTCTGCCCAACGCTACCCGCAATGGCGAAAGTTTAGCTGTGATCTTTCTCGACCTGGATCGCTTCAAGGTGATTAATGATACTTTGGGACACACTCTGGGAGACCAATTGCTACAAAGCGTCTCTCAAAGATTAAAAGACTCACTCAGAGGCGGAGACACTGTAGCCCGTTGGGGAGGTGATGAGTTCACTATTTTACTCCCGCGAGTTAATGATATTGAAGAAGTAACTTTGGTGGCTTGCAGAATATTACAAGCCTTAGAGGATGCTTTTCATCTTCAAGGGCATGAACTTTATGTAACCGCTAGCCTTGGTATTGCGTTACTTGATAACAATAGCCCTGACACCGAAACACTAATCCAGCACGCAGATGCCGCTTTGTACTACGCCAAAGACAAAGGGCGGAATAACTACCAATTTTATAGCGTTTCCCTGAGTGCTAAAAATCCTGAACTCCTGACTTTAGAAAAGAGCTTGCGCTATGCCCTAGAACGCAATGAATTTATACTGTACTATCAGCCTCGCGTGAACATTGCTACAGGAGACATTACTGGTATGGAAGCTCTGTTGCGTTGGCAGCACCCAGAAATGGGATTGGTCGCGCCCAGTGTCTTTATTCCCTTGATCGAAGAAAGTGGATTAATTGTCCCCATTGGTGAATGGGTGCTACGGACAGCCTGTAACCAAAATAAAGCATGGCAAGACACAGGATTACCACCAATGATGATCGCTGTTAATCTTTCTCTGAAGCAGTTCCGTCAACCTAAATTGGTGGATACTATAGCCAAAATCTTAGCAGAAACGGGTCTGGAGCCGCGCTTTTTAGAATTAGAAATTACCGAAACCACAGCTATTGAGGATTTGGATTTTACCAGAACGGTCTTAGAGAATATCCAGCAGATGGGTATTTACATCTCCATTGATGACTTTGGTACAGGTCATTCCTCGCTTTCCCGCCTACAACTTTTGCCACTGCACAATCTGAAAATAGATAAGTCTTTTATTCAAGATTTGACGCATGATGTTAAAGTAGCTCATATCATCAAAGCCATAGTTAGCTTGGGACAGAGCTTAGGATTGAAGTTGACAGCTGAAGGGGTAGAGAATGAAGAAGAATTGGAGTTTTTGAAATCTATCAACTGTGAAGATGTACAGGGCTTTTTATTCTACCGACCGCTTTCTGCTCAAAAAGCAACAGAAATCCTCGAAAGTAAACGACCAAACCTTTAATGAAGAGTGCTGAGTTGAAAGAGACCGCCCACAAGGGGGAGCTACTGCGGTAGACAGATTTCCCAGCATAAAGCAAGTGGCATTGGGGTATTAACTTTCTCCACATTAAAAGATTCCGCTTGACTTCGGGCGGGGCTTTTATCATAGTACGAAGGTACTGAGTACGGATTGTTACTCAGCACTCAACACAGGCTAAATACCCCGTGATCGCTAATAGCACTCAGAACTGAGTGGGATGAACATAATACTTATGACTTGGTTAAAAATACTTCGTGTGCCAGTTTAAAAGGCGGAATGAGGGTTATATGCACAACCGTGAATATGATGCTACAATCCCCCAAGTGTAAGTTTAGAAACAACTAGATCAACTATTATCATAATCATCAAAAATTGTTAAAGCCTATGTCTATAGGAACCTAACCTGCTTACACAAAATGATGTTTTGATTTTTAATTTTATTATATCAGTACAAAAACTTTCTTTTAAAAACCACGAATAAAATTCATAAACAATGTTTAAGTAAGTCGGTATGAATAATTAAAGGTCTGTAGTAATCGGCTCTAGCTTTTAAAATAGGACTGGAGCCGCTTACTACAATCCAATTTAATTAAGTTTGCATTGCAAAATACATAGTTTGATTTAATTTTTACCATTTACTTAACGCAATTTTAATCAAGCAATCTTACAACTTAAAATAAGTAATAAAAGTAGCAGCCTTTACTTGCTATGAAGGAATAAATCCGATCGTCTCATACTGTATTCACGTAATTCACAAATAGCTCATGCACATTCTGATTTATTCCTACAACTATCATCCAGAGCCGATTGGAATTGCCCCGTTAATGACTGAATTAGCAGAAGGATTAGTTAAGCGAGGTCATGAAGTGCGAGTGATTACGGGAATGCCCAACTATCCTCAGCGCGAAATTTATGATGGATATCGGGGTAAGTTGTACCTTACTGAACAAAAAAATGGCGTCACAATTGCACGAAGTTACCTCCGAATTAAATCCAAACCTAACCTTGTAGATCGGCTGTTACTAGAGTTAAGCTTTGTTTTCACCAGCTTACCCCAAGCCTTTAAAGGTGGACGCCCCGATGTGATTCTCTTAACAATTCCACCTCTATTAGGTACGTTGCCAGCAACAATATTTGGCTGGTTATACAACTGCCCAGTAGTTCTGAATGTGCAAGACATTCTACCAGAAGCCGCTATACGTATCGGGCTATTGAAAAACAAGTGGATGATCCGAACTCTTACAGCCCTAGAGAAATTCGCATATCAGACTGCACATACTATTAGTGTCATTGCCGATGGATTTGGCGATAACTTAGTGAAGAAGGGAGTACCTGTTAATAAAATTGTTTGTATTCCCAATTGGGTGAATTTAAATTTCATCCGGCCTTTACCCAAAGCGAACAACTCTTGGATATCGAACCATCAACTAAATGATAAATTTGTAGTCCTTTATTCGGGCAATATTGCTCTAACACAAGGTCTTGAAACAGTAATAGAAGCAGCAGTTTGCTTGCGTAATATTAAGGATATTGTCTTTGTAATCGTTGGCGAATCAAGAGCATTACAAAGGTTGCAAGAATATTGTCTATTAAATGGAGCAGATAATGTTTTGCTGCTACCTTTACAGCCACGAGAAAAACTACCCGAAATGCTAGCGGCATCTGATGTAGGATTAATTGTGCAAAAGTGCAATGTGATTTCGTTTAATATGCCTTCAAAAATACCGTTGCTATTGGCGAGTGGTCGCCCAATTGTGGGTTCAGTTCCCGGCACTGGTAGTGCTGCTAGAGCGATCGAACTCAGTGGTGGTGGGATAATTGTTGAGCCAGAATCACCCCATGCAATGGCAGCTGCGGTGCATGATTTATATACTAATCCTGCTCTAGGAGCAAGGCTAGGCAACAAAGGAAGACAGTTTGCTGAAGAAAACTATTCCTTGGAACAAGCACTCGATCGGTATGAGTTGCTTCTTTCTCACATTGTTACTAACCGCAAATCAACTATGGGGATCTTTCCGAAATTGGATTCTACTAAATCAGTTGTGGATGGTTAAAGGGGACTGGGGATTGGGCAAAATAATTCCGTTAGCAGTCGCAGAGTGTTGAACCAGTTCTGAGTGCAGAGTTAATAATCTCACTTCTTAACTCTGCACTCGGTACTCTGCACTCCTGAAGGGGATTGTCTACACAGCTAATGCCCTAATTTAGATAAATTAAATCACCCATTCGGGTGAGTTGCGAATCAACCAATCGGGTGAACTAACTGTAGGAAGTTAAGATTGCTCAAAAATAGGACTCTAGAGAACACTAATTGATTGCACGTCGTTCTTGGTGAGGATAACTTGATGAATAAAGCTGAATTAATCAGTGTAGGTATAGCCCACCTAACCGCCAGGGGAAGCAAGCTAGGGAGAACATCTCTCCATACTCTTTTCTTCCTTAAAATCAACGTGAGTTCGACGGATAAAAAAGCCCAAAAAGGTTGCTAGGTAATAATTTGAGAAATTAGTAAGTCAAATAATGACTAAAATTTATGGGGGATAGGTAAAAAAGGCACAAAAAAAGACCGAGACTAAGAATATCTAACAAAAATAAGGGTCTCGGCTATGTCTACCATTGTATCTCGCCTCGACATCACCCAAATTTTCTGCGACGTAGATGATTTTTGTAACCAATGGGAAAGCTTGTGGCGGCAAATACCACAATTGCCATCGACAAGAGG
>NZ_JBALFY010000060.1:0-10485 GCF_036916655.1 Nostoc sp.
GTTCACTACCTCTACTTTTGTAAGCATAAGATGAGCGACCTGTTTTGAAACCATAAAGTGAGCAAATTGCTCATCTTATGCTTTCAGTGACAACATCATGCTACAAGATGGTGAATACAAAATAAGAAACCCTTATCTTTTATCCGATATAAACTCCGATTAAAACTACTTTCCTTGATATACAACTGTCGGTTTGCAGACTAAATGAAATTTGTGCGGACTAAGTGAAATTTGTGCGGACTAAATGAAATTTTGTTGCAGACTAAGTGAAATGCGTTTCATATCGCATAATCTTTAAGAATACCGGACTTCAAGCCGCTCAAGTCTGGAAAGAGCAGGTTCAGCTTGGCTAACCCAGCTAGAAAAATAACTAACTCCAACAGCAAGAAAAACATTGGTCTGTTTTCCAGCCTGAAAATGCAGACAGGTATATGGTATGAGTCTCTAATTGAGAGGGATTATATGTACCTGCTGGAAACTGATCCAGATGTACTGTCGTACCATAGCCAGCCATTGAGCATCTTTTACACGTTTAATCACCGTCAACGACGGTATACTCCTGATTTTTTTGTTGAAGGCAGGCATAAAAAGTTACTTGTCGAGGTCAAACCAGCAAGCAAAGTAAATTCTGATAAAAATCTCAGCTTATTCCGAGCGATCGCGCCCATCTGTGAAGAGAAAGGTTGGGAATTCGTTGTAGTTACGGATGCAATGATTCGAGTTCAGCCGCAGTTAAATAATCTCAAACTGATTTACAAATATGCTGGTGAACCGTTAAGTATCAATAATACCCTAGACTGCTACCAGTATTTTCAAAGGCAGGTTTCAACATCAATAAAAACTGCTCTTTTAGATTTAGCACCTAAGCAAATTAGTATAAATATTTTGTTGAAATTAATTTTTCTAGGATTCCTGAAAACTGACTTAAAGCAACCTATTAGTTCAAATAGCCTAATCTATATAAATCAAAAAGCACTTTCTCTACTGGAGTTTTCTATATGAGTAGGGTAAAACTATTTATTGGGTTACACTTTTGGTTAAAAGGTCGAGGGTATACTATCAAACAAAGATTAACCGATGGGAGCTTTCAAATTTGTGATGTCGTAACAGAGAATGTATCCTGCATATCCCAAACTGATTTAATTCAGTTATTTTTCAAGGATGAATTGGAATTTGAAAATCTTCAAGCTATTACAAAAGCAAATAAAAAAAATTATTGTGGCGCAGATTTTACACAAATCCCCTTAGATTTAAAGCAGGAAGCCCTAAGAAGAGAACAATATATACTTGCTGTGTTAGAGAAAAATGATAGTAGGCGCACCAAAGAATTCCTCTGTCCAATCATAGAAGAAATATCTCAAAAAATTAATGATTCTCATCCGCCAAGTCACATTACACTTTATCGTTGGCTAAAAGGTTACGAGTATTCAGGAAAAGACATTCGCTCACTAGTACCAAATTATAGAGGTCGTGGAGATTATCGCTCAAAGTTACAAGCTGAAGTCAATGAAATAGTAGAAAAAGCTGTTAAAAAAATTTATCTAACTCCATTTAGAGCCACCGTGGATGCCGTTTATGATGAAGTGGTCGCTAGCCTTGAACAAGAAAACAAATTTCGAGAAGAAATTGGATTAGAAAAATTAAAAATTCCGCATCGGACAACCATTTATCGCTCTATTTATAAACTAGAACCCTATGAAAAAGTTAAGGCTAGATATGGTTCTAAAGTTGCAGATAAAATGTATACTGCAAGCCAAGAATCTCTGCGAGTAACTCGTCCTTTAGAAAGAGTAGAGATTGACCATACAAAACTACCATTTTTTGTAGTGGATGAGGAAACTCGATTACCAATAGGAACTCCTGCATTAACTTCTGCTATCGATAAATATTCAGGTGTAGTTGTTGGTTATTATCTAAGTTTTGAACCTTTTAGTTCATTGAGTGTGATGCAGTGTTTGCTCAATGCTATTCGTCCTAAAGATTATGTTAAACGTAAATTTCCTCAAGTAGAGCATCACTGGACTAGCTATGGATTAATGGAAACACTGGTAGTCGATAATGGTAAGGAATTTTATAGCGAACATTTTAAGGATGCTTGTAGCCAGCTTCAAATTCATATTCAATATACCCCACCTAAAATGCCTTGGTATAAGGCAGGGGTCGAAAGATTTTTTGGGATGTTAAATACCAAAATATTGGTAGGTCAACCTGGGCACTTCCTTTTAGAGTTTACACAGCAATATGATTATGATCCTAAAAAAAATGCTGTGGTTTCATTTGATGCCTTACAAGAAATGATTCATATATTTATCATTGATATTCATAATCAAGATGCTCATCCAGAATTTAAATGCCCCCGTTCTGAGGTTTGGGAAAAAGCATTATTAGAATATCCACCTGCATTACCACCTTCACATAAGGAATTAAGGGTTTTGCTCGGACGGATTGAGAAACGAGTTATTTCTATAAAAGGCATAGAGTTTGAGGGACTTTATTACAATAGTGCTGAACTTGTCCAGTTACGTGCTGATTTTGAAAAATCAGATAAAAAAAGCAGTTCGAGTAAGCGATTCAGAGCGAAAGCGACCATTAAAATTGACCCTCTCGATTTATCCAGTATCTATGTTTTTGACCCAACTTGTGACAATTTTATAGCCATACCTGCTGTATCTTATGCTTATACTCAAGGACTGTCTCTGTGGCAACACAAAGTGATTAAGAATTTGGCAGCAATTGAGTATAAAAAAGTAGATATTGTTGCCCTTGCTTTAGCTAAAAAGAAAATTCAAGAAATAGTAGAAAGAGAATGGCTATTAACTAAAAAAGGTAAAACTCGTTCGGCAATGGCTAGGTGGAAAGGTATAGGAAGAGAAGGATTTAACAGGGATAAACCGGAAAATCCTATAACACCAACAACATTAACTACTAGTATTAATCACCTGATAGAGGACGAATCTAATAATAGTTCAATGGCAGGCATATCTGACATTGGTAGTGCTTTTAATTTATCTGAATCCTCACAGATTAATGAGAAAGATACTGATAACTCATCCTTTGAAGTTGAGTTAAATCAAGAATTACATCTAAATTCAACTGACGTTAACTTAAAAATCCCAAAAAAGCGAAAACATACCCGAAAGCAACAATCTTTATCTCAAGTTGAGCAAACAGTTCCTATTAATGACAAAGCGGCTGATGAGTGGAAGCCAGATTTATCTGGGTGGGATATTAGTATAGGTTTACCAAATTCGGAGATATAAATCTATGTTAGATAAAAAGCATTTGCTAAAAATGACATTATCAGAGCGATTGTATCTTGCTAATAACATATATGTTATCTATCCTCGCATCAAAGAGATTTTATCAGCTATTGATTATTGCCATCGTTTTTCTAACTTAAAAGATGAGCCAGACTGTTTATTTTTGCAAGGAGAAACTGGAACTGGTAAAACTACTATTTTTAGAAGTTACATTCAAGAGTCTCCCAGATATGAAACAGCTACTGGTACAGTTGTTCCGATATTGTCTGTTACCATTCCTTCCCCAGCGACAGTCAAAAGTGTTGTAACTAAGCTTCTTTGGGAATTAGGAGACCCTGCTTATGATAAGGGTACAGTAGGAAGTCAGACTATTAGGCTAATAGGATTAATGAAAGATTGTGGTGTAGAACTTATTTTTTTAGATGAATTTCAACATTTTATTGACCGAGATTCAGCTAAGGTACTAAAAACTGTTTCTGACTGGTTAAAAAATTTAATTTTAGATGCTAAAGTTCCGATAATTTTAATTGGTTTACCAGAAAGTAATGCAGTTTTTAATTTTAACTCTCAGCTAAGTCGTAGGTTTACTAATAGATATACTCTCAGCCCTTTTGAATGGAAAGCGGATTCTGGTAAAGAATTTCGGACTTTTATACATGCAGTGGAATCACAACTTCCCTTGAGTGATGAATCTTGTTTAGCTAGTGAAGAAATGTCCTTGCGTTTTTACTACGCATCTGACGGTGTTGTTGCTTATGTGATGAAACTAATTCGTTATGGGACTTATTTAGCACTTAGTCAAGGGTTAGAGAAACTTGATTTAAATGTTTTAGCTACTGCATTTGACAAGTATGTAAAAGCAGATAAGCTGCACAAGTATAACCCTTTCCTTACTGATGAATATCTCTTATATGAAAAGCAAATTTCTTCCTTACAAGAATTTTCAACGTTAGAAGCTACTAATCGCAGAATTAAACCAAAAACTCGCTCAACAAAGGCATCTGACATTTTACATAAATAGGAGAAGGAGGGAGTTAGCTTGTACACTGATAACAAACTTTTACGCCGCCCTCATCCTTACGCTGATGAAAGTTTAGTTGGGTACATTGCCCGACTCGCTGATAGTAATTATTACTCTTCTCCCGATTATATTTTAAAAGTTTCTGGGTTAACAAAGACAGAAAGGTATGCCAATATCTTTTATCCTCAATTTGATAGTTTATGTTTGCTAAGTCATATTACTGGAGTGTCAGAAAAAACTCTTTGGTCGATGGCATTTAGTTCTGTGGCTCTTGGCAAGACTAAATTTTTCTATACAACTATTGTTCAAGCATTTGGAGAGAATATTCCAGTTAGGTTTCTTCGCAAACAAGGGCCAAGATTATGCCCTGTTTGTTTGCAGTTATCGCCTTATTATCGTCAAGTGTGGCATCTGCATAGTGTTACAGGATGTCCTTTCCATAAATGTTTTCTAATTGAAAAGTGTCCTAATTGTCATCAGTCTATTCAGTTTTTTAGAGCTAAATTACTCAAATGCAAGTGTGGATTTGATTTACGTAATTCTTCTATAACTACTATCAGTGCTGAACAGTTTGCTTTGTCCTACCAAATTTCTCTGCTCTGTCAAGTCCCTGAGATAGATTTAGTTAATTATACTGATGACATTCAGTATTTAGAAAATTTAAAAGCATCAGACGGAGATAATTTATCTGGTTATTATTATGATTTATTTGAAGGTTTAATAGCTAAAGATACGATAATTAGTGATTACGTATTTTTCCCTTTATTAGAACTGCATACATTGCTTGGTTGGGGCTTAACTCAAAATGACGCAAATCAAGATGTTATGTAATTGAGGAAAATTTCATTTAGTCTGCAAATTTCGGGGGAAAATTTCACTTAGTCTGCAAAAAAATTTCATTTAGTCTGCAACAAAAATTGCTCAAACCCTTATTCTTGCGTTGAAAAAATTTCACTTAGTCTGCAAACCCACATGCGATCGCAAAGAAGTGCATGTTGGCAACGGAATAGGAACTATTGCGCTGCCGATAAATTTTGTTTGTCTTTGGTATCGCTTTTGATGCGTAATCCAAGCGATAACCATTTACAGGGTGCTAACTTCCAGTTATAGTTAGCCGTAACTTATTATAGGCACAATGCAACTATAACTTTGACTTGGTGCAAAGATAGTTTACAAAAGTTGCTCAGGCGGTTGCCTTAGTTCCGGGTTAATTCGAGAAGCTATCCACGCGCAGATCCCGCCAGACATCAGAAACCTGCCAGCCGGAATTGCCCACCGATTGTACTGGAGGATTGTCAAGGAATGGAACATAGTCAGGAACTCTAGGCTCTGAAATCGCTACTGGTTTCTCCTCAACCTCAACCATAGGGGCAGTAGAATTGACAGTATTAGCTAGAAGTTGTTGGTCTTCAGCCTCCTCGATTAATTTCATTTGTCTCAGGTGAGCTTGTCGGATTTTTTGATGATTTTCTTAGCGTGTATCTCATTAGAAGTATTCATTGGCTGTTCTCTCGAAGGCATTGGCTTAAAATTTGTCTGAGTAAAATTGGGAGAAAATGAGTATTAATAATTGCACAGAATAAACACCTTACTGCAAAAGTATGGAAAATACCAGTTTCTTACTGAAGAATTTATTAATTGGATATAAATCTCTTTTTCGGGCAGATGCCTTAAAGCGATCGCAGTAGGATCATTGTCTAGAAGTCAAAATTATTTTGGGTTTTTGATATTTAAGCCAACAAATCAGTGGCTGACTTTAAGGTGTTGGGTGTTGGGAAGGAAGAAGATATTTTTCTATTTGATGCACTAAAATTCAATTTTTTTAAACAGACTCAGGCTATACCGTACCCCCAACAAGATAGCCCTGGCTAGGTTTGACATGAATCTTCGTGGCATTCGGATATAAAAAAGATTGCTCTTGTCACGAAATTTATAGTCGTAAAGCGATGGCGCAGAAATTGAGACTCTTCATTAGGTATATATAAACAGACCAAATATCTGCAATTTGAATGAGGAAAGCTGTGGTGGCTTGAGACAAAGTTTGTAAATACGCTAAAAATAGCTTTTCGGAGATCAATAAGCATGAAAACAACAGTGAAACGAGAAATACAAATGAAATACAGACAACTGGGAAACAGCGAGTTGAGCGTTTCTGAAATTAGTCTCGGTTCCTGGCTGACTTATGGGGGTGGTGTAGAGCAGCAAAATGCAGAGGCTTGCATACATAAAGCTTTTGAGGTTGGAATTAACTTTATTGACACTGCAAATGTTTACGCTCAGGGAGGGGCTGAATCATTTTTGGGAGAAGTATTGCTTGGTACTGAGCGCGAAAGTTATGTCTTAGCGACCAAAGTTTTCTTTCCCATGTCAGCCAATGAGCGAGGACTCTCAGCAGCCCAAATCAGAAAACAAATTGATGCTTCCTTAAAGCGACTGCGTACTGATTACGTTGACCTGTACCAATGCCATCGCTACGATCCAAATACGCCTTTAGAAGAAACCATGACGGCACTTACTGAGGTAGTGCGTCAGGGAAAAGCTCGTTACATCGGGTTTAGCGAATGGAGTCCGCAGCAGATCCAAGCAGCGCTGAATCTTGCTGATGTTGAACGCTTTGTTTCCAGCCAGCCCCAGTATTCCATACTCTGGCGCAAACCGGAAGCGCAGGTGTTTCCATTATGTGCAGCTAATGGCATCAGTCAAATTGTTTGGTCGCCGTTAGCTCAAGGTGTACTCACAGGTAAATACCAGCCAGGGCAAACTCCACCTCCAGATTCTCGTGCTGCTAACGAAAAGATGAATTCGTTTTTGATGGAAGAGTTATTTAACGAGCGCACACTAACAGCAGTACAGAAACTCAAACCCATTGCCCAAGACTTAGGGTTGAGTATGCCACAGTTAGCTCTGGCTTGGGTACTACGAGATGAGCGTGTGTCTTCAGCAATTATTGGTGCTAGCCGTCCAGAACAAATTGTTGATAACGCTGCTGCATCAGGAGTAGAGCTAGATGCGGATGTACTGGCAGCGATTGACCAAATATTGGCATCGGTTGTTCAAAGGTAAGGAAAGTAGCTAATTCTCGGTGTGAACCCAAAAGCTATTCGTTAATAAATTTATTCAAAAGTTGGGAAGTGAGCCACGACGATAAATTTAAAAGCGATCGCAGCTAGAACACAAGAGATTACCCCAACTGAAACTAATGAGGTTTTTTCAATGACAACTACAACACCCAACCGTACAACTAATTCAAATCCTAGTAATTCACCTGTCCCCTACACAGGATTTGATCGCCTGTTTATTGGGGGACGTTGGGTTACAGGCCGTTCCGAACACAAATTGCAACCCATCAACCCATACCGTCAAGACGTGATTATGGAAATCTTGGCGGCGGACAAACGTGATTTAGAAGATGCTTATCAAGAAGCACAGCGTAATCAAGTGGCATGGGCAGAGACATTGCCGAGTGAGCGATCGCTGATTATGCGTCGTGCAGCTGACATTATGGATGCTCGTCGCGAGGAGATAATTTCGTGGTCGATTCGGGAAGCAGGTAGCCCACGCAAGAAGGCAATCCTGGAATGGATTGCGGCGCGTGATGTCATGGAACAGGCTGTTTCGGCTCCTTATGGTGTTCTTGGGCGCATTCTCCCCTCTGATATTCCAGGTAAAGAAAGCCGAGTTTATCGCCGTCCAGTGGGTGTAGTAGGTGTAATCAGTCCGTGGGACTTTGCTCTCAATCTTACGAATCGCTCGGTCGCCCCCGCCCTTGCACTAGGCAACGCGGTAGTGCTGAAACCACCCTCGAATACTCCCGTCACAGGTGGTCTGATCTTTGCCAAGATATTCGAGGAAGCGGGACTTCCTCCCGGCGTGTTTAGCGTTGTGGCAGGGCCAGCCCGTGAGATTGGAGATGCATTTGTCAGCCATCCTATCCCACGTGTGATTACCTTTACTGGCTCGACAAAAGCAGGGCGGCATATTGGGGAACTGACAATGACTAGCCCCATGATGAAACGGGCTTCGCTTGAACTTGGGGGTAACAGTCCATTGGTGGTTTTAGACGATGCCGACCTGGAACTGGCGGTAAAGGCTGCTGTGTTTGGTAAGTTCTTAAACTCAGGTCAAATCTGCATGAGTATAAATCGGCTAATTGTCGATGAGCAGGTGCATGATGAGTTTGTTGATCGCTTTGTTGATCGCGTCCGCAATCTGAAGATGGGCGATCCGAACGAAGCAGATACTGACATCGGCCCGATCATTAATGAAGCTCAGTTGAATTCACACCTCAAGCATATTCAGAAGGCGCATGAAGAAGGTGCCCGTCAACTGCTCGGTGGCGACCCCGATGGGCTAATGCTTCCGCCACACGTTTTTGTCGATGTTAACAATCAGATGTCAGTGGCACGTGAGGAGATGTTCGGGCCTATCGCCTCCATCATTAAAGTTCGTGATGAGGCAGAAGCATTACAAGTGGCGAATGATACTGAATATGGCTTATCAAGTGCCGTATTTACCCGTGATGAAGGACGTGGGTTGCGTTTCGCACGCTCAATGCAAGCGGGGATGACACATATCAACGACCAGACAGTAAACGACCTAGCGAATGCTCCCTTTGGTGGCGAAAAAAATAGTGGCATAGGACGTTTTGGTGGTAATTGGGCGATTGAGGAGTTCACCACCGATCATTGGATTACTGTGCAGCAAACTCCGCGCACTTACCCCTTGTGATCAAGGACAAGTGTCCCTTTATATTTACTAATCCCAGGGCGGTTTCATACAAAGAAAAAATGTCAGATGCTACGCAGCTTAACCTGTAACTCTGGCTTAGCGGTGTAATTTTATTACGGCAAGAATTCATCAAAAACAATCTAATGGGAACAACGCAATTACACCGTTGCAGTCTACAATTTTTTATCTCCTTCTAGAGGACGATAAGAAACTATAGCAATATCGATACCATAATTTCTAAGTGCGTATGTCGTGTAGCCCAAAATAGGCTCAACTGTCTGCTGAATCTATCCATCAAAAAAATAATTTGGATACAAGATTTGTTGCTCTATTGCATAAATAGTTTCTCGTTTTTTGAGTTACCACAAAACACGAGCTACTCATTTTTGTTTGAAATGTAAACCTCATGAATTAGGAATAATTACCATGAAAGCAGTAGTTTTTCACAGAATCGGAGATATTCGATTAGATAACGTACCAGAACCAAAAATTAAAGAACCAACCGATGCCATTATTCGACTGACCTCTAGTGCAATTTGTGGCACAGATTTACACATGATTCGAGGAACATTTACAGGGATGAACCCCGGTACTATTCTCGGACATGAAGGGGTCGGTATTGTTGAAGAGATTGGTTCCAATGTGCGGAATTTAAAAGTGGGCGATCGCGTCGTCGTTCCCTCAACAATTGCCTGTGGCTACTGCTCTTACTGCCGTACTGGATATAATGCTCAATGCGATAACGCCAATCCTCACGGACATAACGCTGGGACAGCTTTCTTCGGAGGCCCAGAAGAAACAGGCCCCTTCGATGGATTGCAGGCGGAATATGCTCGAATCCCTTATGCCAATGCAGGGTTAGTAAAATTACCAAAAGAGGTTACAGACGACCAAGCAATTCTGTTGTCTGACATCTTCCCTACGGCATACTTTGGAGCCGATATTGCAGAGATCACACCAGGAGATACAGTTGCCATCTTCGGTTGTGGTCCCGTTGGGCAGTTTGCGATCGTTAGCGCCAGATTGTTCGGTGCAGGACGCATCATTGCAGTAGATACAATTCCCTCACGTTTAGAAATGGCGCGTGATTTGGGTGCAGAAATCATTGATTACAATGCCGAAGATCCAATTGAAGCAATCCGCGAACTAACTGGAGGAGTTGGTGTAGATAGAGCTATTGATGCAGTTGGCGTAGATGCGAATGCTCCTAACAGCGGCCCAGCAGCCAAAAAAGCACGACAATCAGCACAACAATTTCAACAGCAGTTACAACAAATTGCCCCTAAAACCAATCCTCAAAACGGAAATTGGCATCCGGGTAATGCTCCATCTCTTGTATTAGAGTGGGCAGTTCAAGCATTAGCTAAAGCTGGTACCCTCTCAGGGTAAACGCATCTAAATATTGATGAGCGTAGATAAAAGTAGAAAGCACCAGAAGCTAGACCCCATAGTACTTTTAGAAAGTTAAACATCAAT
>NZ_JBALFY010000061.1:0-84688 GCF_036916655.1 Nostoc sp.
CAGTGGAGTATGCTTTCATTCCAGATACACTTTGCTACAACATTCATCATCTTCCCACATTGTGTATTTCACTCAAGCGAGAACCGCTATAGTAATTGTAGACCGTTTCTCAGAAATGAATGTCACGACACGAGAAGCAATTGAGCCGGAGTCACCAGAGTTTCCGGTGAATGCATTGGTGATTACTTCCCGAATTGAGGAAAAGCTGGGGCGGGTTAATAAGACGATAATTAAACCCTTGCGGATTGAGGCTAATAAACTATCGTCCTTTATGGAAGCTTATCTCATGCAGCGAGATAAACGCGATCGCTTTACTGACCAAGAATTTTTTGACGCTTGTAACCGTCTTTCTCTGATGGTCGGTCAAAATAATATCACTGTCTTGCTAGCTAAACTCTATGCTGAACAGTTAATCGCCAGTAAAGAGGTTGCATCGAATATTTCTGCGTTGCCAGAAAATATTCCCAATTTGATGCTGGGTTATATCAATGAACTCAATCGTGATGTTACAGACAATCAATTTGATGACCGTACTGTTCATCAAATTGCCAAAACCATCGCCTGGGAATGTTTGCAGCAAAGTTATCAACCAGGAACCGCCAAGCGTGCCGATGCGGTTGTTGCATTAGCATATTTAGGTATTGATGACCCCGAAGCCCATCTCAATTATTTGGAAAAGCGCCTGCACCTAATTCAAACTATCGGTTCTGCTAAAGATAGAATTCGTTTTTGTCTTGACCCTTTAGCTGAATATCTTGCAGGTTGGTATTTAATCGAATTGTATGGCAATAACGATGGCAAATGGCGATCGCATTTTTTCAAAAAGGCAGATGATTTAGTCAAAACAGGCACACCAGATGCTATCAAAGGCTTGTTATTGGCGGTGCGAGATTGCTACTTATCTGAGGTTCAAAATAGCAAAGAAACGGACTTTGTATCCCAGAGGTTGGCTAAATTGGCTGGGTTTACACCTCCAGCTATTACTGTGCAAACATTAATACCATAAATATAGGATTTAGCTCTGTACAAATTCACGATATTGTTATAAGTGAGTCATCTCATATCCGCAGAGAGACGCAATAAATCGCCGTCTCTACAGAGAATGTACTCGTCAATTATCCCTTGACAGACGACTATTTCCGACTTGTGTGTACACCGTAGCCTTATGGGGTGCAATGACTGTGGGAATCATCACTAATTATGCGGACATGATATCATTCCCAAGTGTATATTTTATTTTCTGAAAGTAGCTGATGTAAAGAATAATTACTAGATAATCTGACTATGTACTTGATAGTGATAATTTCTTGACCTTGATATATACAGCAGATTTCAAGGAAGGTGAAGTACACAAGCTAAGTCTGTTACCCAGATATAAAGCGTGTTTTATTCCTGAATTCTGTTGTAAATCAGATTTAATTTTTGAAAAAACTACCTACTCTTAAAGCTTATGTATAAAAAAATTGCTATTCCTATTTTAAGTCTCATGTTTGCAACGCTCATGCCTAATGTGGTCGCTGCTGAGACTGTGATGCAAAAAGTAGCGAGAACAGGGGTATTAACCGCTGGTACTAGTAGAGATGCGCTACCTTTTGCCTATCTGGATAGTCAAGGAAAGTTAAATGGCTATTCTGTAGATATGCTAACTCTGATTAAAGAGCAATTAGAAAAAGACTTAGGAAAAAAAATTAAACTGCAATTAGTTGGTCTTAGCCCCTCTGAACGGATTCCTAAAATAGTTAATCAACAAGTTGATATTGTGTGTGATGCTAGTAGTTTTACATGGAAACGAGATAAAAAAGTAGACTTTTCTATCAGCTACGGTGTGACTGGAACCCAATTATTAGTTAAGAAAGGAAGTAATCTAGGTTCTGCTGAATCGCTCATTGGTAAGCAAATTGGCGTGCTGGCGGGAACCACAAATGAGCAGGCGATCGCTCGTGTACAACCCCAAGCTAAACTGGTATATTTTAAAACTAGGGCAGAGGGATACACAGCTTTGCAAAAAGGTACAATTGATGCTTTCTCATCCGATAGCATTATTTTAGAGGCATGGCTACAACAGCAAAAAAATCCAGATGATTTTGCGATCGTACCCGATCGCCCTTATTCACGAGAAGGTATCGCTTGCATGGTGCCAGAAAATAACTCGAAATTCTTGGATACAGTCAACTATTCTCTAGTCAAGTTCATGCAAGGATTCGTCAATGGTAATCAGCGATATGTCACTATTTTTGACCGTTGGTTTGGATCTCAAGGCGCTGTAGCACTCAATAAGGATTTACGCGATTTAGTGGTGGAAACTATGCAATTGCTCATAGAATTTCGTGAGGAAATTCCCAAAAATGAACTGTGAAATAATGCATTTTCACCACAAAATCATCTAGCTAACTATTTCTTATACCAATTTAATGTGAAGCTACACTAAATGAGTAACTCTCTATTCTTGGCACTCTTCTCTAACGAGACGCTACGCGATGGCGTACTTGGCGGTTCGTTTAATATTCTGTGCATCTTCATACAAAATTGGTATTAGAGAACTCCACAAAATAAATGATCCAAAACCTGTCATTGCGAGCGAAGCGAAGCAATCCCAACCCCTGCGATTGCTTCGCTTCGCTCGCAATGACAACTGGGCATTTTTTTACTTGGAGTACTCTTAGGAGTTTTATCATTAGTCATTAGCACCAATGACTAATGACTTCGATTTCCCCCCGGCTTCAAGCCGGGAGATGAATAAAAACAGAAGTCTTTTTACACTTTCTGTGCAGTTACTTCCTCTGGCTTTTGTTGAGTTTGCAAAGATGCATACAACCTATTCAACGCATTTACATAAGCTTGCGCGGATGCCACAATGATATCTGTATTCGCTGCATGACCAGAAAACACTTTAGATTCATAACGTAAACGAATCGTCACTTCGCCAATAGCATCAATACCGGCTGTGACTGACTGCACAGAAAACTCAATCAACTGGTTGGGCACATTCACCACACGGTTGATGGCTTTATAAACTGCATCCACTGGCCCAGTACCGATCGCAGCATCGGTTAATTCTTCGCCTTCTGGAGTACGCAGAGTAACTGTAGCGGTGGGACAGGCGCTACTACCGCAGGAAACTTGCACCAACTCTACTCGGAACAAATCTGGTGCTTGTTGGATTTCATCGTTAACGATCGCTTCCAAATCCCAATCAGAAATTTCTTTCTTTTTATCTGCTACTTCTTTGAATCTGACGAAGGCTTTATTTAATTCAGTATCCGACAGTTCAAAACCCAATTCTTTCAACCGAGTGCGGAAAGCATTTCTACCGGAATGTTTGCCCAAAACAATTTGATTGTCTGACAAGCCAATCAATTGGGCATCCATAATTTCGTAGGTTAGCTTGTTTTTTAACACGCCATCTTGGTGAATTCCAGACTCATGGGCAAAGGCATTCGCCCCGACGATCGCTTTATTTGGTTGTACTAACATTCCCGTCAAATTGGAAACTAAGCGGGAAGTTTTATAAATTTGTCGAGTGTCGATATTTGTCAGAGATTCTTGAGAATCTGCTGGTCTTCCCAAGAAGGGGTTAAAATATTGTCGTCGGACGTGCAGTGCCATTACTAATTCTTCTAGTGAGGCATTTCCGGCACGTTCGCCAATGCCATTGATGGTACATTCTAGTTGCCGTGCGCCATTTTTCACGGCTTCTAAGAAGTTAGCAACTGCCAAGCCTAAATCATTATGACCATGAACGGAAATAATCGCTTGATCGATGTTGGGAACATTGTCGATAATGCCCTTAATGATGGCTCCAAATTCGCTAGGGGTGGTGTAACCGACCGTATCGGGAATATTAACTGTTGTTGCACCAGCTGCGATCGCCCGCTCTAAAACTTGGTACAGAAATTCTGGATCGGTACGGGCCGCATCCATCGGTGAAAATTCGACATCTGTCATGAAGGACTTGGCATAAGCTACCATTTCTTCGGCGATCGCTAGCACTTCTGCCCGTGACTTCCGCAACTGATACTCTAAATGAATATCAGAAGTCGAAATAAATGTGTGAATTCTGGCATTAACTGCTGGCTTTAATGCTTCGGCAGCCGCTTCAATGTCTGCTTTAATTGCTCTTGCCAAACTACAAATTACTGGGCCATTTTCTGTCCCGACAATTTGAGCAATTTTCTTGACTGCTTCAAAATCTCCAGGACTAGCAAAGGCAAACCCTGCCTCAATCACATCTACACCCAGACGCGCTAATTGTTTGGCAATAACTAGCTTTTCGTCTATATTCAAAGTCGCTCCCGGACACTGCTCTCCATCTCGCAATGTCGTATCAAAAATGATGATTCGATCTGTTTGGTTGGTCATTTGCCGTTTGTTGTTTAGTGTTTACTTGTGGCTTAATATATCTTCAACCTTAGTTTTTCTTTTACTCTTACTTTTGTAAATAATTGCTAAGGATACTAACCTTCGGTTTTTTCTATTTGATCTCTGATATCATTTAAATCTATATATCTATCAGTAGCATTCCGCAACTCTCTAGCAATCATTCCTTCAGTTGATACTACCGTAATATGTGTATTTTTTGAGCGTAATAGTTCGATTGCTCGTTCAAAATCTCCATCGCCACTGAATAATACTACTCGGTCATACTGGTCTACTGTATTAAACATATCTACAACAATTTCAATATCTAAATTCGCTTTTTGCGAGTAGCGACCAGACGTATCATCATAATATTCTTTCAGAATTTTAGTCCTGACCGTATATCCTAGACTAATGAGAGCATCTCGAAAACCTCGTTGATCTTGTGGGTCTTTTAAGCCAGTGTACCAGAATGCATTAATTAATGTTGTTTCTGATTGCTCATGTTTAAAGTATTCTAAGACGCGCCGCGGGTCAAAAAACCAGCCATTTTTTTGTTGAGCATAGAACATATTGTTTCCGTCTACAAAAATAGACAGACGATTCATTGGAGAACCCATACAAATTTACACCTAATAATATAAATGAATTTAGATGGAACAATAGATTATAGCAATTTTCAAATGCCTTGTTTGCTAATATCTATAAAGTAGCTCTTTATCTATAGCTTTTATCCTACCTCTTTCAAGGCATAAAAACGCCTGCAACATTGGAGTTGAGATCCTGGGTGCTAACCTTATTCACCTCCAGCACTACAATAGCTACCCTGCGATCGAAATCTACCAATAAAACTGACTAAGTAACAGCATTCATCGCTGCATAACATTAAAGTTTACTCCTAAAGAGGTATAGCATAAGCTTAGGGTAGGATATAAATTAATGCTTATCTGGAGATAAAGCTGTCAGTATCAGGATAGGCTTTGTGGAGATTAACAACATTGCGCTAGAGACAGAAGACAGACTTGGGAGAGCTTTGGGTAGAGCGCCCAGTTGAGAGCGTAGCTGTTGGTTAGGTTATGGTAAAATCTTGCCACAACTAAATACAGAGGCAGAGTATATCCGGCTCCGATCTGTGAGACAATCACTACTTGTAACTCACTTAATCCAAAAAGAATAAATTAGGTAGTGCTTGAGTAGAAATCTCTTGGGGGCTAGCTCTGCCAATAAAAGTTTGTTGAACGATAGAAGATACTTTACAAATGTATAAAATTATCATTTAAGTCTTATTTCAATGTGCTTACACTAAAACGTGGTCTGAATAAATAAAAGTGTTGGACTTAAATCAATCAGTAACACGACATGGCAGAAGAACCTACATCTACCTTAACTAAAAACTATGTCTCTGCTGCCAATAGACTGTCAAGTAAACCGACAAAAGTAACTTCGACAGCATCGGCTCGCCAATCCAGGTGGATGGTTCGCTTAGGTCATCTCCTGGCTGGAAGTTGGGCAATCGGGGCAGCGCTGCTGAGTGCTTCTGGGTGGGAATTGGTTCAATTGATGGATAATCAGGTACTTTCTGGCTTTTTTCAACTGCGTGGGCCGATTGTGCCTCCAGAAGACATTGTAATTTTAGCAATAGACGATCAGTCAATATCAGTTCCCGAACAGTACTATAAAACAGATCCGAAACAGTATGCCTACCTAGAAACACTGAAATCTTATCCTTATCAACGTGCTGCATACTCCCAGGTAATCACAAAATTAATCCAAGCAGGTGCCCGCTCTGTAGCCTTAGATATTGTTTTTGATACAACTAGCAGCTATGGAGCTACGGACGATCGCCAATTCCAAGCCGTATTGCAAAAATATGGCAGTAAAGTTACCTTAGCAGCCGTTTACGAAAATTCCCAGACGCACCAAGGGTCTTTTATGCAGCTAACAGACCCACACCAAATGTTTCGCACCGGGTCAGTATCCATTGGCTCAGTTAATTTTCCCTTAGAAGTAGATGGAAAAGTTCATCGATTAGCGAGTGAGTTTCCCAAGTTATTAGGTGAAGATAATTTATTTACTCAGAAGCAACTTTCCTTTGATGAAGCAGCCCTGAAAGCAGCACAAGTAAATTATCCCCGACCAAAGGGCGATCGCATTTATTTTTGGGGGAGTGCGGGTACATTTGAGCAAATACCCTTTTGGCACGTACTCGACCCAGAAAACTGGAACACCTATTTACAACAGGGAAAGTTCTTCAAAAATAAGATCGTGCTGATTGGTGCGACAGATAAGTTAAACAATGATTATTATCCCATCGCTGCGAGCAAAAGTACTGAACCCATGTCCGGCGTGGAAATTCATGCCAATGCGATCGCAACTTTGATGACAGGTAAAGCGATCGCCCCAGGAATTAACAATTTACCATTGCAGGGTTTGTTTGTGCTAATGCTAGTTGGCAGCACAGCCTTAATGATTAGCAGACGCAAGCGTAGTATCAATAGATTTCTCTATAGCCTTGCCTTATCTGGCATTTGGGGAGGAATTAGCTATGGGTTATTTGTCTATGGTCAGTTAATTTTTCCTACCACTGTACCAATGATTGCGATCGCCATGACTGGATTTTGCTACTTGGGAACCTCTGCGGCGAGGGAAAGCATCAGAAAACGCCAACTAGTAGATATTTTTCAGAAGTATAAAACTTCCCCCGTTGTCCAAGAGATTATCAGCCAACAAGATGACTTTCAAGACCTAATCCAGCAACGAGATTTAGCCTTATCCGGCAAAATCTTGGCTCAACGCTACAAAATTGTCAAAGTTCTTGGTTCCGGTGGATTTAGCGAAACCTACATTGCAGAAGATACTCAACGTCCTGGGAATCCGCAATGTGTTGTCAAACAACTAAAACCAGCCAGCACTAAACCAGAAGGGTTGCAACTTGCGAGACGTTTATTTAACTCAGAAGCCCAAACACTAGAAAAATTGGGAACGCACCCACAAATCCCTCAACTTTTGGCGTATTTTGAAGAAGACGAAGAATTTTATTTAGTCCAAGAACAGATAATTGGTCATCCTTTAAATCAGGAATTGCTGGCAGGTAGAGTAATTGGAGAAATTGCAGCGATCAAAATTGTCAGGGATTTATTGCAAACATTAACATTTGTCCATGAAAACAACGTGATTCATCGGGATATCAAACCCAGCAATATTATCCGGCGACATTCAGACGGTAAATTGGTATTAATTGACTTTGGTGCTGTCAAAGAAGTAACCATCAAACCGCTTGACGATCAAGAGTCAACGCCTTTTACCATAGGCATTGGTACTCAAGGTTACGCACCAAACGAACAATGTTTTGGGCGTCCACACTACAGTAGTGACATCTATGCAGTCGGTATGGTTGGAATTAAAGCCTTGACAGGTGTAGCCCCTCGTGAATTAGGTAGAGATACGAATGGAGAGATTAAATGGAGCTATAGCACTCAGGTAAGCCACTCCCTAGCTAAGATTCTCAGTAAAATGGTGCTGGATGATTTCAAACAGCGATATCAGTCTGCATCAGAGGTTCTTGAGGATTTGGAAGTTTTTGATGATATTGTAAATTCCCAAGGCAGACACCCCATGCTACGGAATGAATCACTAACGAAGACCTTAGACCAAGTAAACGCTACCACAAAATATTGCTCAGAATCATCCTCAGAAACTCGTTGAGGCAAAGCCTCAACGACGAGCATTCCCAGTCTGAGACTGGGAACGAGGCTATAGCAGGAGGCCTCGTTCATTTTTGTTAACATAGTTTGGTTTTATTCTGCCGAACTACTTAGGGAACTCCAAGAAATAAATTATCCAATATTGTGGGGCGGGCAAGATGCCCGCCCCACAGGAGTTAATTGGATATTTTTTATTTGGAAGTCCCTTATCTGAATAGATTTTGCTTCAAATTTTCTAATACTTGATAGATTTTCGATTTTCTGCTCAGTTTAAGGATTTGGGACGACTTGACAATCTATCGCACAATTCCTTGATCCACCACCAGGTATTCTCAGGTTGGCATAGTCACCGCCTAGTTGAACATGTGATGGTAGTTGGTGTAAGGTTACACAGCATCTATGAACTGCGGCTTGGTACTCTCGCCATTGCTTACGGATTGCAATGCTTTCAGCATCTTCGCCTAAATCTGAAAATCTTAGCCCTGCTCGAATCAGCCAAGATTCCACATCAGTTGTTTCACCAACTATCTCTGAAATGGGATTAATCTTTTTCATGAGTAATATCTTATACGTGTATTTACTTCACTGTAAAAGAAAGTATCAATACTAGCCAATATCATTTCTTATCAAAATCATCAATAAAAATGATTCATGTCCGAGTAGAAATACTCAGACATGAAAGAATGTATTACTATTACGGCTGGTAAACATCATTACTTTAGCTTCCGAATAAGCCGTTTTCTAGCTCTTAATTACTAGAAGCGATAGCCTAATCCAGCTTGGAAGCTGACGGCATCAGCATCACTATTTCTGTAAGCATCAATACCCCATTTAGTATCGCCGTAGGCAATGACATTGTTGCTAACTTCTGATTCAATCCCCAGGGTGACTACAGGTGAATTCTGATTACCCAATGGGGTTCTTTGACCTTCGTCAGTTACAAAAGAATAACCACCACCGAAGTAAACGTTAGTATTTTTGGCGATGGGTGCATCGTAAGTCACTATGGGCATAATTGCAGCAGCATCACCACCATACAGTATAGAACCCCGCAATGAAACAGGGGCATTGGGAACGGCGTAGCGTCCTTGAATATTACCACCAAGTTGTGCTTCATCGTTTCCTTGTCCGCCGTTGGTTGCGCCAGCCGCAATACCAGCACCGATGTAGTTACCGTTAGTACCTGCGGTTTGAGCAGATGCAATACCAGCAGAAAGGACAATGGAAGCAACAGCAAGTGCAGAGGCAGCTAATTTTGTAAGTTTCATAGAATCCTTCTCACTAGAGTTAAGTAAAATCAATGTTCTCTAGTACTAGAATCTCTTTTTTTACAAAATGTAACCTCGTACACCTGGCTCACCCAAGTGGCTGAACTATTTCTCACCCACTTGGGTATAGCAACTGAAATATTCCCCGATTCGTTAGAAAATAATTAAGCAATTATGCTATATAACATAGATGAATATCTTAAAGAATAATACCAGTATCTATTGAGAATTATTTGATGATTGATAGGCCTTAACGAAGTATTGAAGTCGAGTAAAGCCCCCTTGTTGCCAGCTTTGTGTTCCATACAGCCTTAGCCACAAGTAGACTAGTACCACACGGCGTAAATAAAACACCCATTTTAAATGTCTGAAACCCTTGTAAACAATTAATTACGAATTACGTTAGCGTAGCGGTAGCAAGTCCGCGTACTCTTTCAGAGAAGTAAGCTACGCTTTTAGCGTCTGTCTGCGACACGCTGCGCGTAGCTTGCTTCCCCGGAGGGGTACGTAAAGAGCGTCATTACGAATTACGCCTCGCGGTACTAGATTAATTTTTTTAATTAGCTCTTCCCGATTAAAAATTAAATTTCCACAGAGAAAAAAGCAAATGAGCCAAAGTCTAAATATTCAGGAAATTGCCATTGCGATCGCAGCGAAACAGCACAATCCGACAATTTTAACTCCAGACTTTCTTAAATATAGTGGCATTGTTCCTAGTGATTGGGAACTTGCTCAACCTCCGATTTTCACAGATTCGGCTGCTCAGGTAGTCTTTCAAAACAGCATTAATATAACTGCACAAGTCAATCGGATTATTTTTACTGAGGTGATTGCCACTAAAGAAGCTACAGATGTGGAAATTCCGGCTCTAGCTCGCAAATATCTAGAGACATTGGCGCAAGTAGACTATCTTGGGGTTTCCATTAACTTTCGGGGACATGTTTTCTTCGAGCAGCCAAACAATACAGCACGCAACTATATCTTGGCCACACTACTGAATCCTGGCCCCTGGCATGAGTTTGGTACAGCACCGATGCAAGCGGCAATGCGGTTCGGTTACACCCTAGAAGGAGCGCAACTGAGCTTGGATATCAATGAAGGAGGGTTACAATTGCCAGATAATACAGTGCGGCCTATTGTGCTGTTCACCGCTAGTTTTAATCATGCGATTGTTCAAGAAGAACAAAGTCAGCGCCTAGCTGTTATATCACAAATCATTAGCAACTGGCGGACAGACTTAGAGGCTTACACAGAACTTGTGGATACCAAGTTTCTCAACTCACCATATCAGATAAATCTAGCACCAAATCAATCTATCATCCCCACAGCAAGAATTTTTTGATGCCATATATCAGTCAGTTATTTCTTCAAAAAGCGCTGACGTAGACGAGATATAAATATATTCACCTCTGGTATTTTCAGCCATGAAGTGATCGCCGCAAACACCGCAATCCCTACGAAGCCAGATATACACAATTGCAACACCAGAATCAGTAAACCCGTATTACCTAACAAGTGCTGAGAACCAAGCAATGTCCCATAGCTTGCTACCCCAGCTACCACGCTTCCAGCAGCCAAACCCAAAATCGGCAAACTCCACTCGCGCCAAGGTAAACCGTTGAGTTTGCGATCGAGTAACCACAACAGCATTAACATTGAGCTACAATTTACACCCACCGTTGCTAACACCAAACCGGGAGCGCCAAAAGGTTTCACAAAAAACCAATCTAATAGAATGTTGAGCAAGATGTTAAAAACACTGATGCGAAAAGGTGTTTGTCCATCACCTAAGGCGTAGAATACCCGCACCAAAACATCACGTCCCAAATAGACAAACATCCCAATTCCGTAAGCGACTAGCAATGATGAAACTAGCTCTGTGGCTTCTGGTTTGAAAGCACCGCGTTCATATACAACCTGTACAATGGGTACTGATAGCGACACCATCAGCGCCCCTAGCGGTAGCATGGTGAAGGCAGTGAGTAGCAGTCCTTGGCGAATGCGTAATTTTAAATCTGGCCAATTTTCGGGGCCGGAAAGTTTGGCAAATATTGGTAATAGAGGCAGTAAAATGATATTAGAAATAATCCCTAAAGGAGTTTGGACTAATAGGTTTGCATAGTTAAATCCTGCCGCCGCACCAGGGATAGGACTAGCAAAATAAAGGTCAGTGGCAACATTAATTGGCATCATTCCAGAGGAAACTGTCGCCGGAGTCATGATTTTGATTACTTCTTGAACACCTGGGGATTTAAACTCAAACCGCAGGCGTAATGTACCCAATCCTAACCGCCACTGGACAATTAGCTGCACTAACCACTGGAGAACTGCTCCTGCTAAAGTTCCCCAAGCTAACACCATTCCACCGATTAAAGCGTACTCCGGCTTAATAATGTCTTTACCTAGTTGCATAGCCAAGATCCCAAGACCAGCAACAACGGTAATACTAGATAATAGAGGGCTAATGGAGAGTAACCAATATTGATTGGCCGCATTGAGAGTCCCGAAGCCAATGCCAATTAAACCGGCAAATAAAGCCATCGGTGCCATAATGCGGAGTTGTTGAATAGCGATCGCTCTGGTTGTTTCTTGCAAACCATGACCGACTAAATCAATGATCGCATCCGCAAAGAAAATTTGAGCAACTGTCACCACCAACAGCACTCCAGCCACCAACGTTGTCACGGTTTCCACCAGAGGAGCCGCTTCTTCTCGCCGCCGCTTGGCTAAAACGCTGACAAGCGCGCTGTGTAATGGCCCATTAACGCCACCAAGTAAGATCAATAGAAAGCCAGGAATAATATAGGCATAACTATAGGCGGTGGCAGCAGCGCCAACACCAAATGCGGCAGCGATTGCTTGCTGCCGCACTAAACCGAAGACTTTACTAATTAATGTGGCTGCGGCAACAATGCCAGCAATTCCAGCGAAAGAACGAGAGGGTTTTTGGTCTTGTTGTGTCACGAATAATACCCGACAACTCTTACAGAGTGCATACTTTAAAACATTTAACCTGAAATTCCGCAGTCTGTCAGGTAAATTTCCACAAATTAGTTATTTTAAATGCTTTCACCCTTGGTATTAGCAAAGCGAACACTCAAAATTAAATTCCTGAGATTGCTATGATACAGCGAATTGCTAGTTAGTCGAGTCGCATCAAGATTGCTGACCGGAGGCGGAGCGTCTCCGGCTTTGCTCCTGTTAGCGCAGCCGTCCCATTCTAACTTCTGAATTCTGACTCCTGAATTCTGAATTCTCCTTCAATGTGTACAAGCCAAAATTATTTTTTAACTTATTACGAGGATAGATCGAGAAAGGGGAACTATAAGAATAACCATCTTCTGGGAAATAGTTAAACTCTGTAAAAATTTGCAGGTTGTCATATTTTTAACACCCTTTAACTCCGTGAAGTTTGGTGTGAGGAACCCTTGTATAAAAACCAAATAATCCAGAGCAATGGAACCCAATTCAAATTTCACAGAAAATCAACTTCTTTTGTCTAGCGCTCAACTTCAAGAGCAACTAGAGCAACAAAAGGCTCTGGCGAGTGTAATTGTGCGAATTCGGGAGTCTCTTGACTTAGAAACAATTTTTCAAACGACCGTTACACAAGTGCGTCAATTGCTAAATGCCGATCGAGTTGCAGTCTTGCAGTTTGAACTAGGAAAAGATTGGGAAGGAGAATTCATTTCTGAGGATGTTGCACCTGGCTGGGACTCAGTAATGGGAGTGAAGGTCTACAACTACTGCTTGGGAGAACAATTTGCTTCCAGTTATCAAGAAGGTCAAGTCGAAGCAGTAGCAGATATTTACAAGGCGGGACTGAGTGATTGTCATCTGGCAATTTTGAGTAAATTTCAGGTACAGGCTAATCTTGTTGTCCCTCTATCGCGGAAGAAGGAACTGTGGGGATTGCTTTGCATTCATCAGTGCAGTGAGACTCGTAATTGGAAAGAATCAGAAATTGAGTTTATTAGTCAAATTGCCGACCATCTTGCCGTTGCGATTCAACAAGCGAAGCATCTCCATGAAGTCCAATTGCAAGCTGCAAAATTAGCTCAAGCAGTTCAGCGCGACCATGTAATAGCTAAAATTGTTGATGAAATTCGCTCACCCCTTGATATTGAAACCATTTTTAAAACCACAACTCAAGAAATACGTAAGCTGCTGCAAGCCGATAGAGTTGCCATTTTTAGCTTCAATCCCGATTGGAGTGGTAACTTTGTTGCCGAATCATTTACTCAAGGCTGGACTGCTTTAGTTGGCCTTGAGCCTGCGATCGCCGATACTTATTTACAACAGACGCAAGGTGGACGTTACGTTAACAACGAGACATTTATAGTTAATGACATTTATCAAGCCGGACTAACAGACTGCCATATCACCTTATTGGAGCAATTTCAGGCAAAGGCCTTTGCAACTGCGCCTATTCTCCAGGGAGATCAACTGTGGGGAATCATCGCTGCCTACCAAAATTCCTCACCCAGAGAGTGGCAATCTTATGAAGTCGAATCACTGAGCAAAATCGGTACACAAATTGGTGTAGCAGTTCGACACCATAAGTTACTGGCATACGCTCAGTACCAAGCAGAGCAACAAAAGACGTTAACTAGCGTAATTACTCGAATTCGGGAGTCTTTAGATTTAGATACAATCTTCCAGACTACTGTCACTGAGGCACGACAAATGCTACAAGCAGACCGAGTGGCAGTCTTTCGTTTTGACCCGCAAAAAGATTGGGAAGGAGAATTTATTTCTGAGGATTTTGTGCCTGAGTGTAACTCGGTAATGGCAGAAAAAGTTTATGATTACTGCTTTGGGGAAAACTTTGCACATCTTTACGCCCAAGGTCGAGTCAATGCGATCGCTGACATTTATCAAGGAAAGTTTCCCGGTTGTTATGTCCAAATTTTAGCAAAATTTCAAGTGCGGGCAAATATGGTTGCACCTCTATTAAAAAAAGGTGAACTTTGGGGATTGTTGTGTATTCACCAATGCACTGCTCCTCGTTACTGGCAACCCTCTGAAATTGAATTTGCCAGTCAAATAGCCGAGCAATTGGGAGTCGCATTAAAACAGGATTCTTATTTAAAGCAAGTTCAAATGCAGGTTGTTCAGTTAGCAGAAGCCACTGAACGGGAGAAAGCAATGGAACGACAAGAACTTTTAGCTGCAACCATTGATAAAATCCGCCAATCACTTGATATTAAAACTATTTTTAGAACCACTACACAAGCTGTGCGCGAGTTGCTTGAAGTCGAGCGAATTGCAATCTACCGCTTCAACCCAGATTGGAGTGGTAAATTTGTGGCAGATTCTTTTAAAGATGGTTGGAAGCCTGTTACACAAGTCCAACCAATTATTATAGAAACTTTTGAAGATACAGACGACGATAACGAACTTCCGCGTAACGAAACCTTTGTGCCGATTCGAGAAGGTGAAAAATTATGGGGATTATTAGTTGCTTATCAAAATTCGCAGCCGCGTTATTGGAAAGAGGAAGAAATTAATTTACTGGCTCAAGTCGGGGTGCAATTGGGAATTGCGATTCAGCAAGCGGAATTACTCGAACAAACTAAACGTCAAACCTTAGAACTTACTCAAACTCTGCAAGAACTAAAGCAAACTCAAACTAGGTTAATTCAGGGTGAAAAAATGGCAGGTTTAGGACAACTACTTGCTGGAGTCGCTCATGAAATTAACAATCCGATCAGTTTTATTTTTGGTAATCTGATTCATTTAGATGAATATACTCAAGAACTGTTAAAGGTGGTAAAACTTTATCGGGAAAACTCCTCTCTATTGCCAACTGTCAAAGAGAAAATTGACAAGACTGATTTGGACTTTCTCATCGAAGATTTACCGAAAACCCTTGAGTCAATGAAAGTAGGAACAGAGCGCATTTGTGAGATTGTGCTATCACTGCGAAACTTCTCTCGTACAGATGAGGCTGAATTGAAGCCTGTAGATATTCATGAAGGTTTGGATAGTACTTTGCTGATTTTAGGGCATCGACTCAAAAACAATAATGAACGCCCAGCTATTGAGATTGTCAAAGAATATGCTAATTTACATTTGCTCGAATGCTATCCCGCACAATTAAATCAAGTGTTTATGAATCTTTTGAGTAACAGTATTGATGCTTTAGAAGAGAAGTTTAAAACTATCCAGCAAAGATATTTGAAATTATCCCAAACGTGTCCGAGAATACCCTTGACTATCTGGATTAGTACGCAAGCCGTTAATAACCAGATTGTAATTAGAATAGCTGATAATGGTCTTGGGATTCCCGAAGAGGTGCGATCGCACATATTTGACCCCTTCTTCACTACCAAAGCACCAGGTAAAGGTACAGGGTTAGGATTATCTATCAGCTATCAAATAATAGTTGAAAAACATCATGGTCAAATTAAATGTTCCTCTAAATCAGGAGAAGGAACAGAGTTTTTAATTGAAATTCCCAACGGGAATTAGAGGCGAATTTTCGATAATTATACCAATTTGAAAAAAGAATGCGACAAATAGACCATTTGTTGAGATGCGATGAATCGCGTCTTTACAAAAATTGTAGGTTGCGTTCCGCTCCACCCAACCTACGTCTAATCCACTATTTTAAACTTACTACGCCACTACTATCGACAGCCTAAACTATCTCGCGTTGACACACCCGTAACCGGATTTACGCCATCGGCTCTTTCACACAGCAGCGACACTTGATAACGATCAATTAAAGCATCGGTAAAATCAGCGCCAGTGACATCAGCTTCGTAAAAGCGGCTACGAGTTAAAGTTGCTTCCGTAAAGATGGCATTTTTTAGGTTAGCACCATCCATAGTCACGCGATCGACTAAAGCGCCACTCAAGTTCGCACCTTCTAAATTTGCCTTTAACAAAACCCCTTTAGTCAGAATTGCGTTAGTTAAATTCGCTCCTTGAAAATTTGTCCCCCGCATTTCTGCTGCTACAAATGTTACACCTGCTAAATCAGTATGAGAAAAGTCACGATTTTCTAAATTTATATTGTTGTAATTGATTGTGTTTTCTTGAGCAAAAGCTGGTTTGGGATTAAGTATTATCCACCCAAATGCTAGTAGCAAAATCACAATCAAACCTAAAAAGCGCAGTAAAATCTTTTTCATAACTTTATTATTTTTCAGCAGTCTTTTGTGATTAGTCCTCTCTTACAAAGTTCTGAGCGGAGGTTTCCTCCGCTCAGACTTTTGGCTTTGTCATTTAACCAATGACCAATGACTAATGACTAATGACTCCTACTTATTTCCAATCTTTACCAATGCGGATTGTCAGATCGGATTCTAAATCACCAATTGCTGACACTTCTATTTGACCCAAGCCTAAGACTTTTTTCAAATCAACTCCAACTCGTCGATTGCCTTTTTGGACAACAATCTGAGTTTGGCGTTGGGTATCTGGCCAATCAGGAACTTTGTAAATATTAGTAAAGCCTTTCTGTTTGAGATAAGCAATAACTTTTTCAGTTAGCTGAGGTTGATTGGAAGCATTTTGAATAGCAATTTTGAGGTTAGGAACCTGACGCATATCTGGTTTCAGACCAGGTACATTTACCCCAACATAATCATTCAGTAGGCTCTGTTGTCCAGTCATATTTAGCCAATAGCTATTAGGATCTTGGCTAAAACGGCTAAATGTACCAGGCAACACGGTCATTTCAAAATTATCTCGATCTAAGTTGAGACCGAAATTTACCAACGCCATCATTTCTTCCATCTTCAGATTGGTATCAAAGTATTTTCGCATTAAGCGAGTTAATTGAGGCAACCTGGGTAAGATGGTGGGACTCTTGAGGCGTTGCAGCAGGGCTGCTGTTAGTGCTTGCTGACGCTGCACTCTTGGCAAATCTCCCAAACCTGGTTCGCGGAATCGGACAAACTGTTCTGCTTGTTCGCCGTTGAGGGTTTGCCAACCACTGACTAAATTAATCGACAGCCGACTGCTAGAGTCTTTATATTCCATTGATTTCGGAACAAAAACCTCTACTCCGCCTAACTGATCGACTAACTGCCGTAATCCGCTAGTAGAAATACGGATGTAGCGATCGATTGGGGCGTTATTTAAGGTACGGCTAACTACCCGTGCTGCCAAGACTGGGCCGCCTTTGGCATTGGCATCAGATACCTTAGTTAATCCCTTTTCTCCCTTTTCGGGGATAGCGATCATTGTATCTTTGGGAATCGAAAGCACCCTTGCGGATTTTTCACTAGGGTTAAGGCGTACCAACAGCATGGAATCGCTTTTCCCGGCAAAGCTTTCTGGTGAACCATCAACAGTACCGCTGAGTGGTTCAATCCCCATAATTAAAATATTCATGGGTCGTGAAAGCTGATACTGGGAGAGTTTGCTCCATAACTCCCCTGGTAGGGGAATTTTTTGCTCGTCTTTACCAGCAGTTCCTAAATCTTCATCTGTTCGATCGAGATTGCTCCATAAAGGAGTCCACAGCGCTAACGTTGACACTAGCAATCCAGATAAGATGATGCCAATGACAACCGTCGTAATCAACAACAGCCATCGAGGTATGGTTAAGCCCAGTCTCTCAGAAAGCTGATTGGGAATCGCGCCCACTGATTCGACAACGCTACGGTTCGGATTCGCCGGCTGGTTTAGTTCTACATCCTCCTCCTCTGAGTCGGGTATTGGTGCAGGCGCTAGTTGACTTTCCGTCCGTTGAAGTTGCGACGATCGCACTTCACTTTCAAACTCTACTACTTGTTGAGATGTAACCGAATTTTCCGACCATTCGACTTGTTTTATCACAATTATCTCCCCACTCAACCACTCCCTAAAAGTATGTTAATCCAAGCTACAAATATTGCCAGTGGAAAAGCTCACTGTAAACTTGTAATGTTCTTCGGTAGGCGTGTATGACAACATGAATACTTTATTGTTCCCCGTGATCCTTGCTGGTGGTAAAGGTGAACGTTTTTGGCCCCTGAGTCGCAAAGAACGACCCAAGCAATTTTTAAGTCTTGATGGTAGCTCTAGAAGCTTATTACAAGCAACCGCCGATCGCTTGTTAGCACTCGGAGGAAGTTGGGATACCTTGTGGGTCATAACTTCTAGTCAGATAGCTGAAGGGGTAAGACAACAATTACCTGATTTACCAGTTGAAAACTTATTGATCGAGTCCGAAGGAAGAGACACTGCCGCAGCCGTTGCTTGGACAAGTTTAGAAATCAAACAGCGCTATGGAGAAGACGCTGTGATTGGCTTTTTCCCTGCTGACCACTGGATTGCTGACCAAAAGGCGTTTGCACACACATTAAGCGCGGCTACGCAACTGGCAGCAAGCACAGCAGCGATTGTTACACTGGGGATCAAGCCTACTTTTCCATCAACCGGTTACGGCTACATTGAGCAAGGTGAAAAAATAGGTAGCTTTAATGAGTTGCCAGCTTATCACGTGAACCGCTTTACTGAAAAGCCCGACCGGGAAACGGCAGAGACTTTTTTATCTACGGGACGTTTTAGCTGGAATAGTGGAATGTTCGTTTTTCGGGCAGGGGTTGTTCTCAAAGAACTACATACCCATGCTCCAGAAATTATCGAACCTTTAGAACAACATGGCCCTGATATCTATCCCCAGTTGCCTAAGAAGAGTATAGACTATGCGTTAATGGAAAAGACAACTCTAGCATACGTTTTGCCAGTTGATTTTGGTTGGGATGATTTAGGAGATTGGAATGCGATCGAACGCTTACTGAAGACAGAGGATACTCCGAATGTGGAACTAGCTACCCACATAGGGCTGGATACCCAGGGGGCAATTATTTATGCTTCAAATCCAGAGGATGTAGTTGTTACTATTGGTTTAGAGGACGTGGTGATTGTGCGCGATCGCAATGTCACCCTTGTTGTTAAAAAAGAACGTACCCAGGAAATCAAGCAGATCCTCAAAATTCTCCAAAGCGATTCCCGATTTACCGACCTGCTATAAAAGTTAGAACCCCTGGCAGAGGCGAAAAAGTCTATTTTTCTATTATAACTTGACTGTCTGTGATTCAATCTGACAGTTATGGACATTATTAGCTTTGAGCCTCTTGCCAAGACAATGGCCATCGATTCTATTACTGCGTATCAAAAATATATTTCTCCCTCCAAAGGATTTTCTTGTTCTCATCGCTTATTACACGGCGGGGATTCCTGCTCTAATTACGTCAAAAGGATGCTGAACGAACAGAAGCTCCAAGAAGCCGTACAATCATCCATAAAAAGATTCCAAGACTGTGCCGCAGCTAGCAAAACTTTAACAAGAACTAAAGCTAGAGCCGACTTCCGTTGTATTGTTATCCCCTGCTGCTTACCTTTTTAACTTACAAAAATGTTCCTCACCCAAACTGTTCCCCGTCAACGAGAAATCCTGGAAGTCTTCCTTCGCAATGGTTGGGACTATATGCGAAGGTTACTTACTGGTGGTAAAGCTGATGAACCGCAGCTACCGACACCAGCGGTTTTAAAAAATATTCTGGTAGATTTGGGGCCAGTTTACGTCAAACTTGGACAGTTACTCTCTACCCGTCCAGATTTACTGAGTGCCGCCTATATTGAGGAACTATCAACTCTTCAAGATGAAGTACCACCAGTTCCTTGGTCAGAAATCGAAATAATCCTCCGCAAAGAATTAAAACGTCCATTAGCAGAAACTTTCAGCACAGTTAACCCTATCCCCGTAGCAGCCGGATCAATTGCCCAGACCCATCGCGCGACACTAGCGGACGGTCGAGAAGTCGCTCTGAAAGTCCAGCGTCCCGGAATTGATACTACTATTGCCCAAGATATTGCTTTAATTCAAGGTATTGCCGATTTAGTGGCGCGGACTGATTTTGGGCAAACCTACGAAATCAAATCCATCGCTGAAGAATTTACCAAAGCCTTAGAAGCTGAGTTGGATTTTACACGGGAAGCGGGTTTTACAGACCAACTGCGACGTAACTTATCTAAAAGTCGTTGGTTTGATCCCACACAAATAGTAGTTGCAGAAATTAACTGGGAATTGACCACAGAAAAATTACTGGTGATGGAATGGCTAGATGGAGTGCCGTTCCTGTCGGCGGATTTGGATAATGACACCAATGGTAAAGACCCGACTGTACAGCGTAAAGAAATAACTACTTTGTTATTTCGGGTATTTTTCCAGCAACTATATATTGATGGCTTTTTTCATGCCGATCCCCATCCGGGAAACTTGTTTTATCTCAAAGATGGCCGTGTTGCTCTTTTAGACTGTGGCATGGTGGGAAGACTTGATCCCCGCACACAGCAGATATTAACAGAGATGTTGTTAGCGATCGTTGATTTAGATGCTCAGAGGTGCGCTCAGTTAACTTTGCAGCTAGCAGATTCGGCTCAACCAGTTATTTTGTCGCGGCTGGAAAATGATTATGACCGGATGCTACGAAAGTATTACAACGTCAGTTTGACTGAGATGAATTTCAGTCAGATAATCTATGAAATTTTGCAAGTTGCCCGCAATAATAAAATTCGCCTACCGAGCAACATGGGTTTGTATGCCAAAACCATAGCCAACCTAGAGGGTGTGGCGCGGACATTCAACCCAGAGATTAATTTGATTGATGAAATCAAACCATTAATTACAGACTTGTTTCGTCGCCAGTTAATAGGGGATAATCCAGTGCGATCGCTCCTACGGACAGCCTTGGATCTAAAAAGTCTGTCTCTCCAATCTCCTCGTCAAATCGAACTGTTATTAGACCGTGTTACCTCAGAAACCTTACAGTGGAATCTATCACTACGGGGTTTAGATGGCGTGCGGCGTACTATGGACGATGCCGCTAACCGCCTATCTTTTAGTATTTTAGTGGGTTCGCTGATTATGGGTGCGGCAATTATTTCCACCAGAGCGCAGACAACCCAGCTATCTTTTTTAAGCACCATCCTGTTTGCAGTCGCTAGTTTATTGGGTTTGTGGTTAATTATCAGTACACTGCGATCGGGACGTTTACGGTAAAACCATTCTAAATTTTGGATTTCGGATTGAAGAAAAATCTAAAATCTCAAAATAATTAAAGGTCTGTAGTAAGCTGTCCTACCTCTTAAAATAGGTTTAGAGCCGTTTACTACAAACTCATTTAATTAATACTGTATTACGTAACATCGTTTGATTTATTCTTGACGATTTATTTGTACTAATTACCCTAAGCTTGCACTTAATATCGGCGTAATTTGCGGTTCATTTAATAAGCTAAAAAAATCTAATTTGCATAATCAAATTAAACACATTAAATCTTGTGGGGTGGGCATCTTGCCCGCCCAATATATGCAATTTAAATATAGAACAGCTTAATTAAATGCATCCTCATAGCTAATCAGTCTTACATCTGCGATTCTAATATCAAAAATATGTCAATCATCATTGCAGAAAATCTGAGTAAATCTTATCCAGTCGCAGTTAAAAATCCCGGAATTAAAGGTACGATTACACACTTATTTCGTCGTACCTACCGCTCAATTAAAGCAGTTCAAGATGTTTCCTTTGAAATTGCCCCTGGTGAAATAGTGGGATTTTTAGGCCCAAATGGTGCTGGTAAAACCACCACACTAAAAATGCTTACAGGGCTGATTCATCCCTCTGGCGGTACAGTCAGAGTCGCTGGACAAATTCCGTTTCAGCGTAAAGAAGCATTTTTGCAAAAAATTACCTTGGTAATGGGGCAAAAACAGCAGCTAATTTGGGACTTACCAGCACTCGATTCTTTGAAAATTAATGCCGCTGTATACAACATCTCTGATAAAGAATTCCAGCGGCGGGTGGGAGAATTAACAGAAATGCTTTCCTTAGAAGGTAAGCTTACCCAACCAGTACGGAAGCTGTCTTTGGGTGAGCGGATGAAGGCAGAATTGTTAGCAGCACTTTTGCATCATCCCCACGTATTATTCCTAGATGAACCGACGCTAGGATTAGATGTAAATGCTCAGGCAGCGGTACGCGAGTTCTTGCGCGAATACAATCAGCGTTATCAGGCGACAGTGCTATTAACAAGTCACTACATGGCTGACATCACAGCTTTGTGTCAACGGGTGCTATTGATTCACCAAGGAAGGTTGATGTATGACGGCAGCTTAGATGGACTGCTGGAACGTTTTGCTCCTTACCGAGAAGTCTATATAGAGTTAGCCCAACCTCTACCAATAGAAAAACTTATGACTTATGGTGATGTGAAACTTTTAGAAGGACGAGCAGTGCGTTTTATGGTATCGCGAGAGGCACTCACCCGCACAGTATCTCAGATTTTAGCGGATTTGGAGGTAATTGATTTAACTGTCACCGAACCGCCTGTGGAAGAAGTAATTGGACGAGTTTTTCAGGCAGGTGTTGTGGAGTAGAGAGGCGATTTATCGCGTCTTTATACCTTTATAAGAGTGGAGAATTCTGGGTAATTTTTGTAGTGGGAAGTGAATAAATGAAGCAGATAATCAGAAAAGCCCTAACTTTCCTATCAGTATACTACGCCTATATGGTTGAGTATCGGGCAGAACTAATCTTATGGGTTTTAGCTGGATCTTTACCAATTATCCTTATGGGTGTCTGGATACAGGCAGCACAAGGAGGACAGTTTGGGCTATCACCTGTGGATTTTGCACGTTATTTCATTACAGTTTTTATTGTCAGACAACTAACTGTTGTTTGGGTAATTTGGGAATTTGAAAAAGAGGTTGTGGAAGGCAAGCTTTCGCCCAAGTTACTACAACCACTCGATCCAGTATGGCATCACGTTGCTGGGCATATTTCTGAAAGATTTGCTCGTTTAAGCTTTGCTTTTCTATTAGTGGGATTATTTTTTATTCTCTATCCCCAGGCTTTTTGGATACCAAGTTTACATAGATTTTTGCTCTTTATATTAGCAGCAGTGCTAGCTTTTGCTTTGCGGTTTTTGATTCAGTATACCTTTGCTATGTTCGCCTTTTGGACAGAACGGGCTAGCGCTTTAGAAAATTTTTGGTTGTTATTTTATCTATTTTTATCTGGTTTGATAGCACCGTTAGAGGTCTTTCCAGAAGCAGTGCGAAAAATAGTTATGTTTACGCCTTTTCCCTATTTAATTGATTTTCCTGCGAGTCTTTTGATAGGGCTACCTGTAGATATAGGGCGGGGATTTTGGTCAATGGTGGGTTGGATATTAGTATTTTTGGGTGCGAATCGCTTGCTTTGGCGTATGGGTTTGAAGCGGTATTCTGGGATGGGAGCATGAACAACTTATCGAAATAGAAGCCAGGAGTCAGGAGTCAGAATTAATTTTGTACGACTAGCGAATGAATCAATGGGTTCAAGACACCCCACCAGTTGATTCTGACTCCTGAATTCTTCTTCAAATGAATTGCCGTAATTCATCTAGAGTATTAACGCTCTTAATTCCCTGGTGAATTGCTCTTAATCTATCTAAATCGTAAATTTGAGATATTTCTGGCATCACTTGCAAGCCCTCAGTGCCGAATTTTATCTCCAAAGCGAGTTCGATACCTGACAGTATCTCTTCTCGCCGTCCTCGTTCTTCCCCTTCTCTCAAAATTTGTTGATACCAGGGAGATTCGCGTAATATTGCCATATCCCACCTCATGATTTGCTGAACTAAAGCGCTGTCTAATACGAAGGTAGCAAAAAAAGCCATAACAGTTTCTAACTGGCTCAATTGCTCATCGGCGCGGAGAATCTGCAATGCCCGTTGCACAGTCGATTCTTCTGCACCTCCCTTGAGAATTGGAACAAAGGGAAGCAAGCAGGGAACAGGTTGAGTAAAAGCAATTTCCACATCGACTTCCCAGAGGTTAATAACATGGTAGTCTTGACGCGCCTGCAAACCTGCAAATTGCGATTCGTAGCTGGTGGGTATTTCAACATCACTTTCTTTGAGGATGTTAACTAGTACCGGATAGGTGGGCAAATTGTATTTTTCTTCTGCCAGTGCTGTATAAGCCCGCATCCGTTTGGGCATTTCAGGTTTGTAGCGTAATTGTAACTCGTTAAGTACGATAAATTCGCCATATTGGGGACTTGTGGCGCGGACTAATACATCACTCTCACGACTAATCCACTGGAATTCAGAGTTGAGTATTTCACCAGATACAATATCGGGAATCTGTGTTACCCATTTTACCCAATTTTCGGGTGCGAGGCTGATTAATCGCTTGGTGCTAATATCTGCTGCTTTAGCCATAAGAGAATGTAGATGACTATAGTTGTAGTTTATGGCTAAAGTGGTAATTGTTTACGATGGGCTATGCCTATATACTGATTGTACTTTGCTAGAGATTTTATAAATTGCTCGGTATTGTCTTAAACTTCTGTGCCGAACCTAAAGAATAATCTTCTAATTTAAAATCAGCAAAAGGCTTCTTTTCTAACCTATTTCTTAGCGCCTCGTCAAGAATCACACCTGCTGATTTTTTTTTGACGCCAATGATTACAACACTTCTCTGATATGCAGTTAAATCTTGATTTTTTTGACAATTACTTCGCTGAAATTGACCCAAATTCAATAAGCGATATTGTTTGATATTTGGTGTATTAGTAAATATTTTTCTCACTAAAAGTTGTATTTGCTTGGAACGTTCTAAAGCTACACGTTCTTGAACTGCTCTATCACTTTTGCAAGAAGCTGTGCCTACAGAGATTATTTCACTAGGAGATTCCATTATTTTTTCTATACCTTCTTGCTCTAGGTTCAATTTTAAAAGGTCAAGACTAATAATTTCATCATTATATTTTATTTGAAAGTTACTATCTAAAAGCCATTTATATTCTGGTGATAAGACTGCTATATTAAACTCAGCTATTCTTCCCTGACTATCTCTACCTTCTTTGTAAGAAAAATAATCTATATTACCTTTTTTTTCTGGATATTGTTTATAATTTGAGACTTCAAAAACCTCTGAATTTTGCATCGCTAAAGCGACTATACTCAGTAATCCTAACACTAAGAGTAGTACTGCAAAAAATGCTAACAGAGTCCCTTTTTCTAATTGTTTATTTGGAGATAATAATTTGTCATCAATTGGTACAGGGGAACTTTCGATCTCAGAAAATTCTCGCATATTAATATTTATAGGATTAGCTTTTATTAGTTGACTTTCTATTTCTTCTAGGTAAAGCAAAATTTCCTGGGCATTAACAGGGCGTTTTTCTATATCAGTTGCAGTTAGCCAATCAATTAAATTCAATAGTAAAGGTGAAATATGGATAGCATTATTCTGCCAGTGCAATAAATTGTGCTGGACATCATACATTTCTAAAGGATGGTATCCCGTCAGCAAAAATACAAAGGTGCGTCCTAAAGCAAAGAAATCTGATTGCGGTACTGCTTGACCATTCATTTGTTCTGGGGCGCTATAGCCAGATGACATCAGTGCTGTCATCTTGTCGCCGTTGCTAAGTTGGTCTTGGTAGGTTTTAGTAATTTCACTGGCAGTGCCAAAATCAATCAGTACTAGATTTCCCCAACTTTTATCATGGGAGGATCTAATCATGATGTTAGATGGCTTAATATCTCGATGTAGGTACTGTTTGCTATGTACTACATTCAAAATTTCTATTAACTGTCTTAACCAGTCTATGGCTTGTTCTTGGGATATGAGGCTATTTTGCTGCTGTAGCCACTGTTCTAAATTGTAACCATCGATTTTTTCCATTGCGATGCAATGCAGCACTAAACCATTTCGGGTTTGATACTGGAAGTAACTATCTTCTTTGGGAATGCCAGGATGTTTGAATTGTCCCAACACGGTTACTTCTTGCTGAAATAGTTCTACTGCTTTAGCGTCGCCTGATAAATCCTCTTTGAGTATCTTGAGAATCTTGGGGGTATCTTTTTCGTATGCCTCATAAACTTTACTAAAACCTGTTTTGTCACTCAACAGAGACTTCACCCGATAACGCCCTAGCAATTCCAGATGGGAACCACAACTTTGACAGAAACGGTTTTGATGATTATTCGGGTGATTTGGTTTGGGGCAAACGGGATTGATACAAAAGCTCATGAGTCGGGAATGGGGAATGGAGAGTGGAGGAGATGGGGGAAATGAGGGAGAATAAGCGATGCCCAATGCCCAATGCCCCTATTAATTCTTCTGTTGGTGTATGATAATCCCGTCCAATAATGATGAGATTTTTTATCTGTGTTCTACTAGAAAAGCTGCTACTGTTTGGTTAAATGCCTCTGGTTGTGTCAAAAATGGCCAATGATTACCGAGAACTTGGCAAATACGTAAGTTTTGAAGATAGGTTTTATAGGGTTGGATTTGCCAATTTTGGCGGTTCAGTCCTTGTTTTGGCTGGACAAATAGGGCAGGGGTGTCAAGGGGAATTGTAAAACCGGGCACTTGCATTACTGCCTCAAAAATCCCGTCGCGGGCGGCTATGGTAAATTTGCTGCCCCAACTCCCATCGGGTTTTTTTTCTATTCCTGCTTGGAAGACTTGCTGTTGTAAGGAACTCCATCCTTCATATTGCTTTAATTGCTGTGCTTGTTGTTCAGCTTCTTCACGACTGGGGAAGGGGCCCATACTTTTGAGAAAAGGCAAGAAGCGATACAACATTGGAAAAGTTAGCCTGAAAAGGCTGGGCATTTTCCAGATGAAAATCGGATCGACTAGAATTATACTCCGTAAACGCTTTGGGTTTTGTCTTGCCCAGATGGTGGCTAATTTGCCTGTCCACGAGTGACTTACAATGTGGGCAAAATCCCATCCAAGATGATCCATGAGTGCTTCAAGGTCTGCGATCGCACTCTCAAAGCTATAATCTATTTCTGGTTTACTACTTTGGCCATGTCCGCGCATATCTGGCGCAACGATATGGTAGTCTGCCGTCAAATAATCTCCTAAACTAGACCATACCAGAGCATGGTCGCCTAAGCCATGCAACAGCAATAAAGGTTCTTGACCTTGATTCCACTCCAAATAAGAAAGTTGGATATCAGGCTTTGATAAAGTTTGACGTACAGGCATCATTGCACATTCAGCCGTAGATAGTTTTGCGCTTATATGGTATCGCGGAAGATGGGACTGGGGACTGAGAGACAAGGGAGAATAACTAATCCTAAATCCCAAATCCCAATCCCCAATCCCCAATCCCCAATCCCCAATCCAATTGTTACCAAATACCACTTTATGACTCTGAGGATTGTATCAATTAACACGAAATAATGAGGCTAATGAATGCCAAGATCAAGAAAAGGATGCCCCAAGGATATTAAAAGTAATATGCCAGAATTACACCAATCAATTGCCCAGCATTATCACGAACGGACTAAATACAATCCTGAGACTCTCGCCTCTAAAAGTCAGCGCTTAGACTGGACTAAACAGCCAGTGCCTTTTAAAGAGTACAAAATTGGCTCTACTTTTGATCTCAAACCCTATATCCAAGAAAAACCAGAGGCTTATGCTAATAACCCGGATGCTCAATGGTGGCAAAGACTTTCGCGGCTGTTGTTTCGCAGCTATGGATTAACGGCAAAAATGCCTTCTATGGGTAGTGCGGTGTATTTACGTGCTGCTCCCAGTGCAGGCGGATTATACCCTGCTGAGGTGTATGTGGTTTCTCGTGGTACGTCGTTATTACCACCTGGTCTGTATAACTACCAGTGTCGGACTCATTCTCTCATGCATTATTGGGAAAATGATGTTTGGCAAAATCTCCAAGCAGCTTGTTTCTGGCATCCTTCTTTAGAAAATACCCAATTAGCAATTATTGTGACTGCGGTTTTCTATCGTTCTGCGTGGCGCTATGAAGATCGGGCTTACCGTCGAATTTTTCTGGATACAGGGCACCTGTTGGGTAATATCGAATTGGCTGGTGCGATTACTGACTATCGCCCCCATCTAATTGGTGGCTTTGTGGATGAATCGGTTAACGATCTGCTTTATGTAGATCCGCAACAAGAAGGTGCGATCGCTGTCTTACCTCTGGCAGACTTGTTAGATATTAATCAAAATTTGCCATTGGGATGTACTGCTTTACCTTCCGCTACCGAAACTAGTTATCCCCAAATCCCCGATGGCGAATTACTAACATATTTTCATCGACACACTCATATCCAATCTGGTGTAACTGGCAATCTCAATCTACCAGCTATTAAACAAGAAAAATCTTTGGAGGATAAATACAATTTTCCTTTCTGTTTAAAAATTCCCACCAACACTGCACCTATAGATTGGGGACAAAAGCTGTCAGAACTAGAAATCACCATGTACAAGCGACGCTCTACCCGCGCTTACAATGGTGAGGATTTAAGCTTTGATGAATTGAAAAGCTTACTCGATTTCACTTACCAGCCACAAAACTACATCGACCAAAGTTTAGATATTTCTCCAGACTACTTCGATCTAAATTTAATCGAAACATTTATTGCTGTTTGCGGAGTTAAAGGATTGGAGGCGGGTTGTTATTATTATGCACCGAAAGCCCAAGAATTACGCCAAATTCGGTTTAAAAACTTTCGCCGAGAGTTGCATTTTCTTTGTTTAGGACAAGAATTAGGGCGGGATGCAGCAGCAGTATTGTTTCATACAGCCGATTTGAAATCTGCGATCGCACAATATGGCGATCGCGTTTACCGTTACTTACACATGGATGCCGGTCATTTGGGGCAACGCCTGAATTTAGCAGCAATGCACCTGAATGTAGGCGTCAGTGGTATCGGTGGATTCTTTGACGATCAGGTAAATGAAGTTTTAGGTATTCCTGCTGATGAAGCTGTTTTATATATAACTACACTGGGACGCCCTAGATAAAAGATAGCCCAAGCTACCGTAAATAATACAAAGTCCACAAAGATTCTTTGCGAGAAGCTGTGCGTAGCTTCTCCGTAAGAGTATGCGCTATTTGCATTTTTTCAATCGATGAGGTTGCAAAAACTGACCATAGTTTGCTAAGAATACTGATGATGAATATAATTTTTCTTTAAAACCCACCCTTAAGCAACCCCAAGTACTCATTCAAATGGAGTAAATTTTTACTGCGAAAAAATAAATATCTTAACAATCTCATAGAGTAAAAACATTGGTTAATTTCAGTCTATGCTTTAGATCAATTCTTTGTGAAACTTTACAATATCAGGTTTGATGAGGCAAGTTACTTAAGCAACCTGTTCTATAGAACCTCACAGGTAATCGGTACTAGCTAATCTAATGTGGTATTACAAACGTTAAGAAAAATACGATTTTTATTTTGCAGATTTTACAAAAACTCAACTTTTTAAATTTCCACAAATTAAATCTGGCATTTAACAAAAATTTTGTCACAAAATCACCAATGCTGTTTCCTGAGAATGAAAGTCAAAAGAGTTTTAATCTCCTCTTCTCTAAAAATCCTCACCCAATGTGGGTATATGACCAGAATAATCTGCAATTTTTAGATGTAAATGAAGCTGCTGTTCTCCATTACGGTTACTCACGAGAAGAGTTTTTGCAAATGCGAATAACTGACATTCGCCCTTCAGAAGATGTCTCTCTATTGCTGGAATATTTAGAACAAAATCACTCTAACTTACATTTTGCGAAACAATGGCGACATCAGCGAAAAGACGGACAGATTATTGATGTTGAAATTTTCACACAGACAATAGACTATAGTACTTCTAATGCTCGTTTAGTTAATATACGAGACATCACAGAACACAAACAAATAGAAAAAACTCTTCAAGAAAGTGAAGCTAGGTTTCGAGTTATTTCTGAAGCTATTCCTGTTCCATTCACTATTTCGCGTGTGTCTGATGGATTGATATTATATGCTAATACACAATTGTTTCAAACATTTCGGATTTCTCCAGAGTATTTAGTTAATCGTAAATTTTTTTTAGATTTGTATCATGATTTGGCAGATTTAGAAGCACTTTTAAAGATTCTTAATCAACAGGGCTTTATTCATAATTATGAACTCCAATTAAAAAGGGCAGATGGAACTCATTTCTGGGCGATCGCTTCATTGCAATATTTAACATTTAATAATGAGTCAGCAATTTTAACAGTATTTAATGATATTAATGATCGCAAAAATGTTGAAACAAAACTTCAAGAGCAAAATGAATTTTCGCGGATAATTTTTGAGAGTATACCTTTAATGATTGCCCTCATCGATGCTAATGGTAAACTTCAGTGGGTGAACCAAGAATGGGAAAATATTCTTGGTTGGCGATTTCAAGATTTCCAAACTCGTGATGTCTTGGAAGTGTTATATCCTAATCCTGAATATCGACAGTATGTAATTAATTTTATTCAGTCTGCACAACGTAATTGGGGTGACTTTAAAACTCAGGTGCGCGATGGTCGTTTACTAGATACATCTTGGACTAATGTTTACCTTTCAAATGGTCAAATTATCGGTATTGGGCAAGACATCACAGAACGTAAGCAAACTGAACTAGCTCTAAAAGCTCAAGCCGAGCGGGAGCAATTAATGCGAACTGTGGCTCAACGAATTCGTCAATCTTTGAATCTTCAAGATATTCTGAATGCAACAGTTCAAGAAGTACGAGATTTACTTGGTGTCGATCGAGTAGTAGTTTATCAGTTTGACTCAGAGATGATCGGCACAATTATGGCGGAATCGGTAGAAGATGGATGGACAGTTTCTTTAGGCGTAGAGATTCATGACACGTGTTTTCAAACAGCTACAGGAATAGAGTATTATCAGGGACGCAAGCGAGCGATCGCAAATATTTATGAAGCTGGACTAACTGATTGCCATATTCGCCTGCTAGAACGGTTTGAGGTGAAAGCAAATTTAGTTGTGCCCATTTTACTAGAAGCAGGCTCTCAAAACCCTGGCTCTCACCTTTGGGGTTTACTGGTTGCTCACCAATGCTCTGGTTTTCGTGAGTGGGAAGAAAATCAATTAGATTTGCTCGATCATCTCACAGTCCAATTAGCGATCGCAATTCAACAATCTAGCATCTTAGAGCAAGCTCAAACTGAACTTGTTCAAAGACAAAAAGCTCAAGTCAAATTAAAAGCTGCCTTAGCTGAAAAAGAAGTTCTCTTAAAAGAAGTTCATCATCGAGTTAAAAATAATTTGCAAATTGTCTCCAGTTTATTACAACTTCAGTCACAAACACTCAAAGATCCAGAAGTCATCAAAGTTCTGAGAGAAAGTCAAAATCGAATTGAGTCAATATCTCTAATTCATAAAAATTTGTATACTTCAGCGAATATTGGACGAATTGATGTTGCTGATTATATCCACAATTTGGCTGCAAGCTTACTAATTTCCTATCAAATATGGCCTAATAAAATCGCTTTAGAAACTGATATAGATCCATTAAGTTTAAATGTTGACCAAGCCATTGCCTGTGGATTGGTGATCAACGAATTAATCTCCAATGCTCTCAAGCACGCTTTTCCCAACCAACAAGTAGGCACAATCAGTATTGCTTTACGTAATGCTGGCAATAATATCGAAATGACTATCCGAGACAATGGAATTGGTTTACCAGATAATTTAGATTGGAGAAATACTGATTCTTTGGGTCTATCGTTAGTACATGACTTGGTTACAGAACAACTAGAAGGCGATATCACTCTAGAACGCAATCATGGAACAGTATTTAAAATCAAATTCACGCAGTTAACTTTGCATTAGTAAATATCAAATGGGTCAAGCTAGGATTTTAGTCGTTGAAGATGAAGTGATTGTGGCTAGAACTATTGCCAGCCAACTGAGTCAACTAGGATACATTGTTACAGGTACCGCCTCATCTGGAAAAGTTGCCATTGCTAAAGCATCGGAAACTCAACCAGAACTAGTATTAATGGATATTATTCTTAAAGGTGATATGGATGGAATTGCAACTGCCATTCAGATTCGCGAGCAGTTAGATGTACCTGTAATTTATTTAACCGCTTATGGCGATGAGCATACTTTAGAAAGAGCGAAAATTACCCAACCTTTCGGATATATAGTTAAACCATTTACTACAAAAGATTTAAGAATAGCGATCGAAATCGGTCTTTTAAAACACCAGCTAGAACGCGAATTACGGGAGAATCGAGATCAGTTAGCAACCCTTTTAAACTCAATGAGTGATGCTGTAATTGCTGCAAATGAGCAGGGAAAAGTGACATTTATGAATCCTGCGGCGGAGGCCCTGACTGGCTGGCAGCAAAAAGATGCTTTAGGAAATGAGGCAGCAAAAATTTTTCATATTGTCGATGAAGTTACAGAGACAACATTAGAAAACCCTGTGACAAAAGTATTGCGCGAACAGCAGGTTGTTTATTTAGGGGAATTCACATCTCTAATTACAAAAAACGGCAAAAGAGTTCCAATTGGTGATAGTGCTTCACCACTGAAGGGACGACCTGACCAGATAAATGGTGTAGTCGTTGTTTTCTGGGATCTTAGCGAACGACGGCAAACCAAATTGCTAGAGCAAGCATTGGAGAAGGAGCAAGAACTTAACCGTCTCAAGTCATTATTTATCTCCACCGTATCTCATGAGTTTCGTAATCCTCTGACTGTTGTTCAAACGGCAGTAGAACTCATAGAAATGCAAGGAGCAAATTTGACTGATGCAAAAAGAGACATTTATTTAAAGCGAATTCAAGGTGCTGTGCAATCTATGGAAAAGCTCATGGAAGAAGTGCTGTTTATGGGTCGAGCGGAAGCAGAAAAACTCATATACAACCCTACTCCCCTTAATTTAGAGCAATTCTGTCTAGACTTAATCGAAGATTTTTCAATTATTGAAAGCAACGTATATGAAATTATTTTTACCTGTCATAGTGAGAATACGTCCGCTGTTATGGATGAAGTACTTTTACATTATCTGTTTGCAAATATTCTCTCAAACGCGCTTAAATATTCTCCCAGAGGTGGCAAGATTCAGTTTGATTTAATATGCGATCCGATTGAGAAAGTAGCAATTTTCCATATTCAAGATCAAGGTATGGGCATTCCCGAAGCAGACCAACCTCGACTATTTGAATCATTCTACCGAGGCTCAAATGTCAAATCAATTAAGGGTACTGGATTGGGATTAGTAATCGTTAAAAGGTGCGTTGATGCCCATAGAGGTCAAATCAGTGTCACCAGCCAAGTTGAAGTCGGTACTATATTTACAGTAATTTTGCCCTTAAATTCCGAATTATCCTTGACGGAAACTTCTGAATTATGAATTATTCTTCAACTCAAATCCTGATTTTTGTTACCAACTTGGGTTTGGTAGTGCCGCCATTTTTGCTGCTGACGCGCTCTTTTCTCTTCGGTGAGGCTATCAAAACAATAGGGACAAGAAACACCTTGCTCATATTTGGGAGACGCTTTATCTTCCTCAGAAATCGGACGCCCACAACAGAAACACCGCTCACAACTCCCTTCCTCTAACCCATGACTCACAGCTACCCGCTCATCAAAAACAAAACATTCCCCTTCCCACAAACTTTCTTGTGCTGGAACTTCCTCCAAATACTTCAGAATGCCACCTTTGAGATGATAAACTTCTGCAAAGCCGTGGGCAAGCATGAAAGATGAGGCTTTTTCACAGCGAATGCCCCCTGTACAAAACAGAGCAACCTTTTTGTGTTTAGCTGGGTCGAGATTATTTAGCACATAATCAGGAAATTCTCGGAATGATTCAGTTTGGGGATTTTCCGCCCCTTGGAAAGTACCAATATTCACCTCATAATCATTGCGGGTGTCAATCACGGTTACTTCTGGGTCGGAAATTAAATTATTCCATTCTTGGGGATTGACATAAATCCCAACTTGCTCGTTTGGATCAATTTCCGGCAACCCCAAAGTCACAATTTCTTGCTTTAACCGCACCTTCATCCGCTCAAAGGGCGGGGTTTCAGTATAGGACTCTTTGGATTCTATATCTGCTAGACGAGGGTCAGAACGCAGAAACCAGAGAACAGAGTCAATGGCCTGCCGCGAACCAGCAATTGTACCGTTAATCCCCTCTAGTGCCAGCAAAATTGTCCCCTTGACACCTTGCTCTTGGCAGTAAGATAGTAGAGGCTCTCGTTTCTCGGCAAAATCTGGCAGTTTGACAAATTTATACAGTGTTGCGACAACTTGGAGCTTTTCTGGCTTCATCCCTTTGGTAATTGCACAATATTAAGTTACAATAGCAACGACAATAAAAGTTATCTACTATTTTAATTTTATGGGGGTTTAGCTCAGTTGGTAGAGCGCCTGCTTTGCAAGCAGGATGTCAGCGGTTCGAGTCCGCTAACCTCCATTGGAAATGTCTGATTAAAATGTTCGATACCTACGGCGAACTACACCGACGCATATACATCAATTAAAACCCCATTCCTTTATGGGGAATGGGGTTGTTTTACCTGATAGGCAAAGGATTGGCTGGAATGTCGTAAAATCCAATTATCAACCCTCGATATTTCCGAACACCTTTTATACTGATATGTACTTAGTTAGAGGAATCTCTAGATAAGGAGGTTAACTGTGACCTGACAGCACTCAGGTAATTTTGATCGTTCAAAAATTGCGGTGGTAATTTATTAGCACTGACAGCAGCCTTAACTAAATCTTCCGCAAGAATCTTTCGGTTCTGGCGTTCAAATATTAGAGTTCCTGCACTGGGAATGCCCTGCTGCTCTAAACCACCTTGGTAAGCAAGAGAAACAAGATTGAAGGGTTCGAGATAACGATCACTCGTGGAATTACTGTGTAAAGTGTTAGAATTAATTGCAGCTTTTATTGGCTCCTTCTTTGCATCACTGGTAACACTAGCACTACCGTAGTTGTTATTTGTGGCTGGTTGAGCGTTAGCAATTCCAGATGTGAGGGCAACTGAAGCAACCAGAATTCCAGAATTGATCAAAGTTGCAAGTTTCATAGCTTTATCCTTACTTAACTTAATTAGGTAGGTGCGATTGAATTAATTTTTTCTTCTATTAACAGTGTCTCTTTTGTTATAAGCTTTAACCTCCTGCATTTAGTTCACCCAATTGGTTGAATTGTTTCTCACCCATTCGGGTGAGGTTCTAAGACTGTCGGGAATAGTGTAGTAAAAAATATTTCAGTTTTGTAAAGGTATACCTAGACATAGCGAGTGGAACTCCTTGTTTCATGGGCTGATAGCTTTTGCCCCCCATTCATTCGCCAACAGTATCTTAGAAGTCGCCTGGATTATTCAAAAGTTTGGCAATAAACTTGCTGTACTCATCCTTCATTGGCAAGTCTAAATCTTGCCTGATACGTCGCCGTAGCGTTGGGATAGTTTCACCGCTAATGGGGTTGAATCCCTGCTTTTCGTATTCTTCCCAATACAGTCCCACACCTCGTTTTTGCCAATTGGGCAGATGATTAAAATTAATCCCATACTGGAATAATAGTTCGTTTTTATCGGTAACAGATAACCCTTTCATCATGCTGGTTGCTTCAGTTGCACTTTTGCCATCTCGACGCAGACACCAGTAACAATGAGCATTGAGAGCATTTCTGTGGGCATCCTGACTGCGCCAACGAAAATAATTTACTACTTCTTCTATATTAGGAAGCTGCGAAATGCGGCAGTCAAAGCAGCCAATTGCACCTAATAGTAAAGAAAATTTGGCGCTGGCTTCACCTGCTAAAACGGAATTTAGTTTTCTTACTTTTCGGTTAAAAGTGTTTTCTTGTTGAGCAAACAGTAGAGAAATTTCATCACTTTGGGTATAACCATAAGTGATATCTAACCCGCAGTTGAACAAATGTTCGACAGTTACAAGCATCAAATCTCGAAAACGAATATCGTAGGGAGCCTCAAATTGATGCACTTCTTTTGTCAGGCGAGTAAAGCTGCGTCCATCTAATCTTGCAACTATGTAAAGTCCAGGTAGCACACAATGATCGTGTGCTGTCTCAAACACCCGCATTTTACTATCAAGTTCATCAAATTTCACGGTTCAATTCCTCAACAACGAATGAATTATTTAAGTCATTTTTCACCGAATAAAGTGCATCAAACTCTTCGCTCCAACTCGGTAAATTCAGCTTTTTATACGTTGCTAATAGCCCAACCAAAGGCACGATTTCTTCAGGAGGTCTCTGGCTATTTCGTTGCTTGCAGTCTTCCAGTGGAGACTGAAAGTAGTAACCCACAACCCGGAAACCTTTCGCTTTTGCTGGAGTAATATAGCGTTTTCTTTCTTCCACAGTCGGGTTAGTATTGTCCACAACGAACCGCTGTTTAGCTTCTAAACAAGCTTGAAGAAAAATTTGCTCTCGATGACGGGTTTTGAGCATATCAAGGTTAATGCGGATGTGAGTATTAAAGAAGCGATCGCGATAAAAGGTAGTTTTACCTGCTCCCTGGATTCCTACAAAAATAATTGCTTCCATGATCGATCGCTTACATATTGTTCTAGCCTCGCACCGCTTCCCCGCAACAACTTCACAGGATCGACATCCAATAACAATGCCGCCGGACATCGCTCTAAATTAGCATCTAGGTAAAAGATGTTTTTCTTTTTTATCAAAACTTTTAATTTTGCTTTTGATGAAAGTTTTTGTATTAATACCTATTTGTAATATATGTAGGATTAATGTGTCAAGGGACACTACGATTTTTTGATCGATTAGAGGACGGAGGTAGACTGCCCAACTCGAAACAAACAGTAGCATGAGGTGTATACTGTACAATCGCTTGTAAATCACTTATTAAGATGTAAACTGCAAAAAATTATTTTATTGTTATGACTATAAAACTCCATGCCGAAAAAGACCTTCTCACGGCAAACACTAGTAGAAAGATAAATCAAGAAACAGAAAACGAAAAAGTTCTATGTTCTCATTGTCAGCGCACCGCTACGAACGGTATTAAATGTAAAGGTATTTGTGTGGCTGACAATGACTATTAAGAGTTGATTTATCAAACAGAATTCAGGAGTCAGAACTCAGTTGGGTATTCTGTATAACTAGCGGATAGCGCAGTGTAAAGCCTTCTCTTCTCCTTCTCGTGTCGGAGACGCTGCGCGAACGCCAACAGCATGGCGACGGCTATGAGCGAGTCTGTGATAGCGAGTATTTTCATTCAAGTCGCGTCTTGATTCTGACCGGAGACGGAGCATCTCCGGCTCCACTACTGAATTCTGAATTCTTCAAAAAGTTAACGATAAACCTTTGTGCCCTTAGCTGCCACTACCGAATCTAGCCTAGCGTTCCCCAGTTGCGCCAATTCTCCTAGCCCTAGTTTTTTGTTGAGGATCGACTTTTAAGACAGTCGCTACAAATCTTCTGAACCTACACACTATTAAATACAGTTGAGATGAGATTTCGGCCGATTTTTGTTGAAACTGACAGGTTAGTACGGCATTGAAAGAGTATTTAATAACTTCCCCACGTCTTATATCTCCGTATCGAGAAAATTTTTGCCGTTAATGCTAATCACTTCCTCGATATCTATTAGTTATACTTATACCTGAATAATCCTGAGAAAAAATTGGTAAATCGTCAGGATATTACTTTTGTGGTCATGTAAATGTGACTATGCCAATTATAAAGATGACATTCACTGAAGGATGTTTATACTGTGTTACAAAAGTTACAGCCAAAACCATCGAAGTTGAAATATTAACTAAGTAGTTGAAATATTGAAAGCCTAGCTGTGGATTGAAATAGCTATTGGTTGAATCAAAAATTTAGCAGCCGATTAAGTTCAGTAATACTGTATCCAATAAAACCATTACAGTTAATTTCTAAAAAAATTGTAATGGAACCTTCAACTATGTTAGTTCATCGTTAATCACGGGAACAATAGCAACAGTTGAATAGCTGACCGTAATCTAAGCTGACCGAAATCTATTGTTACCTGGAGCCATTGAGACGATCTTTATGCCAGCAACATCTTTTTATGCAGACGCCCCCTACAACACCAAAAAGTCCCGCCAGGCTTTGGACTCGGATCTCACGGTTGATGACAGTGAGTTATCGGTAGATGACCTACAGGAGCTAGAACTGGCTTCTGTTGACAATGCTAACTTTGCTGCTAGCACTAACCGTCGGAGTACAGACCTAGTACGTCTATATCTTCAAGAAATTGGTCGGGTTCGCTTGTTAGGGCGTGATGAAGAGGTTTCAGAAGCTCAAAAAGTCCAACGTTACTTGCGGATGCGGATAGTACTTGCTAAGGCTGCCAAGGAAGGGGATGAAGTGATTACGCCTTATCTTCGGTTAGTTGAAGTTCAAGAACGTCTAACCTCGGAACTAGGACATCGGCCGTCTTTGGAAAGGTGGGCTGCTACTGCTGATATAGTTTTATCCGATCTTAGGCCAACTTTGGCAAATGGCAAACGTCGCTGGGCTGAAATCGCCAAGTTGACTGTAGAAGAGTTGGAGCAAGTTCAGTCCCAAGGACTCCAAGCAAAAGAACACATGATTAAGGCGAATCTTCGCTTAGTTGTGTCTGTTGCTAAGAAGTATCAAAATCGTGGTTTGGAATTGTTGGATTTAGTTCAAGAAGGTACATTAGGTTTGGAGCGGGCTGTAGAAAAATTTGACCCAACTAAGGGTTATCGCTTTAGTACCTATGCTTACTGGTGGATTCGTCAAGGAATTACACGGGCGATCGCAACTTCTAGTCGCACCATCCGCCTTCCGGTTCACATTACCGAAAAGTTAAACAAAATCAAAAAGGCTCAACGCAAAATTGCTCAAGAAAAAGGTCGCACCCCAACTCTAGAAGATTTAGCAACTGAGTTAGAGATGACACCGACCCAAGTCCGAGAAGTTTTGTTGCGGGTTCCTCGCTCCGTTTCTTTGGAAACCAAAGTAGGAAAAGATAAAGACACTGAGTTAGGCGAATTACTCGAGACTGATAGTGTAACTCCAGAAGAGATGTTAATGCGAGAATCTTTACAAAGAGATTTGCATCATCTTCTGTCAGATTTGACTAGCCGGGAGCGCGATGTAATTCTAATGCGGTTTGGTTTGGCAGATGGTCATCCTTATTCTTTAGCGGAAATTGGCCGCGCTCTTGACTTATCGCGCGAACGAGTCCGCCAAATTGAATCCAAGGCTTTGCAAAAGCTACGTCAACCCAAGCGCCGCAACCTGATCCGCGACTATTTGGAATCTCTAAGTTAGTCATTTGTCATTAGTCATTTGTCATTAGAAAATTACACTTGACAAATGACTAGGGACAAAAGGGTGATTTAATTCCCAGTTTAAAAGCTATTTATAGGCTTACAGCAAATAATTAGCATTAAATTGTACAAAAGTTGCCCCAGAACTTTGCTCAGATATCTTAAAGGTGGGGAGCAACTAAGAATTCAAATTTAACTTATGCAAAATTCAAAGTCAAGGGATGCAATCGTTACAAGTATCCTAACTATTAGCTGTATGCAAATTAAATGCACTACAGCTTCTTACTTGAATTTTGCTCAAGATTTGATGAATTGTTATTAAATATTTAGTAAAAATTCTCAATAGGCAATGATTGTTGCAAATTGCTCCCAAGATTTGTTATATTCTCAACTAACAAGCTTTGTTGAGAACTATTAGTATGACGGTCTACACAACTACTTCACTCAAGGCAGAACTGAACGAACGAGGCTGGCGTTTAACTCCCCAGCGCGAAACAATTTTACACATTTTTCAAGAACTTCCGCAAGGAGAACATCTGAGTGCGGAGGATCTTTATCATCGGCTCGAAACTGATGGTGAAGGGATCAGTCTGTCAACTATTTATCGGACTTTGAAGTTGATGGCCAGGATGGGAATTTTACGGGAATTAGAATTGGGCGAGGGACATAAGCATTATGAGATCAACCAGCCCTATCCTCATCATCACCATCACTTAATTTGTGTTCGATGCAACTCTACTATTGAGTTTAAAAATGATTCGATTTTAAAAATTGGGTCAAAAACCGCTCAAAAAGAAGGTTTTCACCTTTTAGACTGTCAAATGACTATTCATGCAGTGTGTCCCAAGTGCCAACGAGCGCTGATGCCGCTTTAGCACTTGGGTGGATAAATAAGACGAAACTACTCAAATTTACCAAAGAATTGGAATCTGAGCAGTTCGTAATTTGCTGTTACTGGAGGAAAGCAACCAGTTGGGAACTGATACTAACGACACCAAAGCGGATGTTAAAAGCGTCCGCTCTTAAGATCCTTGAGACTGATGCCATAGAATTCCTGGGCTTGTTTAATCGCTTTTTTGGTGTCATCTGCCATCACACCATTCAGTTTGCCTTTATAAAAACCCCGCTCCCGTAGTCGCGTTTGGATTTCTAGGGTATTAAATTCGCTTTTGCTAGTAGTATTAACTGAGCTATATAACTTAGCTCGCGTAGTTGGGCCAGCAACACCACTTGCTGTTAAGAAATTAGCTGCCTGAAATCTCTTTACAGCATCAGCAGTAAAGGGGCCATAGTAGCCATTTGGCTCTCCCTCTAAATATCCTGCTTGGATCAATTGTTCTTGAAGGATTCTAACAGGCTCACCGCGATCGCCTACACGAAGCTTGTCTCGATTGACTACCTTTTTAGGAGCCTCTTCTCCATCACCAATGCCAACTCCTGGCAGTTTACGTAATGTTGCTGGGCCTGCAATGCCATCAACGCTTAATTTGTAAGAATCTTGGAATCGTTTAACAGATTCTTCGGTAATTGGGCCAAATATTCCTGTGGCGTTTCCGTAATAAAAGCCGGCAACTCTTAACCGTTCTTGCAAAGCTCTGACATCTTCACCTTCATCCCCCTTAGCAAGGTAGTTGGGATTGCGGCGTTTGCTGGTGGCTGAACTAGCTGAACTAGCTGAACTAGTAGTACTAGGCTTTTTAGCCTGTTCACTTACAGCAGTAGTTTTTTTAGTTTGTGTAGTTGCTACAACTGTGGACTTTTTGGCTTGCCAACTTTCTAATTTTTGCAGGGTGCTGGCTCCAACAATGCCATCCACTGGTAAACCAGCGGCCTTTTGGAAGCGCCGCACAGCTTCTTGTGTGGATACGTCATATACTTGGCTAACAGAAGCTTGGTAAAAACCTGCTGTTTTTAACTTTTGTTGTAGATTTCTGACAGAAGGGCCTTGATCGCCTTTTTCTAGTGCCATGACGCTGCTCACAGCACCAAGAATAGATAAAGACAGAGCAAGGGGCAACATATACTTCCAAGCCCTACCAGAAAGCCTTTTCCAGTCTGGCGCAGCTGCTTTGTTAAACAAAGAACTGAGGGATACCAATTCACTGGGTGTGCTGTCTTCGTAGGCGAAAGCTAGGTGCAAATACGCAAGATTTTCCATATTTGTTTCCTACACCATTGATTTTTCTTCGATAACTGCTTCAGCTTGATGTACTAGGTTCCTCAAAGCTTCTAATGTTCCTATATTTACATCCTCCCACAAATTGCGCTGATGTGCTTCTAATAATTTTTCAGCAATATCACGCAGAGCATAAGGGTTCTTTTGCTGAATAAATTCTACAACAACTGGATCGAGTAAATAAGCGTCCACTATACCTTGATACATGTAATCTTCAACACATTTAGCTGTTGCATCGTAGGCGAAGAGATAATCTACTGTCGCCGCCATTTCAAAGGCTCCCTTGTATCCGTGACGCATTACTCCTGCAATCCATTTGGGATTAACTACGCGAGAACGATACACCCGCGCAATTTCTTCTTTCAGTTGGCGAACGCGTGGTTGGGCGGGTATAGAATTATCTCCAAAATAAGTTTGAGGATTTTTTCCCTGTAGAGAACGCACCGCTGCTGTTAAGCCACCCTGAAATTGGTAATAATCATCAGAATCGAGTAGGTCGTGTTCACGATTATCTTGATTGTGCAGGACGACTTGCATTTGTGCCAACCGTTGTTTGAAGGCTTCGGGAGAGGGAAGTGGGGAGTTAGGAGTTAGGAGTGAGGAGTTAGGAGTGGGCATTGGGGATTGGGAATTAGGAAGAATTTCTCCCCCTTTGCTCCTCTGCTCCCCTACTCCCCTGCTCCTCTGCTCCCCTGCTCCTCTGCTCCCCTGCTCCTCTGCTCCCCTGCTCCCCTGCTCCCCTGCTCCCGAAGAATAGGCGTAAGAACTCCAGTTAATGTAGGCGCGGGCTAAATCTTCGTCATCTGTCCAGTTTTGCGATTCGATTAAACCTTGGAGTCCGGCGCCGTAAGCACCTGGACGAGAACCAAAGATGCGATAGCGCGATCGCACCACAGCTTCTTGTATAGTTAATCCTTGGCTTGTCCACAAATCAGTTTCTTGGCGAACTGCATCCGCTAGAGGATTTTGTTCTGGCGGTTCATCTAAATCTGCTACTGCTGATACTGCTTGATCGAATAAGTCAATTAAGTTGGGAAAAGCATCGCGGAAGAATCCCGAAATTCGCAAGGTGACATCTACACGCGGACGCCCCAAAATCGCTAGGGGCAAAATTTCAAAATCTACTACTCGCCGTGCTGCACCATCCCATACTGGTTGGACTCCGAGTAAAGCCAAGGCTTCGGCTATATCATCACCGCCTGTTCGCATGGTGGCTGTTCCCCACAATGATAAGCCTAGTGTTTTGGGATACTCACCATGTTCTTGAGTGTAATATTCAACGAGAGTTTCGGCGGCTTTTCTGCCGATATCCCAAGCTGTTTCTGTGGGAATGGCACGAATATCGACAGAATAAAAGTTTCTCCCTGTTGGTAGAACTTCCGGGCGGCCGCGTGTGGGTGCGCCAGATGGAGCGCTGGGGACATATCCGCCATCGAGTCCGTGTAATAAATGGGTGATTTCTTCGGGGGTTTTTTGTAAGGCTGGGAGGAGGCGATCGTGTATCCAGTTAAGGACAATGGGGAGTGGGGAGTTAGGAGTTAGGAGTGAGGAGTTAGGAGTTCTGAATTCTGAATTCTGAATTCTGAATTCTGAGTCCTGATTTATTAGTTTTTCTACTAGAAGGGCGGCGTGTTCTTCTAGGACTTCGACGATATCGCCGAGGGTACGGCATTGTGTGCCATTGACTATTGAGTATTCACCACTACTCATTGACAAATCGGCTGTGAGGGGATCGAAATCTAGTCCCCAATCTTGAGCGATCGCACGAGTAATACCTGGAGAATGGCGATTGGGGATGCGAGCGATCGCTACTATTAAATCCCGTAGCTGCCTTCCTTGGGGACATTGCCCAAAAATGTGCAAGCCATCACGGATTTGGGCTTCTTTCAATTCACAAAGGTAGCCACCGATGGAATTCAAAATTAAGGATTCAGACTTAAAAATTTCTGTTTCATTTTGGATTCCTAAATCTAGATGGAGATTTTCTTTGATTACCAGTTCGTGGATGCGATCGCGAATCACTGGCAAACGTGAAGGATCTAAACTGTCGGCTTCATAATACTCATCAATTAAATTTTCTAACTGCTGCAAAGAACCGTAGAGTTCCGCACGAGTCATCGGTGGCGTGAGGTGATCTATAATCACCGCTTGAGCGCGACGTTTGGCTTGCGAACCTTCACCAGGATCGTTGACAATAAACGGGTACAGGTGGGGAAGTGCGCCGAAAGCTACTTCTGGATAACAATTACTCGATAAAGCCACACTTTTACCCGGTAGCCATTCTAGATTTCCGTGTTTTCCCACATGAACTACAGCATCAGCACCAAAAGTTTCTCTAACCCAATAGTAGAAAGCTAAATAATCATGGGTTGGTTCTAAATCCGGCGCATGATAATTCAAACTGGGGTCATTATCATAACCCCTTGCTGGCTGAATTCCCACAAAGATGTTGCCGAGTTGGATTCCGGGAACGGGGATGGAGGCAGAGGGGCAGAGGGGCAGGGGGGCAGGGGGGAATAATTCTTGATTGCTTCCCTGCTCTAAATTTCCCCACCTTTCAGTAATACCTTGCTGAACTGCTGGTGGTAATGAAGCGAAATATTCTTGATATTCTTCCCAAGAGACGCTTTGGTGTACTGGAAGCCATTCTCTACCTTCTGGATCGTTGGTTACACCATCTGTCAGCCGTTGAATCAACTCGTCTCCTTGAGTGGGTGGATTTTCTACTTCATATCCAGCCTGATGTAAAGCTTGCAGGATTTCTACACAACTAGCTGGGGTGTCGAGTCCCACACCATTGGCGAGGCGGCCATTGCGGTTGGGGTAGTTTGCGAGAATCAGGGCGATTCGCCGCTCTTGGGGTGGTTTGGAACGTAGACGCGCCCAGTTTGCTGCTAGTTTAGCAACGAACTCGATGCGATCGCTCACTGGTTCATAAATTACCACATCTGTTTCTAAATGGGGATTACGAGTTTGCAATGCTTTAAAAGACACAGCACGAGTAATAATCCGCCCATCTACTTCTGGTAGCGCCACATTCATCCCAATATCGCGGGGAGAAAGCCCTTGAAACTGTGACTCCCACTGTTCAATCGATCCGCCACTGAGGATTACCTGCAACACAGGCACATCTAATTTTTGCCACAGTTCGGTTTGGGGTGTTTCACTTTCCAAGCGTGCTAGAGAAAAACTGGTAGTATTTAGCAGCACAGCGATTGATTCGGCTTCTTTGGGTTGGAAAAATTCACTCAACTCAACTTGTACATCTAGTTCACGTAATGAAGAAACAAATACTGGCACTGGTTGTAAATTTTTCTGTACCAAAGCTTCGCATAAAGCATCAATTACTTTAGTATTTCCCGCTAAATAATGAGCGCGGTAGAAAAGGATGCCGATTTTGGGGATTGGGGATTGGGGACTGGGGACTGGGGATTGAGAGATTTGAGATTCTGAGGTGGATGAACGGAGTTCTGAGATGGATGAACGAGTATCTGAGGTGGATTCATCCAGTTCAAAGGTGGATGAACGGAGTTCTAACTCTCCCCTGCCCCTCTGCTCCCCTGCCCCCCTGCTCCCCTGCTCCCCCACTCCCCACTCATACAATCCCACACGCGGAATTGGCTGAGGTGGTGCAGGATTATATGCAGTTAATAAGCAACTATCGGAGATAAATTGCAGAGCATTCACGAAATTTTCCACGCCCCCTTCGCTAAAATACTGCCATATTTGGTTAACAATAGCCAAGGGCACGGTAGACTGGGAAATTAAATCGGGATCAAAAGCGTCATCCCCTGGCATTACAATGAGGGTTCTACCATTTCGTTGCACAATTTCTTGCACTACTTCTAAGCCATAACCCCAGTAAGAACGTCCTCCTAATAGGCGCAAAATAATTACTTGGGCAAGTTCCAAAACTTGCTCTCCATAAGTATCTATGCTTAATTGTTGCTGCAACTGCAATAGGTTGGCGACTCTTAATGCCGGAAAGCTTGGGGGTAACTTTGTCACCGCAGCTGCTAAGGTTTGAATGTCAGTATCAGCAGCCGTAATTAACACGAAAGGCGCGGGAGTTTGTTCTAAAAAAATTAAACCCTCTGACTGATTCCATCCACCCGATGTGCTACTTATACGATGCATAATCCTGTGTTACCGTTTTAAGTTATTGGTTAGTACATAATCAAAACAAACTTTTCTCCCTGGATTCAGCCCTCTCTTACCAAAATGATTGAAAATGCTTAGTTCTCCTGATTTGAGCTTTTCTCGAACCTTGCCTATTGTTGTATTTAATCAGCTTGGGGAGTTGTTAGAACAGATGGCTCAAACGGTGGGAAGTGCCGTTTTGATACTGAAGGAAGCTGTGTTGGTGCGGATTTACATACCTGTGGACTGGCAAAAGCAAAGGTTTACATTAGTGGTTTCTGAGCAGTTTAGCGTCCTTTTGGTAGGAACCTTTGAGCAAGGAAGCAGAGAAACAGAGGGGCAAGAAACTTACTCAGAAATCAATGCTCAGTTGACGTTTAATTTGGAGGCGATCGCAACATTTATCTCCGAATTGAGAGATTTATTTGAGTGCGATTCTGATACTCACCAAAATCTCGAACGCTATCAGCAAATTATTAGACCCAATGATGCCACACTCCAAAGTCAATTCACGCTGTTGCTATTAGAATATCTCCTAACTCAGCCAAACCAAGAAATAATAGCATCTCCAAGCCCCGTTGGACCAGCAGTTTATATCTGTCAGCTAGTGGAAGATGCTTTAAAAAAACAGATTTCCCAAGAGCGGTTGTTGAATCAGGTAACAACACAGATCCGCAAAAGCCTAGATTTGCCTGTCATTATGGCAACGGCGATTACACAGGTGCGTGAGTTTCTAGAATTAGACAGATTAGTAATTTATAAATTTGCAGGTTCCCAAGTTAGTACTCAACCATACCAGTCTGACACTATTCCCTTAAATGAAACGGCACTGGCAACAGGTATGGAACTATCAGTTAGAGAACCTTGCGAAATCTATTTTTTTATACATGAAAACAACGGTGAACACTCGCCTTTTGTATCAGTTAATAATAAAACCCTCTTAGAAGACTACCAACAATATGGAGGTTATATTGTCTATGAAGCCCGTGCTACAGATGCGATTAGCTCGGTATTGAATTACACAGAAAAACATTGCTTTATCCGAACCTCTCAATGTTGGGAGAAGTATTGCCAAGGCTTTACCTTAGCTGTGGATGATGTCGAAAAAACTTATGCTCTGGAAGAGTGTTTGTTGAATTTTTTAAGGGAATGCCAAGTTAAGGCTAAGTTCGCTGCACCGATTATCTTTGAAGACAAACTGTGGGGATTGCTGATTGCTCATCAGTGCGATGAACCCCATCAGTGGAATGATAGCGAAAAAAACTTGCTAATTGCGATCGCCGAACAATTCGCGATCGCTATTCACCAAGCTGAGTTAATGCAAACCCTCACCCAAGAAAAACAAAATCTCGAACAACGAGTGATTGAGCGTACAATGGCTCTCCGTGATGCTCTCCTCGCAGCTGAAGCCGCTAACCGTCTCAGAAGTGAGTTTCTTGCTACTATCAGTCATGAACTGCTCACGCCTTTAACTTATGTGATTGGGATGTCTTCGACTTTATTACGCTGGCCTTTGGGTGAATTGAGTCAACGACAACGGGGTTATCTGCAAACAATCCATGATAGTGGAGAACATTTATTAGAAATGATTAATGACATCCTCGATTTATCGCAAATCGAGGCTGGGAAGACAGCTTTAAATATTTCGGAATTTTCTTTGGTGAATGTTGCTCAAAATGCTGTAGAGTCACTGCGAAAAAAAGCAACAAGCGAACAAATTAATCTCATACTGGATTTGCAAATCGATCCCAAGCGCGATCGCTTTACCGCCGATGCAAAACGAGTAGAACAAATTCTTTTGAATCTGTTAACTAATGCAATTAAATTTACCCCTCAAAGTGGCAGCGTTACCTTACGTCTTTGGGTGGAAGACGACACCGCTATTTTTCAAGTGGAAGACACCGGAATTGGTATTCCTGAAGAACAATTACCATTACTGTTTGAGAAATTTCAGCAACTCGATACACCCTATCGCCGCCGCTACGAAGGCACCGGAGTTGGACTAGCTTTAACGAAACAACTTGTACAACTCCATCGGGGTCGAATTGAAGTAGAATCAACTGTCAGTATTGGCTCAATTTTTACTGTATGGATACCAACTCAGGCAGTGAGAGTGTTCAGGAATGCTGAGTAATGAGTAATGAGTAATGAGTAATGAGTAATGAGTAATGAGTAAAAATACCAGTCCCCAGTCCCCAGTCCCCAGTTATTCTTTCATTCAGGACTGCCTTCTGCCTTCTACCTTCTTCACCGATCGATCCAACGGCTCACTGCTGGCAATTGTGTAGAGAAGCATAGCGCACCTAACATACTCAAACTGCCACAGACAATCAAGGCATTAGTCGCACCAAAATTATGCGCTAAAGTTCCAGCTAACAGGTTCCCAAAGGGCATCATACCCACCATTGCTAAAGCATAAAAACTCATCACCCGTCCGCGCTTATCTTCGGCCACTAGGGTTTGGATAATCATATTACTACTGGTAATCATGAGGATGGTAAAGCAACCTGTAAACACCAGTATGACGATCGACAGCCAAACTTGACGCGATAGTGAAAAGGAGATCAGACTCATCCCAATAAAGGCTTGAGAAACTACAATCAAACGCTCTAAACCCTTAATCCCTCGCCTGATACTCAGATACAAACAAGCAAACAACGATCCAATCGGCGCTGAGGTACTTAGATGAGCCATTGTAGCTGCATCCCCATTTAAAATCTTAGCGGCGAAAATGGGCATGAGCGCAACATGAGACATTCCGACTAAACCTTGTAATGCCAGCATTAATAAAATTGCTCTAATGGGCTGGAATCTGGAGACATATTCAAAGCCCTCTCGCAATTTCTGTAAAGTATCGCTAAGGTTCGTCAGGTTCAGCGTGGGTCTGGCTTTCAGCCGCATCGCTAGCAGGGTAAAGATGGCGGGGATATAGCTGAGAGTATCGTAGAGAAAACAATATTTCACCCCTAGCGTCGCAATCAAAATTCCGCCCATAGCTGGCCCCAATACCAGCGAGGAACTTAACATCACTGAATTCAAGGCGATCGCATTACTCCAATCGGCGCGATCGCCTACGGTTTCGGTGACAATTGTATGGCGCACGGGCATATCTAAGCCCTTGAGCAAACCATTGAGAACACTCAGTACCAGTAGGATGGGAAATGTAATCCAATTCTGAAAAGTCAGAATCGTTAAAGTCAGGGAAACGCTGATTCCCAATATCTGCACCACCATTAACAAATCCCGCCGACTCCAGCGATCGGATAATACGCCCGAAAAGGGAATCAGTAATAATGTCGGTAAAAATTGTACAAACCCTGCAACTCCCAATAACCAAGCCGATTTAGTCAAATCGTATACCAGCCAAGGAATAGTCAACTGCTGGGTCATAAATGTCCCAGACATTGATAGTAACTGTCCCCCAAAAAACAGGCGAAAATTACGCCAACGAAAGGCGGGTAAATGGTGGTAAAGGGTTTTACTTATGCGATCGCCTACTTGTCCATTCCAAATTTTCATTAGGAGGAATTTTAATATGGTCTACGAACAATTAGATTAGCTAACAATTATAGGATAATTGCGCTCGCTTATCTGTCTGGGCTAACACCTTTGCCTAAATAAGCTCAAGTCCCCAATATTTAACCATTGGATCGCTACTTAAGTAATGCTGTAATTATTTACACAAAACTTACAGTTAATAATCAGGACTTACGCATGGACTACGATTTTAGGTCATTACGAGCAAAGCGATCGCGGAGCGTCTCGTAGAGAAGTAATCGCAAAGGCTTAGGTTTTTGGTTATGAGTGCGTAAGTTCTATGTTAGTTAGATTTTAAAGTTGGGAAGAATGTATTTAGTGAAACTACGCAAGCAACGCTAACTTACAATATGAGTTCTGATTTTCAACCACCACCTAAGAGCTTGTCCATACTAGCTTCTGTAGGAGGAGTAGTTACCGCTGTAATCGCGATCGCAATTTTAAATGGTTGGTCTAAGCAACTTTCCAAGACTTCTATAGAAAAACCGGAAATATCAACATCCGAAACTGCTTCCCGCCAATTGCTACAACCAAGGAAACCCCAAACCCAAAGCCCTGTTTCTGATGTTAAAGCAGCGGAAATAGTTGCCAGCCTGGATGCGAAATCTGTAGTTTTGCCAGGTCAAGCCATTCCTAAAAATCAATTAACAGTAGCTATAATCCCATATACTGCTCCGGGAGTTGGAAAACTGACCTCAGAGGAGATAACAACTGCGCGTCAGGCTTGGTCATACTTCCAGCACAATTGGAATGATGAAACTGGCTTGATCAATTCTGTGGATGGTTTTGCCTCAATAAGTATGTGGGATCAGACAGCAGCGATCGCAGCCTTAGTCAGCGCTAGAGAACTCAATATCGTACCTGCTGCTGAATTTGATGCCAAAATGACCAAAATGTTGAATACATTAGCGTCTATCCCCTTGTATAAAGGAGAACTACCTAACAAGGTCTACAACGCTAAGACTCTTGTACCCGTTAATTATGGTCAACTAGAAAAACGCGAAGAAATTGGTTGGTCAGCCATCGATTTGGGGAGAATGGCAATCTGGCTGAAGATTGTCGAGGCCAAGTATCCAGAAATGCGATCGCAAATAGCAGCAGTTTGGAAACATTGGCAAGTTAAGCGTCTAACTAAAAATGGCCAAATGTACGGTACTGCTGTCGTCAAAGGTAAAGAACAGTATAACCAAGAAGGTCGCTTGGGCTATGAGAATTATGCCGCCTATGGTCTGAAATTATGGGGCTTGGATGTTAAGCAAGCCTTAGATTATCAGTCTCATACAGCCTTTGTTGACCTTTACGGACAGGGAATTCCTTACGATAAACGCGACTATAAAAACTCTGGAGCCAATAATTACGTTCTGAGCGAACCCTATATCTTAGATGGCATCGAAACTGGGTTTCAAGCTTTGCCGAAAGTCTATGCCGATCGGATTTTAGCTGCTCAAGCAGCACGTTATGAAGCGACAAAACAATTAACCGCCGTCACCGAAGACAACTTAGATCGCCCTCCATACTTTGTTTACAGCAGCCTGTTTGTCAACGGAGAACCTTGGGCAACCATTGCAGATACCGGAGAAAAACACAACGATTTGCGATTCCTCAGTGCCAAAGCTGCGATCGGCTGGCATGTACTTTATAACACCGCATACACGCAGCAGTTATTTAATTTCGTTCAAAGCAACCTCAAATCAAAAGATGGCTGGTACAACGGTTTTTATGAATCTCTGCGTCAGCCGAATAAAACTCTTACCGCTAATAATAATGGCGTAATTTTAGAGAGTTTGCTGTATAAACAAGTTGGGCAACCGCTCACCGTTTGGGCAGGAGTCAAAAGCTATAAGTCAACCAAAAGGGCTATCAGAACACGGCAAGTTACAGCTAAAATTCTCAGACCATGAAAAAATTGGCGTTGCATAATAGATGTCATCTACTGTGCAATGTCCATATTTTACCCACATAAGTCTATTCAGTAACGCCACTTTATGGCAAAAGTCTCTGAATGGACACTGAAATATTTGTAAATGCTAATGGTGTAATTGTTCCTTGGGTAAGAGTAGATTCTTCAACATACTTACCACTTTGAGGGTTTCTGAACACAATCATCTGTTTAGCAGATAAATTTAAAACCCAATATTCTTGAATCTCAGCCGTCGCGTAAATCGCAGCCTTGATCTCCAAGCTATTGTTTAAGCTAGTCTTGGCAACTTCTATAATCCAGAATATATCTTGAGGAGCAGGATGGCGATCGCAGTAAGATGACTCAGGAAGTCGAACAATTGCAATATCAGGTTCGGGTTCCGAGTCGGATAGTGTAATCGGCCCATTGAAACGAACATCAGCTTTACCTGAGAGCAATTCTTCTAAATATTTTGCACCTCGTTTTGCGGTGGTGTAGTGAATTGGGGTTTCTGGACTCATCTCAACAATTTCGCCTGCTAGCAATTCCAGATGGCGATCGCGCAGAATGCCCGCCTCAACCATGCGATGATAGTCGTCTACAGACCATTTAGCCAGGGTTTTCATAGCATAACTGCTCACATTCCTGTGATAAACCTAGTTCAATTTTATGGCTTCTTGGTTGAGAAGCTCAATATAAAATTCTAGACATACAATTACTCTAAGGTCAGGCGCATCATGGAATGAAAATTCGCCTTGCGCCTTGATAATCTTCAATATCAAGCACGATATCAACTAATCGATTAACGCAACGTTCCCGATAATCTGGTTCAGCAAGTAGCCGATCAATATTGCCTATTGTAACAACAGGTAGTGATGTCAGAGTATTTTCCTCACGCATCACTTGCTCCAAGGAATCTTTGCCCTTCATGCTTCGGTTGGCAGTGATCAGAATCATCTGATTAGCTTGAGCATACCGCCAAACAACGCGATCGTCGCTTGTGACTGCTAACCCCACTTCTTCAAAGAGGATAAAGCGAATCGAAATTAAGTCAAGCCAGCCGCTTGCCGCAAGGCTACCTGCTAGAAGAACGGAATGTCCTCGAAGATTATGATCGACCAGAAAGTTCATGCTTGTGATTCAAGCTTGGCTCGTTCTGCTTGAAGCTTTGCCCGAATAGCTTCTGTACCAGGCTTTGGAGGTTTAGCAGCAATACGGGCAGTTCGCTCTCGATTTTCTTCTTCGTAATACTGCCGTAGTTCTTCGGTTTCCTGGAGGACAAGATGATACTCTGCTTCAACCTCTGTACGGTGTGCATCAATGTAAGATAGCGCAGAATCGACTTGCTCATCCGTGAGACTAAGCATGGCACGGATAAACTTCGGTGGGTACTGTTCTGTTACATAGTCCATCACATCATATAGAGTGATACGAGTGCCTGCGATCGTCAGTCCGCGTTCTGTGCGAATAATAGTTGTTTGCCCATTTGATGCCAGAGTCATATCTCAATGCCCCTCTGAAACTACCTCCATACTACCGAAAAACTTATGAGTTAATGCGTGGGTATCCCGTTGTAGACATCACTATGCAATGTCCAAGATGTGCATCAACTCATAATCGGAAGAATTGCAAAAAATATGGTCAACTGTGGGGATAAATAATGGCGCTCACCAGTGCCAGGCGATGTCTACGACGGGCTGTTCGGTGACGCTGGGTGGTAACTTGAAGACCTACTCCTTCTTCTTGTAGCAACATAGACATCTTTTATGGTCGAAGGTGTCTAACATCATACTGGCAGGTTGATTTAGAGCGGTTAGCTCCCAACTATGCTGAGATTGAAAATATTCCTCATGCTGATGCCAGTGATAAAGATATTGAAGAACTGGTTTCAAAGCTGAAGGTCTTTAAGGAAGATGAGTTTGCTGATTTGCTGCACCAGTGCCATAACGTAATTCGCAATCGAGAGAAGAAAGACCCCGCAGCGGCATTTGATGAGATTGCCAAGATTTTATTTGTTAAAACTGGAATTGAACGCCGATTGCGAGAAGGGCGATCGCGAAAAAATCTGTTCACGGCTGATTTTCTAGATGAACAGAAGCAGATTCATGATGATCCAATGAACGTGTTATTTGCCCAAACTAAGCGAGATTATGAAGTTGATCGCATCTTTGATGAGGATGATCGAATTGATCTCAAATTCAATACGGCTAAAGCAATTGTAAAGCTGCTTGAGAAATATAATCTTTCAGATACCAGCGAAGACATTAAAGGCATTGCTTTTGAGCGGTTTTTAGGGCGCACCTTTCGGGGCGAAATTGGGCAGTTTTTTACACCTCGTACCATTGTAGAGTTCATGATCCGAATGGTGGAACCACAGGAAGGAGATGTAATTTGTGATCCCGCCAGTGGTTCGGGTGGATTCCTGATTCGTTTTTTTGAAATTGTGCGGCAGCAAATTTTGGCGAATGCAGATAGAGAGTACGAGGAATTTAAAGCAGAAGTCGCGGAACGGACTGACCTAAATGACATTGAAAAAGCTAGGTTACGCCGCGAAAAGTACGCTGTAATTCAAGAAACAATCGATCAAAAAAAAGAAAATTCTCGTTTGTGGAAGCTAGCAAATCGTTGTATTTATGGCACTGATGCAAATGATCGTATGGCACGTACTAGCAAGATGAATATGATTATGCACGGAGATGGTCATGGTGGAGTACATCATCATGATGGATTTATCAACATCAATGGCATTTTTGAAGGTCGCTTTGACATTGTGCTGACCAATCCACCTTTTGGGGCAAATGTGGAAGAGACTGATGTAATTGAAGAAGCCAGCGTCACTGTTCCCGAAAAAGTAGAGGAGCAGTATACAAAGGATTTTGGCGATCTCTACAAAGAAGCAATGAAAAGGGTACGAGCCGCAGTAGGAAATTCTATCGCTTCTCTCTTTGATTTACCTAAAAATGCAAGTAGTAAAACTAAAACTGAAATTTTGTTCATTGAACGGTGTCTATCTTTGCTCAAACCAGGAGGACGTTTAGGAATTGTTTTACCAGAGGGTATTTTTAATAATCCTTCACTGGCTTATGTGCGTGAGTTTTGCGAAGATCGGGCTTTTATTCGAGCCGTAGTAAGCTTACCTCAAGAAACGTTTTATTCGTCTGGAGCTAGTGTTAAAGCATCACTGTTATTCATGCAGAAATTTACTGAGGCAGAGCAACTAGATTTTGATGCTAATAAAGCTGAAGCAAAGGCAGAAATTGATGAAAAATATGCTGAAGAAATTGCAGCCCAAACCCATAGCCTGAATGAAGCGATCGCTACTGCAAAAGCTGAGAAAAAAACTCAATTGAGACAGGCCCTACAAAAAGAATTAAAAGCCTATCTAAAACAGATGGAAACCATCAAGCAAGCAGAAACTCGCGGTTTGTTAAAAGAACGAGTTCCTTATCCAATTTTTCTCTATAATGCCGAAAAGGTAGGTATTACAGCAACGGGAGAAGAAGACCAAAACGAACTTTACCCCAACGACAACCAACCACCAAATTCTAATGTCAGTTGTCTAGATTTCTATCGTGAGTTTCGCACTAATCCTGAGAAATTCATGCTAAATCTGGAGGAATCCGCAGCATGACAACAGCAAATCAAGAATTGCCAAAAGTTTTTGGAGTTTGGTTTAAGGACTTACAGTCTTGGAGTGTCAATTCGTTTTTTAAGGTTGGCTGGCAATGGCTCAAAGAATTTATCCAACCTCTGCACACTGCTTTACAGAGAAAACAAGTAGAGATTAATAGAAAAGAATCTCCCCTTGAAACGCTTCAGCTAATTACTTTACACTTTGATGGTTCAATTGAGCTACGAAACTTAAAAGGCAAAAGCGAATTTAAAGGAAAATTATTTTCTGCTTCTCCAGGTGATGTTATTTACTCCAAAATAGATGTTAGGAATGGTGCAATTGGCGTTATTCCTGACGATATGCCGCTTGCAGCAGTTAGTAGTGAATTTCCAGTTTATGCAGTTTTACCTGATGTCGCCCTCCCTGATTACATTCAGCTTGTCTTCAGAAGTCAACAATTTTTACAACTTATCAATAGCATGATCAGTGGAACAAGTGGGCGAAAGCGAGTTCAACCTGAGCAATTAGAGCAAATTGAAATACCATTACCGCCGATCGGTATTCAGCAAGCCATTGTCGATCGCTGGCAAACCACACAAGAAGAAATCAAAGCAATTACTGAGCGGATAGTGAATCAAGAAAAAGAAACTTGGCTTAATCTTCAGCAAATACTTGGTCGTGAAAGAAAAAATATTTTGATTAAGCCTAAAGCTTTTGCTCTTTGGTGGTCAGAGATACAAAGATGGGGTGTTGATATGTGCTGGAGAGAAAGAAATCAACCTCAAGAGTCGCAGTATCCTACCGTAAAAATAAATGAAATATGTCAGATTGGAAGCGGTGGAACCCCTTCTAGGAAAAATGCATCTTATTTTGGTGGAGATATTCCCTGGGTTAAAACTACTGAAGTACGCAATGAAATGATTTTTCGGACAGAAGAATCAATTACTAAATTAGGATTAGATAACAGTAGCGCAAAAGTCTATCCTGTGGGAAGCATCATTATTGCGATGTACGGTCAAGGGGCAACTCGTGGAAGAACGGGAAAACTCGGAATAGAAGCTGCAACGAATCAAGCTTGTGCTGTTCTAACTAACTTTTCTGAAGACGTAGATCCTGATTTTGTTTGGATTTATTTAATAAGTGAGTATGATAGACTCCGTGAACTAGCAAGCGGTAACAATCAGCCCAATCTTAATGCTGATATGATTGCAAACTATCCAATTCCTATTCCATCTCTAGATATACAGAAATACCTAGTAAAACGAGTAGAGCAAGGAAAAAAAGCTATTTTCTATGAACGCGCAGCAGCAGAACGTAAGCGGCAAGAAATTGAAGCTGAAATTGAGGCGTTGATTTTGGGAACCAAGCAGATTGAGGTAGCTGTCTAAGTTTGTCTGGCGATCATGTATTGCCTGTGATCACATAGAGGCGATCGCCCCCAGCATATAGTAATCCTAAATGAGTTGTAAAAATCGAGAGACTAAGATCCCCGACTTCTCAAAGAAGTCGGGGATCTTATTGTTCACGAATGATTTAGGACTGCTATATAACAGCTGAGGCTACTCGACTGAATCGATAAAGCCATTACTAAAAGAATAGACCTGATAAAAGCTCAATTTATGAATTATAACTGTACAGACGGGCTATGACGCTCCTAATTCCTTCTTTACATTATGATATACAAACTCCCTCAACAAAAGCTGTTGAGATGGATTGCATTGTTCCTAATTGGAACATTTCTGCAATTGTTGTTTTACATTCCGACACCAGTCTTATCCCAAAATCCCAATAGCTGTAGCAATATTACAGCCCCGCTCACATCTGAAGAACAAACTTATGCTCGTGCGGCTTGGCAATATTTTGTCAAAAATTATCAGCCAGCGACGGGATTTACCAATTCTACTGGGGGTTATCCTTCGGGTACACTCTGGGATATGGGTAACTACCTGATGGCATTGAATGCTGCACGCTGGTTGAATCTGACTGACCAAGCAGACTTTGATTCCCGCCTCAATAAGTTTTTGACGACCCTCAACAGCCTGAAGTTATTTGAAGATGCGCTGCCAAATAAAGTTTATAACGCGGCCACTGCACAGATGGTTGATTATGGTAACAATCCAATAGAGCGGGGTATTGGTTGGTCGGCTTTGGATGTTGGGCGAATACTGGCGGCTTTTGATGTCATCCGTACCTGTCACCCTCAATATAATGAGTGGCTCAAAGGGATTGTAGCAAAGTGGCAGGTGGCGCGATCGCTCAAAGATGGAGAACTATTTGGCGCTACTGTTCTTCCTGACAAGAAAACGTTACTGGTGCAGGAAGGACGACTCGGTTACGAAGAATACGGCGCTAGGGGTTATCAACTTTGGGGTTTTTCTGCATCCAAGGCCATTGCTTTAGAACCGTTTAAGTTAGTCGAAATTAATGGTGTCCAAATTCCTGTTGATAGCCGTGACTTTCAAAGCACCAATGCTAATAATTATGTTGTGAGTGAGTCTTATATCCTGGATGGGATTGAATTTGGCTTGCAAGGTGAATTAGCCGATTTTGCTGCCAGGGTTTTAGATGTGCAAAAACGGCGTTTTGATACCACAGGTCAGTTAACTGCCGTCACAGAAGATAATATCGACCAAGCACCTTATTTTCTCTACAACACCGTCTACGCTAACGGTGTCAACTGGGCAACTATTACTGATGGCAATCAACCTTATCCACAGTTTCGCAGCATTAGCACAAAAGCTGCTTTTGGCTGGCGCTATCTGTTTCCAGATAATGCTTATGCCCAAAAAGTTTTTGATGCAGTCAAGGATCTCCGCAGTCCTGATGATGGTGGTTACTATGCTGGTATTTATGAAGAATCAAAACAACCCAATAAAGCTTTAACAGGTAATACTAATGGGTTAATTTTGGAGATTTTATACTACAAAGCTAGGGGAAATCACCCTTTAATTGCTTCTGGTTCTGCGAGTGTGTCCACTAGCAAGCCTAGTGAAAATACTTCTCCAGCAACATCTGCAAATCAATCGAATTCTACTGGTAAGCCTAGTGAAAATGCTTCTCCAGTAACACCCGCAAATCAAGCGAATTCTACTGCTAAGACTCCGATCGCAATCCCTACGGACAATTCTAAACCGACAGAAGTAACCATTGCACCGATTCCACCAGTAGATAGTCCATCATCTAACCTGAAGCTAGATCGATCGCTGACGGTTATTGAACGGCGTTATGCAGAGGCGGCTTGGCGATACTTTCAAGCCAATTATCACTCTAAAAATGGGCTGATAGATGATCGCAGTGATTTCAAAGGTGCAACCCTCTGGGGATTGGGAAATTATCTCTCAGCCCTCCATGCAGCGCGATCGCTCGATATAATTACCCCCAAGGAATTTGACGGGCGCACTCGCCATCTGTTGGCAGCATTGACAAAGTTACCATTATTTGCTGGAGAATTGCCGAGTCGGAGTTACGATACGCGATCGCTCCAACCAGTAGATTATGGTGGAAATCCAATTCCAGAAGGAAACGGCTGGTCAGCTTTAGATTTAGGGAGAATGCTGGCAGCGCTTTACAACTTAAAAACCTGCCATCCAGAATACACGGCTGCGGTAGATAAAATTGTGCTGGATTGGTCATATTTGCGTGTGGTGCGCGAAGGTATTCTCTCTAGTGCCACCGTCACCAAAGAGCAAGATGGGCGATATCTAACGCGCGTTAACCCAGAAATTCGCTTGGGTTATGAAGAATATGCCGCTCGTGCCTTTCAATTATGGGGGTTTAATCTTGAGCGTTCTGCTGTTGGGGGTGAATATCAAACTTCCTCAGTGGAAGGGGTGAAAGTCCCAATTCAACGCCATCGCACAGATACTAATTCTAAAGTTAACCAATACACAGTTAGCAATCCTTTTGTACTCTATGCACTGGAGTTTGGACTAGATCCACAAATGCGATCGCTCTTTGAGCCAATTTTCCAGGCGCAAGCCGAACGTTACCGCCGCACCAAAACCCTCACAGCCTCAGCCACCACCCTAATTGATCGTAAACCTTACACTGTCCACAGTACAATTACCGGACAAGGTGAGCCTTGGGCAGCTTTAGGAGATGACGGTAAACCAGTACCAAAGGGGCGATTGGTAAGTACAGCAGTCGCTTTTGCCTATCATGCCCTACTTCCAGAAAACAAGTATAGTCAAGAATTACTCCAAGGAACGACTGACTTATATAATCCATCGGCTGGATTTTATGAGGGTTTCTACGAAACCACCGGCAAAACAGCAATTGGTTTCACTAGCGACACCAACAGTATAATTTTGCAATCCTTGCTATACAGCGTGACAAATCGACAACCCTTAATTCGGCCGACTACCACCACGAAGTCTATTTGGTGGCAGGCTGTTAACGAGGGAAATTCTGGGCGGGGTCTACCTAGCACTGCCACACAACAAACCAAGTTAATTTCTGATAGTTCTGGAAGTTACTGGGTTTCAGATGGTAAAAATACCCATTTAATAACTGGCACAAAATAACAGAATTCTTGTAGAGACGTAGCACTGCTACGTCTTTAGGGAACTCGAAAAAATAAATTATCCAATATTGTGGGGTGGGCAAGATGCCATAGGTGTCAACTTAAGCTGGAAATAGCTTATCTGTTTGCTTCCATATCCGCCCGGAAATAAATTTTTTTGGCTTTTAGCTTAAGTCTACTGAAGTAGACTGGAGATTTTTAGTCATCTTCAGATGACTTTAGCTATAAGACGGGAATTTCAATTCCCGGCGGACAAGTGGTTTCACGTTAAGTTGACACCAATGGCAACATGAGCGCCCAGTCCATAGGGCGGGCAAGATGCCCACCCCACAAGAGTTAATTGCATATTTTTTTATTTGGAAGTCCCCTATCCGCTAACAGAATGAATTCTGACCGAAAAAGCGGATAGCGCAGCGTAAAGCCAACGGCATGATAACTCTTAGAGACGCTGCACCAACGCTTAGAGCGAGTATTTTCGAGTCGCGTCAAGATTGCTGGATTCTGAATTCTGCATCCTTCTTCATACCTCAATTCAGCAATGCTAATTTTGGGTTAATCGAGAATAAGCTGTTAGTTACAAATTTAACTAGGGAATACTTGTTTTGAGGGGAGATGCAGATACATTAACTATCGGTACTAAAATGACTTCAGTTTCTATTATTGATAATTCCGCAAACTTTTCCGGTAACAGCCGCTCGTTACTCAAAAAAAGAACCCTGTTATTTCGTTATCTAGCAGAAATCAATTTAATTTTTGGCATCTGGTATTTGCAATGGCGCATCACCCACTCCATCAATTTTGATGCCCTCTGGATCTCTATTCCTTTGCTGATAGCAGAGATTTATAGCTATTTCGGTGGCGTAATGTTTGTAATTGGCTTATGGCGACCTTTAGTCCGACAAATTAAGTCTCTCGACCAATTGACCCCACCTATACCCAAAGCTGATTGGCCAACAGTGGATGTGTTTGTAACCTGCTACAACGAGCCACCGGAAATTGTTGAAGAAACTGCTAAAGCTGCCCTAGCAATGGATTATCCGCCCATAAAGTTACGCGTTTATGTGCTGGATGATGGTAACTCGGCTGATATGCGAGCGATGACCGAAAGATTGTGTATTGAGGATTTGCAGTCTGCACAATTACAGAAAGAAGTAGTGCGAATTGATGCAGAACGCTCTTATTTGTTCGAGCGCTTGAAGCAACTGGAAAATCTCACAACTAATGCTCAAGCTGCTGAACAATGGCTACAAGCATCATCAAAATCAGTAGTTAACGATTCTGCTGCTGGATTTGTACAAGGTCTGCGTCAGTTAGTTCTTTGGCTATCTCCCGAACATCATACTATTAGCGATTCTCCTGCAAAGACGCTACGCGATCGCCTAATTAGCGAACGCAAAGCCTTACAAGAAGCTATAAGCAAGAAAGAAATAGAACTAATTGAACTCGCTCGTTTTCGCTACATTGCTCGTCCCAAGCCTGCTGGTGTACCCCATCATGCGAAAGCGGGTAATCTCAATTACGCGATTTTTTCGGGAGAAACTTCAGGACAGTTTCTTCTTACCCTAGATGCTGACCATATTCCCAAACCACAATTTCTCAAGCGAGTTCTGCCTTATTTCTACACCTATAATCTTTTCACAGGTAAATACGATCAGAATCAAATTGCTTTTGTTCAGACCCGCCAAGATTTTTACAATATTCCTCCCGGCGATCCTTTTGGACATCGAGCAAATTTATTTTATGGGCCGCTTCAACAAGGCAAAGATGGCATGAATGCCGCTTTTTATACAGGCACAAATGCGATTTTGAGGCGAGAAGCACTGATTAGTGTGGGACTACAACATTTTGCTGATGAGTTTGCCAAAGATGAAAAACGTCTGAATGAATTTCAATTAATTGGTGGCGTATCCAGCAACAGTATTACAGAAGATATGAATACAGCGATGCGTCTGCATGGTGCTGGATGGAAATCTATTTATCACAATGAACTTCTAGCAGAAGGTTTAGCACCAGATGACCTGAGTTCTACTCTGAAACAGCGACTACGTTGGGCACAAGGAACTATCCAAGTGCTATTGAGAGAAAACCCGCTCACCAAACCAGGATTAAGTTTTTGGCAAAGGTTGCACTATTTTAAGACGATGTATAGCTATTTCTCTGGTTTTGCAACTTTGGTTTTTATTTCTTGTCCAATTATCTATTTTTTTACGGATATTATTCCAGTTAAAACCTATGGCCCTGACTTTGCCTTACACTTTTTTCCCGCTTTTGTTATCAACCGTCTAACTTTTATATCAGCCACTTGGGGCATTCCAGCTAGAGAAGTTTGGCGCTCTGAACAATATGCGATCGCTTTATTTCCCTTGTTAATCCAAGCTGTATGGAGTGTATTTACAGGACAAAAACTCAATTTTCAAGTCACACCGAAGCAACGGCAATCTGGCATTTATCTCCGGCTGGTTTGGCCACAGTTAATTGTCTTTATCCTGACCATTCTAGGAATATTATGGAGTCTTTATCAGTTTGCAATTGGTCATCTGAATTATCCTGGCGTTCACTTACTCAATGGTGCATGGGCCATCTATAACTTATTGCTTTTGTCGGCTATCATCCGCGCCTCTGTTTGGCAACCTCCAAAAGAGGCCTAATTAAGAGTGCTGAGTTACTTGCAAATTCAATCTAGAAAAAACAGCTATGAACACTTATTCAGACTTAAACAACTCTAATCAGCGAAATGTCTTAACAATTTATGCTCATGCTGATGATGAAGTTCTACCTGCTGCTGGTACTCTCAGTTTGATGTCTAAAGCAGGGTGGAATGTTCATTGCTTAATTTTGACTGATGGCGGTCTTTCTAGTTCGCCGATTAAAGGTACGCGTCATCAAGAAGCAGATGCAGCGGGTAAAATTATCGGTGCAACTTACGAGTTTCATGCACTTGAAGAGTGCAACTTTTCAACCCAAGCAGTAGTAAAAGTGACTGAAGAAGTTCTGGGACGTTGGCAACCCGATCTGATTATTACCCACGCACCACAACCAGAAAAATATGGACATAGAGATCATGAAGTGTGTGCGATCGCAGTTTCTAATGTTGCTACTCGCAAAAACATACCTCTATGGTATTCAGCACCACCTGTTTTTTTACGTGGTTTTGAACCAAACTTTTTTGTAGATATCACCTCTGTCATTGAAGAGAAAGTTGCCGCTATTGGTTGTTATGAATCAGAGTTAAATAAAGCATTTATGCAGCTTGATGCCATACTAGTTTTATCTCGTTTTTGGGCAAGAGAGTTAGGTCAAAAAGATGGCTATTTTGAAGCTTTTGAAATTTCTCGGCAATGGGTTGATGCTAGCTTTTTTACTGCCATAGCAAATAATAGCAATCACCAAGTAGTAAAACAGAGCTAAATGCATAATTAACACAAAAATATTGCTGTATCTATTGCAGTTTTCCTAATGTCAATGCCAAAATATAAATACATAGTTTTCAAGCCAGAAAATAGGAAAATAAAACCATGAGTTTGAGTGTAAAAATACTAGAATTGTCTGGAATTTTAGATGGTATTAGAGGTAATGAGTTACGGCGTGAAGTTAGCGATATTCTGGCAGCCGGAACCGATGTTTTGTTGCTTGACTTGAAAGAAGTAAAGTTTATTGATAGCTCTGGGTTAGGTGCTTTAGTATCAGCAATGCAAATGGTACGAGCTGCTAATGGTAAACTTTTTGTTTGTTCGATCAGCGATCAAGTCAGAATGTTATTTGAATTGACTAAAATGGATAGAATTTTTCAAATTTTTGCCGATCAAGATGAATTCAATCGCCAAGTATTGGCAACACAGTAAGCTGCTAGACAATACCAAATTTCAAGCTACAGCCAGCCTATTTCAGGTAAATGAGGTACAAAATTTAATAAAAAATTCATATACCAAAAGACTTTCAACCCTGTTCTCTATTCCCTACTGTATTTGACTATACTAACCAAAGTTAACTTTTACTAAAGATAAGTCATCATCAAGATTATCTTGAGCATTTAAAGTGAGAATGTTCGCTAATAGTTGATTAAGATTACAAGTATCTTTTTGACTGTATTTGGTTAGTAAGTCAATGAAAGCATCAATACCCCAGATTTCACCATCTGACTGATTAATTTCATAAGCACCATCACTAAAGATGTATAAAGTGCTGTTTGCATCCACCTCAAAAGCAGCATCCTCAAATTTAACTTCAGGTAAAAAGCCAATTGGTAAATCTAAAGAAATTAGCTGTTTAACTTCAATGCTGTTCGTGGAGGTATTAGATAACAATAAAGCTGGGGGATGTCCGGCGTTGGCATAAATGAGTTGACGTTTTAGGCGGTGATAAACTCCATACCAGATTGTGAAGTATTTATCACCGTGTTTCCTCATTTGAAAGGCGTGATTGAGTGCTTTCAAAACTTCACTTGGTTGACAAAAGTTAGTGTTCGGTAGAGATTGCGATCGCAAAACATTTAGCACTGATACAGATAGGAGGGCTGAACCCACCCCATGACCTGATACATCTAGCAAGTAAATTGCCAAATGATCCTCGTCAATCCAATGATGGTCGAAGCAATCACCCCCTAGCTGTGCTGAGGGAATAAACAAATTTTCTGTAGTTACCGATCCTACTAAGGGTGAAGGCAAAAGCGATCGCACATAATCAGCGGCCTCAGACAATTCTGCTTCCAAAATTTGCTTTTGAATTTGCAAATCCTGATTTAATGTCTCCAAAACTTGCTTTTGACTTTGTAAATCCTGATTTAGCTGGTGTAACCTTAATCCTGCTCTTACCCTTGCTTTCAATTCATTCATCTCTATTGGTTTAGAGATAAACTCATCTGCTCCAGCGTCAAGCCCCCTAACTCTATCTTCCTCCTCTCCTCTAGCTGCTCCTCTAGCCGTCAATAGAATAAAAAAAGTAGTTGCTAATTCTGGATCGGTTCTAATTCGGCGACACACTTCTAGCCCATCTACCTGAGACATCATCCAATCACAAATAATTAAAGCAGGATGTAGCCTTTGCGCTTGTATAATTCCTTCTTCGCCATTGCTGGCTACAGTAGTATCATAACCCTGCCTTTGGAGTGTGCTTTTCAGTACTGCTCGCACTGTTGGGTCATCATCAATAACTAAAATTTTAAACATGGATTACACTTTATCAAGTAAACTTATCAGTAATATAGTTGCTTTCATTCAAGTTATATGAAATTTAGATTTTAATGTATAGTAAAATTACTCAAATTAAAAAATTAATTAACGAATATGATGATTTTAAAATATTTTATTAGTTAAAAAGTGAATAAGAAAATTTATCTCCAAGTCAACACAGACCTGAAAGGTTCACCTCAAGTTTTATCTTGGTTTGAGCAGATTAATCAACCACCTATTCTTGATAAACAAATTTGGTGGCAATGTCAAACGCTGATGATAGAAGGCTTTACTAACATTGTTGAACATGCCCACAAAAATTTACCTATTGAAACTCCTATTGAGATAGAAGCTGTGCGGTTAGATGAATACATAGAAATTCGTATCTGGTCTCAAGGCGAACCCTTTGACTTAGAAGAGCAATTGCGTCAAACATCTGAATTTGAAGAAAATGAGCAAGAGCGTGGGCGGGGTTTAAAAATCATGTCCGCCATTGCCGACAAGTTGAGTTATGAGCCGACGGGAGACAATCGTTACTGTTTATTTATTAGTAAATCTTATTAAAGATGCCGATAATAGGTCTAGGGAATGTGGCTTATAACTCCTAGCTCCTAGCTCCTAATTAAAAATTCTTGGATACGTTTAAGAAACTCTTCTAACTCTACGATTAAGTCAGTTGTACCTCGACGCTCTTGATCGTAAGCTAGTTGTTCTATTTTTTCTGCTGCTAGACGCATAGTTGTAACTCCCATATTGGCACTGGAACCTTTAATTTGATGGATTTGGAGCGCTATTTGCTCAAAGTCATGAGTTGCGATCGCTATTTTTATGATCTCTAGACGAGGTTGAATATCTTCAACAAATATTTGCAGTAGTTCTAATTCAAATTCTCGGTTGTTTTCAGAAAGTTGATGCAAGCGTTCCCAATCAATTGGGAGGTCAACTAAATCTACATCTGTTGTGGAAGCTGTCTGCTCTGTGGCATCTATTTCTTTTGCTCTGAATATTACATTTTTCCAATGCTCAAGCATCGCCGCCAAATCTTCTTTCATCACCGGCTTGCTCAGATAGTCATCCATGCCAGCATCTAGACACATTTGCTGGTCTTGTTTCATGGCATTAGCTGTCATTGCAATTACTATCGGACGACGACCACTAGCAAAGCTGCTTTCTTGCCAACGATGAATTTGTTTTGTGGTTTCCAAACCGTCGAGAATCGGCATTTGGCAATCCATCAGAATCAAATCGTAAGGAACTTTTTCTAATAGCTGCAACGCTTCTTTCCCATTATTAGCGACATCAGCACTGTAGCCGAGGCTTTTGAGTTGCTTCAAGGCTATTTTCTGATTTACCAAATTATCTTCAGTTAAAAGAATTCTTAATTTATGGAATTCAGGAGACGGGGAAGAAGCGGGGACGCTGAACGACTCCTGACTCTTTAAGACCAGTTGCTTCACTTGGGGAGACTCGATCGCTAAGAAGACTGCATTGGCTGTTGCTGACTCCTCTAAAACAATAGAAGCGGCAATCGTAAAGTAAAATGTGCTACCTACACCAAGCTCACTTTCAACCCAAATTCTGCCACCCATTAACTCACACAGTTGCTTGCAGATGGCAAGACCTAACCCAGTACCGCCATACTGTCGATTAATGGAGGAGTTAACTTGACTGAAAGCTTTAAATAAACGCTCCAGGCGATCGCGTGGAATTCCAATGCCTGTATCTTTAACACTAAACTGAATTTGGTCAGTAGTTGCAGCAGAATGATTAATATCGCTATTCTTGCGGATTATAACTGAAATTTCTATGCTTCCAGTTTCGGTAAACTTAATCGCATTACTGATTAAATTAATCAAGACTTGGCGCAGTCTGGTGATATCTCCCACAATCCTAGTAGGAAGCTCAGGAGTATCTAAAAATGTGAGTTTTAAACCTTTTTCTCTAGCTGTCGGCCCAAGCATATAAAGAGCCTCATGAATGCAATTTCGCAAACCAAAAGGTTCTTCTTCTAGTTCCAAGTGACCTGACTGGATTTTAGAGAAATCAAGGAAATCGTTAATAATTTTGAGTAAGGAATTTCCACTTGTATAAATGGTTTCAACAAAATCTTTCTGTTCGGCAGTCAATTCAGTATATAGCAACAAACTAGCCATACCACTTACCGATGCGATCGGAGTCCGAACTTCATGGCTAATCATTGCTAAGAATTCCTGTTTAGCAAGTTCTGCCTGTTTTCGTTCAGTCATGTCTCGCAAAATGTAAACATAACCTTGAAAATGTTCAATTTCTGTCTTGACTATTGAGGATGAAAAAGCTACAGGAATCGTTTTACCACTTTTGGTATAGCAAACGGTTTCTACCTCTTTTAATAAAGTATTTATATCTTGACCATGAGATATATCAATACATTCTATATCTGCAACTATCAGTGGATGATTATTGACTTCTCTAATAACTTTTGTGATCGATTGTCCGATTAGTTCTACTTCGTTATATTGCAATAAAATTTGTGCAGCGTAATTAATTTTTTTTATCTCGCCTGATAGTGTGGTCACTAACAACGCGTCTGCCATTGATGTCACAATTTGGTCAATATATTGTTTAGAAGCCTTTAAGTTACGTAGCAAAAGATTTGCCTCATTTGCACCTTGAAACAAAGATTGCTCAAGAACCATCCGTTCGGTTGCATCTTCGACAACAATGATAATTTGATTCCTAGAATGGTCTTGTTGGAGATTATTAGTAATCCGAATATCAATATACAAGGGAGAAGCTGAATCTTGCGATCGCCTAATTCCCTTTAATTGAAAATCATCTTGCTCTCCCTGTCGAATTGCATCGAAAATATCTTCAAGTCCCTCTAATTCAGGAAACACAATCCTAATATCCTGACCAAATTTCCCCTCATTAGGAATATCAGCAAAATGATTTACTCCCAAAGACATCTCTAGAATCTTCAAGCTTTCATCAATTATTAAATATTCAATACCACATGCAGATAATAGCTTTGTCAACAATGAGTTCATCTTACTAAATTAGCTGATTAGCTAAAGATTGAAATATTTTATCAACATTATTGCCAGTTTTAGCTGAAGTTATGTATGTGTCTAATATATTAGCTCGATCGGTGAATTGATACATTTGACGAATTTTCTCTAAATATTCGGCTGCAATCATATCTGATTTATTCAGCGCAACAACAATATAGCTTTTGGGATTAACAGCTAAAAAAGTTTGAATATGCTCCTGGATATGATTGAGTGTTTCTGGTTGTGTCACATCACCAACTATTACAGCACCTTTAGAACCTTGAAAATAATTTTTAGCAACTTCTTTAAATTTATTGCTACCTTCAATATCCCAAATTATCAACTGTAAGTTTTGTGTACTAAGTAGATCTTTCTCAGAGATATTAACCAATTTACGAGATATTTTTACTCCTACAGTTGATAGGTATTCGTCACTAAATTGAGACTCTACAAATTGGCGAATTAGACTAGTTTTACCAACACCAAAATCACCAAATAAGCATATTTTTTTAGAGATTGTAGACATGGTTGAGAAAAAGTAGAGAATATTTTATCCAAATCATAGCTAATATAAATTTAAAATTGCTTGTTTATCGGTTCTAGAACGACACAGCGACTTAACCACAAGGGATGAGTTACATCAATTCCTGGTGGTAAGTTTGTCCTACCAATGACTTGTAAACGAGATGGCTCGATACCTAATTTAATTAGTGCTTGTTGTACAGCTTTTGCTCGCGCCAGCGCCAATTTTTGAGATTTGTTCACGCTAGTATGGTCATAACTATAACCTATGATTTTTAAATGTTTATTTGGATGCTGATTGAGGAAAAACTTGATCTGTTGAACCTTATGCTGTAAATCCGTTTTCATTAAACTCGCTGAGTCGGCTTGAAAGTAAAATCGAATTTCAATCTGTGGGGGTTGTACTTGCACTGCGCTAGACACAGATTTTACACCGGGAATTTGTGCAAATGCATTAGCAATAATCTGAGCATCTGCAATTCGGTTGACAGTTCCTTCAACAGCTACTTTACCAGCGATGTATTGAGCGGAAATAGCTATATCGTCAGTCTGATTTAAAACTGCTGTAACTCGTTTAACTTCAGCAGCCGCTAATACGGGGTCTGCTGGTACTTCTACTAATGAAATTTGATTGTCAATCAACCAATTTGGAGAAGTTATTTTGACAATTTGCTCGGCTTTTTGGCGAAGAAGTTGATTAGGTAATCGTCCGGTTAATTTTAATTTATTGTGTTCTACTTGTACATTAAGCCGATATACAGCTAGTTCTGGAACAGAAGTTAGAGCCAAGGAAGTTTGATTTTCAACTGAATGTATAACTACGCTACGATATTGCCAAATTCCCCAAGGAATGAGAATACTGCTGATAACTGTTAAGACTAATATCTGTAGCGGTGATATTTTTACTTTCTTTTTATCCTGAACACCTGTATTTTTAAGTTCTTCGAGAAGTGTATTAACTTCAATCGGGATTAAATCTGGATCGCCGTCAAAATTTTCAATTAAGTTGCCATATTTTCTAACAATTGTGCTGAAGACTTGCCGCATTTTTTCAATAAATTTTTTGTTTGGTTCTCCTTGCACAACGATGGCTAAATAACAGTATCCTGCAACTTCTAAAATTATTTTAGATGTCCCATATTCAATTGCATCTAATTCTGTCATACTTCCAGATTGATTGATACAATCATTAGCGAAGCTGCGGATTGCTGTTAGCATTCCTGCTACCATTTCAGCCTCTAGTTGCTCTACATCAGAGTGCTGAATATCTGAGATAATTAAACCAGATGCTTTATGAATCAAGAAAATGGCTTGAATTTTAAATGGTAGAGCTTCTTTAAGAATTAATTCTGCTTCCGAAACTCCCTGTAACTTGGCACGAATTTTGCGTTTGATGCCTTCAACACTAAGGGTTTCTTCAACTTGTCGGTTAATGGCACGGATTGTTTCTGCCATATATTTGGCGATGGTACTACCAATAATTGGGTAGAGTGCATCTACTACAATATTCTGTTCAATTTCAATTTGCTTTTTTATCGCTCGTCCCATTGCCGGAGCGATCGCATCTGAAACTTCTTCTGGAGCTATAATAATCTGTTGGGTAATCGCGAGAGGAATTACAGGTGCGATCGCAGTACTCATGCTCATTTTATCCTGTTCAGCACGACTGCGGATAGTCTGATCGATAATCGGAGCAATTATCTGGACAATTTCTTCTCGCGAGTCTGTAATTGTCAGCCTTAAAAGCTCAGAAATCCACGGTAGTAGTAGATTTACTAGCTCTTTAGGATCATAAATTTGATGCTCAATTTTTGTTAACTTTTGTTCAAGTTTAGCTGTAATATTGTCTATTTCTGCTAACTCATATCCGACCAATATATCCCGTAATTTTTGTAATGCATCCTCTGAGTTGCCTAACTTTTCCTCAAATTCTGCAAATATTTCAATAGATTCTTCTTGAGTCGTTTGTGAGTAATTAGATGTACCTTGAGGAAAATTAAAATCTGACTCTAAATAAGCTTCACATACTTCTAATGTCACTGGAGGAAGTTGTAGTAATTCAATTTCTTCTGGAATATACTCATTCTTACGATCAGTTTTCGATGGTAATGAAGAAAAAGATTGCTCAGGTGATTCAATAATTTTGAGTTCGATTAGCAAATGCAGCAAATTATCAAGCTGCACAGCATTTTCTGGTTCCAACTCAACCGATTGAGAAATCGAATTTTCCACCTGAGTCATCCTTTTAAGAGTGCTGAGTTATTCTTGCCTTCTGACTTAACGTGAGTTCGACAGACCTCTCCCTGCCTTGAACTAAAGTTCAAGTCTATCCCTCTCCGAGTCGGAGAGGGACAGGTTTTGCGTAGTAAAACCAGGGAGAGGTCTTTTGGATGGACATGATATGACCAGTCGATTTTAAGTTGATGAAGTACACAAGCTAAATCGCAAAATCAGATACAAAGCCTGTTTTACTTCTGAATTCTGCTGTAATTACGAATGTAATTCTGCCGTACTGTTAGAGTGAGTTAACACTTTTGACAACTTTGTAGTTTCTAGAAGTGGTACAGCAGTATATTCATCGTTGTGTTCATCGGCTGCTTCTCGCAATTTGGGAATAAATTCCGTTTCTTTCAGACGCATTCCCAAGGCAAACAAAGTTTCAGCCATATCGTCTTTAGAAACTTTAGTATCTGTCAACTGCGAAAAGCGTCGCTCTATTTCTTCTAAAATTAAATCCCGTAATGCCGTGACATCATCTTGTAAGTGGACTTTAGTTTGAAAGATTTCATCTCGAATGGAGGTAGTTTGGCTATCTAAGGTTTCATCAAGCGACTGAACGCTACTAGAGAACTTTTTATTAAGTCTATCAACCTGTTGCCGTAAGTCAAGAGTTTCTTCTTGAGTTGCTAGGTTGAGTGATTTCAGCTTTTTATCTAGCGACTCAAACCCCGCTTTTAGTTCAGCCGAAAAGTTGGATTTGAGTTGATCGATATGCGATCGCGTCTGTTGTTGCAGCAGAGATATATCTGACTCCAGCTTGCTAAACCGATTTTCGTACTCTCTTAGCTGTGTTCCAAGAATAATATCGCGGATCTGATCGATATTGCCAAGCCTTTCTCGTACATCGTCTCTACTCATCTGACTCATTAGGAAAACCTCGCTTTTCGGGAATCAATTGGGAATAGAAGGTGATGCCTTTAACTGACATTTAGGCTAAAAATTCTTAGCTTATGATGTAGCTAACTCATCGAACATACTTTTAGTACATTAAAGTTATTATTCCCAATTGTTCACAAGTTATATCTCAATACGCTTGGGTTAAGGTCTACTGGCAACAATTTGGGTTTTTGAGACGCGATAAATCGCCGTCTCTACAAGTGTTTTGGGCTTATCTTAACTGTATTGAGTACACCCGTAGGGGCAATTCATGAATTGCCCCTACACCTTGCGATATAATTTTGAGTGGGAACCGCTATAAGTATCTTTACTGCTTACTCAGAAAAAATCGTTAATCTTAATTCTTTAATAAATATTATTATTTCTCATGTTTTGGCGTTACTATCTTTAGCGTTCAAAAATTGTTGGATGCGTTTAACAAAGTCTTCTAACTCTAAGATTAAGTTACTAGTACCTCGACGCTCTTGATTATAAGCTAGTTGTTCTAATTGTTCTGCTGCTAGATGCATGGTTGTAACTCCCATATTGGCACTAGCACCTTTAATTTGATGGGTTTCGTGTGCTATTTGTTCAAAGTTATGAACTGCGATCGCTATTTTAATCAACTCTAGACGAGGTTGAATATCTTCAACGAATATTTGCAGTAGTTCTAATTCAAATTCTGGGTTATTTTCTGAGAGTTCATGTAAGCGTTGCCAATCAATTGGGAGGTCAACTGAATCGACATCTGTTGTAGAAACCGTCTGCTCTGTGACAGCTGTTTCTTTTACCATGAATATCAAACTTCCCCAACGCTGTAGCGCCGCAGCCAATTTTTCTTTCATTACTGGCTTGCTCAGATAGTCGTCCATGCCGGCATCTAGACACATTTGCTGATCTTCTTTCATGGCATTAGCTGTCATCGCAATTACCATAGGACGGCGACCATTGACAAAGCTGCTTTCTTGCCAACGATGAATTTCTTTTGTCGTTTCTAAACCGTCGAGAACTGGCATTTGGCAATCCATCAGAATTAAATCGTAGGGAATTTGTTCTAATAACTGCAAAACTTCTTTACCATTGCCGGCAACATCAGCACTATAGCCAAGGCTTTGGAGTTGCTTCAAAGCAACTTTCTGATTCACCAAATTATCTTCGGCTAAGAGAATTCTTAATTTATGAGAATTAGAAGCCAGAAGTCCGGGGTTAGGAGTCAGTTTGAAATCCTGCCTCCTGCCTCCTGCCTTTTCTTCCAGCTGCCTTCCTAAGATATTCATGATGGTATCGAGGAGTCGGGATGGCTTAACAGGTTTGACTAAATAAGCCGCAAATCCGATTTTTAGCGATCGCTGGATTTCATCGCGTTGATTAGTAGAGGTAAGCATAATCAAAGGTAGCCCAGCGATCGCGGGATTTGCCTTAATTTGTTCTCCTAAAGTCATGCCATCTATTTCTGGCATCTGCATATCAATCACAGCCATGTCATAGGGATTTCTTTGCTTGGCAGCCTCCTGAATAGCTTTAAGACCAATAGTAGCCGAAGCCGCCTGATCTACCAGCATCCCCCAACGAGTAGCTTGATGGTGAATGATTTTACGATTAGTAGCATTATCATCCACCACTAATAAGCGCCGATTCAGCAAAAGTTCGGGATCGCTTTCTGAGGAAATAGGGTAAAGTTGCTTGGCGAGAGTTACTTCAAACCAAAATTTAGATCCTTTCCCGAAGCGACTTTCTACGCCCATTTCTCCTCCCATCAAGCTCACCAGTTGCTTGCAAATAGCTAATCCCAAACCTGTGCCACCATATTTACGGGTGGTGGAAGCATCTACTTGAGTAAATGGCTTAAAGAGTTTGCATTGGTCTTCAGAGGTAATGCCAAGACCGGTATCTATGACGGCAAAATAGATGGTAGCTGTAGTAGAGGTTTGCGATGGCTTCGCCGACGCCGAGGGCGGACGCAATTCTACTCGTAATACTACCTCTCCGTCGCTGGTGAACTTGATCGCATTGCTGATTAGATTCATCAGAATTTGCCGCAGGCGGCCAGCATCGCCTTGGAGGTGGGTGGGGACGTTGGGATAGATTAACGCTGCAATTTCTAATCCTTTGTTATGGGCCGGGGGAGCCAATAATTCCAACACCTCTTCTACACAGGCAGATAAGTCAAAATCTAGAGTTTCTAGCATCATCTCCCCAGCCTCAAGTTTGGAAAGATCCAAAATTTCGTTGATTAGGCTTAAGAGAGCGTCGCCACTAATGCGAATTGTTTCGATAAAATCCCGTTGCTCTGAGTTTAAGGGAGTTTCTAACATTAAACCTGTCATCCCCAACACAGCATTCATCGGAGTCCGAATTTCGTGGCTCATATTGGCCAAAAAGGCACTTTTGGTTTGAGAAGCTAATTCAGCTTGTTGTCGAGCAATTTCCAGTTCTCGGCGCTGTTGAGTTTCTGCATTTAACATTTGGGCTTGGGCTAGAGCAATACCTACTTGGTCAGCAATTTGCCGTAAAAGATGAGTTTCAAAGCTAGACCAGTTGCGGGTACTGCCACACTGATGGACAATCAGTAAACCGCAGAGTTCTTCTTTGACAAGTAGGGGTACGACTAAATTAGACTTGACTCCAAATTGTTGCAGCAATTCGATGTGGTTTTTTTGGGCTTCAACTATATCCAAGTCAGCCAGCCCCAGATTCCGTTTTTGACGGTACTGCTGTAGATAGTACTGCTGTATGTATTCGGCTTGAAAGTAAGTATCGGTGAACTTTTTCTCTTTGATTGCCAACCAGCCAGAAACTACTGCCTCAACGACAGTGTTTCCAGAGCCATCTGCCAAAGGTTGATAAATCAAAACGCGATCGCTATGAAGAATTTTTTGAACTTCAGTGACAGTGATTTGGAGAATTTCTTTGATTTGCAAAGACTGACGAATCTTGAGGGTGATTTCAGTAAATAGTTGCGATCGCAAGTTTTGGCGTTGGAGTTCTTCTTCTGCCTGCTTACGCTCGATAAACTGCCCCACTTGTTCGCCAATCGAATTCATAACTTTTGCCAAATTTGGATCGGCTTGCTGGATCTCATGGCTAAAGCAGGTAATGACACCAATGATTTTTTTACTGCTACGGATCGCAAACCCAAAAGCTCCATGCAGTTCTGCTTGGACAGCGATTTGAGAGCGGATGAAATTCTGATCTTTAACAACATCAGCAATCCATATAGGTTCAACACTAGCCCAGACACGGCCAGGTAGCCCAATTCCTGGGGTAAATGTGGTCTGCCGACTGAGGATGTCAAATTCTTGCATTTGCAGCGAAGTTTCATACCATGAATTTGACAAAAACAGTAGATTTGCTTGCTGATCTACCATCCAAAATTCACTTAAATCCCATCCCAAACTTTCGCAGATTCCTTGCAGAATTTGGGGCATGGCTTCGTTGATTGTCGTTGACTCTGCTAAAACGCGGGTTGTAGCATACTCTGCTTTTAGATGCTGTTCAGTTCGTTTGCGTAAGCGCAGTTCCTCAAAAGCATCGCTGATATCAATCCCTGTACCAACAACATATTCAACGTCGCCCTCATAGTCTCGTAAGGTAGTGTTAGCCCAAGAAATCAGTCGCCGACTGCCATCTTTCGTTACCCAATAGTTTTCGTATTTTTTAGGGCCTTCACCGGTTCGTAACTCTTCAAAAACTGCTCTTACCGGCTCTATCTCTTCAGGAATTAGAAACAGGTTCCAGAAACACCTTCCTTTCACTTCATCAAATGAATAACCAGTGGTTTGTTCACAAGCTTGATTGAAGCGAACAATTTGCCCTTTAGAGTCAAGAACTATGACCAAAGCGCTGCTTGTATCCAGAACCGCTGAGATAAAGTTGCGTTCTTTTTTCAGTGTTTCCTCTGTTAATTTCCGCTCTTTTCCCTCACGATAGATAAAGTAGTAGACTGTAGCCAAAATCAGAAAACTTAGGCAAATAGCGATCGCCTGCATCAAAAGAGTATTACGGGCACTATCTTTGGTAGTTTTTAACTGCTGCTGAAGTTCTTCTGTCTCTTTCTTTTCCATCTCACGAATGATATTGCGGATATCACTCATTAAGTTATTTCCCTGATTTGTATTTATTACCTCCAATGCAGCATCTAATCCTAAATTCTGGCGTAAGTCGATGGTCTTTTTCAGTTCGTTCAGTTTTATTGCAATTAAGGGTTCCAGGGTATCGAGTTGACTCAGTTGCTTATAATCATCTGCTGTTAATTTTCTTAGCTCCTTAATTTCAGGCGCAAGTTTGGCAATTGCTGTCTGATATGGTTTTAGATACACATCCTGTTTAGTGAGTATATAACCGCGTTGTCCCGTTTCCGCATCCTTGATGTTAGAAAGCAGTTCTTGCAAATTGTTGATTGTCAATTGGGTATTATTCAACTTTTTACTAGTATGAATTAACACTTGCGTACTTTGATACGAAATCGTGCCAATCAAGACTAAAATTGCCAATGCCAATCCAAACCCGGCGGCAACCTTTTTTAAAAATTCTTTACGTGTCTTCTGTGCCTGTTTGCGGGTATCACTTGCCAATACCAAACTTGCTAAACTCCGCCGCATTTCTAGTTGCTTAATTACCTGGCGGCCTAAAATTCGTAGTGCTTCAATTTGTTCTGGAGAGAGGTTTCTTGGTACATGGTCAACTACGCAAAGGGTTCCTAACGCATATCCTTCAGGGTTAGTTAGGGGTACACCAGCATAAAACCGAACATTTGGGTCAGAGGTAACTAGCGGATTTGTCGCAAACCTTTCGTCTTCTGTGGCATCAGGCACAATAAAAACTTCCGGCTGCATAATAGCATGAGCGCAGAATGCCAAATCGCGGGGTGTTTCTAGGGCATCCAAACCAACTTTTGACTTGAACCACTGACGATTAGTATCAATTAAGCTGATTAAGCCAATGGGAGTTCCACAAATATATGAGGCTAAACGGGTAAGGTCGTCAAAGGCCGTTTCCGAAGGGGTATCGAGAATCTTATATTGCAAAAGAGATTCGATTCGCTGTGTTTCGTTATCAGGTAATGGTGCTTTCATTCTTCAGGCTTATACCATTTTGGATTTAAAAAAACAGAATTCAAAATTCATAATTCAGGAGTCAAAACAAAATTAAGAAGACTTTGATAGTCAAAGTTTATAATTTGGAAAAAATCAAAAAAACAAAAATCTATAGCACGCTTGATTCTATATTCATTCTGAATTCTGAATTCTGATTCCTGAATTCTTTTTTGTTAAAATTTGACCCGCAACTGCCCTGTAAAAGAATCACTACCGTAGGAACTTCCCCCGGTTTCTTGATTGCGGACATTACTAAAGCTATAGCCCAAGTCTGCTTCTATATTGGGCGACAGCTTTACCGTACAGCGTGTTTGATAAGTATTAGCATTGTCAAATTCTCCTTTAAGTCGCTGCCGTCCTAAGTTGGCAGCGAGACGACAGCGTAAGAAACTGGCAATATCTCCTTCCCAAGCTACCTCACCGTTGTAAACTAGGAAGTCTGGTGGAGAAAAGTAGCCACTTGTGTGTTCTAAATCGCGATCGAAACTCCAAGTGAATAAGTTAGCTGCCAGAGAAAATTGTCCAAACTTGCGCTCTAATCGGCTAAAAGACTGCACATCAGAATTACCATCGTTGTAGTTACCCAAACGCAATGATGAAAATAAACTGGTGTTACGGTCAATCTGCCAAAATAAATCAGGCCCAAATCGCCAAGCAGTAATTTGATTTTCTAAAGTTCGGACATTAGATTTATAAGGCCCTTGTTCTAAATTACCTGATAGTACTACCGCCGATAGCAATTGACCTGATGTCGAAACTTGCGGCGACGAAATGGGAGCCTCTACTTTAGCATTGAGATTGATAGCTGTGGGTAAACGGTTGAACATATCAACCCCGGCTGCTGTTTGCAGAGTCACTTGCCCAATTTTTCCTTGCCATCCAATTTGCAAGGGAAAATTGGTAATTGATTCAACACCGCGTTGCCCAAAATAGTTAAAACCCGTCCTAAAAAATATTTTATTGCCATTACTCAATCGAAACTTAACCGTTGGTTCGAGGAAAAAATTAGTTTGGCCAAAGTTGTCTGACTCGTAGTGATAATCCGTATCAATACTTTCTAAAACAGCATCCGGTGTTCTTGGTTCTGTGGAAGTTTTTGGCGGGCTACTTTCCAAAACAGCATCCGGCTTTCCTGATTCTGTGGAAGTTTTTGGCGGGCTGGAATTCTGCGGTGGTTCGGGTAGCACTGGCGGTAATCGCAAATCAGGATTGAAGTTTTCGGGTGCTGCCATCAAAATAGGTAATCGATAGGGAAGGGGTCTTGACCCGGATTTCTCACCACATCTCTCAAAACCTTGTGCAGAGGAGCAGAGAGGCAGAGGGGCAGAGGGGAAAGAACAAGGCACATTGAACTCTCCCCTGCTCCCCTGCTCCCCTGCTCCCTTGCACCTCTGCATTTCAAGCTTGTGAGAAATGCGGGTTGAGTATTGCACTACTGACTCAGGATTATTTACTGTGGTAACTTGCTCAGTCAATTCTGAAGATAATTTCCAGTTTTGATGTGCTTGGGCAGCTTGTAACTTAGCTTCTGATAATATCCAAATACCGATGCTACAAATTAATCCCAATTTAATCTGTAGACATCCCAAAATAAACTCAGTGTAAAAACTAGATTGAGAAACAAAGAAATAACGTCTAAAACTATCTGCCATCGGTTGATACTATAAGTTGTAGATAAAAAACTTGCTGCCAAAGAATTTCCTGGCTGCTAGCTAGCCGATATATTCGGCTTGGGATTATGATGCCCACAATAGATGCTTGTTAAAACATGGGAAAGAAAAAAGACGCTACTAAACGAAGGGATGATTCGCTGTGACTTTTCACGTCATGCGGAAAAGCCCATGAAAGTAATGGCAGGCTGACACCAACGGGAAGGATAATTCTAAGCACTTTTACTATGCCTGTGTATGTTCGCACCTGAAAGTTGTATGGAGTGCGATCGCACCACATACAGCACTACACTAGACAGTAAGATGCTCAGAATAGCTTATGAACGCCACAATAACCACTTTCCCTTCTACACTCAAATTGAAAATTGACTTGACTGATGAGCAATTTTTCCAGATGTGTCAGAAAAACCGCGATTATCGATTTGAGCGCACAGCATCAGGGGAATTGTTAATTATGCCACCTACGGGTAGTGATACTGGCAACCGTAACTTTGATATGGTTGTTGAATTAGGAATCTGGAATAAAACAGGAGTCAGAATTCAGAATTCAGAATACTCTACCCATAAAGGGATAGAGTTTTCAGGCGAGAATATTTTAATTTTTTTCGCCCACCTCTTACGTGGTTTTAACCAATATTCATTACCCACTCGTACAGAATTCATACTGTTAGCGGATAGCTAAGGTTTAGCCCATTCTGACCGGAGGCGGAGCGTCTCCGGCTCCGCTCCTGAGTTCTGAATTCTTCTTATAAACAGACTCAATTAGGCAAAGGTTTTGACTCTTCAACTGGTTTCACTCTACCCAATGGTGCAGAGCGTTCTCCTGATGTTTCTTGGGTGAAAATTGAGCGATGGAATGCTTTAACTCCAGAACAACAAGAAAAATTTGCCCCGATTTGTCCTGATTTTGTAGTAGAGTTGCGTTCTCGCACTGATTCTTTAAAAGAATTGCCAGAGAAAATGCAGGAGTATATCGAAAATGGTACTCAATTAGGCTGGTTAATTGACCGTAAAAATAAGCGAGTGGAAATTTATCGTCGAGGTAAAGATGTCGAGATATTAGACAATCCTATTAGTTTATCAGGAGAAAATGTACTACCTGGATTTGTCTTAAATTTATAGCAGATTATGTAGCTTTATCGATTAGGATACACATGGCGCATTTCAAAGCGACTTTGTTCCCAAAGTGGTAGCAAAGCCTGTTTACCAGCATTTAACTGAGCTTGTGAAAAAGAAATTTTCCCATTTTCTAGAATCCAAATAAATATCCGAGTTATTAAATCTGCGTTTAAACTATTTTCATATTCACAATTATAGATTCTTGTGACTTGCTTATCCAAGCAATCTATAGCATATTTAAAAGTTAAGTTTTTCCAGTCTGTGAAATGACTATAATTTTCTTCTGGCGTATTTTTCCACTCAATTCTTTGCAAATTCCCGATAATATAGTCTATGCCTGCTATGGAAGAATCTGTATTACGCACTAAATTTGTATAGGCTTGGTAATATGGTTGCAAGAGTGAAGCAGCAATATTTTCCACATATATATGTAGCCAAGATTGGATGTCATGCAGATAAGGTACTAAATTACTGATATGGTCAATTTCCTTAATCAGCGCACGTTCGCCTGTGTAATTTGTGATTTGGGCTAGCAATTCAGCTTCCGATATTTGAGACGTTTCTGAATAATAATTAATGACTTTGGGAATATATTTTTCTAATAACCACTGTTTGGTATACCTAGCCGTCCAGGTTCCTCGTATACCGATATCTTGCTGCCATAAGCTAAATTTCTCTGTCTCAATAGGTTGTAAATTAATATCATTTAGCTTATAGATTATATGAATTTGATTTTGGGGCAATAAAGATAAGTCGCTATCGATTTTTGGGAAAATAAATGTATGATCGCGAATTCCTCGACTCACGCGAATTGATCTATTTTTTCTATGAAATAGATGCCATTCTGACTTACCTTTAGTATAATCAAATTCATTAGCAAACTGCTGCATTAACTCCCATAATTCTTGTCTTACAGAAAAAAGGACAAAACCTCGATTTCCTGAAAGCTTGGCGAATTCAAAATCCCATGTTTCTAAAGCATTTTCAAATTCTATGATTAAACTTTTATATTCTTGGCAAACTTCATCAATACACAAACACAATTCTGTTACTTCTAAGTTCGATAAAATGATTGTTGTTTGACCTAGATTTACTTGGAAATTATTTTTATCTAATTGCTTCAAAAAACGACGACATCCCCAACATGGCTGGGTGTGCAATCCTGTCATTAATTGACCCAAAATATCTTGATGATTTAAGTGAATTTTTAAATATTTAAAAAGAATACTACTGAACTCTATTTGACAATTACCTTCTCTAAAATTTTTGGGTAAATTACAGGCGATCGCAACTTTTGGTTTCACAACAACTAAACGATATCCTTCACGTATTATAGAAGGCTCAAAATCGTATTTTTCTAAAATATCCTGTAAATCTGGATAGCGCCCGATAATTTTCTCTATTAAATTATATCTAGTATGTATTAAACCTGTTGTATGGTCAAAACCTTGTATCCATGTAATGAATTGTTTAATTGATTCTGGAATAGTCATCAGATAATCTACCTGCTTGGATAAATTTGCTATGCCTTATTTTGTTCGTGTAATTAGCAATTTATCAAGTCAGTTTGGATTATATCGTGATTATAGATACTAGAATGAAACCATTAGTTTGAAAAGTTTTGGGCGATTGGAAATCGCAGCTACACAAACTTTCGTCCGCCTACGCGGACTAACGAAAAATCAAGCTTCTTAACCCACGCAGGTGGGTTTTGTCTGTATAGCCAAGCCAGTGCGGTCTTCTCCCAAAGGGAGAGGCTAGCGCCTGCCGTAGGATGCCCGAAGGGCTGTAGGGGGTTTCCCCCATGAGCAGTGTTAACTTTGGCAAGCATCAAAATCCGGGGAGATAACCTTTGTACCCATTGAAATTGTCCCACCCAAGAGAAAAAACGCCCGTCAGTACCACTATCGTTGATAGTTGGATCAAAAGCATCAATGCCAAAACTAAATTGCGATCGCGCCGCTAAAACACTGTTAGCATTACGTTGTAACCAATCTTGGGAAAAGCGAATTACTGTAACTCTTGATTTCCCATTTTCGGGGCCTTCGGTAAAGGAGAAGGGAATATCATTGAGTATATAGGTTTGACTGCGCCGTAAATCGAATGCAAAACCTAGAGCAAATTCGCTGTTTGGGGTGTGGATTAACGGTTGACGGATATTAAAAGAAAGGGTTTCGGCTTCGCTGCGGATATCTAAGTCACGAAATTCGCTTTCAATAATCCGGCTAGCGCTGTTGCTGTAGCGGACACCAATGGTTCCATCTAGGGCGTTAAAGGGAATAGAATAACTGATATTGAATTGTCTAAACCTTCACTACCAGCATATTCAGCACTGAATTTATCCCCAAACCCTAAGAAATTATCGTGAGCAATAAAAATACTCCCTTGTTCTGAGCCAACGCTAGGGGATTGGTTATTGTCAAAGACAACCCCAGCGTGAAATGGTGGCGATTCGGTAATTGTCACCTGTAAAATATTTTTACCTGGGATTGTTACCTGGGGTGCTACCTGCGGTTAACTCAGCATTAACTCGTTCAATATCATTAGGTAAATCGACAAATCCAACTCGTTCGGGTGGTAAATTCTGGGGTGGTGAAATTTCTCCGGGTTGTAAAACTTTTTCAATGCCAATAATATTAGAATTTGTTCGTAATATCTGCGCTAGTTGTTTGCCACCAGGTTCTACAGGCACATTTTTGAAGATATCTAGCCCAATAGCTAGCGGTTTATAAGTTTCCAACTTGGTCAGTAACTCTGCAATTTTCTGATCTGGAATTGGATATTGCTTAACCCATTCAATATCTTTTTCATCAATACCTACAATTACTACACGTTCATCGAGTTTTTCTACCGGACGCAGACGTAACATGGTATCTAGAAACATCCATTCTAAAGATTGCATTCCTCCAACCATACGTATTAAGGCCGCATTAGCATTTCATCTTCGGGTAATCCTTTATCTGCGATCGCAAACCCACAGTGAATTTACCAACATTTTCGTATAATTTACTACTGCATTGGCATTGTCCGCCCCCGTGGACTAACACAGAATCAAGTTCTTTAACCCACGGAGATGGGTTGGTTTTGTTTGTGTAGAAGCGATTTCTAATTACTAGTATAAAATTAGATCTTTCAAACAGCCTTTAAGGTGTTTAGTTTATCTTGTATCTTTGATCCTTCCTTAAGTTCACTCGTTGAAGTATGGGCTTATTTTAATTGGATATGAATTTCCAAGCTATGCAGAAAAGTGCAAGAATATATACCGCTAATAATATTTTGTTAATCCAGATGCAATACAGTTCAGAATGAGCAACCAAACGCTTGTAGAGACGGCGATTTATCGCGTCTCAAAAACCCAAGTGTATTGAATCCAAATGTGGATTGTCGCAAAGTCAGTAAATAAGTAAGTTGGTGCTAATATTTCCAGCTATGTTAAGGAATTTTAATGTATGGTGTGTTGTCGCCAAGCGCCGCACCGTCAACAATCTCAGGTGCGTTGCTATAAGGCATAACACACCCTACAGCTAATTTATATTTCTTCAGGTATGAGAATCTCCATAAATTTGTTTTCTCAAGACGCTCACTGATTTTTGATTTGTTTAGATGTAGCTTCCATAAAATCTAGAAAAACTTTTATGAGCTTATGGATTCCTTCGCTACCTCCTGCGATTAAACCTCCCGTCAGCAATGCATCTAAACAACGGAAAATAACTACTTGGATGGGATTATCTAAATCAATAACTACAAGTGGTTCAATTGAGCGAATACCAATTGCACTAATTAAAAGACCGAATAAAAGGGATGTCCATAGAGCAATTATTCGCGTATCAGATTTATAGGCTGTTCTTTGACGCTCTTTTTCATTTATACCATCCATTTGTGGCTTGAATATATTTAATGCGTCGTGTTGACTTTGTGTGAAATTTTGAATTATTTGCTGTTCTAAACTCATTCCTTCAGGCGGTAATTCACTGCTTTGATTTGATTCCCAAGGAGAAAGCTGTTTTTGTTGGACTTCCATAAGTCTTATCTTCTCAGATACTAGAGCTTTTTCCTGCTGAATACTAATATCTAACTGTTCGACAAATGCACCACGCCAAGTAGTTAGAAAAACTTCTAAAGAACGTTCTAATAACAAAGAAATAAATAGTTGTAAGGTAAGTAACTGAATAATATCGTTAACCCCAAATGGTTTTAAAAGGAATGGTTTAGATGATAACCAAGTGGAAAAAGTTACTACGAGAAAACTAATAATGATTAATACAATAAATAGAGGAGAATCTGGAGAAAGCTTTCGCAACGTATCTATACTCCTGTTTTGCGTCACAACATCTAACACAGCCTAGAGGTGGGAACTACACCTGCTGAGTAACTTAACAACGTTAATTTGATAGAACAGTAAATAATTTATTACCCAACTCTTTTTTCTAGGAGTGTAATGGCTACGTCACGCATCCCCACTTTCCTCTCGAAAAGATGCCTTGAGGACAGGAAGGCGATTAGAACAAGCAGCAACTAAAAACCCCTCCAAGCTCGGCTACCGTTTATACACAAGTCCAGCCACGAGTTTCCAGCCAAAAAAGATAGATTCAAATTCCCAGATAAGCTGTTGTGATTATAGGTTGCACATTGAGGCGGCAGGGGAGTAGGGTGCAAGGTAGAGGATAATCATGCTGTGATGCAATTTGCAGGCGCAACAGCTTATCTAGGTTACTTCAATCGATAACCTCTGTGAGTCAAATTTCCACAATCTATCTTTAACTGCACGGTATTGGGATAAAATTGATTGATCGCTTTTTCAGTAAGAAAGAAAAAGTCCACTACCCTAAATTAGAGTTGAGAGCGAAAAGTGGATCTATGAAAGAAGATACTATAGAGATCGCTGGTTTTCACGCTCATGTTTACTTCGATACTGCGAGTCAGGATGTAGCTGCGCGTGTACGTGAAGGATTGGGCGCTAGGTTTGACGTGCAACTCGGACGCTGGTTTGACCACCCCATCGGGCCCCACCCACAAGGGATGTATCAAGTTGCTTTCTTACCGAATCAATTTGCTCAAGTCGTTCCTTGGTTAATGCTCAATCGTGAGGGATTGGATATTCTTGTCCACCCAAATACAGGCGATGCTGTCTCAGATCATACGGAGCATTCTTTATGGTTAGGAAAAAAGCTAGATTTGAATACCGAGTTTCTTCGACAGGTTAGTTCAACTTCATCTAATTAAAGGAAGTAACCGACTTTATTGAGTAAAAGTTCTGAACTAGGGCGTGAAATTTTTTCTATTGTGATTAATAAAGTCCAATTTCTTGATAAATAGAAGTTTCAGCCTATACTTAAGAATAAGAATTAAATAACATACAATTGATGTCCCTAGTTTAACTCACCCTCAATCTATCTTCTTATAAACGAGAAGGAGGCCAGAGAGAGGATGAAGTTTTCCATCTTATTTAATTCACGTTCCTTAAGTTAAGTCTAGCGGAAAATGACTCCTCTTGTAGAGATCGCAAGAGGAGTTATTTTCTCAGAGATATGTAGTATTGTAGCCCACATTCCGCACCCAGAACTGTCACACCCCAAAGAAACGAATCTATTTAGTACATCCGAACTAATGATTGAGAAAATTGACTAGAATTTA
>NZ_JBALFY010000062.1:0-23573 GCF_036916655.1 Nostoc sp.
GAAAAGAAAAACCCTATTTTCAGAGGAATTTTAACGACACAAAAACTGCATGAACAAAAACCGCCTAAAAACCCACAAAGTCAACAGCCTAGGCTGAAGCCCCTTGTCTGGTTATTTGAGATGGTCACTGAATTTACGCTGTCCTGTAATAGTTTGATCTAGCGATCGCTTCTAAAGAAGTTGCAAAGACAAACTCATAACTTACTCTGCGATCGCAAGTATGGTAAAACAAACTGCTGTACTGAAACAACTTGTCAGATGAAATACTGTTGATTGCCTCTAAGTTTTGCAGCTATTGAAGAGGGATGTTCTGTATTTATACTAGATTTTTGCCTTAATTTCATGAGTTTTTGGAAAAATCTTGAAAAAGTTTCAGGAAATTTACATAGAAGAAGTGATGTCAATCGATATACTACAGAAATACTATTGACTATCAACTGCTGAAAAACTTCAAAGGGCACAAAATGAGTTCTGAATCTAACGTCAAACTGACGATCGCTCTTTCTAATCCAGATTTAGATGCAGAGGAGCAAGAACGGGAAGCACGGAATCTGCTGCGAGAAATCAAAGACTTAGATGTTGAAAGTGCTGAACTAGTAGCAGCTACAGAGATACCCGAACTAGCCAAGCCTATGGGCAGTTTTTTGTTGGGGGTATTGCAGGCAGAAGTGAGCCTTGCCAATTTTAAGAAAATGTTGGGATTTTTGGGCGATCGCTTGGGCAACAAAACCATTGAATTGGAAGTCGAGGCTAACGGCAAAAAACTGAAGGTGAAAGCTAGCAGTCAGGAAGAGTTAAACGCCGCCATCGAACAAGCTCAAAAGTTTATCGCAGGCAATTGATAAATTCCATTAGCAAGGAAGAATAACGAGATGGTGAAAATAGCACTGCTAATCGGAGTCAGTGAGTATGAACCTGGCCTTACTCCATTGCCAGCAGCGACAAAAGATGTTGAGGCAATACAGCGAGTTTTAGAGAACCCAGAGATTGGGGGTTTTGATGATGTCAAAGTGCTGCTGAACCCTCAACGGCATGAGATGGAGGAAGCGATCGATATATTGTTTGATAATCGTCAAAAAGATGACCTCGTGCTGCTATTTTTCTCTGGACATGGCATTAAAGATGAGAGTGGTAAGCTTTACTTTGCGGCTCGTAACACCCGTAAAACTGACAAGGGAGTACCAGCTAGGGCAACAACAGTAGCAGCTAATTTTGTCCATGAGGTCATGAGTAATAGCCGCTCCAAACGCGAGGTAGTGATTCTCGATTGTTGCTTTAGTGGTGCGTTTGCCGTGGGTATGGCGGCTAAAGATGATGGTTTTGTGGATGTCAAGAACCAATTGGGTGGAGAAGGGCGGGCTGTTCTCACATCTTCGACTTCAACTCAATTTGCTTTTGAACAGCAAGGAGTAGATACCTCAACTTATACCAGCTACATAGTTGAGGGTTTAGAGACTGGTGCAGCAGATCGCGATGAAGACGGTTGGATTTCTGTTGATGAATTGCATGAATACGCTGCCAAGAAAGTGCAAGAAAGTACGCCAGCCATGAAACCAGAGATATATCCTGTCAAAGGTGGCTTTAAAATCAAGCTTGCCAAAGCACCAAGTAACGATCCCAAACTCACATATCTTCGAGAAGTTGAGTATTGGGTAGAGGGTGGTAATGGTGAAATTTCTGTTGCTGGTCGCGCTGCATTGGATGCATTACAAGAGACTCTGCAACTATCATCTGAGGACGCTGCTGCAATTGAAACTCAGGTTTTAGCACCTATCGAAAACAAAAGGATAAAATTACAGCGATATGAGCTAGCGTTCCGCGACGAGATTAGACAAGGGTTTCCTCTCAGCGATAGAACTGGCGCTAATTTGAAACGTCTTCAGCAAGCTTTAGGACTTAGAGATGAAGATATAGCCCTAATCGAAGCTCCAATAATTGCTGAACAGCCACTTACCCTACCTCTGGGAATTGTCGATCCTCCACCTCCACCTAGCAAATTTAAGTATATAGTAGCTTCCATTATCGGAGTAATCGGAGTAATTTTTGGTGGTACTATAGTCTACTTTTTTAGGGTTAAAGATGAACCTCAACCTGTAGTTAAATCTATAGTAAATTCCTGTGTAAAAGAGGAGTATACTCTAGGTGATAGAATTAGTTTTGGTGAAAAAATTCTATTCACGCAAGATACGAACCCAGATAAAGAAGCTGGAGTGAAAGCATTCTTAAATGGTGATTGTCCGACTGCTATTGATAAATTCAATTCATACCGTCAAGCTAATCGTACAGACCCAGAAGCTTTGATTTACTTGAATAACGCCAAGGTTCGCCAACAGAAAAAATACGTCAAAATAGCTACAAGTGTACCTATTGGTACAAATCCAAATGTGGCAAAAGAGATGCTACGGGGTGTGGCTCAAGCTCAAGATGAGGTGAATAACAGTGGTGGGATCAATGGTCAAGCTTTAGAAGTAGCGATCGCTAACGATGATAATGACCCAAGTGAAGCTGTAAAGATTGCGACTAACTTTGTCAAAGATAACAGCATTTTGGCTGTAGTTGGACATAATGCTAGTAATGCTTCCATCGCAGCAGCCTCAGTGTATCAAAGTGGAAGATTAGTAATGATGTCTCCCACTAGTTATGCTCAAAACCTCACTACTATAGGCAACTATATCTTACGCACTGCTCCTAGTGTTAAATCGATAGCAGATAACCTATCTAATTACGCTATCAAAACAGGTAAAACCAATTTTTTGATTTGTATTGATTCTAAAGGTATAGATAATTTTTCCTTTAAGGACAGATTTATTGAAGGGATAAAAGCTGTTGGTGGTCAGGTTAACTCCACCAACTGCGATATTGCTGCCAAAAATTTTGACCCTAGTGCAGTTATTACCCAAGCTGTTAGCAGTGGTGCTAATGCTTTAGTACTAGCTCTCTACATAGACAGAAATAGGGAAGGTCTAGCAGTGACACGAGCGAATAAAGGACAATTGAGCTTATTTAGTAGTTCCACGCTGTTTACAAGCGAAACCCTAAATGGGGGGGAAGCTATCAACGGCATGGTAATTGCTATACCTTGGCTTCCTGATCCCGGTAATTCCTTTGTAAATAATGCTGAGAAGCTTTGGGGTGGAACAGTGAATTGGCGAACGGCTACAGCTTATGATGCCACTTTAGCGATAGTTAAAGGTTTGCAGCAAAGTAAAACTCGTGATGATTTGCAAAATATATTGCACAGTCCAAATTTTTTAGTTGATGGTGCTACAGGAAAGATTCAGTTTGCACAATCAGGTGATCGCAAAGATAATCGTATCTTCCTCGTCAAAGTTCAACAAATACCTGGCACTGATAAATATAAGTTTGTGCCCATTCAACCTTAATTTTGAAGCTTTACTTAATAGCGATGCCTCCGGTGGTAAACCAAGCACTGACTCATTCTGATATTTCCAAATAGCGATCGCACCCAGTCTTTTAATCTACCATGTTCAGATCCCCGACTTCGTAAAAGAAGTCGGGGATCTCACAACTTAGTTATACTCAAGCTGCTTCCCGCAGTTGTGGTTGTGATGACACACTCACCTCTGGAAATGAAAGCGAGAGTTGTTCGGCTTGAGGTACTGCGGCTTGCTGTAAAACTTGAACTTCGATATTCACGCTCACTAAATAACTACCAGTATCAGCACCAACCGCTTCAGCAATTAGTTTAGCAATGTCTGGGCGTTTGGCAGTCAGCGGATCGCGTAAAATACACCGATCCCATTCATGCTTGGCAGTCGGATTGAGGTTGAGAATATAATGCTTCATCATCGAACTAACCCTTGAATCCATCTTCCAGAAGGTTTTCACACAGCCGTTATGCATTTGGCTAGGCTTTGTGAATGCTATCTATATTATAGTATATTTGTACTAAAATGGGCGATATCTGAGTGAAAAAGTAGGGAATATAGATCATTGGTAGGAGCGCGTACAGGTCTGTATTAGCTGTATCTCATTGTTTTAGGGGCTACACGAATAGTCTGTCTAGACCGGGTTAAAGCCCAATACGCTTCAGATAAGCTTTTTCTCCCCCCCCTGCATCCCCTGCATCCCCTGCTCCCCCTGCCTGCCTCAACGGATAAATTTCTTAACCCAACCGTATTGGGTTAAAGCCAACGCCAAATTTATCTATTCCCTGCCAATTTCGTGGCGCGTCTGAATCTTCAATCCTAGAATATCTTCCCATAGACAATTCCTAATTAAAGCTATAGCAATTAAGCTGACAGAGCAACACCTAATTTTTGTATAAATAGCTATATGGTAGATATCTATATTATTGACCTATTTGTGATAGGTCTACTTTTGCTGATAGTAACCTTAGGGTCAGGTTGGATTACTCGCTTACCTCTTTCTTTTGCTATTATTTATCTCCTGGTTGGTATTTTTCTAGGCCCTTATGGTGTAGGGCTAATTCAATTACGTCGGGATGGAGTTTTTAACACCGAACTGCTAGAGAGAATAACAGAACTGGTAGTAATTATTTCTGTATTTAGCTGCGGCTTAAAAATTGTTCGTCCTCTCAGATTGGGAATTTGGGATATTACGGTGCGATTGATTTTATTTTTGATGCCAATTTCAATTTTTGCTCTGGCTGCTGTGGGTAAATTGTTTTTAGGAATGAATTGGGGAGAAGCAATTTTATTAGGAGCAATTCTTGCACCTACCGATCCAGTATTAGCATCAGAAGTACAACTGACCGATGCCAAAGACCAAGATGAGTTAAGATTTGGTTTAACTTCTGAAGGTGGGTTAAATGATGCTTTAGCTTTTCCCTTCGTTTATTTTGGCATTCATGCCTTAGAAGATGACAACTGGGGTAACTGGTTTAAACAGTGGATTGCGGTTGATTTAATCTGGGCGATCGCAGTTGGCATTATTATGGGAATTGTTGTTGCCAAATCTATAATTTGGATTGAAAAAAGAATTCAAAAACTCCGTCCTGCTGACGAGTTAATGGAAGATTTTATTGCTATCAGCACAATTCTAATAACTTATTCATTAACAGAAATGGTGAATGGCTATGGATTTCTAGCAGTATTTGTTGCTGGGTTAGTTGTCCAACGCAGTTACAGAAATCATGAAAAACCGCTAGCACAGTTAGAATTTATTGAACAAGTTGAAAAGCTGCTGGAAGTGGGGACAATCCTACTATTAGGTTCAATATTATTATTGAAACCAATGTTTAATTATGCTATGCAATCTTTATTAGTGATAATTTTGTTATTCTTGATTATCAGACCTGTAGGAGTTTGGATTAGCACAATTGGTAAACATCCTCTAGACTCACACCGCCGAACCTTACACCCAGGAACTCGTTGGTTATTGGGATGGTTTGGTATTCGCGGTGTCGGTTCTTTATACTATCTTGCCTATGCCTTTGGTCATGGGTTAAAAGGTCAAGCAGCCGAACAGATTGCTTGGATAAGTTACACAACTATTGTAGTTTCGGTAATTGTGCATGGAATTAGTGCAACTCCATTAATGAAGTGGTATGAGCGCAACTTTGCTAATCATCAAAAGACTACTCCTCCCACCACAATTGATGAAGATGAATTTGAGTAAAAGCGATTTTTGATCGCGACTAGCTTAAAATTTGGTACTATCTAGTTTTTTAACCTCACTCCAAATCAGAACAGGAGTTTGAATATAATTCCCAATGCTAATACTGAATAGGTTGGGAATTATCAGAAAAATGGGTTTAAAACCCCGTATTTCCAGCACGGCTGAGTAATGAGTGGATGAAAAATGGGTATTTACTCATTACTCATTACTTATTACTCATTACTCTTTCTTCCCCGTGCGTTTACGGCGGTGAGGATGTCAAATCTATATTCTCTATTTACCTGTCACTTTTTCAAGAACTTCTTTCGCCTTTTCACCAAGACTTTCTGGAGGATTTTGTGCTTTTTCAGCTTTCAAATTTCTTTCGTAAGCCTTCTCGATAGTGTTAATATTTTTAGAATCTTTTATTGCTTGTTCATAAGCTTCTTCTCGTTCTTCTTCTTGAACGCCAACACCTGGATCGTATTCGTTAGCGCGATTAATTTTTTCTTCAGAATTTGGTTTATACTCTGGAGGTATTAACTTCAATTCTTCGAGAGTAGTTGCATGACTAGCTTGCTGAAATAAAATCAATGAACCTGACAAGCTGATAAAAATCATCAAGCAGATAACCAAAAGGCTTGAACGAAACGCTTGCTTTAAAGTTAATAGAATTTTTTGCATGGTAAAACCCTCCTACTTTTTTGTGAGCCTCTGTCATGTTGTATAGATATATGCAATATTTAAAGCTCACAGGCATCCTAAGTGTTTAGGTACAGTTCTCACTTCTACCGTAGGGTATATTAATTTTTAGCTATAGTTCAGTTCCGACGATAAAATCAGCATTTATCATTCTATTCATCATCCCAGGCTCAAAGCCATACCTAAATATTTTCAATAATTAGGGTTTAATAAGATTATTTTGAACTCTATTAAGTATCTAACAGTCTTAATAACATAATTCGTTCGCCTTGATTGCGGTAGTATTTGGTAGCTAGCCAATTTCATCGCATTTCCGAGTGAATATCTACAGTTATGAGCTTTTTATCAAATGTATAAAATATCGTAGCAAAGCAATAAACTGGGTATAAAATACCTGATTTTAATTCTTTTACTCCTCCAATTGCTATTTGAGCCGCATAATAATTGCCAAAACCAATCTGATAATTATTTTGCCTATAACTCTTAGATACTACTTCTAATAGCGTATTACGATAAACTAAAACTGTTCCTTGTTCTAATTCAAGTTCACATGATAAGTCATCCTCCCATATAGTATTAATTAAATCTTCTTTAACTTCAGAATCAGTTAGGAAATTATCAATGACTATATGTGAAGTAGACATAAAATTTTAATGTTTTACTTTGAGAATATTTGTAAGTTGGGTTGAAGGTTGTGAAACCCAACATTTCTATGAGTGCTGTTTGAAGCAAAATCTACACAGTATTCCCTTATAACCAACTACGAGTAATCTTAATTCCTCGGCTTTGCATTACCTCTTCAAATAAATTTGTTGGTAGTGCTTCTTCTACAGCAAAAACACCTGGCTTTTTGAGTTTTCCTTCTAGCAATAATTGGGCAATACTACCCGTGCCGCAACCAGAAGCTACGGCTGTATTTTCATGCACCATAGTTGAACGATAAATGGCAGTTTCACCATTTTTTTGGCCCGTAACTTCTGAACGAACGGCTACCCCAATTCCACTAAAATTATTAGTGACATCTGTCATCAAATGACTGACACGAGATAGGAATTCAATCATCGAACGTTGCTGCATTAACCACTTGGGAAAAACGTTCGCGGCAATCCAAGTTAGATGATTATAAAAATCTGGAACAGAGCCAAACTTAGTAATTACAGTTTTCACTGATGGGAAGGCTTGGGGAAGTGTAAATGTTTCTGGCATATCAAACCAGTAAACTCCACTACGTCCATAAGGAGATGGAAACTCAATTACTTCTCTTTCACTATAAGGCTTAACTATCTCCCATTTTCCATCTATCCAAGCTTCAAAAGGATACTGTAACCCCAGAAAAGTTGTCCGCATCACTGTAATACCAGCACCACCAGAACCAGAAACTAAATAACTTAAATGGATCTTTTCTGGTTGGTCAAATTGTTCAACTCCCTGACGTACCATGCTATTAGAAATACCAGGAAAAATGCCAGTATTAATAATTGCTGTCACACCAGCAGCAGCAGCTTTTTCATGATAATTTAGAGCTTTGCTGGTATAAGAACGATGGTCGCTGACATCTAGATAATTAACGCCTTGGGCAATACAGGTTTCAAGAACATTAGTATCTCTGTAGTGAAATGGGCCAGCACAGTGAATGACTAAATTAGAGTTTGCGATCGCATCTCGCAACTTGTCAACCTCTGCCAAGTCTAATATCAAAAACTGCACTTGTCCCCCCGAAGACAAGCTAACAGCCTTGCCAAACTCCGCAGAACGCCCAGTAATCGTAATTTGAGCCTGCGTATAGGTAGCGAGATCCTGAGCAACACTGCTACCAATCCGCCCCCGTCCACCAATAATTAAAACGCTGTCTGTCATTACTCCGGGTCAGCAACATTACCCTTATTTCACCAGTTTTGCGTCCCCTTTAGCATCGGTTATAAGTATGATTTATACTATTTAATAGAATTTTGGCTCTATATAAATAGTTGTAATTGAATTCAGATTGACAAAATACTATATTTGCGCTTCAATCTGCCTGACTACTGTTAACGCCGAGTAACTCACCCCAGCAGTGCCTTCCCCTGGGTGGGTAGAGTCACCAACTAACCACAAATTCTCAATGGGTGTACGATTGGCGAACCCAAAGGGGCCAAAAGTAGGTATTCTTTGACCAATACCGCCAACTATACCGCGATCGCGCCCTGTGAAGTGGGCAAAGGTGCGGGGTGTTGCAGCTTCTTGATAAATAATCGTTTCTGGTTTGAGATAAAAGTATTGAGCAAGACGTGCGATCGCTTCTTGGATAAACTTTTCTTTTAGTCCTTGATAGTCTTCAGTCTGCCACCACTGTGCTGGATCGACAAATGAAGAAGCGATAATAGTCGCTTTCCCCTCCGGTGCGCGACCATCTCCAGGATGACTGACGGAAACAAATAGGGAATTATTTTCGCCAATGGGGCCATTGACATCGTACAGAAATTGCAGGTGAGGAGGGCACCCAGGCGGAATCGCGCTGGCATCTACACCCAAATACACCACAAATGCGCCCGATGCTTGGGGTAGTTTTTCCACCCGGTTTTTATATCCAGATGGCGCTTGTTCTCCCAATAACTGCACTAAGTTTTGCACGGTGACGTTACTAACTATATGGTCGGCTGCTTCCGTCCAGACTTCACCAGTTTTCTGATTTCTAATTACAACAGCAGTAGCTTTGCCGTTTTCTACCTTGATTTGTTCTACAGTGTGGCGCATCAACAATTTGCCGCCATCTCTTTCTAAGGATTGTACCAAGCGATCGCTCAACACCTGCATACTTCCCTGGAGGTGAAACAATCCTTGGGGCAGTTGGGATACACTCAACGCTGTAGCTGCGTAAAGTAATGCTGTCTCGTCTGCATCCACCTGGGAGTATAGTTTCAGTTGCAAATCCAAAAAAGTCCTCAGTCGTTGGTCATTTCCCAGTCCACATAAACGTAAAGCATCTCCTACTGTAAACAAAGTGAAGGGTACGGTAATTAATGTACTGGGACGTACCGCTTGGATTAGCTGCCACAAATCCCATAAATTACGCGGTGGTAGCACCGGGTCGCGTCCTTGGAATTCCCAACTGGCATTAAATAAAGTTGCCATCAACTGCCAAAACGGTTCGCTACCAGGAAATTGTTTTTGTCGTTCTGCTTTCCATTTTTCTTGGTCGCGCCAAACGTTGATAGGTGTACTTTCCCCAGGTAAATAAACCGCACAAGCAGGGTCACAAGGCGTTGCTGCCGGCAAATCTATTTGCAATTCTGAGAAAATGCGGTGGTGAATTCCCCCGGCTTCCAACCCCGCCACCTGAGTTGCGCCCACATCAAAGGTAAATCCTTGGCGTTTAAACGTCGAAGCACAGCCTCCTGGTGCGATCGCTTGATCTAAAATTAAGACGCTGTAACCTCTATGAGCTAATAATGCCCCAGCAGTCAGTCCACCGATTCCTGCACCAATAACCACTACATGAGATTTGCTTTTGTCAACAGAAATGCTGGACATTGATACTTTTTATTGATGATTCTTTACATTACTATTTACAACTTTACAATATTATTGATTAAACCACAATCATCAGTAGGGGTGCATCCTCTATAACTTTGTTGCATGGAAGTGCTATCACGTCTAAAAACCTTGGCTAGACAGATTAAAATAGTGGTGGAATAGAATTTTAGTTTCTAGTTGTTGACTGTAATTAATTTGATAACTAAGAGTATTATGTATATTAACGAGAAAGTACGTTTAATATCATCCACACTATCTTCTTTAACTCTTTCAGAGTTAGAATCATTGAGAGAAAAAATTGATTCTTTTATTACAAATTACCGAGGGAATTTTAGAGGAAGTTTTATGAGTGGGCGTGGCTACGATGTCCAATTTCTTCGTTCTGGTATTAGTCCGAATGAAAAAACTATTCCTCAAACTTTATTCAGTACTGAATCGACTATAGTTAATTATCCTGTAATCGGTTGTAAAATTGATGAAATAAAACAATTAACTCCTACTCAAAATCTTCCTAGACCTTTAGGTATTTGGAAAGGACAAGTAGAAATATCAGAAGATTTTCATAAAACATCAAGTGATATTATTTCTGAATTTGGTATTGAATAATAATGGAGTTGTTACTTGATACCTGTGCTTTAATATGGTCACTTGAAGATAACTCTTGTCTTTTACCTGAAGTTCGTCAACAAATTTCAGATTCTTCAAATAAAGTGGTTGTTAGTTCTGTTAGTGTTTGGGAAATAGAAATAAAAAGAAAAAAAGGACAGCTTAAAACCCCAGATAATATAATACAAGCCATCATTGATACTGATTTTAGTTTTTTATCAATAACAGAACACCACGCTGTTAAAGCAGCATCGTTACCTGAGTATCATAAAGACCCTTTTGATAGGCTTTTAATAGCACAAGCGATACTAGAAAAGATGATTATAATTACTTCCGATACTCAATTTATAAATTATGGAGTACCACTTTTATTTGCTACAAAATAATTAAAAAGATGTAATCGTATCTAGATTGACACCTTGAAAGGGCTAGTCCTGAAAACTACAAAACTTCACTGAGCAGTAGGTAGCAGATAAGATAAAGAAGTAACATCGCTCCTCACACACAAGTAGCAATGACCTCAACCCTACGGAAACTTCCCCGTCTCAATGCCCCGACACTGCACCAGTTGCCCAATGGTTTGACAATCATTGCCGAGCAAATGCCAGTTGAAGCCGTAAACCTCAACTTATGGATAAAAGTTGGTTCTGCTGTAGAACCTGATGCCATTAACGGTATGGCTCACTTTTTAGAACACATGATTTTTAAAGGAACAGAACGACTGGCTAGCGGCGAATTTGAACGTCGAATTGAAGAGCGGGGTGCTGTTACCAATGCTGCTACGAGCCAAGATTATACTCATTACTATATAACTACTGCCCCCAAAGATTTTGCCGAGCTTGCGCCACTACAAATAGATGTAGTATCGAATGCGAGTATTCCTGATGATGCCTTTGAACGTGAGCGATTGGTAGTTTTAGAAGAAATTAGGCGTTCCGAGGATAACCCCCAACGGCGTACATATCGGCGGGCGATGCAAACAGCCTTTGATCGTCTACCCTATCGCCGTCCGGTATTGGGGCCAGAATCGGTGATTGCCGAACTGAAACCCCAGCAGATGAGAGATTTTCATAGTAATTGGTATCAACCCCAGTCAATTACTGCTGTAGCTGTGGGCAATTTGCCCGTAGAAGAATTAATTGCAACAGTTGCAGAAGGATTTACAAAAGCTATTCCCCAGCCCATTACAGACGGGATTAATCGCGTCTCTCCCCTGAATCCTGAATCACCATTTACAGAAATTGTCCGTCGAGAATTTATCGATGAAAGTCTGCAACAAGCAAGGCTAGTGATGGTTTGGCGAGTTCCCGGAATGACACAGTTAGATCGCACCTATGGATTGGATGTTTTAGCCGGAATTTTGGGACACGGACGGACATCAAGACTGGTGAGGGATTTACGGGAGGAACGGGGATTCGTTTATTCAATTTCTGTGAGTAACATGAGCAATGAGCTGCAAGGGATATTTTATATTTCAGCTAAATGTGCAGTGGAGAATTTATCAGTTGTAGAGGATGCGATCGCTCAACACATTGGCAAACTACAAACAGAGTTGGTAACAGAATCAGAAATTGCCCGTATAGGGCGACGAGTAGCTAATAGATATGTTTTTGGCAACGAAACACCAAGCGATCGCTCTGGGTTGTATGGTTATTATCAATCTTTGGTGGGAGATTTGGAACCCGCCTTTAACTACCCAGCGATAATCCAGAGCCAAGATGCAACAGACTTGATGCAAGCAGCCAAAGAGTATCTATCTCCTAGCGCTTATGGTGTAGTTTTTGTCAAGCCGTAAATTAAAAACTGGGAATAGGGTATGGGGAACATAATTAATAACCAGTACCCAATACCCACTTAACTAATCCAAAATCCAAAATCTAAAATCCAAAATTGCATGATCTGGACTCAAATCGACGCGAATATTAGCCAGGTGACTGGCGAAAAATTTCAGAGTCAGCAACGGCGATCGGTTGGTGGTGGGTGTATCAATGAAGGTTATGCTGTCTCCAATGGTGAGATAACCTACTTCATCAAACTTAATCGAGCATCCCAAGTTGCAATGTTTGAAGCTGAGGCGTTGGGCTTAAAGGAAATGCAAGCAACAGTTAGTATTCGCGTTCCCAAACCAATTTGCTGGGGTACTGCTGATAATTCTAGCTACATCGTCCTGGAATGGTTGGAACTTGCTAGCGGTAACAGCAACTCATGGGAAGAGATGGGGCGCAAGTTAGCAGTAATGCATAAAGATAGCAGCAGTCAAGGTTTTGGTTGGAAAATTAACAATACCATTGGTTCCACGCCGCAAATCAATACTTGGACAACAGACTGGACAGAATTTTATATTAAACATCGCCTGGGTTATCAATTTCAGTTGGCAAGGCGACGGGGAGGTAATTTTCCCCAGCAAGACAAGTTACTAGCAGCTATCCCGGAACTATTGGCAAATCATCAAATACAACCTTCGTTGGTACACGGCGATTTATGGGGCGGAAATGCTGGGTGTACTGCATCGGGAGAACCAGTGATATTTGATCCAGCAACTTATTTTGCAGATAGAGAAGTTGATATCGCTATGACAGAATTGTTTGGTGGTTTCCCCGCAGTGTTTTATAAGGGTTACAACGAAGTCTTTCCTTTAAATGCAGACTATGAGCAAAGAAAAACACTTTATAACCTCTATCACATATTGAATCACTTCAATTTATTTGGCGGCGGTTATGGTTCGCAAGCCAACCGGATGATTGAGCAAATTTTGCGTTGAACTTCACCTTTTTACAAAAGACATCTCCGAAAAAGAATGTAGAGACGTAGCAGTGCTACGTCTCTGCAAGGGTTCTGGGTAAAGCATCTTTAATTTCTGGAGATGTCTAAAGTTCCAATAGTGCGATCGCCTGTTCGATTGAAGCAGCTGGGATAGCTGTCTCTATTGCTTTGAATATCTCAGTACTTTGTATCTTGCGAGACACCAATGACAATTCCTTGAGATGCACTGTATCTGATTTCTATTTTTGGAAACAATACTTAATTTACAACTATTTCAGCCTTAACTGAACCGTATTGCATGATGGTAAAGACAGTTTGCAATATATCCAGGCGGGAGGCAAGCCACGCAAGAAATTATCACGCCGTTCGAGCAACACCCAATCTCCATCTGAAAGTACGTCTACAATCTTGAATGGTGCAAACAACCAATGGTAAAGAAACCTCTGTTGTTTTACCTTAATAGTTTAAGTGCATCATACTAATGAATTCTTAATTACGAATTACGAATTATTCGGTCACTGGCTCTGCGTCGGAGAACGCCACCTGATACTCCCTATCCTGGTTTATGATCCAAACGGGTAGCTTGCTCTAGGGCGGCTTTTTCTTTGGCTCGGCGGACGTATGGTTGTAATTGGGCACGATCGCAACCTGTTAAAATAATTAAATTTTCCAAGGTGATTCCCCGCATCAACATTTCTACGCGCCAAGTTTGTTGTGCCTGGGCGATCGCTGGCGTTTGTCCTTGGGGAGTTAACAATCCTTCGCTCCATATTTGCCAACGTGTCTCAAGTTCTGATTCTGAGATGGGTGTGCCTGTTTCATTCAGAAACATGGCTGTTTGAGCATCTTTACGACTTTTCAGCCATTTGATTAAGGGATTATTAGTAAAAGAACCGTAGCGTTTGCCCAAAATCCACTGATTTACAGGTACTTGACGGACAAATCCGGGGATTGTAATTTGTAGGAAGTGCCCTTGAGTATCGTAGATTTGGTGCGTTCGGCTTTGCCGTGCCGCAGGCATTCGCTCCAAGCTAGTTATTTCTGTAGCGGATAAACCAGCCCCAAATAATACGTAAGCCAAGGCATGATCTCGTACTCCAAATTTCCTGGCTTGTTGCAGAATTTCGTGAACTAAAGTAGCAGGCAAATCAGCTACTTCTGTGGTAATGAACCCTCCTTGTAAGGAGTTTGGTGCTGATTCTGTTGAAGATGACATGGCTCCATGTAAAAACAACTCCACCAAATTTTCCAAAAAATCATCCCTATCCTCCCAAAGTTCGTGAAATTCGCTGGTAAACTCAATTACGGCATATCCCAAGATCATCCCGTTTAGTAAACTGGCTAATTTTTCTGCCGGTAAGTAGGTGTTTAGGTGGCCTTGCTGGATTACAGTAGCTAAATACTGAGCTACATAACGGTTTGCCTCTGTAACTCCCCTGCCTAGTGCGCGGCGATTTTCTGCCGGGAATTGGTCGGCTTCACCTACCACAGACCGAACGAACTCTGGCACTCGTTCTAATGTATGTAAAGTGTCACTTGCATAATCTTTAAGAGCTTGGTAGACATTGCCGGGAGGTGTTGCCCGTCGCACCAGCGACTCACCTAAATCCTTGAAGGCTGCGGACTCTTCCAGCACAGCTAAAAGCAACCCATGTTTATTGCCAAAATTCCGAAATAGAGTCACTTCGTTGACTTCGGCTTTTTCAGCAATTTGGCGGGTTGTGGTAGCGCTAACTCCCTGAGCAGAAAACAACTCAAGTGCAGCTTGAATCAAGCGTTGACGAGTGGAAATCAGTTGAGATGACATAGAAAAATGCAAGTGGCACTTGCAGGGGGTATCAGAGTTCTGCTAGCATAACAAATGTAAGTGATACTTGCTTTACTCTACTGTAGCTAACTCGTGACAGTAGGGGTAAATCCTAGTGGGATTATGCCCAATAAAAAGTAAATCACTGCATCATCCATCAACAGGAATTTTTATGACCGCAAATTTTGGGGCGATCGCTCCTGAGAGAGGCAACTCACCTCAACTCAGTTGGACAAATGTAGTATTTTTTGCTACATTTCATGCTTTAGCACTTCTGGCTCCTTGGTTTTTCTCCTGGCCAGCATTAGGTTTGCTAGTGTTTCTCCACTGGTTATTCGGGAGTATTGGTATTTGCCTGGGATATCATCGACTACTGAGCCATAAAAGTTTTCAGGTTCCTAAGTGGTTAGAGTATGCGATCGCCCTCATTGGAGCGCTGGCTTTACAAGGCGGGCCAATTTTTTGGGTAGGTGGACACCGCCAGCATCACGCCCACACAGAAGACATCAATTTAGATCCCTATTCTGCCCAAAGAGGATTTTGGTGGAGTCATATACTATGGATTTTCTACCCACGTCCAGAATTTTTTGACTATGAAACCTATAAAAAATATGCCCCAGACTTAGCAAGACAACCTTTTTATTGCTGGCTGGATCGCTACTTCTTACTGTTGCAAATACCCTTCGGACTGCTGCTTTATGCCCTGGGAGGATGGTCTTTTGTGTTCTATGGAGTATTTCTCAGATGTGTCTTGCTTTGGCACTCAACCTGGTTTGTAAACTCAGCATCACACTTGTGGGGTTATCGCACCTTTGATGCTAATGATGGCGCTCGTAATCTTTGGTGGGTATCTCTCGTCACTTATGGAGAAGGATGGCACAACAACCATCATACCTATCCCCACATGGCGAAATCTGGATTATCTTGGTGGGAAATTGATGTTACTTGGTGGAGCATCTTAGCTTTGCAGACTTTGGGTTTAGCCAAAAAAGTTGTCTCGCGTCCTCCTCAAGGTGCAACTCACGGCTAAATTACAACTCAATGATCGGGAATTTGTTAAGCCGATTGCTTCCCGCAGTCGGCTTAATATTTTTGGGACTGACAAATAAAAAAATATTCAATTAACTCTTGTGGGATAGGCATCTTGCCCCCATATAAACTAGGCGGGCATCTTGCCCGCCCCACAATATTGGATAATTTATTTCTTGGAGTTCCCTAACTTGCTACTTAGTTCAAGAAATTTGGACTACCACTACCACCATTCCTACCAACAGCAGGAATTTCCAGTAGACTATCTGTAGCTTTGCCAGTACCGTCATTGATAACAGCTGTAGAATCGCCTGGATGTCCATTGGGGACAAACAGTTGCGGGTGGTCAAAAGGCGCTTTATCATACCTAACTCGCTCATCAGTCAGTCCTTTTAAAAAGGCGACCAATTGCTGTTTTTCTTCTGGTGAAAGGTTCAGTGGAGGAAGAACGCCAAAATCACCACCCCGATTATAAAAATCAACCACTTGTTCTAAGGTTGCCTGACCTCCATTGTGGAAGTAAGGAGCAGTGAGTTCCACATTGCGAAGTCCAGGTGCTTTGAAGGCTCCGTTTGCAAACGCAGTTTCACTAGAATTCAATGGTGGAGTGAGAATGGGAGGGTTTTCGCCGAGGAGAAGCTGAAATTTGCCCAACAGAGCCAATCGTGCCTCTGAAAGCGGATTACCTTGACCGTTACCAAACAAACCGTCATTACCACCCAAAGCGGGGTCGTCTGTGGCAGGTCTAACGCCGATATTGAAGAACCCATTGTCTTCAGGGGATCTTGCTCCGAACGGCGCACGTTTGATTCGTCCGTCTCTAATCACGCTGCTGACTGAAGCAGCTGTTAATTCCGATCCAACGTGACAACCAATACACAGACCTTTCCCCTCAAATATTTGTTTCCCTTTTTGCTGCTGCGGGGTTAGGGCAGTAGTGTTTCCTTCCAAGAAGCGATCAAAGGGCGTATCATTGGCAATGAGTGTAGATTCATATAACTGAATTGCCAGCCCAAAGAATAGCGAGAAGTTGTACTCCGTCAATGTGTACTCATTAGTCTCCAAGGAGCGATCGGGCCTCTTGACAATATTTCGTTGACCTTGAGCATCAACTTGAATGAGTCGATTAGACTTCCACCACTCTGGCTTGAAGGCATCTTGAATCATCTGCTCATAAGTTCTATCTTTGAGTCCGGGTTTGGGCCATCTACTATCTCGACCTAAAACGCTGTCTTGTGGATGCACTATTTGCTTACCTAAAGGTCTGAGAGCAAATAACTTTTTCCCAAGTTTTCGGGGGAGCTTTTTACCATTACTAATTCGTCCGAACTTATCACCAATTTCTTGAAAAGTACGACCATTGGCGGACAACTCGGTAGAACTGAGTGGTGGGCCGAGCGCCTGAGAAGCCAAAGACGAATTATTCAGATTGATTTTGACAAATTTAGGCTGATTTGGGTTCTCGGCTTTGACAACAGAGGCATTAGGATCTCTTAAACCGAAGGGATTAACCCCATTAAAAATGTTTTGTGCCCTTCCGTCCCAGAAGTTGCGGAAGTTAAATGCTGCATTAATTACAGTTGGCGTGTTACGCCCCTGGACGTGGCGCACATTTATACCACCCACATTAAACACCGGATCTGGCTCGTTTGTTACTTTGTCTTGTGCATTACCAGGTATGACATCAACAAACTTTGTATTGAAGGCTCCCTGAGAGGAACTGACATCGTTTTTGTCAGATACAAGAGTTGTAGGATCATTCGGGTTTGACAGCTTGTGGAATGGGAAATCTTCCGGCTTTAGCTGGTAGTTTGGTAGTCCGCCTACATTAAAAATTGTATCTGGATTGGCTGTCCCATCAGCGTTAATTCGTAAAAGCCCAGGATTGATCTGATTTTTGGATCTATTGTCGGCTCCAGCATGAAAGTGACAACTAGCACAGGAAGTTTCTCCATCGCTCCCAACCTGCATATCCCAGAAAAGAGCTTTTCCTAACTTGATGGCCGCTACTTTGTCTTTTACAAAGTCTCCAAGATTGTCAGGCTGTGGAACCGATACGCTTTTTAGCGAGGCTAGAGGCGGCGGCGTGACTTGTGCTGATACTGTATTTCCAGCTATTACTGCTGCCATAATCAGGGCAGCAATTGTTATAGTCTTTAAAAATCTCGATCTCAGGCACTTAAGCTTGCGATATCTAAATCTCCACTCTTGCTGCTTTATTTTTGTAATTAAAGATTTGAGCAAAAATTGACCTCTTGAAATCAACAGCAAGTAAATTGATAAGCTAGCAATAAAAATCACTAAGCTAATTATGGGTATAATCCCCATAGTTTTTTGTAAAAAAATAACATCGAGATAGAGTATACATTTACGATTGAGCTTGAAATTTAATATTCATGTAAAATAATTACGTAATTTACAAATTTTATGTGAACAAAAAATACTTACTTCCAGCTACAAATAAATTGAGTAGGTAGGTAAGCTCTATATTATTGAATTTGCATATACTGGGCAGGCGAGATGCTCACCTCACAAGAAATGTAAAATTTCAGATGATGCAAACTAGTAAATGTGGTTTAACTTATTAAGATAATTTATCAATAAGAACTTAAAATATTAGATATGTTTCAGCTTACAATTAGCCCTACTTTGAGTAGGATACTTAAATGTCACTACATCAAAATTCTGGTCGGTGGCGCTTAGGGCTAGCATTATCGCTATTGACAGTCTTATTGTGGGGAATTTTACCTATTGCTCTGACGGTAACTTTACAAGTACTTGATGTCTATACCGTTATTTGGTTTCGCTTTTTGATATCATTTTTTCTGCTTGCCATGTATTTAAGAATACGCGGTAAATTACCAAAGTTAGAACAATTGCGTTCTGCTTCTGGGAAATTATTAGCGATCGCAACACTTTTTTTAGGGATTAATTACTTTTTGTTCACGCATGGGTTAGCGCTAACATCGCCTGCTAATGCTGAAGTTCTCATTCAATTATCTAGCCTTTTATTAGGTTTTGGAGGATTAGTTATTTTTAAAGAACGTTACCGACTGTCTCAATGGATTGGTGTAAGTGTAATGATTTGCGGTTATGTTTTATTTTTTCGGGAACAACTCACAAATTTAATTACAGCGCATGGCACTTACATACTCGGTAGTTTCTTGATTGCACTAGGATCGGCAGCATGGGCTATTTATGCTTTGGCACAAAAGCAATTATTACAATCTTTATCTTCCCCTAGTATTATGCTGATTATTTACGGGGGATGTGCTTTATTATTCACTCCTCTAGCCAGAGTAAAATCACTTTTTATACTTGATGGTTTCCATTTAGGAATGTTAGTTTTCTGTGCTTTGAATACTTTAATCGCTTACGGTGCTTTTGCCGAATCATTAGAACACTGGGAAGCATCACGAGTAAGTGCAGTAATCGCTCTAGCTCCCATTGTGACATTAATATCAGTTGTAGTTGTATCAGTTATTGCACCTTCTTTAATAGCACCAGAACACTTCACTTTTATCGCAATATTAGGTGCAGGTTTAGTAGTCACAGGTTCAGTAGCGATCGCCTTGGGAAAATCAGGTGAATTGCCATGATTTTCGGGATTTTTACTGGTTTTTTTAGCTAGTGAATTCGTGCTTTATTCAAAGCTACAACATAAATACTGAGGCAGAGTATTTTTTATTTGTTATGATTTAATAGTGAAGGCAAGCTACTGAAGTCAGACGGATACTTTACCCATCTGCGTGACTTCGTAGTTTTTAATTGTTGACTTGATAGCCGAAAAATCCTTGAAAAAGAATTCAAAAATCAGAATTTAGGAGTCAGCATAAATTACTAGGTAAATTGGGAATCACTACTTTTTTTGACTACTAAATCTTAGATTTAGTGGAGATTTTAAACCCATTTATACCCATTATTTTCAGCAAGCAACATTCGCAAGTCATACATAATTCATCCTGAATTATAACTCCTGACTCCTAAATTCTGTTTTGATAAAATTGAGGCTAATAACTTTCAGTAAACTAAGCAGGGCGCCCGAATAACTACCAAAGCCAACACCCGATCAAACCAGACCACTGAAACAGTTGAGCGATGAATAGTTTGTTTGGTAATTGGGCCAGCACCCTCAGAAAAAATTCTTTATTGCTGGTTCTTTCAATGATGCTGCCAACGTTTGGAATTAGTAATTCTGTCTTGGCAGCAGAGCGGATTTATGCATCTTATTCAGCTTTAGAGCTTTCCATTTCAGTCTCCACTTTAGAAAATTACGCCAAAACAGGTGTAATTAACGAAGACTTGGCAGCTTATCAGCAATATCTGCCTCTAGAACAGCTTCAAGAATTGCGGCGGATTTTGCTTAATCGTGTGAAAGTTACTCCAGTAGTAGTTTCGCAACTTCTCTACACACCGCAAGGAGAATTTTTGCTGCATCGGTTGGCACAAGTGATTATAAATAAATCTTCTCAGCCAAAAACAGAATTTAGTGCCTTGCGTTCGGCGCTAATTTTAGCTTCTGGTGAATCGGGAGGGTTGACACTTTTGAATGTGTTGCGGAAATATCCCAGCAGCAGCATTCGCCTTGATGTTGCCGAGACTTTGGAAATATCTACGGAATTGGAGAAACTTGTTAACCAAACCCATCGGGCGATCGCAGCAGTTTCCCAAAAGTCTAAAATAGAAGCTGCTACTATTTCTCAACCAAATTTCTCGCAATTACCCGATTTACAGGTTCCGGGAAAGTTTAAGTCGCAAAAATACATCCTGAAGTTTTTCGACTCAAGACGCAATCGGCTTCTATTGACTGACGTTTACATTCCCAATGTGCAAAATGCTGCACCAGTAATTGTCATTTCTCACGGTTTGGGTTTAGATAGCAGCAACTTTCAATATTTAGCCACTCATCTAGCTTCCTACGGATTTGCCGTTGTCGTTCCCAATCATCCTGGTAGTGATGCTAAACAATTGCGTTCTCTGTTAAATGGACACGCCATTGAAGTAGCAGAACCAGGAGAATTTCAAGACCGACCAATGGACATAACATATATCTTGAATCAATTGGAAAAAGGTAATCAATCTGATTCACGGTTTAAAGGCCGCTTAAATCTGCAACAAGTCGGAGTATTTGGTCAATCTTTGGGAGGCTATACAGCCTTAGCCTTAGCAGGCGCTAAAATTAACTTTGAGCAGCTAAAACAAGACTGTCAACCAGCAGCACTACAAAATACCTGGAATATGTCTTTACTCCTTCAGTGTCGCGCTTTGGAATTGAGCAGCAAGTCTGACAAGGATTATAACTTGCGAGATGAGAGAGTGAAAGCTGCGATCGCAGTTAATCCCGTTACTAGTTCAATTTTCGGTAAAGCTGGTTTAAGTCAAATCAAAACTCCAGTAATGATTGTCGGCAGTAGTGATGATACAGTTGCACCAGCTTTATCTGAGCAAATTTTACCTTTCTCCTGGTTGACAAATTCACAAAAGTATCTCGTCATGCTTGTAGGTGGCACTCACTTTTCCATCATTGGTAATGGTAATCCTGCAAATCAACAAGTAGCATTACCTGCCGATATGATTGGTGATGCTTCTCAAGCGCGTCGTTATATGAATGTTTTGAGTTTACCTTTCTTCCAAACATACATTGTCGGAAAGTCACAATACACCCCCTACCTTAACGCCGCTTACACTCAAAGCATTTCTAGTAAGTCGCTTGGCTTGAGTCTTGTCAAGTCATTGAATACAACCGAATTAACTCAATTGCTGGATATTAAAGGAGCCAAAACCGCAAAAAAAAACTCCCCAACACCATAGTCAGCTTCGGATTTTGGATGTTGGATATTGGCGTTGCACTGCTGCATGTGATGATTTTTATTTGACTTGAACAAAAAAAGGGCGAGTCAAATACCCACCCCGAAGCATAAAACAGAATTCAGAATTCAGAATTCAGAATTCAGAATACTTTACCCATAAACGGATAGAGTTTTAAGGCGAGAATATTTTAATTTTTTTCGCCCACCATTCCACTCGCTTTTAACCAATATTCATTACCCACTCGTACAGAATTCATACTGTTAGCGGATAGCTAAGGTTTAGCCCATTCTGACCGGAGGCGGAGCGTCTCCGGCTCTGCTTCTGAGTTCTGAATTCTTCTTATAAATTAGTGTAGTCCTCACAACACGTTACACTGTCCATGATGCCGTAACAAATGATCGCATAGTACCAGGGCTACCATCGCCTCAACCATTGGAACTGCACGCGGTAACACACAAGGATCGTGCCGCCCTTTTGCTGCTAATAGGGTTTCTTCACCTTCACGAGTTACTGTCTTTTGCTCTTTTCTAATTGTCGCCGTTGGCTTAAATGCAACTCGTAAAATGATATTTTCCCCGTTAGAAATTCCCCCTTGAATACCACCAGAACGGTTAGTTACAGTGCGAATTTCACCATTTTCATCAATATAATATTCGTCGTTATGCTCAATTCCCGTTAACAGCGTCCCTCCAAAACCGGAACCAATTTCAAAGCCTTTGCTAGCAGGGAGAGACATAACACCCTTAGCGATATCAGCTTCTAATTTATCAAATACTGGTTCGCCTAAACCTTTCGGTACATTACGCGCCACACATTCTACGACACCGCCGATAGAATCACCAAGCCTACCAACTTGCTCAATTAATTCAATCATGCGATCGCTACATTCAGCATCGGGACAACGGACGATGTTGCTTTCAACCTGTTCTAAGGTAACAGTGTTGGGATCAACGACACCTTCCAAGTCTTTGATGCGCTTGACGTAAGCGATAACTTCGACATTGGCAACTTGACGAAGAATTTTTTTAGCGATCGCACCTGCTGCTACTCTACCAATTGTCTCACGCGCTGACGATCTCCCCCCACCTTGCCAATTGCGAATGCCATATTTTGCATCATAAGTTGCATCCGCATGAGAAGGGCGATACTTATATGCCATCTCGTCGTAGTCTTGCGAACGAGCATCTTTGTTCCGTACCAAAATTGCTATGGGCGTTCCTAGTGTTTTGCCTTCAAATACCCCTGATAAAATCTCACAAGTATCGGCTTCTTTACGAGGGGTCGTAATTTTACTTTGTCCCGGACGCCTTCTATCTAGTTCTACTTGAATTTCTGCTGCCGAAATTTCTAGTTGTGGAGGACAACCATCAATCACAACCCCCACACCGCCGCCGTGAGATTCACCAAAAGTAGTGATGCGAAATAGATGACCAAAAGTGTTGCCCATAATCTGAAAGAAAAAGGATTAGGCTTATGTATTTTACCTAGAGTTTGTCCAAAAGTTAATTTTTATGATTTTGCACTTGGACTGTATGACGTATAAGCTATTTTTTACCCGTACAAACAAGAAAGCGCCCTCCCGAAAGGGGGGACGCTTTCTAATTTAGCGAAACTTCAGAATTAACCGTTGATAGCAGGAGCAGTCAGAGCTACAGGAGCAGAATCGCCAGCAGCCAAATCTAGAGGGAAGTTGTGAGCGTTACGCTCGTGCATTACTTCCATACCCAAGTTAGCGCGGTTGATTACATCTGCCCAAGTTGCA
>NZ_JBALFY010000063.1:0-88851 GCF_036916655.1 Nostoc sp.
ACAAATGCTCTCAATGCAGTAACTAAAAAAGACATTATTGGCTGGTTCACTCACTGCTGTTACTATATTGCACCCAACTGAGAACCGCTATAGAGATTGGTTGGGATGGATATGACCGAATTTATAATTGTGTGATACATCTCGATATCAAAGATGAAAAGATATGGATTCAGCATAATATGACGGATATCCAAATTGCTGAAGATTTGACTGAGATGGGAGTACCTAGAGAGGATATTATTTTAGGATTACAGCCATCTTACCTGCGTCAATATACCCAATATGGTGTAGCGTGAATTTCTCTAAAAAGTAATTACAGGATAAATCTCTGTTTAGTACGCATCCCTTACTTAGCGTGCGTTGTCGCAAAAGGGTACAATTTCTCCATCTCGATATTCGCTGCGTCCTTCGGCTTTTTCTTCGATCGCGCGATATTCATCCAAGCTGTAGCGGCGCGAGATGGTAGAAATCATAGGTCGTAGGCGAATCGCATTGGCTATTAAGACAACAATATTATTTTGTCACATATTTGCTTCTAAGGTAGGAGTTAGATTTGTGATTGATAAATCATACTAACTTTATTAATGCCATCACTGTGGATTCATCCGAATCAAGTCTGTTAAAATATTATCCAAGCTGCCGTTAACTTGAATTCGATCGATCTTCTCTGCAATCCGCTCTAATACTTCCAGTTCCTTCAAACGCAATGCCACGGGGTTGTCCTCCATTACTCTGGCAGTGTTTAGCATACTGCGGGTAGCAGCCGTTTCTTCTCTACGTCTGACTACGTTTGCTTGAGCGGCTTTTTCTGCCTCAACTACCTTGCTCAAGATATTTTTAATTTCACCAGGTAAAATAATATCTTTCACACCTACAGAATCTACTTCAATTCCATAGTCTGCGGCTTTTTGGCGAATGTATTCAGAGATGCTTCTATCAATTGCACCTTTATCTTCTAATAAACCATCTAAGTTGCGTTCGCCGACTGCACCACGCAAAGCAAACTGTAATTCTTTGTACAAGAAGCCGGAAATATCTGACAACCCGTTTTTTGCCCTTAATGGGTCTTGGATGCGGAAACCTGCGGTCAAATTTAACCGCAGAGGTACTTTATCTTTAGAGAGGATGTCTTGACCAGATACTTCCATATTTTGTAGTCGCAGGTCAATGACTTCGGTTTGAAAAGAGCGGCCAAATAACCACCAAGCATGTACTCCTGGCGATCGCTGTCCTTGAAACTCTTGATTAATGTATACTAGTCCCACGTGCTGGGCGGGAACTTGGCAAATATGCAAACAGTTGCGACTGAGCAATTTCACTTCTGCTGAACCCTCAATCAACTCAGCCACTAAAGCAGGCTGTAACTGAGCATCAGCGCTGATATCGAGAATTTCCACTGCAACACCCTGCCAAAATAACTTGCGGCTTGTAGGCGGCAAAATAGAAATCACTTTACCTCGATATCGCACAATTGCAACTTGTGAAGTCAGTAATTGCACGGTTTGACAGTAAGCGGCAATAAAATCAGGATGTTTTTCAATGAGTACATCTTCCAAGGGAAAATCTGGGTTAGGGATAATTCGGTTGAGAGTTCGGACTGTAACATCTCTATCTACTGACCAAAAAGCATACTCTCCTGATTCTAGAGGTCGCACAAAATTATTTTGCAGATATAGCAAACCGATCTCAGACTCGGAGATTTGGAACTTTTTCAGTCCATTCAAGGTAACTGAGCGCAATTGCTGCACAAAAAAACTAGGCAATTCTAAGCTTTCTTCTAAGTTGAATAGGTGAGATTCTACCTCAATAAAACCACGCCAAAAAGCTCGTAATTGATTTGGTGGAACGCTTACCCAATTCTGACCGCAACGGACTAAAGCAGCTTGGTTGAATGCAGTTCTGATAATCAATAAATGTTGTTGCAGTTCGGCTTCGTGACTTCGCAACAACAATTCTAGGTTTTCAATCTGTGCTTGTGGCTGATTGAGGTCATAAATTTTGACTTGCCAATGCCGACCAAAATATATATGTGTACCCGGCTGCAAGATTTTCTTAAAATCACTGCGGTGATATAAGATGCCGATTTCGTTAAGTTTGATATAAAATGTTTGCCACATAGTAATTTGCATAAAGAATTTACTTGATATTTTAGGTAAGCTATGCAATGCCTGGTTTGGGCGTAGCGATGTCTACGACGGGCTACGCCAACGCAATCAGCTAAGAAGATTTGATAACAACATTTATAACCTTGCTCGAACTCAAATACCACCTATGTCTCACAGATCAAGTCCTGGAGTAGACAAAGGCTAAAGGATTGGTTTTCGCTTCTTGTACTACTATATACTACAAAAGATTTATTTACTTTGGGCGAAAGAAAGTAAGCGATCGCAGCAAGACGACTATCGAGATTACGGCAAATTAGATTAGAAATAGCGGGACTTGCAGGCGAACCTTGAGGTAAATGGCGGTTTTCTGAAGCTGTATAGTTAATTTGTCCATTTATGGCTATTTCAGCAGTCGTACAAATCAACCCGAAAATTGTCGCCGTAGGTTCTGAATAACCAAAACCGCAAAATAATTCTTTGACGCGGTTGTAAGAAATTGACTGAAAAAAATTCTGTAAATCAAGATTGACTATTACGTTTGCACCAATATGGGGTTTAGCATTGGTGACTATGGAACGATTTTTACAAAAGCCGTGCGCTGCATTATGAATTTTTAATTTCTCTAAAATATTCTCTAGAATCCACCTTTGAGCAGCTTTAAGTTCAGGCTTTGGTGCAGAAATGATTCTTTCTCCACTTGTCTTTTTTGAAATTTTGAAAGGCAGGTAATGTCTAGTTGTAGTTGTTGTTAACAAACGTAGTTCTTCTAAGCTGATTCCCATTGCGAAGGCTATTTCTTCAGCAGTATTATATTCAGCTAAACCATGCGATCGCAACTTTTCTAGATTACTTTCAGTCGCTAATGGAGTAGTGCTGAGATTTTGGCTGGACATAATACAAAAGATTTTTTTACTCTGCTCATGCAAGTGTTTACAGTTTAGGTGTGGGCAAAAGCTTCTCCAAAACTGGATTAAGATTGCTGTTAATTTTCCCAAACTGCTCAATGGCAATCTAGAAAAAGAGAACCGCGCTCAAATATACCGTTCGCTTGCCAATCCAAAATCCCGAAGGAAAACTAGATGTAGGCAACGAAGGGACATACTCAAGTTAGGGAAAAATGCAGTTGCGCTTGCTCCTTGACTGTGGCTATCGAACATTACCCTTACGAGTGATGACCGACAGCAGAACACTTGCACCGCAGAGTTAAGAAAAGGAGGGGTCTCGAATCTGTTAAGATCCGTACCATATTTGCTACCTTGGGAGGGTATTGTCTTTTAACCCGGACAGGGTTGGGTGAAAGTATAGGAATCGAACCTACAACACATCGATTATGAGTCGATTGCTCTACCAACTGAGCTAACTTCCTGGGGTTTGATACAGGACTCGAACCTGTGACGCATCGATTATGAGTCGATTGCTCTACCAACTGAGCTAATCAAGCAATATAGTTTAAAGTACTCGGCGGTATACGCTTATGCAAAAGTTTAGCGCACCAGTTAGGCATACAGAACCTAAACTATAGCTTTGTAACTTTTTGACTATCCCAGTTTAAATTTAGCACAGGAAAAACGCTGTAATCTATTCTTTGGGAATCCCTAGATGTTCTCTCAAATCAACGTAAGGTGTTCTATTGCTTTTACTGAGGGGTTGGTGCCAAGCCAGGAGATTATTTAGCGCTTGCACGCCATCTTCATTAGGTTTGAGGGTCAATATCAAGTTTTCACAGCGTCCACTAACTTGATTTGCGGTGCAAACCACATTTTGTCCATTCATTTTGCCGACAGTAATAAACTTCAGTTCTCTGTTGCGACGGTAAGTTTCCAAGCGGTGGCTTACGTCTTGACAACGCGTCAGTTTATTGTAACCAGCGTCTTTGAAGTAATTGGAAGTCCAGCGAATCCAAGGCTCAGAAACACCTCTAGGATTTGTGTACACCGTTACGGGTTTGTTTCCTGATGTGTCACAATAAAATCCTCGCCTACTTTCGGCTTGACTTGGCTGATTCATGGTTGCAGTCGCACCGAGAGCGACGATACCTGCAACCAAAACATTTGTCAATGATGCCAATTTCATGAGTATCTCTCAAATATTAAGTAAAAAGTTTTTATCAATCAGAATTCAGGAGTCAGAATTCAGAATTCAGAATGAATTTTGTACGACTGGCGGATAGCGCAGCGGTAGCGAGTCTTCTCCCTTGGCCTTAGCCTCTCTCTTTGGGAGAAGGAGAGATGCCAAAGCCGAACGAGCGTCTTGATTCTGACTCCTGTTAGCGGTAGCGGGGCGTTTAGCCCATTCTGAATTCTGAATTCTTCTTCAATTTGCTTAAGGTTTCAGGCGTTTTTACTTGTATATATAATGAGCCGCAACCCACTTGCGACCATGATTTGTTTTTTCCCAATGTGCAGGAGCTAGCACTTTCTTTTTCACTGGTGGTGTATAACGTTTAACTTGTGGTGGTTTTTTTGCGATTATTTGAGCAGGTCTATTAGGACTATGAGGATTAACAATAACCTGTGATGCTGACGCTTGCGAAGGAATGGAAGTAACAGCAAATGGTAAAAGAAGCACTGCACCAGCAAGAATTTGTTTGATATTCATAAGTAAATCTCGTTTGGTAAATTGTATGATTAAAGTTCTGGAAACCTTAATCTGGTTGATGTCTCATGTTTATAAGGATATGATTTCAAACAGCTATCCACTAGTGATAAAAGTAACTAGTTAAATTATGACTTAAGTAATATCTCACGTCTGAGTTTATCAATGTCATATACTCGTAAAGCTTTCTCTGTCACCTTCTCATGATGGTTGTCATAATCTTAAAAAAGCCGAATGCTCCATTTAAAACACCTGCTGTTTTAACTCCACCCATCATCGCTCCCATAATGCCGAGTGAAAGTGTATCGACTCCGGTCAGGTATAGATTTTTAATTGGTGTTCTAGCCCCGATCCAGGATTGATCCAGGCGTTCAGGAATACAGGGAATGCCGAAGATAGCACCGCGATCGCTAGCATCAAAGTGTTCCACCGTCAGTGGAGTCGAGAGTTCGGCATACTCAATCAAATCCTGAAAGCCAGGATAGTGGCGCTCCACTAACTGAATCAGGGATTGGGTAATTTGGGCTTTCAGTTTAGTGTAATCCGTGCCTCGCCGTCGCCAAGATTGTTCCTGCCACTGCGAAAAGAAATCATAGTCAACGTAGGCAATGATCTCTGCCGTATGCCCCTCAGCTAATGGATCTTTCAGCGATGGAAATGAGAGATAGCAGAATTTAGGTAAATTATCAGCAGAGATGGGTGGATCTTGGATAATTGCGTCGTGGTTATAGGTCGTGTAAATCCAATGGTTCTCACCCTGAAACCCTAGTTGCTGTGGACTCTCTTTTAACCCTAAATATACCGTCACCATACTGTTACTTTTTGGAAACGCTTGAATTTTCTGGCGCTCTGCCAGCGCGTAGTTGGGTGGAATTAGCTTCACATAAGTATTGAAGGCTCCGGCATCAGACACCACAATAGGTGCAAAGTACGTTTCCACGTCTGCCTTGGGATGTGCTGTATCTTGGGCTTTCACTCCCACTGCTACCCCGGATTCCAACAAGATTTCCGTGACTCGGCGTTGGGTGATGACGACACCACCCCCCTGTTCAATCACGGGAATAATGGCTTGCGCGATCGCCTTTGCCCCACCCACAGGATACCAGCCGCCCTTAAAATAATGGGTAACAATCGCACCATGAATGCCAAAGCAACTTTGGGATGGCGGTAAGCCATAGTTTCCCCACTGGGAAGCCAGTAATGCTTTGAGTTGGGCATCTTGAAAATGTCTGTTCAAATAATGCTGGGTGGTTTGTCTAGCAATGGCCCCAAAATGACGAACAAACCGCCTAAGTAGAGGATGCAGCAATACCGGAAATAGCTCCAACATTGAATGCGCCCCAAACCAAAATGCTGCTTTCTGGACATCCTTAAAGTACCGCCGAATGGCTTTCTGCTCGCGAGGAAAGCGCTGGATTAGATCGGACTGAAAGCGATCGGGGTCAGAATAAACCTCAAAGGTGAAGTTCGGGTAGACAAATTTTTCAAACGGATCGGGCATCTTATGCCAACTCAAATTGCCATTGGTGAGATAGTCAAACACAGCTTTGCCAGTGCCTCCATCTCCCATATTTCCAACATAGTGCAGCCCCACATCCCAAAGAAATTTTCCCTTGCGCTCAAAGGTATGGGTGAATCCCCCAGCAGTGAAATGCTGTTCTAACACTAAAACGTTTTTGTGATAAAGCTTAGATAGGAGCGCGGCAACCGTCAACCCACCAATTCCAGAGCCAATCACAATTGCATCAAACTGCTGCTGTCGAGTTGTTGTTGTTAGCATAATTACTCTCACAAAGAATGTAGATGTTGTCGCTGTCAACTTCAAGTGAGTTACATTTTGTCAAAACAAATTAGATGCGTTTCCCTTGGGGATCTGAGCCTGTCTGTGGAGAGCAAATCAAATAGGATTACTGCACTAAGAAAAACGAAAACGCTAGCACTTATTTATAATGGTTTTTAACTAAACATCCTCTGAATTAAGTCGCAACATATCACGCATAAAAATTACCAGTCTTGGATAAGTTCGATGAAATTCTTTTTCGTTATTGAACTGGTGACTTTCATAAAAGACATTGTTACCAGTAGATATTTCTAAAATATCCATCTCACAAGCTCCTGACTCCCAAACTGTTACTCTACCAAGATGTAATGAACTTTCAAAATCAAGACGCATAGCTGAATTATCACTGGATTCACAGTAGGTCAGTGTATATTTCAGCCGATAAGCAGCGAAACGCGATCTTAATCCTGGTTGAAATCGGTCAAAACCTCGTTCTAAAATTATCTGTGTGAGTGGATTTAGATGCATTCCCAATATTGAGAGCAGGAGTATTATTAATTCTACCCTCCTCACGATTCATCCTTAGGCTCAGTCTGGGAAAGCCAGACCAGTCATGGGGTCACGGATATATAACCCTAACGTGAGACTACGCATCGCTTCATCCCAAACGTGTATTAATTGTTCTGCTTGATCTGCCCAATAATCAAATGTAATCAAGCACTGAACATTTGACCCCAAACCAATACAAGTCCGCGAAAAAGCTTCCCGTGGTTCTTCTTGAGTGTCAATAAACTTGATCTCTGTCCAGACAATTCTGGCAGTTTGACGCTTGATGGTAACAATTTCTCCTTTGGCAATGACGTTACGACTGTCGTCTTCCATGATTTTTTTCAAGGTGGGTTTTAGCGGAAATTGGCTCCAGTCGTTGGGTGGCAGGCGATTGAAAGATACTTCTAGGCAGCAATCATCGTTGGGCGGTTTTTTATCCATGAACTTGAAAGATTTTTCTTGTGGCTCAAAAACCCAATCCTGGGGAACATTGAAGCGAACAGCGCCTCTATCTGCTACAAAAATTTTGTAGCCTGATGGCGATTCCCAACGATGATCGGGTTTGAGTTCAAGCGTTTCTTTAATCCACTGGAGATTGCTTTTCTTACGCTTTACCATAGTATTTTTGTTCTCTCTGCTGAAGAGGGCGTGGCCCATCGTAGATATCGCCGAAGTTGGTAACAGGCGATCGCTTACTTTGTTAATGTTATCAAATTCCAGTTAGAGAGATACGATAAATTGCAGTCTCTACTACCGTTGTGATGCTTGCTTAATCATAAATTGCATCAGGGAATCCATTAGCCCATCACTGGCAAATTTACGAAATGTCACCAAAAATGTTGCCCCACTTCCTGTTGCATACCGGGCCTTGGGTTTTTTCGCTTTGAGAGCTTTTGAGATTGTGTCTGCAATAACTTCGGGTTTAGATGCAAGTTTCTCGTCACTGGTGAAAGCTAATAATTTTGCTCCAGTTTGAGCCGCTGTTGCATAGGCAGTGTTACCTGATGTCTGCAATAATTTTTCAACTGCGATCGCTCCCCACTCTGTCAGAGTTGCTCCTGGTTCCACAATAATCACATCAATCCCAAAGGGCTTAAGTTCCAGACGCAGACAATCACTCAATCCTTCAACAGCAAATTTAGTTGAGTGATACCAACTACCCAAAGGTTCGTAAATCTTACCTCCTATTGATGTAATATTTACAATCTTCCCAAAGGAGTTTTTTCGCATATATGGAAGCACTAACTGAGTTAGTCTTGCCAGTCCAAAAACATTTACTTCAAATTGATATTTAGCTTCTTCAATAGAAACATCTTCTAATGCTCCATAAGAGCCATAGCCGGCATTATTAACTAAAATGTCGATTCTGCCTGATTCACGAATAATAAAATCTACTGCTGACTTCATCGACTCGTCTTGAGTAACATCCAATTCCAGAACTTTTGCACCTTTAGCAGCTAAAGTTTGCAATTTGTCAATGCGTCGTGCAGATACGTAGACTAAATAACCATCATCAAGAAGTTTTTCAGCTGTAGCCTTGCCAATTCCGCTAGAAGCACCTGTAATCAGAACTATTTTGTTCATCATTAACTTCCAGAAATTCAAATATTGTTATATGCAAGCTATTGTAAACTGTGGAGTATACTTTAGAGAATGTTTGAAAAGTCTTAGGCGAATAGAATTCGCTACTAAACAAACCAAGTACAACTCCGTGGACTAATGAAAAATCAAGAGTTGTTAACCCACATCAGTGGGTTTTGTTTGTGTAGCCGCGATTTCTAATCGCCAGGGCTAGTAATAAATTAGACTTTTCAAATAACCTCTTAGACTTGAACAATTAATTTGTGACAATTAAAAACCGCAGATCCCCGATTGATTGCAAATAATTCAGCATTACATGAGTATTTTTACAGCAAAAAATCAAAAAGTTAATCCTTTTTGAAAATTATGCTAGGCTAACATTTAGAGAAGCTAAGAATAGGAAAAGCATTAACAGGTCTTATTTCCTACGGAAGATATGTGAGAGGAGTTGGCTGTTTTACCTGAAAGTGTTAGTGCATCAGTTACGATTTTTTGTAACTCTTTGGAGAACGTAAAAAGTCTCCAGATAGGGAATTTACTAGCTGTTAAAGTTTATGTGGTGTGTTGTTTACAACTCAGCTTTCTCACAGAATATGTTGTATTTGCCCTTATTTAGTAGGGTTTTTAAACTCAGTTAACTCAGCAATTAGCACGGGTTACACCTGGCTATGCTAACAGAATTCATCACTCTTCATCCCTTTTGTATTAATCTTCAGCGCGAGGCAAAGACATGAAAAATACCCAAGGAACAATCAAGGAACTACTCAACGATACAGCTTGTGTACATAACCAAAAAAAATTGCACGAGAACAAAAAACTGTCATGTAATAAAGCAGCACAACCAGGTGCAACTCAAGGAAATTGTCCTTTTGATGGGGCAATGGTTTCTGTGGGAGCAATTACTGATGCGGCTCATTTAGTGCATGGCCCTGTTGCTTGCACTCATAACCCTTGGGCAACTCATGGTAGCCTTTCATCAGGTTCTCAACTACACCAAATTGGTTTTACTACTAACTTTAGTGAAAATAATGTTGTTTTTGGTGGTGAAAAGAAGCTATACAAAGCTATTCTTGAAGTTGTTGAACGCTACAATCCTGCGGCTGTATTTGTCTACTCTACTTGTGTTACTGCTTTGATTGGTGACGATATAGATAGCGTCTGTAAAACAGCTGCAAAGAAAATTGGTATTCCGGTTATATATGTAGATGCACCAGGATTTTTAGGTAGTAAAAATTTCGGAAACCGCATCGGTAATGAAACTTTATTGAGATATGTAATTGGAATGGCTGAACCAGAATTTGCCACACCATTCGATATCAATATCGTTGGTGAATACAACGTTGCTGGTGAATTGTGGAATGTTTTACCACTGTTCAAGAAATTGGGTATACGCGTTCTCTCCAAAATTACAGGTGATGCACGCTATGAGGAAGTTTGCTATGCTCATCGTGCCAAATTGAATGTAGTAATTTGCTCGAATGTAGCAGTGCAAATGGCACTCTCAATGCAAGAAGATTATGGCATTCCTTATATTGAAGAATCTTTCTATGGCGTGGAAAACCTCAATCATTGCTTGCGAAATGTTGCAGCAATATTAGGCGATAAATCTCTGCAAGAACGCACAGAATGGTTAATTGCAGAAGAAACAGCAGCTTTAGATATTGCCTTAGCTCCCTACCGTTCTCAATTAAAAGGCAAGCGGGTTATTCTTGCTAGTGGTGGTGTCAAAAGTTGGTCACTTATTTTAGCAGCCAAAGACTTGGGAATGGAAGTTATTGCTACTACTGACAAAAAGAGTACAGAAGAAGAAAAAGCCAAAATTAAGCAATTGCTTGGTGAAGATGGCGTGGTTTTAGCTGATGGAACTCCCCCGACATTACTAAAGGTACTCAAGAATACAAAAGCTGATGTGTTGATTGCTGGGGCTGGCAATCAATATACAGCACTGAAAGCACAAATTCCTTTTTTGGATATTAATCATGAACGTCATCATGCTTACGCTGGTTATGCAGGGTTAGTGGAAATGGCACGGGAATTGCATGAAGCCGTGTATAGTCCTGTATGGGAGCAAGTCAGAAAACCTGCTCCTTGGGAACTCTTGGAAACATCATATTCTCTTTGAATAGAGAACTGAGGAAAACGAGAACAATTAGTTAACAGAAAAAGTCTAAGTTGCTTTTGCGATCGCTTATATTTAAGTCGTAAGCGATCGCTCTCTTTGCTAAATTGTGTCTTTATTTTTCCAATTTGACTTTCTGCCGACGCATGAAAAAAGAATAAAATGGAAACCTTTATTACTTGATCGTTAGAGTACAAACACACCCACTTGGTGTTGAGAAGATTTCCATTTTATTCCGGTGCGCACGCGTTGGACGCCAGCATTTTCACGTCTTCCCCCTCTTGTGTCCCGTTTCAACAATTTTTTAATAGTCATTTCCGTAATGAATTCATCACGGATTCATCATACTCCAAACAGTACCATTCGCTCTTATTCTCATTTATCTCATCTTATTGATATTAAGATGGAAAGCTGTGTATTGCTATAAAATTTATTCTGTCTAGTTTTCAGTCTTTTTTTACGTCGAACTCAAGTAAGAGCCTCTATTTCCACTCTTGTAAGGATCTCAGCCTTATGCCATTATGAATGAAGCAAATTGATTAGACTTTTGAAGTGTAGATATTTTTTATGCCTATGCTTGAATACGCTTCTCCTCTTATTTGGCTAAATGCTCACATTCAAGACCCGCGTATCAAAGTTGGAGATTACACCTATTTTAATCGGCGCATCAGTTTGGGAATATTTACCCCCACAGACCGGATTGAGATCGGAAAGTTTTGTTCCCTAGCCAGGAATATCATCATTTTTGGTGGGGGAAACCATGTTATGACAAGAGTAACGACATTTCCTTTTAAGTGGTTATCGGCACACACTTCTTTTGAAGAGTGCGATTCGTTGCTTAGTGAATCACGGTAATCAGTCCGTACATAACTAAGCCAACCTGACAGCAGATTACTGACTTAAGAATAAGCAGGGCGTAACACAAAAAATCCCTGACTTTATTGGAGAATTAATCGGTATCGCTGTGAGCCTAAGAGGCTGTTTGAAAAGTTTAATTTAATACCAAGCCCTGGCGAATATAATTCGCGGCTACACAGACGAAACCCACCTCCGTGGGTTGAAGACATTGATTTTGTCTGAGTACGCAAAGGTGGACAATACCAGTGTGGTAGCGAATTATATTCGCCCAAAACTTTTCAAACATCCTCTAACCCTCCCCTTGCAAAAGGGAGGGAACTAGATTTCTTTTTTCCCACCTTTCCAAGGGGGGATTAAGGAGGTAATTCGACTTAGTGTATACACAGCTTTTTAGGAGAAAGGTTAATATATTGCATCGAAAGGAGAACCGCTATATGGTAGTGCGTTGCACTTTGCTACAAAGCACTACCATAGTGTCATTGACTTGAAAAAACTTAAACAAAGGTGAATATGTGGACATCTTGGGAACTATAGAAGTGAATAAAACTAGCATAACTTCCAGCTTCCAGCAATGAAGATCCACTATCTCCGCAAAGGTAAAGCATTCCCGTTACAGATTGTTCTTGTTGTTCCCTTCCTGATCCAAATTTTTGGAGCGGTTAGTTTAGTGGGTTATTTGTCCTTTAAAAATGGGCAAAGAGCAGTTAACGATCTAGCAGAACAGTTGATAGATCGCACCACTGAGGTAGTGGATGAACACTTAAAGTCTTATCTTTCCATTCCGCAAACCCTGAATCAGATCAATGCAGACGCTATTCATAGGGGAATCTTGAATGTACGCGATCGCCAAACCCTTGGCAAGTATTTCTGGGATCAGATGCAGGCTTATAACCTGACTTATATTGGTATCGGACTAACAACGGGTGAGGGGCTGGGAGCCGCTCGTTATGATGGCAAAACGATTACCATTGATGATTGGACTGCCAAACTTGCCAATAATACTGTCACTTATGCCACAGATAATCAAGGTAATCGAACTCAGGTGAATACTCGATGGACTTGGAACAATTTTAGTGAATCTTGGTATACCCAACCCATCGCCGCTGGTAAACCTATTTGGGGAAAGATTGTGACTGTAAATCTGCCAGCTGGCCCCTACATCAGTGCTTCTGCTAGTCGTCCGATTTATGATTCGCAAAATCGCTTATTAGGAATGATTGCAGCAGATATTCACCTGCTGAAACTCAGCGATTTTTTACGCAGTTTGAATATTAGTAAGTCTGGGCGGGTATTCCTTTTGGAGCGGGATGGCACATTAATCGCCAGTTCTGGTACGGAAAAGCCTTTTCTCCTCGTCAATCAAGAAATCCGGCGATTGCAGGCGATTGACAGTTCCGATCCAATCATCCAGAACATTGCCAGACACTTTCAAACCTCTGGGTTTGGGTCTATCAACAAAGATACAGATTTTCAACTTCAGGTACAAGGAAAACAGTATTTTGTCGATGTTTTACCTTGGCGTGACAAGTATGGTTTGAATTGGCTGATGGTTGTGAGTGTGCCAGAAAACGCATTCATCGGGCAAATTAACGCTAACACACGTACCACGATCGCGCTTTGTTTGGGTGCATTAGGCATTGCCTCAATACTGGGTGTGTTTACTTCCCGGTGGATTGTATCTCCGATTCTGCGCCTGAATCGGGCAAGTGAGGCAATGGCATCTGGTAATTTAGCTCAGACAGTAGAAACTAGCAGCATTCAAGAACTTAATACCCTGTCTAACTCTTTCAACTATATGGCAGGACAATTGCACGAATCGTTTACTGCTTTAGAGAAAAGTAAAGAAGAACTAGAAGATCGAGTAGAAGAACGCACTACTGAACTCAAAAATACCTTAGGAGAATTGCAGCGTACTCAATCTCAAGTTATTCAAAGTGAAAAAATGTCTAGTCTGGGACAACTAGTTGCTGGAGTTGCACACGAAATTAATAATCCAGTCAACTTTATTCATGGCAACCTCGCCCATGTACAGGAATATACCCAAGATTTATTAGCATTTGTGCAATTGTATCAGCAGTATAATCCTAATCCGGCGGCTGAAATTCAAACTTTTGCTGAAGACATCGATTTGGAATTTTTACAAGAAGACTTGCCGAAAATGTTGTCTTCTATGAAAGTGGGAACCGAGCGCATTCGCCAAATTGTACTATCTCTGCGTAACTTCTCACGTATCGATGAAGCAGAATTTAAAAGTGTTGATATTCATGAGGGCATCGACAGTACCTTGATGATTTTGCAACATCGCCTCAAAGCTAAACCAGAACAACCTGAAATTGAGGTGATCAAAGACTACGGTACTGTACCTTTTGTAGAATGCTATGCTGGGCAACTCAATCAGGTATTTATGAATATTTTAGTGAATGCGATTGATGCCTTAGAAGAAAATAATACTAAGTATACCTATCAGGAAATCAATGATCATCCCAGTCGAATTAAGATTCGTACATCGGTAATTAATTCCACATGGGTAGAAATAGCGATCGCTGATAATGGAGTTGGTATTTCTCAAGAATTTCAGCAACGAATATTCGATCCCTTTTTTACCACCAAACCCGTGGGCAAAGGAACCGGCATGGGCATGTCCATCAGCTACCAAATCATCACAGAAAAACATCGTGGTAAACTAGAGTGCTTCTCAACTGCTGGAAAAGGAACCGAGTTTATCATCCAAATTCCTCTCTGCTTGAAAGTTCATCAAATGGTTTAATGCGCCTGAAATAAATGTTTCTATCCATTGGATAATTTATTTTTTAGGTTCCCTAAATAAATTCAGGGGCATCCCTCGCTTGCTGGGGAACTTAGAATCTTTCCCCCTTGCTCTCTGCTCCCCTGCCTCTTCTGGTCAAGTCATCTAAGTAGTAGTAGAATACACGAGGCTTGGGCGTTAACACACCAGCAGTTGAACAGATACTTAAAAGAAGTAGTCTAAAAAATTTATGCAGATACATCAGGTAATTGAAACCTACGATCGGGCAGCAGTGGATTATGATGCAATTTTAAAGCGTTACTGGCACATCGAACGCGAACCCCTAATTGCTTCCTTGCAGCTGAAGCCCGGACAAACCGTACTGGATGCGGCCGTAGGAACTGGTCTTAATCTTCCAGCCTATTCTGAAGGTGTGCATGTCGTTGGTGTCGATCTTTCTCATAAGATGATGGATGAAGCACGTAAAAAGCGCGTATCCGCAGACATCACTTTCAAAGTATCGGATCTCTGCAATCTGGATTTTCCTGATAATAGCTTTGATGCCGCAGCATCGGGATTTACCTTCTGTGTCGTTAGCGATCCAGTCCGCGCTCTTGCAGAGATTTTACGAGTTACTAAGCCTGGTGCATTGATTGCCATTCTCGATTACAGCAAATCGCAAGATCCAGAAATTCAGAAATGGCAAGAGTTAATATCTGATGCTGCCTCACAGCAAGGCTTCCCATCTGGCAAGATCAAGTGGGACGCCTTGATGGATTATGACGAATTGATTTACAACAGTCAACTGACCATTGAAGTACTTGCAGACGATCGCATAGAAAGTCCAAACCCGTTCTCGTGTGGTTGTCAACTACTGCTGAAAAACTCGAAAAGTTAAAAACAACAGGATCGCACTCTAGTTAAGTGAGTGCGATCGCATATCTTACAGTTATTTTCAGGTAAATAGACCACGCGGTAGGGTCACAGCAATGCTCATTGATGTCAACTTCAGCTGGAAATAGCTTATCTGTTGGCTTCCATGCCCGCCCGGAAATAAATTTTTTTGGCTTTTAGCTTAAGTCTACTGAAGTAGACTGGAGATTTTTGGCGACATTTAGTCATCTTCAGATGACTTTAGCTGTGAGACGGGAATTTCAATTCCCGCTGGACAAGCGGTTTTGAGTTAAGTTGACACCAATGAGCAATGCTGTGCCCTTACGACAGATGTGGTTCAAATACATGAAAACTGCTGTAAGGTATACATTTTATAGATAAACTCTAATTATGCAACTTATTAGCATGGAATAGCTGTAATGTCAATTGATGAAGGTAAAAACCAACAAAATAACGATCTAGCTCAACCCGCTACAGGCTTAATAGAAAGCCTAGTAAAGACAAAAGACAAGAAAAAATCTAAGAAATCCAAACGAATTTTTGATGGTAGCACTGAAGTTTTTGGCAATAAAATCCCCAAAAAGACTTTTGAGACTGAACTAGAGCAACTCCAGATTGAGCTAGTCAAAATGCAATACTGGATTAAGCACGTCGGCTATCGGGTTGTCGTCATCTTTGAAGGGCGCGATGCAGCCGGTAAAGGAGGAGTAATTAAACGCATTGCCGATCCACTCAATCCTCGTGGCTGTCGTGTAGTTGCTTTGGGAACTCCCTCCGATCGCGAGAAAACTCAGTGGTATTTTCAGCGTTACGTACAACATCTGCCGACAGCAGGCGAGATAGTCCTGTTTGATCGCAGTTGGTACAACCGAGCCGGAGTTGAAAAGGTGATGGGTTTTTGTACCGAAGCAGAATATCAAGAATTCATGCAATCTTGCCCAGAATTTGAACGAATGCTGGTGCGATCGGGCATTGTTTTAATCAAGTATTGGTTCTCCGTCAGTGATGAAGAACAAGAAAAACGCTTTCTTTCTCGCAGTCACGATCCGGCAAGGCGCTGGAAACTCAGCCCAATGGATTTAGAATCACGCGATCGCTGGGTAGAATATTCCAAAGCAAAAGATACCATGTTTGCTTACACAAATATTCCCGAAGCTCCCTGGTTTACCATTGAAGCAGATGATAAAAGACGGGCGCGGCTCAACTGCATTCATCATTTGTTGAGCAAAGTTCCTTACGAAGATATGACACCTCCTCCCTTAGAACTTCCGTCTAGACCTGTGGCTGAGGATTATGTTCGCGCCCCCCGCAATGAGCAGTTTTTTGTGCCTCAAGTGTATTAGGCAACATTCCTGAATCAAAACTATGGCGTACAGCGACTTTACTCTAGAAAAAGTTTCGGCTGTTTTGGGAATCACTACCCAAGAAGCCGATCTATTTCCCAAGCTTGTACCTCTTTCTATTCCTTCGTGGTTAGATGATGTTGAAGCCGGGTTAGGACAGTGTATCGCGCAAATGGTGGCGCAATAGTTCATCTGGACAAACAGAAATACCTGTGTATGGATGTGTGACAACAGGAGAAGTTTGGCAGTTTCTTCAACTTTCGCAAAAAGTGGCTTTGCCTGATAAGCAAGTCCCTTACTTGGATAACATCGGAGCTATTTTGGCAATTGTGCAGACAATTGTTCAGCAATTCAGTAGTTAAATTGTGTAATCCTTGGAAAGAATTTAAATATGAGCCATTTTTTAACACTTGTGATTGTTGATCGCACAGAACCAAACCCAAGCAAAAAGGCTAAAGAATTGATGCTGCCATATTTTGAAACGGATGAAGATAATCCATCTTTGCAAGCAAAATGTGACGGATTTACTATTGGTGGTCAGTATGATGGCATAATTTGGGGTAAGGAACAGCATTACAATCTCAACCCAGAAGAATTTCAACATCGATACGGGCTAGATATTGTGCAATCAGAAGACAATATTCGTCCGATCTCTGCCCTAATGTCTGACTTAGTTTCATACGCTATTGTTACGCCTGATGGAAAGTGGCATGATCGTGAAGGAAAGTCCAATGAAGAATGGCTAAAAAAGTTCCGAAGTATTTTACGCCAATATCAAGACAATATAGTGGTTGCGATTGATTGTCATTGTTGAGTAAAGGGATTTTGGCAAAGTATCCAGATTGTTATTTCTATAGAGGATTGGACAGTTTAATGCGATACCGATAGCGTAGCGTTAGCGACGCAGGAGCGTCATAGCCCGTCGTAGACATCGCTCATAAAAGCTAAATATCTTTATTACCTTCGAGAGAGTTGCCACCGCTTACTCTAACTCGTTATTCTTCAGATAGGCATGATGTAGTAAGGGAAAACCTCAAATGTCAACTAATATTTCTCTAGAAGAACGTCTCGCATCTGTCGAAGCGGCAGTGAGGGAGTTGCAAAAACAAGTAGCGGCTTCTCAACCAACAAATTGGCTTCAACAAATTACAGCTTCCTTTAAAGACGAACCTGCTTTTGAAGAGGTACTCGCTTATGGACGTGCGATTCGTCAAGGCGACGAGCCAATAATCGAAATTCAGGATGAGCCATGAGATATTTGTTGGATACAGATCATTTAAGTATCATCCAGCGACAGATGGGGCAAGATTACATCAATCTTTCGGCCCGCATGGCTCAATATCCACTATCAGATTTTGCAATTTCAATTGTCACATTTCACGAACAACTTCTTGGTAGCCATACGTATATTAGTCACGCTCGTAACGATAGTGAAGTTGTTAAGGGTTATGAGATGATGGTACGTCTTGTAAATGATTTCAAGGTTCTACCGCTTGCATCCTTTGATGCTGATGCTGCTACTGCATTAGAATCAATTACAAGCTAAACGCATTCAACTTGCAAGAATGGATTCGCGGATTGCGGCGATCGCACTATCCCGTAAATTAGTTTTATTAACACGCAATCATCGAGATTTCAGCAAGATACCCGGATTGTTAATAGAGGATTGGACGGTTTAATGCGACACCGATAGCGTAGCGTTAGCGACGCAGGAGCGTCATAGCCCGTCGCAGACATCGCAACAACAGTCTACTTCTTTTACTGCGATCTCTACTTCTTGTGCATTTCACAGATAATCTTTAAAGGCGACACCGAATAGCCCGTCGTAGACATCGCTCATAAAATCAATTAAATCATTTTTAATTAGGTTTGAGGGAGTTGCCACCCCCGACTCTAATTTACAATTTCAGTTGTGACAGTTCTCTAACGCTAGTTGGTAGAATTAAGGAAATACCAACCTAGATGCAACTTATGATCAGAACCATCGAAGGCATTTATCAGGATGGGCAAATTCAGCTAACTGAGCTACCGCAAGATATTAGCGATCGCTCTCAAGTTCTCGTCACCTTTCTCGATCTTAGCAAAATTGATCCAACTAAACTACGCCAACTGATCGATCAGTTGGAGACAATTGCAGGTATTGGCCAAGGCTTCGAGGAACTCAACGCTGGTCAAACTCGCCCTATTGGGGATTTCGTTCAAGAAATGCAGCAAAAGTATGGCATTTCAAGTTGAGATTACCCCAATTGCAGAAGCTCAGATTGAGCAAGCATATCGCTGGTATCGAGAGCAAAATCCTGAATTTGCTGATCGTTGGTTTCGAGGATTGATGAATGCTATTGCTACGCTACAAGAGAAGCCTCAACGCTGTACCTTAGCAGTCGAACATGAGATTTTCCCAGAAGAAGTACGCCAATTCTTTTATGGGAAAGCCAAAAATGTATATCGAGTGCTTTTTACAATTCGAGATACCACAGTTTATGTATTGTATGTGCGTCATACTGCTCAAGCACTACTGACAATAGATGATCTAGACGAGCTAGAAGGTGGAGTTTAGGGTTTCAAAGCGATCGCAACAACAGTCTACTTCTTTTACTGTGATGTCTACAACGGGCTATTCGGCGATCGCACTATCCCGTAAATTAGTTTTATTAACACGCAATCATCGAGATTTCAACAAGATACCCGGATTGCTAATTGAGGATTGGACGGTTTAATGCGTAGGCGCAGCCCGTCGCAGACATCGCCTAGTTTATTGCCGAGTGAGGGCGATCGCACGAACGGTCTACTTCTTACGGATCTCATACAAAATCTCTAAATATGCAGTGGTGTGCGTGTTTTTGAGTTGGGGCTTTGGAGATATGCGGCTTTTAAAGTTAGCGCCAGCTTATTCACTCCTAATAATTCTCTTGCAACTTCCACATAAATCTAAATTTTCCGCTTTGGCTTCTTCAATAGTTTTAAAAAATAAAATTGTTTTTCGATGTTCAGGTTTTTCTACACGAGGGTAATGACTACAACCATTAGGTAGATGATAACAATATCTTCCCCGTTTAGCTCTAACTGGATAATCTCTGTAAATGGGGTCTTCGTTAATATTCGTACTCAAGTTTCCAATATATGAGTAAACCCAATTGAGTAGACGTGATGTTTGGTATAAAGTTTTGAGCCTTGGATTTTTTGCAATTTTTTCGTCCAAGACTTCCAGCATTTCCTGTATATTTTCCTTGGAAGATTCTTGATTTATATAAGAAACGATCAAATTTGTTAAAATTTTCTCAATTTTTCTGAAACTCTTTTCTCGTCTAAGTGCTTCAAAAGTAAAAATTGCATAACATGAATGCCAAGTGTCTTGAATTTTACTTAACAAGCTATAATGTTTTTTCTTAAGAGGATCTAACCTATCAAGAATAAAATCTTTTTGTTCATCTAATTCACTTAATTTCCAATCAATTAAATCCCTGTCAGAGCTATTAATGCCTATTGTAAGTAACTCAATAGCTCTCAGGAGCAACCAATATTCTGAGTCAAGTCTGTTTAGTTTATTAGCTTCTCTCTTATCTGCTGTAGCAATTACTGACTCAGAGGTAGCAATATGATGAAGTTTTGCTCTAACTTCCTGCCATATTGAGTTAAGAGACTGATCTACTGCCTTATTCAACTGCCATTTATATGTCTTAAACCCACTAAATAGGTAGTTGGTCAGAGATTGAACAAGGTTTATAGGAAAAGCATGGCTTGCAGTGAGTCCAAGAAAAAACCATGCGAAAAATACTACAAAAAAGAGTAATAAAGTTGTTATGTAGTTCCAGAGCCTCCTCCAAAATGACTTTAATCTTAACTGTTTAGGAAGCTCTGTTGCTAATGATTCAGAATTTGAAGGTAAATGTAAGTGAAGTTCTTCAGCCCCGAAAGTACTGATTTCCTCCTGCTATATTCCCTGTATTTTGTGGAGCATTAATATTTGATCCAGAACCAGTAGAAACCTGATTAACAGTTCCACTATTTTGATTTCCCTCAATCTCGATCAGCTTGCTAACTACACTTTCCAGTTCTTCACGAAAAGCGACATTGTTCGGAGCCTCTTTAATGATTGCTGCTTTCAAAGCTGCTGGATTTTGTGTAGCTTCCTGAATTTCTTGTCTACCAGCAAAGTGAGAGTATATTACACCCACTAACTTTTGAAGGTAGTCTTTTGCATCCGCTCCCAACTTTTGCAAAGCACCACCTGTAACTTGCAGTGCAAAATACTCCACAGCCTTGGTTGCTAAAGTCTCTAAAAGCATAGTTTGGGTAGATGTCTCAGATCATAGGTGGACAAGAGCATTGGTTTTGGTTATGCCTTACTCTTTGCGTGTAATATTGTTATTTTTATCACAAAGCCAGAAATATGGCAATATAGAATTCTTTAACCTTATGCGCTTTTAACAGATTTATTGGTTGTATCTCAAGCAAGTTAACAATTCTGCTGCAAGCAACGGCTATTTAATCTAAAAAAATCGTCATTATAAATAGTCTTTCATTTTACAGTTTTTCTTTAAGCAAAATGCAAGAAAATGCTAAAAACCCCACTTTATAAGAGTTATATTGTCTAAAGCATAAAAACGGATTTTTCCTAAATAACCCTGCAACTTTCATTTAGGCTAGAAATAGGCTCTTTTTTCTCCCACCGCCAAAAAACCTTGCATTATATCAATTGTAAGAGCGATCGCTAGGTTCGGAGTAATCCCAAGAGTGCATTTGACGGAAAGGAAGACCCATCTTTTGGAAGACGTACTTCTCTTTCACACCAGAAGCTACTAGGTCAGGCTTCAGCGCTTTGATAAATTCCTCGAATTCGTAAGCGGTAACGTCGTCATAAACGATGGTGCCGTTTTCGATGTAGTGAGTGGTACGTTTGTAATCGTCATTATGAGCGAACTCATAACCTGTACCAATCATCTTCATGCCCAAGTCTAGGAAAGCTGGGACAACGTGGCGAGGACGTAGACCACCAACCATGATGGCAACAGTCTTACCATCCAAACGGGGGCGGTACTTAGCAATTACCGCATCCATTGTGGGCTGATACTTGGCGATAACTTTCTCAGCATTTGCTTGGATTGTTTCGTCAAACTTGGAAGCGATTTCCCGTAAAGATTCAGCAATCTTGGTGGGGCCGAAGAAGTTGTATTCCAACCAGGGTATACCATAAGCTTCTTCCATGTGACGGCTGATGTAGTTCATCGACCGGTAACAGTGGATGAGGTTCATCTTCACATTGGGGGTCATCAACATTTCGTTGATGGTGCCATCACCAGACCACTGAGCGACTACGCGCAAGCCGATTTCTTCTAACAGGATGCGGCTAGCCCAAGCATCTCCACCGATGTTGTAGTCACCAATGATGGCTACATCATAAGGAGTACCTTCAAACTGAAGTGTACCGTCTTTTTTCGCTTGGTCTGCTCTGGTGAAAACCCAGTCACGAACCATGTCGTTAGCAATGTGGTGTCCCAAAGATTGAGAAACACCCCGGAAGCCTTCGCAACGAACGGGTACAACTGGCTTGCCAATTTCTTTCGATGTCTTCCGAGCTACTGCTTCGATGTCATCCCCAATTAGACCGATGGGGCATTCAGATTGAATGGAAACACCACGGTTGAGGGGGAAAAGTACATCAAGTTCTTGGATGAGCTTGGTAAGTTTCTTGTCACCACCAAAAACGATATCTCGTTCTTGGAAGTCAGAGGTGAAGTGCATGGTACCAAAGGTATCAATACCTGTGGTGCCGATGTAGTAGTTACGACGACCAGACCAAGACCAGTAACCGCAACCTACAGGCCCGTGGCTGATGTGGATCATGTCCTTGATAGGGCCCCAAACCACACCTTTAGAACCGGCGTAAGCACAACCACGAGCGGTCATTACCCCAGGCAGGGATTTGATGTTAGATTTAACGCCGCAATCGGACTTACCTTCTTCGTATACGCCTAAGTGCTTTTCCCGTTTTTTCTTAGCTTTGTCGGGGTAAGCTTCTAGAACTTCTTTAATTAGTTCTTTTCTTTCTTCGATGATGTTTTTGTTTTCTGGAGGTGTCATATTTAGCCTCTGTGATTCGTAAGGATCGGGGCATAGGGGGACTAGGAGTCCCCTCTAAGATTAGGGGGGAGATGGAAGAGAGAGGAAAAGGTAAGATATGAAACTCTTCCTTTTTCCTTGTGCTAAAGCGTTATTTCTTAGCGGCTACTTAGACTAAGCTTGAGTAGCAGTCTGAGCAACCAATTTAGCAGTATTTTCTTCGCTTTCGAGAATACCGAATTCAATCAACAATTCTTCTAGTTCTTCCATTTCGATAGGTGTAGGAATAGCTAGGTTTTTGTTGTTGATGATCTTGGTAGCCAATGTCCGATATTCGTTAGCTTGGTTGCTTTCTGGCGCGTATTCGTTAACAGTCATGCGGCGCAATTCTGCGTGTTGAACAATGTTGTCACGGGGTACGAAGTGAATCATTTGGGTGTTCAACCGTTTTGCCAAGGTTTCGATTAATTCGATTTCCCGGTCTGTGTTACGGCTGTTACAAATCAAACCACCCAAGCGCACGCCACCAGTGTGAGCATACTTAAGAACACCACGAGCGATGTTGTTAGCAGCGTACATCGCCATCATTTCACCTGATGTCACGATGTAGATTTCTTGTGCCTTACCTTCGCGGATAGGCATTGCGAAACCACCGCACACAACGTCACCTAATACGTCGTAAGATACGAAGTCTAGGTCTTGGTAAGCACCATTTTCTTCTAAGAAGTTGATGGCGGTGATAATACCACGACCGGCGCAACCTACACCGGGTTCTGGCCCACCAGATTCTACGCAACGAACGTTACGGAAACCGGTTAACATTACTTCTTCAAGTTCGATATCTTCTACTGCACCACGTTCTGCGGCGAGGTGAAGAACGGTTGTTTGAGCTTTGCTGTGCAGCATCAAACGGGTGGAGTCAGCTTTAGGGTCGCAACCGACGATGAGGATGCGTTGACCCATTTCTGCCATAGCTGCCAAGGTATTTTGGGAGGTGGTAGATTTACCGATACCGCCCTTACCGTAGAAAGCTATCTGTCTAATATTTTCGTCTGTCATTGTTCGTGTTTCCCTGCAATTGGTTGGTTGGTGGGTCTGTGCGTTTGTCAGTTGCGTTCACGCCAGTTGAGCGACAGTAGTGAGCGCGTGTAGAGCATCGTTGGTAGCGTTGGCATAAATGCCTGCTGGGGGCGATCGCTCCACAGCCAAAATTATTGACAGTAAGTTCATCGATCTTCCTCGTTAAAATTTTTTTCTTTTGGTTTTTTGTCTCCGTTCGCGGAGCGTCTCCCTTAGGAGAAGTTCTGATCGCCGGAAGCCGACGCTCAGACTTCTCTCTTTGTTCTTTGTCATTTCTTTTGACAAAGAACAAAGAAAAATACGCAATTTACAAATACGTCATAATGTGTTTCAGCTTACAAGATTCCATAGGACTTGATGTTGTTATTTGTCAACAATCAATGCATAAGTCCTATTACTTGTTCAAAATAGCGCCCTTCATATTTGTGACGCGATCTAGTGCAGCTTTGGTGTTTTCTGCTGACACTCCACGCACAGCCATTGCTTCGCCGAGATGCTTGGCGATCGCATCGAAGTGTGGTTGCTGTAGATTCATTCCAGCGTGGGTTTTGTCCAATGGACGACCGCCGTATTGCTTTGGCCCTTCAAATATTTGACCTAAGAAAGCAACTAGATGATTGCGTTGCTTGGCCATGTCTGTACCAGCAAAAATGGGACTGAGGAGGCTGTCTGCGGCAATGCGTTTGTGGAGTTCATCTACTACTTGTTCAATAGCTGGTTGTCCACCAATGTTGTCGTACAATGTACTCATATCCTGTTCCTTTGAAGCGAGTTGGATGATGAAATTTGCAAGTAGGCGCTTAATTTTTCTGCCTATATGCTGTTAGCCGTCATAGTGGTAGGAATACCAATTCGTAATTCGTAATTCGTAATTAAGAGAGAATTGGTATGAAGCATTGATGTGGAGACAATGATTCGGTTCAAATCCTACTTTCTGTTCCTGGCTGAATGCATATTAGAGCGTATTTGTAGAATACGTTAAGTCCTACAGCAATTCCTAAACTGCTTCGACTACAAGGCTCTTGCTGACACGATCTTGTAATCTGGCTTCGATCGCAATTTTCAGAGTTGCTGTACTACTAGAACAGGAACCGCAAGCACCTTGCAGTACAACTTTAACGCGATCGCCTTCTACATCATAGAGTTCTACATCTCCCCCGTCTGCAATGAGTACGGGTCTGACTTCTTCATCAAGAACCTTTTGAATTAGAGCAATCTTTTGGACGTTGGTTAGCGCTCGTTCCTTAGATGTAACAATTTCTGTGGCAACTTGTACGCCGTAATTGTTGAGAGCAGGTGAGGCGTATTCCTGTTGAACTGATCTTATTATATCATCGATGTTCGCCAGACAGGAACCGCATCCGCCACCAGCTTTCACATAATTTGTTACTTGCTCGGCATCCGTGAGATGATTTTCTAAAATCACGCGACGAATTTTAGATTCGCTGATGCCAAAGCAACTGCAAACTAATGCACCTTCATCATCATCATCGTGGGTAGCTAGAGGTATGCCACGATAATTATAGATAGCGGCTTCTAGGGCTTCTTGTCCCATGACAGAGCAATGCATCTTTGCTTCTGGTAAACCACCCAGGTAATCTGCAATGTCTTTATTGGACACTTTCAAAGCTTCATCTAAGGTTAAACCTTTGACCATTTCGGTTAATGCACTAGAAGATGCGATCGCACTAGTACAACCAAAGGTTTGAAAGCGAGCATCTAGAATCTTATCAGATTCTACTTCCACTTTCAGGTGCAATCTCAGAGCATCGCCACAAGCAATGCTGCCGATTTCGCCCGTTGCAACCTTAACTCCAGCTTCGCCCGTTTCTTCAATTTCTCCCTGATTCTTGGGATCGTAAAACAGTTCTAATACTTTATCGGTGTAGTCCCACATATTTAGTGCTGAGTAATGAGTAATGAGTAATGAGTAATGAGTAATGAATGGGGAGTAGTAAATTCTTTATTCCCTATTCCCTACTCCCTATTCCCTAATTAATTAACGATGCGCTAGTGCTTGTTCTTGTCCTTGCAACCAACCTGCTTCATCATTTTTGAAGGGTGAGAGGGCGCGTAAACGTTCTACAATACTGGGCATTACCTCTATTACTTGATCGATTTCGGCTTCGGTGGTGTAGCGACAAAGACTGAAGCGGATAGAACCGTGCAAAGTTGTGTAGGGTAAGCCCATAGCCCGCAGGACGTGGGAAGGTTCGAGAGAACCGGAGGTGCAAGCAGAACCGGATGATGCACAGATACCGTATTTGTTCAATAACAGTAGAATTGCTTCACCTTCGATGTACTTGAAGCCGATATTTGTGGTGTTTGGCAATCTCTGCGTAACGTCACCGTTAACGACACAATTGGGAATTGTAGCGAGTAAAGTTTGTTCCAGGCGATCGCGCAGCTTTCTTTCTTTTGTGATCGCTTCTTCTAAGTGTAACAGTTCTAGTTCCGCAGCTTTGCCCAAGGCGATAATTGCTGGAACATTCTCAGTTCCCGCCCTACGTCCGCGTTCTTGGTGTCCCCCAATCATGAAGGGACGAAACCGAACCCCGCGCCGAATATATAAAGCACCAATTCCTTTGGGGCCGTGCAGCTTGTGACCAGACAGAGTTAACATATCGATGGTGCTAGTCTTCATATTCAACGGGATTTTTCCCACTGCTTGCACCGCATCTACATGGAAGATAGCGCCAGATTCTTTGACGCGCAACCCAATTTGCTCAATCGGGAAAATCGTGCCGGTTTCGTTATTAGCATACATAATTGTCACCAAGGCGGTGTTACCCGTCAAGGAAGCTTCTAGTTCATCTAGATCCAGCTGCCCTTGATTATTGACTGATAAATAGGTAACACTATAACCTTGGGTTTCTAATTGTTTGCAGACATTGAGTACTGCGGGATGTTCAACTTGGGTGGTGACGATATGTCGCTTTTCTGGTTGCGCCAACAGTGCGGCTCGAATCGCGGCGTTATCTCCCTCAGTACCACAACTTGTGTAGACAATTTCAGACTCATCGGCTCCCAGCATGGCTGCAAGTTGTTCTCTTGCTGTTCTCACTGCTTTACCGACTTGCCCACCAAAGGTATGCATACTGGAAGGATTGCCGTAATAATCTGTGAGGTAAGGTAACATTACCTCTATAACTTCTGGATCTACCTTAGTGGTAGCATTATTATCAAGATAGATGCAGTTATTTTGCATTGTTGTCTTCAATTACGAATTACGAATTACGAATTACGAATTATTTGGGGTTGGCGCTTTTGCAACTGTTCCGAGTATTTCTGGGAATAGCTTTGAAACCAACGTTCCCAGTAATCTTGTTTATTTGTTAATTTAGCGACTACGCGGTTGTAATTGGCAAACCAGCCTTCCCAATAATCGCTAGGCTGCTTAACGCAACCGTCGCAAGTGGGACAACCAGCTTTACACTGAGGCACGGTATGAATGCTACCAATACAGTTTGTACAAAGTTCAGGGTCAATCCAGTGCTGTCCGTCAACCACTTTAATTGCATTTGTGGGACATACCGTTAGACAGAGATTGCAGGAAATACACTGGCTAGTAAGAATTTGGTAAGCCATGATTTATTCTCCTTTTGGGGATTGGTTACTAGGGATTGGGTACTGGGGATTGGGTACTGGGTACTGGGTAATGGGTAATGGATACTGGGAAAATTCTTCCTTAATTCCCAGTCCCTAGTCCCCAGTCCCTAATCCCCTGTCCCTATTCCTAATTCCCTAATTCCTTAACGTATTGCTCGTAGAACTCCAAAGCAACCTTTTCAATTACGTCGTAAGCTTCAATTGTCTTGATTCCAGCTTCTTGCAATTTTTCTTGAGGACAGTTGCCAATCTTGGAAACTAGAACTGCTTTGCAATCTGCGATCGCTTTCATAATATGCTCAAAAGAAGCTTCTTCGCCGTATCCACCTTGGCAGTATTGGTCAATTTTGCGATGACCGATAAAGCGAACTTCGTTTCCACCCACTTCGTAAATTTGGAATTCTTTCGCATGACCGAAGTGTTGGTTAACTAATCCGCCGCCTTTGGTTGCTACTGCAACTAAAACTTTCGGACTATTGGCAACTTTCTTGCCAGCTAGCGCTTTATCTTTGGCTACTTTAAGTTCTTCTTTAAACTTCTCAATTCCTTCGTGAACAGTAGCGCGTTGTTCCATGTCATATTCGGGAGCCATTTCCAAGAATTTCTCTTTAGAAAATTCTTGGCTGCGGTCTTCTCCCAACAATCCGACTGCATCGGCACGACACTGGCGACAGTGACGCATCATTTTCATGTTACCAGAGCAGTTGTCTTGAACTTCTTTGAGTTCTTTGGGTGTAGGTCCGCGTTGACCGGTTAAACCGAAGTGTGTGCCATGTTCTGGTGCAGAAATCAATGGCATGATGTTGTGCAAGAATGCACCTTTCTCACGGATGACTCGATTCACTTCGACTAAGTGATGGTCATTAATTCCGGGAATCATCACGGAGTTGACTTTGCACAAGATGTCAGCGTCTTTCAGGGCTTGCAATCCTTCCATCTGTCTTTCGTGGAGAATTTTTGCACCTTCAAGACCTCTATAACGCTTGCGTTTGTAGTGAACCCAAGGATAAATTTTAGCACCGATCTCTGGATCTACCATGTTAATGGTGATCGTCACGTGATCTATATTTAATTGTTTAATGCGATCGATGTAGTCAGGCAGCATTAAACCATTGGTTGATAAGCAAAGCTTGATGTCTGGCGCTTGTGCTGCAATCAACTCAAATGTGCGGAAGGTTTTTTCTGGGTTCGCCAATGGGTCGCCAGGGCCGGCAATTCCCACAACTGTCATCTGAGGAATCTTACCACCAATGACCAAAGCTTTGTGTGCTGCTTCTTCTGGTGTTAGCAATTCGCTAACTACTCCAGGACGGCTTTCGTTAGCGCAATCATATTTGCGGTTGCAATAGTTGCATTGGATGTTGCAAGCTGGTGCAACTGCAACGTGCATCCGGGCGTAGTGGTGATGAGCGTCTTCGCTGTAGCAGGGATGTTTAGCAATGCGTTCTTGGAGCTTTTCGTCTCTTTCCACGGTGGCGCTGCTGTTGCTGTCGCAGCCGCAATCACCGGATTTTGCTTGGGTTGGCGATTCCGTAGCGTTAGAGTTGAGGAGTCGTGTAGACGGTGATGTCATTGAGTTTCGCAAAAAGGTCGGTGGACTCGGCTGCCACTGTGGGAGATGCTATTGCTACTCTTTTATGCCCAGAATTGAAGTCGCGTCTTCCACACTGCCTGCAAACCCTTGGGTTGGGGCGACTTGTTTTCAAGTCAGGCAGGCGATAGATATCTGATGTTCGGCTGGTGTGTGTCAACGTTCGGTTCTTGGGTAGAATTTGTGCTTACAGCCGCGACTTCTCTTCACTTCAGGCATGGTGCTATGTCATCCCTCCACTCACCCTTGGCTTTGTTTTGTTTTCAGAGCGTTAGGTGATTGGCGATATAAGATTTATAGCAGCCGTCTCCCAGCCAGATGTTGCGTCTCTCTAGGATAGAATTTATTGGATTTATTACTTTTGTACTCAAACACTAAAAACCCTAATTCTTCAAGCGTTACAAGAATTAAAAAAGTTTTTTTCAGATAGGGGTTCTAGTGTTTTTTGGTTAGGGTTCTAGTGTTTATAGATAGGGGTTCAGGATTTCTTTGTACTCACTCAAAACCCAATCCCAGCAATAACTTTAACTAAATTGAAACTGGGTTTGGGTTATTTAAATGTGTACTCAGATTGCCCTCAAGTTCCGTCAAAAGCAATCAATGACAAGGGTTTGAGGGTGAAAAATTGGAGCAGTCTATATCGTTCTACTCCCGAAAAAAAGCGAAATTCAATTCTGTATCTAACATATCATTTTTTTGAGGGTAAAAATGCAATTCATATTTTTTTAATTTTTGCTTTGACAATCATATTCAGTTGTGCTTCTAAGTCTTGTCTGATCAGCGATGCGAGGTAATGAAAATAGGTGTGTTGCTGCATATCATTTTCAAAAAACTTAACTTTTAACTCTTTTTTTCATTCCCACAATGAGGAGATGGGTAGGAAGCTATCAGATTTTGTGTTTAAGAGAAACAACAGACTCTAATCTAACATGATTGTGCGATCGCAATGAATTTTCTGAATTGCTCACTACAAACCTTAGCAAAAAATCCCCTTCCCGTGTTGGGAAGGGGCAAAAATTAAAATATTTCTTCTTTTAGGAGAGAGGTTGTCCAGATACCGCTCTTTGTTGCTGATACTATTTAGCTACAATCAAACCAAGCGTGAAAAAATCTTAAGTTATGATTGCCATCCCCCAACAGCCGCCAAAAATGACCGTTGAGGAATATCTAGAATGGGAACCTCAGCAAGACCTTCGCTACGAATATGCCAATGGCGAAGTATTTGCGATGACAGGCGGTACAATTCCCCATAACGACATTGCACTAAATCTCTACAGACCTTTGTACCCTCATTTGCGTTCCAGAGGTTGTCGAGTGAATGTGTCAGACGTAAAAATGCAACTCACTCCCCAGAGTCGCTACTATTATCCTGATGTTATTGTCAGTTGCGACCCTGAAGACCTCAACGCCCGCAAATTTATTCAACATCCCAAGCTGATTGCCGAAGTTCTTTCGCCAGGTACAAGCGCGAAAGATCGGGGTGAAAAATTCACTTATTATCTGACAATCCCCAGTTTGCAAGAATATATCTTGATTGACTCGGAACAAATCTCCGTTGAGCGTTACAGTCGCGGTGAGGGTAGGATGTGGCTTTACTATCCCTACACGACTGGAGATATCGTCACTTTATCGAGCATTGAATTTGAATGCCCGATTGAATTGCTGTATGAAAGTGTTGTATTTAACACTGAAGAATAAAGAGAATGTTCCGTGTTAACTTTTCAAGAGCGATGTCTACAACGGGTTGCGCCTACGCACCTTAAGCAACTGCATAGCCTGTGTAAGGTCTTAATTCCGGTGGACGAAACCCCAGAACAATGTGTTCTTTAGGAATTCCAGCCCGTTCTAAATCGGCGGCAATGCCTTCTTCTGTGCCATCCCGTTGAATCCAGATTTTGCCATCAATTAGGTCAATATGAACCAGACAGCCATGAATGCGGCGTTCGCGTAGCGTGCCGTAGGCATTCGCCATCCCAACCTAGATCCATCCACAAATAGCGAGTCTCTTTCAGAGAGGCTGCGCCAACGCGTATTCGATCAAACACCACTTCCGATTGAATCTTGGCATAGGAATAGGGTAGCGAAGCATATTCACTGAGGATAGTTTCAATTACCTGGCGATAGTCGTCTAGCTTGGCGTAATCCATTGTTGAATAACCTCCTGTTTTGGATCAAAAGTAATCAGCTTTAAACGATGATTTCTCAGTAACAGTTTGCCGATAGGTTCTTCAAACAAATCATCAAAAACACTGTTAGGTACTGCAAGATATAGCATTCGATCTGGCTCCAATTCAATCAATATATCCTGATATAAAATATACTGACCCAAGACTTTTTCTAAATCATCAACATCCAATCTGCCAGTAAAACTTTTAATCTCAACTGCAATTTTAGATTCTGCTTTTTGTGCCGCCAACAGTTGTCTAGCACCTAAATCAACATACAAATCCTTTTTACCAAATTTAAGAGTCAGTGGATCATGAGTAATTATCCATTTGTCTTTAATCAAAGCATTTTTGACATTGTTGTGATATAGGTCTCTAGCTGGCATACAAGTGTAGTTTTAGACTGATATTTCCATTTTAGGAAATTTCTGACTGCGCCTAGCATCCTTGTTAAATCCCATACTACGCCGATAGCAAGTCTGCGTAGCCTTACAGGGAAGCAAGCTACGCTTTTAGCGTCTGTCTGCGACACGCTGCGCGATCGCAGAAAGCTTCACAGCCCATCGTAGACAGCGCAGTTTCCAGCTGATTACAAATAAACAGCCGAGATGCTGTTATTCAAAGTTTTGCTACCTCTAGAGTTATGGTTTAGTTCAAAAGGCAGACTTGTATATACTGGTGATCGAGCCTCAACAGTTAGTAGTTGGTTAGCTAAAACAGGAGAACATCCCAAATTGTCTTTGCAAATTTGATACTACTTGACTTCGATAAACGATATTATGTTATCCAAGTCATTTCCAACATAACTATAATCACCAGCACTAAACTCACGACATAGACCACCAGTTTCATTTTGGCACACACGTACCACTGTACCTGCTGGTACACTTAATGAGCTAATAGTGTCATTACCAACAATATTTAAGCCACCTTCGTTAGCTTTATATACTCCTGGAGTTGTTGGAAAAGACTGGGAAACTCCAGCAAAATTCGGATCTCTGTAGACCTTAACCTGTGGTGACTGCGTGGAGGAAGGTGGTTTGACCTCAATAAATGATATTATGTTATCCAAGTCATTTCCAACGTAACTATAATCACCAGCACTAAACTCACGGCATAGTCCACCAGTTTCATGTTGGCAAACACGTACCACTGTATTTGGTGGTACACGTAATGAACTAATAGTGTCATTACCAACAATATTTAAGCCACCTTCGTTAGCTTTGTATACTCCTGGAGTTGTCGGAAAAGACTGGGAAACTCCAGCAAAATTCTGATCTCTATAGACCTCAACTTGTGGTGAAGGCGTGGACGGCGGATTGTAGGAGAGTTTGTAAATAGTACCGCTGTAGTCATCAGAAATTAACAAATTCCCTTGCTGATCTACTGCTATATCTACCGGTCGTCCCCAAGTTTCTTGTGTTGCTGGAACTACCCAACCACTGACTAAATCTATCTCTTCCCCTGGGGTCTGTGTTGTAGTGTTCCAGGGAAAGTAAGCAATTTTGTAGCCCGTTTTTGTCTGCCGATTCCATGAACCATGTAACCCCGTCACTACCCCATTTGAGTACAGACTAGGAAAATTGGTATTTTGTAAGAATGTTAGTCCCAAGGGAGCCGAATGAGCTTGGATACCCTTGCTAATCCTGTCCAAGGCATCGCAATTGACATGTCCATCAGCATTAAACTGATAGTCGCGGTCAAAGGGCATATTGTTGAGGCCATTTGGCGTGTCAGGATTGGGGTTGCAAAATGGCCAACCGTAATTACCGCCATCTCGGACTTTCGTAAACTCCTCTGGTGGGTGGTTGTCAACGTAGGACGGGATAATATTTCCGTAATTGCCACTACCATCGTTGAAGGGATAGGCGATGTTATCTCGATTATTAACGACTACCCAAAGGTCATTTGTGTTAGGTAAGAATGCTAATCCTTCGGCATTGCGTAAACCTTGAGCAAAAAGCCGTTGATTACTTCCATCTGCGTTGTATTGGTAAATAGCGCCGCGCTTGGGGTCACTAACAGTATCTTGCGTACAAGCATTGCATGTAGAGGCGATCGACACGTACAGTTGATGATTGGCATCGAGTGCGATATTTTTTAATTCGTGACCATAAGCACCTCTGAGTTCTGATGTGCTGCTGTCTGGTAAACCAGTTACAACAACTTGGCGATTCTGCGCGGTTATATCTCCAGAGTTATAGGTGAAGCGGTTAATTTGATGAGTCTCAGAGATATAAATGTATGTGGTGTTGTCAATGGTGTGAAATACAATGTCGTGCGGTTTGCGTAGACCTGTTACGAAGTCAGAAATAATTGGGTCATTAGTGCCATTTGGCCTTACGATTACAACTTTACCCAAACTGGGCTGCGACACCAAAAGATCCCCATTGGGAGCAACTGCTATAAAGCGGGCACTTGGAATACGAGCATAAACAGATACAGAAAAGTTGGGTGGCACTTTCAAGTAACGATTAATATTGAAGGGCGTATAGCTCATTGTATTAGGCACTGTCAGCTTGGTTTCAACAGATGCATCTGGGAGTTGGCCGAAAGCTGCTGTGGGAAAAACTTCTAAGGTTATCAGACTAGTAAGTGAGGCGATAACACTAACTAGCGATGCGGATAGTATGCGTCCGAGTATCTGTGTTGGATTTAGGAAAAACACACCCATTTTTGAACTTCCTTCTACTGTGGTAGTGATGTATATTACACATAACTCTCGGTTGATAGATTTTTTGAGAGTTAGGGATTTACAAATAAACTATACCTGGATCTGGTCTGCCCTTAGCCGAAGCCAGGCAAGACCTCACACTTACCCCACAAGAAGTAGTTGAATATTTTTTTATTTGGAAGTCCCTTTGAAAGCAGCTTACTCAGGGGTACTAGTTTTTGCAATACTTCGTTAGTTATATTCTTGGCTCAGAACTTACTAACGGAGTTCTGAGTCAGGGAGAGGTTTTCCAGATACTTGTGATATTTCTGCAATCACCCTGAAATCTGGAAACATTACTCCGGCTAGTGGATATACTCGTAATCAAAATCTCAACAGAAGCGAGTATTATGCTGGACTGGTTGGTTGTTTGGGGTGTAACTCAGGCTGCGGGGTTGATTTTTAAACCTATCCTGGAAGATTTAGCCAAGGATGCTGCTAAAGATTGGGCTAAAGATTTATTAAAAGGCATTCCTGGCAATATTTTAGAGAAACTTAAGAAAGAAGACATAGAAATTGCTGCCGGTAAAGCGTTAAAAGAATTTTTACAACTGGTGCAGGAAGATTTAAAAGATGGAGAACTTTCTGAAGATGAAATTAAAAAGTATATGCAGCCGATAAAGCAATTTCTCAAAAATCAAGAAGTTAAAGAAATTTTGGGAAATGCCTTTAAAAATGACAATCCAGCTATAGATACTAATAAATTACAAGAAATTTGGGATAAAATTAATGTCTCAAATCCGTTACCAGATGATTTTAATTGGAAACGAGTTGCTAAGAAATATCTGCAAAAAGTTAAAGAGATTATTCGAGGAATTCCTGAACTCAGAGCTATTCTTGATTCCCAAAATCTGGAACAAATTGAAAATAATACAAGAGGGTTTCTTGTTATCCCCGATTTTGATTTGAAACGCTATCAAGAAGGAATATGCGAAAGATATGGCAATCTGAAGTTAGATAGCTTAGATACTAGCGGCTATGCCTATAACGAACTTAAATTATGGCAAATTTTTACTGCTCAAAATGTCCGGGAAGCTCATCAAGTTTTACCACAAGTTCACGAACTGCCTAAAGAACATCTTAGACGGCTGCGAGAAACTGACCAAGTAGAAGCAGAAGTTGAATTAGAAGAATTAGAACGCCACAAACGGGTTTATTTTGAACAGCCAATCCGTTCAGTTTTAGATGTTGTCAATAAAAAGCAAGATTATAAATATCTTGTTATTTTGGGCGATCCTGGTTCAGGTAAGTCTACATTGTTGCAATTCCTGGCTTTGAATTGGGCTGAGTCTCCACTGGATAATGTTATCTCATTACCAATTCCGTTGCTAATTGAATTACGCACTTATATGCGGCGACGGGAAGATAAAGAGTGCAATAATTTTCTAGAATTTTTTCATCAATGTAGTGGTGCAATTGCTCATCTAAATCAGCTTGAACTAGATAAACAATTAAAAGCTGGTAATGCCTTAGTGATGTTTGATGGTTTGGATGAGGTCTTTGACCCTGGTAAGCGAGAGGATGTAATTACTGATATTCATCGCTTTACTAATGACTATCCTGATGTGCAGGTAATTGTCACTTCTAGGATTATTGGCTATAAACCGCAACGATTGCTTAATGCTGAGTTTCGCCACTTTATCTTACAAGATTTAGACTCAGAACAAATTCAAGATTTTATCTACCGTTGGCATGAGTTAACTTTTACCGATGCAGTAGATAAGGTGAGAAAACGGGAACGGCTACAAAGAGGAATTGAAGCTTCCAAATCTATTACAGAATTGGCGGGAAATCCTCTGCTGTTGACGATGATGGCAATTCTTAATCGTAATCAAGAGCTACCAAGAGATAGAGCCGAGCTTTATAATCAAGCATCGCGGGTGTTGCTACATCAATGGGATGTGGAACGGGTTTTGATAGAAGATAAGAGGTTAGACCCCAAGACGATTGATTATAACGCGCTACTCAGGATGATGATGAGTATGTGCGAGGTGCAGCAGTCCAAGAATTAGCCAAACATTTTAAATATCAGCTTGAGTTATTTGACATCTACTACCAATGCGCTGTCAATGACCCCTTTAAGGATAGCCACGATCCCCCCAATAACCCCAACCCTCGGCGCATTGCACTAGAGATAATTATCAAGCAATTTCCTCAGCATCCCCAGACTTTACCACTGTTGCGCGATCGCACAGAGAATGACCCAGATGAGCAAGTGCGGGAATTTGCTCAGAAAAAGTTAAAGCAGTGGGAAGGGTAAATGTAAGCTGAGTATATGCCAAAAAGCTTACTATTACCTATGTCACAATTGAGGAACAGACAATAAACCCAACCAATGAACAAGCACAAGCCTGTGTGCGAGTCTGCCAAATGTTATCAAATACTTACAAAGATATCCACCTATTTCGTTTTCAAATCCAAACTAGAGATGTGTATATTTTGGCAGGCGAGAATATTGAAATTATCGTACCCCCTAGTGGACTCTGGAGGTTTTTGAATGAAACCGAACTTTGAAGCAATGACTAACAAAGAATTAAAAGCTTATATACTTGCACATCGAGATGATGATGAGGCTATTCGTATCTTGTTTAGTCGCCGTAATCCTCCTGACTCGGAAGCAACATGGTACGGGCCGATGGTAGCTGAAGACGGTACGCCAATAGAAGAAAATATTCGCATTGCAGAAGAAGCAATTAGGCAACGCATTGAGCAAGCAAATAAAAGCAAGCAAGATTCTCAAAGTTAAGAATAAAAGATTGGCTAAATTCGTAATTCGTAATTCTGTTTCAGAAGAATGAAATATACAATCGTGATTCAATGGTCTGATGAAGATGAGTGTTTTGTTGTCAGTCTTCCTGAATGGGGAGAATTTTGTCACACTCACGGAGAGACTTATAAAGAAGCTTTGAAAAATGCTCAGGAAGTTTTAGAGATGCTGATTGAATCATTTTTAGCTGATGGTGAACCTCTACCAGAGCCAAAAACATTAGGAAAGTCATTAAAAGTGGCGTTGTAAATTAGTAAAATTAAATAAAAAGAGGTAATCTCATGACTACATCTGTAAATACAACCAAAGTCTACGATGAAATTATAGAGTTTATTGCTGCGGGAACCACTCCCCAAAGTGTTATCGATTTCAAACTCTCGGATGTAGCCAAAGACCGTTTAGAGGATCTCGTTTACCGCGCAAAAACTGAAGGTCTTACAGGAAGTGACCAGCAAGAGTTAGATCGTTTCCTCACGCTAGAGCATATTATGAGGTTGGCAAAAGCAAAAGCTCATCAGTACATTAACCCTAAGTAAGTATTCAATATGTCTCATCCATATATTGTAGAACTGCGGCGTTTAGTTAGCGATCGCGCCGCCCATCTATGCGAGTATTGTTTATATCCAGAAGGAGACGGCTTAGGCTTTCAAGTTGACCATATAATCAGCGTTAAACACGGTGGCAGCAGATAATCTCTGCTATGCCTGTATTTTCTGTAACCTCCAAAAAGGGACGGATTTAGGCTCAATTAATTGGCAAACTGGCGAACTTGTACGGTTTTTTAACCCACGCAGAGACTTTTGGGGCGATCATTTTCGACTAGATGAGGCTGTAATTCAACATCAGACAGATATTGGTGAAGTCACCGCATGCATCCTAGATTTTAACAGCAACGATCGCATTATAGAACGACAAGCTTTGATTACATCTGGTCAGTATCCCTCAGCATCGGCGCTAAAACAGATAAATAAATAGGTTATGATGTGCGAATTTTCTTTAGCACAGAGTTGCTAACCTTGCTCAAGTTGTTTAATGCGTTTTAGAGCATCTTGATAGTCACTTTCTTTTCCTTGTTGCTTATACAAATCGGCAGATTTACGAAAATCTTCAATTGCTGCTTGCTTATTTCCTAAATTAGACTGAGAATTACCCCGATTGTAGTAAGCATTTGCATAGTTGGGATTAATTTTTATAGCTTGGTTATAATCTTCTATTGCTGCTTGGTTATCTCCTAAATTATAGCGAGCTAAACCCCGATTGTAGTAAGTATTTGCATAGTTGGGATTAATTTGGATGGCTTGATTGTAATCTTCAATTGCTGCTTGGTTATCTCCTAAATTGTAGCGGGATAAACCCCGGTTGTAGTAAGCATTTGCATAGTTAGGATTAATTCTTATAGCTTGGTTGTAATCTTCAATTGCTGCTTGGTTATTTCCTAAATTATAACGAGCTAAACCCCGATTGTAGTAAGCATTTGCATAGTTGGGATTAATTTGGATGGCTTGGTTATAATCTTGAATTGCTGCTTGATTATCTCCTAAATTATAGCGAGCTAAACCCCGTCCGTAGTAAGCATTTGCATAGTTGGGATTAATTTTTATGGCTTGGTTGTAATCTTGAATTGCTGCTTGATTATCTTCTAAATTAGAGCGAGCTGAACCCCGGTTTATGTAAGCTGCTGCATCGTTGGGATTAATTTGGATGGCTTGGTTGTAATCTTGAATTGCTGCTTGATTATCTCCTAAATCATAGCGAGCTAAACCCCGATTGATGTAAGCTGCTGCATAGTTAGGATTAATTTGGATGGCTTGGGTGTAGTCTTCAATTGCACCACGAAAATCTTTGTTGTTGTATTTTTCTAATCCTTCATTATAGTAAGTTTCAGCACTTTTACTTTTCTGTTCTATTGTTACTGAATTTGTCGGTCTTAGTAAATAAACAGCACCACCCGTCAATACAATTAATGGAATAACAATAAGATATATAGGAATAGAGTTTTTTTGCAGAGGTGGTGGAGTAACTGGAGGTGTAACAGGCTGAGTTACTGGTATTGGTTCTGAATTTAACGCTTGTAAAACTTCCGTTGCTGACTGATAACGCTGCTGGTATTCTTCTTGCAACAATCTATCCAGTATTCGCCCTAAATTCTCACTTACTGGTTGCTGCAAATACTGTCTCCAACTAGCAACCCAACCATAACCTTGTCGTTGCCAAAGTTCCCAAGGGTGAATTCCACTCAACAGGTGAAAGCAAGTTGCACCTACACTATATAAATCACTCGCTGGGTAAGCTTTACCTCCCTGCATTTGTTCCAGTGACGCATAACCAAAAGAACCAATGGTTGTTCCTATTTGCGTCATCACTGTTGCTGTCAATTGTTTGGATGCACCAAAGTCAATAAGCACTAACTGCCCATCACTGCGACGAATGATATTCTCTGGCTTGATATCGCGGTGAATGACTTGCTGTTGATGAACTGTTTTGAGAATATCTAACAAATCGAGCAATAATTCTCTAACTTTCTGCTGATTGAAAATTCCCTGCTGTTTTAATTCATCTAATAAATTCTGTCCGTCGATAAACTCTTGCACCAAATACAGGCGATTATCTTGGTTAAAATACGCCAATAGTGTGGGAATTTGACGATGGTTTCCTAATTGTTGCAGTTGCTTTGCTTCTTGCTCAAATAGTTCTGTGGCTTTGTTGAGTGCGGCAGTTCCCTGGACTTGCGGTGCAAATTGCTTGATGACACAATACTCATTTAGTTTGTCTATATCTTCTGCTAAATAAGTTTTACCAAATCCCCCACCACCTAATGATTTAATCGGGCGATAGCGGTTTCTTAGCACTACTATTCCTGTACCGCAGTTGGAGCAAAACATTGTGCGATCGCTATTGGGCGGATTGTGGCAATCTGGATTTAAGCAGCAGATCATAGCTATGCTTTCATTAGGAAATGTAATTATTATCGCTCAACTACAAGCTATTCCCTAGAGAAATCGCAAAAAAGCTCGTCAGTACATCAGTGCGGAGTAAGTATTTAAAATGTCTCGTCCATATATTAATGCAGAATTGCGGCGTTTAGTAGCGATCGCGCCGAGCATATTTGCGAGTGAAGAATTTAAAATATTTTTGCAATAAATGAATCAGTTGTAAGGGCATACAGATGTATGCCTTTACTTAGTGAATATCAGGTGAAACTATTGCTGGATATGGATCAATACCGTTCAGTTAAGCCTAATTTTCTTGCTAGAGACGCGTTAAGGGCGAATCCCATTCTAATTTTGCATCTCTACAGTTTAGCTAGAGCAGAAGGGTATCCCAAATTTGCAAAGAAAATTGGGCACTATCTGACCTGTATAAACGATATTCTGTTATCCAAGTCATTTCCAACGTAGTTATAATCACCAGCACTATACTCACGGCATAGACCACCAGTTTCATTTTGGCATACACGTACCACTGTACCTGCTGGTACACGTAATGAGCTAATAGCGTCATTGCCGACAACATTTAAGCCGCCTTGGTTGGCTTTGTATACTCCTGGAGTTGTCGGAAAAGACTGAGAAACTCCAGCAAAATTACGGTCTCTGTAGACTCTAACCTGTTGTGATGAGGGCGTGTTGGGAACGTTGTTGGAGACGTTGTAGGAAAGCTTGTAAATCGTGCCGCTGTAGTCATCAGAAATTAACAAATTCCCTTGCTGATCTACTGCTATATCTACCGGTCGTCCCCAAATTTCTTGCGTTCCTGGAACTAGCCAACCGCTGACTAGTTCTATTTCCTGCCCTGGGGTTCTTGTCGCACTGTTCCAAGGAAAGTAAGCTATTTTGTAGCCAGTTTTTGTTTGCCTATTCCATGAACCATGCAGTCCCACCACTACCCCATTTGAGTATAGACTAGGAAAGTTGGTATTTTGCAAGAATGTTAGTCCCAAGGGAGCTGAATGGGCTTGGATACCCTTGCTAATTCTGTCCAAAGCACTGCAATTAACACGTCCATTGGCATTGAACTGATAATCGCGGTCAAAGGGCATATTGTTGAAGCCATTTGACGTGTCAGGATTGGGGTTGCAGAATGGCCAACCATAGTTACCACCATCTCGGACTCGCGTAAACTCCTCTGGTGGGTGGTTGTCTACGTATGATGGGATAACCCTACCGTATTTGCCACTGCCATCGTTGAAGGGATAGGCGATGTTATCTCGATTATTAACAACTACCCAAAGATCATTGGTATTAGGTAAGAATGCTAATCCTTCGGCATTGCGTAAACCTTGGGCAAAAAGCCGCCGATTGGTTCCATCTGCGTTGTACTGGTAAATCGCACCACGTTTTGGGTTGCTGACAGTATCTTGCGTACAAGCATTGCATGTAGAGGCGATCGATACGTACAATTTGTGATTGGAATCAAGGGCGATATTTTTCAGTTCGTGACCATAAGCACCTCTGAGTTCTGATGTGCTGCTATCTGGTAAGCCAGTTACGACTACTTGGCGATTTCTGCCGATTATGTCTCCATAGTTGTAGGTGAAGCGGTTAATTTGATGAGTCTCAGAGATATAAACGTATGTGGTGTTGTTAATCTTATGAAACACAATGTCGTGTGGTTTACGTAGACCCGTTACGAAGTTAGAGATAATCGGGTCTCTCGTGCCATTTGAGCGGACAATTAACACCTTACCTGTACTCGGCTGTGACACTAAAAGATCGCCATTGGGAGCAACTGCTATAAAGCGGGCACTCGGAATGCGAGCATAAACAGATGCAGAGAAGTTGGGCGGCACTTTCAAGTAACGATTAATATTGAAAGGCGAATAGTTCATTGTATTAGGCACTTTCACCTTGGTTTGAACAGACGCAGCAGGCGGTAGACCTAAGGCTGCGGTGGACAAAACCTCTAAAGACATCAAACTAGTAAGTGTAGGGATTAAACTAACTAGCGATGCAGATAATATGCGTCTGAGCATCTTTGTTGGATTTAGGAAAAACACACTCATTTTGAACTTCCTTCTAGCCGTGAAGTGATGTAAATTACACAATAACTCTCAAATTGCCGATTTTTTTTTGAGAGTCAAAACAAAACTTACTTAAGGATATTAGTTTGTGAGAATACTTCCTTAAGTATATTTTTCTCCTGATGTTACTTGTAACTACTGTTACGTAACCGAGCAGATAATACCTCATATCTCCAACTTATTCAATAAGTCGAGGGTTTAAATCTAAGTTAAGTTTAGTGGTATTCCCAGCTACTATACTCAAAATTACAAACAAATACGTCTATATGCAGCTTGTTGTACATCTCACTTTTAGCTACCAAGTATTTTCAGTGTATTACGCTGCGATCGCACACCTCGATAAACTAAAAATTACAAAAAAGTGTGCAATTTCTTTTAGCAATGGGAAGTCTATGGTTAGCAACTATTGCTACTTCACAATCAGAGTTACTCAAGTAAATATACAATGTACTATCAAAACATCACAGGCTCTCTTTCCGCACAAGATATTCAAGAAATCAAAGCCGTGCTACAGAAACTTGAATGAGAAACGCCATGTCATTTTGAAAAATCTTTGCAATATAGCGATGTCAGAGAATGAGTTGGGGGTTAAGTCTTTATTTAGACTCAACACAGAATCGCTATAAATAAATTGACTGTAGGGGCGTACAAATGTACATTGGTGTCAACTTAACGTGAAACCGCTTGTCCGCCGGGAATTGAAATTCCCGCCTCATCGCTAAAGTCATCTGAAGATGACTAAATATTGCCAAAAATCTCCAGTCTACTTCAGTAGACTTAAGCATATTAGCCCGAAAATTCATTTCCGGGCGGGCATGGAAGCCAACAGATAAGCTATTTCCAGCTTAAGTTGACACCAATGGACAAATGTACACCCCTATTTTGTTTATCCACCTTTGAAGTCTGTTAATGAGTCTTTGAACTGGATGAATCCGTCTCAAAAATTTAAATGCTCAATTTTTACGATCGCAACTTCCACACGTCTATATAATAAAGTAGTCACTATGAGCGATAACTATATTTTGAAACGTATATATACATACAGACAGCAAATCATAAGAGAAAATAAAGAAAACTGTCTTTCGCCTATCCAAATAATAAGATAATAATAGTAATAGGAGATACAGAATATTGATTTATAGCCTCATTTAACTTATGTTTGAGTGCATCTGAGTACAGCTTAATATATTGCAAAATATCTTGATGAAATGTTTGCAAAAGCTTATAGGTAAAGTTTCTTGTAGCGAGTACAGAAATTCTTAACCCCTGCCCCAAAAATACTAGTACCCCCATCGTTAAATACTAGCACCCCTATCCCCAGACAAATTTTAGATTTATCTGCGGTAGGGGTTTTGGCGTTTGAGTACAACCTTAATCAATCCAATAAATCCAATCAGCATTAGGTTTTGTATCGAGTTGGATGTCACCTGATATAAGCATAAAAATAGCAGATGGCTCTTTTACCAGATAAACATTACCGATGCAACAGTCTTTAGACAGTATTAGCGACCGCCAGACAACCAAAACGCAGGATTCCGCCCATACATCCATGTTGAAAAATTTACTCTCTGGTGTTTTCTTTGAGCCATTATTGAGTGATTTTCGCATTATTTTTGAGCGCGACCCAGCAGCACGTAATTGGCTAGAAGTGGTATTTTGCTATCCTGGATTGCACGCACTATGTTTGCATCGTCTTGCTCACTGGTTACATGGTCGAGGAGTGAGTTTTATCCCCCGCTTAATTTCTCATTTGGGGCGATTTTTGACGGGAATTGAAATTCATCCAGGTGCAGAGATTGGTCAGGGCGTGTTCATCGACCACGGAATGGGGGTTGTGATTGGCGAAACTGCGATCGTCGGCGACTATACACTGATTTATCAGGGCGTCACTCTTGGCGGAACTGGTAAAGAAACTGGTAAGCGTCATCCCACAGTGGGCAAAAATGCCGTGATTGGGGCGGGTGCGAAAGTTTTAGGTAATCTCCAAATTGGCGATCGCGTCCGTATTGGTGCAGGTTCCGTTGTCTTGCAGAATGTCCCTAGCGATCGCACTGTTGTGGGAATTCCCGGTCGAATTATTTCTCGCAACGAAAGCGCCAGCCTTTCTCCTTTAGAACATGGCAAGCTACCCGATGTGGAAGCAGACGTGATTCGTTCTTTGCTCTCGCGCATTGAAGAACTCGAAAAACAACTGCAAACTTTAACCGTTAAGAGTCATTAGTCATTGGTCATTAGTCATTAGCAAATGACAAAGGACAACTGACAAAGGACAAAGGACACATGACAAATGACAAATCACGTTTTGCAGATTCCTTTGAGCGATCGCTGGCGAATCTATCACCGATTGCAAGAGTTAAAAATTAATTGCTCTTGTCCCCCCGATGGTTCTTTGCGAGTGCAAGTGAACAATTTGCTCGAAGTCATTTTGATTCGCAGTATAGTTATGCAATTTCTTGCTTCTCGTCACGAATTATTAGAGTGGCTAGAGCGTTGCTGGCATTACAGTAATGAATCTTGAGTTTTTTCGTCAGACCTAATTCAGAGACTATTAATCTTGAATTCATGACGTAAAGACTGCACTTTATCCTTTTTGTTCATAGATGCACAAAGCTCAAATAGGTTTAGAGTTTGAAGCTACTGTACGCTAGCAGAATTTGTTGCAGACTGAAATGGAACAAATGGGTTTGATATTTTATTGAATCTGTTAAATCTGAAATTCCCCTGACATATAGCAACAATTAAAAAGATGAAATTCCTAAATAAAAATTGGAATTTCTGATTTTTAAGTTTTTCCCCAATTAAGAAATTGAAAGTTCAATTATGGCGACTCGCAACAGAGATATAAAACTCCTCAATTTTTTGCACAATGAACTTGAACTTTCAAATGCTGATATTGCTGTAGCTCTGCGACACCGTGAATTAGAAAATGGCCCACTACCGATGCTCCTCTGGCAGTATGGTTTAGTTGACTTGGAGCAGCTAGGAAAGATTTTTGATTGGCTAGCAGACCACAGTTAGCTAATTTGCACCCTTTAGCTTTGAGTACCATTACCTGCCTAAATTACACCAAAATGCACTACAAAAACCGAGGTCACGAAAATGATTACATCCTTAATTGCTGGATTCTGTGTATTACTTTGTTCAGGATTTGCTAATAGCTATATTAGCTCATTGCTACTCAAAGATATTTCAACTGACATCGGTAAAAACGATTAGTAAATTATACATTGATTTAGTTCTCTGTCATACAGATGTGATGCTAATAATCGGGCAATAATTAAGGATCATGTATCCTACATTATGAATTGTGATATTTTTAGCATTTACCATCACTAGGGATTGTAGAGAGAAAGGATATTAAGAATACTTCCAAGAGAGGGATATTTGCAATGAATCAAATCATAATTAATGACACTACACTACGTGATGGTGAACAAGCAGCAGGTGTTGCTTTTACCCTAGAAGAAAAAGTAGCGATCGCTAAATTTCTCGATGCCATTGGTATTCCAGAATTAGAAGTCGGGATACCGGCAATGGGTGACGAAGAAACACGTGCGATCGCCGCAATTTCTAACTTAGGTTTACAAGCAAAACTCTTGGGCTGGAACCGTGCTGTCATCTCAGATATCAAGGCTTCCATCGCCTGCGGTCTGAATCGGGTGCATATTGCTATTCCCGTCTCTGGTATCCACATTGCCACTAAATTTCATGGTCAGTGGCGAGTAAGTTTGCAAAAACTTAAAGACTCAATTAGCTTCGCCCTCGATCAAGGTCTTTGGGTAGCAGTCGGCGGAGAAGATTCTTCCAGGGCTGATGAAAACTTCCTCTTAGATGTAGCACTTTATGCTCAAGAATGGGGTGCATCCCGTTTCCGTTTCTGCGATACCGTAGGAGTTCTCGACCCCTTCAGCACCTACACCAAAGTCCAAAGGCTGGTTTCAGCGTTGACGATTCCCCTAGAAATCCACACGCATAATGATTTTGGTCTAGCAACTGCCAACGCTCTTGCGGGTATCAAAGCCGGAGCATCATCAGTGAATACCACAGTCAACGGATTGGGTGAAAGGGCGGGAAATGCAGCATTAGAAGAAGTTGTCATGGCAATCAAACGCATCTATGGCGTTGATTTGGGCATTGACACACCCAGTTTGCTGGAACTGTCTCAGCTAGTTGCAGCCGCATCAGGAGCCGATGTACCACCTTGGAAAGCGATCGTTGGCGAAAACACCTTTGCTCACGAATCTGGCATCCATGCTCACGGGGTATTGCAAAATCCCATCACCTACGAACCATTTGCACCCGAAGAAGTCGGTTGGGAACGGCGTTTAGTAGTAGGTAAACATTCTGGACGGCATTTAGTTGCTAACTTGCTAGAACAGCATGGAATTTTCTTGAATTCCCAAGAAACCCAATCTGTTTTAGACGCAGTACGCCATCAATCGGTACAGAAAAAACGCAGTTTGACGACAGAAGAACTGTTGAATTTGGTCAGAGAACAGAGGTACTCTCATGCAACGCGATGAATTAGAACTAAACTTGCCACCTGCTTTTGAAATTGGTGAAAAAGTCAGAGTTCGGAAACTGCTAAAAAACGATGGTACCTTTCCTGGTAAGGAAGTCGGCCAAGTTTTAGTCAACAAGGGAGACATCGGTTACATAGCGAGTATAGGCACATATTTGCAGACTTCCTATATCTATGCTGTGCATTTCTTAGAAACAGGGTTCGTCGTCGGCTGTATGAAAAAAGAACTAGAATCTGTTGAGGAATCTCATGAAAGTAATGCTACGCATGAATGACGCCGGTACTTTAGTAGTTTACGTTGCTAAAAAAGACCTGGAAGAAGAAGTCGTCAAACAAACCGATGGAAGTGATGGCAAAATTCTCACCCTAGCAAATGGTTGGGAATTAGAATTTCGTGATTTGCCAGACACAGCAAATTTACCTCAAACAGTAGAAGCTAAACGCCTCGCTTAAAATGACTGGGGACTGGGGACTAGGAAATAGGGACTAGGGACTAGGAAATAAATATTTAGGAATATTTTCTCAATACCCAATACCCAATACCCAATACCCAATCCCCAATTCCCAATCCCCAATTCCCAATAACTTTTTATCAATCATGGGTAACAAATATTTGACGTTATCAGAATTGAACCTTGAGGGACAGTTACTAGGTTTTGTTGGTGGTGAACCAGGAAAATATAAATACTTGCAATTAGCAGTTCCATCTGGAGATGTGGAAATTAAACTGCCTAAAGAGTTGCGTCGTTTACTAAGTTCATCCTTAGTTCCTGGTCAGCAACTTCGCATTTGTGGTCATAGTGAGATAGACTCACGCACAAGTAAAATAAAAATTAAAGCCTATCGGGTGACACCAATTGATGCGTGTCCAAAGCAAGATTTACCACCTCAAACCAAAGCGAGGATTATGGTATGTCAAAAGGGCGGTTGCCTGAAACGTGGTGGTAAAGGGTTATTATCAGAATTAGAAAAAACTTTGTGCGATCGCGGTTTGTTAGACAAAGTTACCATAGAACATACCAGTTGCCAAAAATGCTGTGGTAGCGCTCCCAACTGTGTTTTACACCTCGGTAAAAAGAAATACAAGAATATTCATCCTGAAGCGATCGCATCTTTGCTAGAAAGTCATTTAACCTAAGAATACCAAGCTTATCTAGCTATTCTTAAAATAATACATAACTTTGTAGAGGTAAAATTTTACCTCTATTTGTTGTAAGTATCATCTGTGTAGCACTCTTGTCAAACTGCGATCGGCTAAGTTATAACTACTGCAACGCTAGGTTCCTGGCGAATGGAATTCACGGCTATACAGACAAAACCCACCTCCGTAGGTTTCAAATTCTTAGAGTCCGCGTAGGCGGACTTTGTTTGTGTAGCCGTGATTTCTAATCGCCGGGTATATTTGTAAATGTTGAGATGCTCACCCTAGTTATTGTGTATAAATTTTCCGCAAATATTTGAAATAGCTAAAAATTAATGTCTTTGTTTAGCAATTTACTCAATCTACATTCAGGAAACAAACCGCGTGAAGATTTTTTTACCGAGATTGTTGCTTATTTTTTATCCCTCAATAATGATATTTTGCTTGATTGGCTAAAACATCACTCAATCATTAGTGATGATAATTATTCCAGCATCAAGATTTCAACTCAACAAAAACATCAAGCACTACCGAGCCATCATGATGATAGTAGATTTGATATTGTGGTTGAATTATCAAATGGTTTAAGCACAGATGTAATATTTATTGAATCAAAAATTGGCACGAAGGATGGAAATAATGCTTTAAAAAAATATGCTGAGATTTTGAGTAATTTACCAAATGTCAGACATCGAATTTTAATTTACATCACCCGTGATTATGACCCAAAAGAAGAAATCAAAACTCCAGCATTTAATTTAGAGCCAAAAGTAAGTTTTCATCAATTGAGGTGGCATCAATTTTATGCTCGCTTACAACAACACGCGACTGATATCTTAGCCCAAGAAATATTAATTTTCATGAGGAAAAATGGAATGTCTCACACTAATCAATTTTCATCAGTTGACTTATTGACAATGGTGAATTACAACAAAACTCTCAATCTCATGGAATCAACTCTCAATGATGAAGTACAGCAGGAATTCAAGCTAGCTTTTGGAGGTGTTATCAACGGTGCAGCAAGTAGGACTCAATGGAAATGGGACGAGAGATACATTATCTACACTCACCTTTCTCCCTTAAAATGGGACTTATGTTGTGGTGTTGGATACTTCGGTTTAAATCCAAGTAATTTAACTGATTATCCATATTTAGGTATATTTTTGCAGGTTTCTCATAAGTTTGCACAACGCCCAAAAATTATTGAATCAATGCAGAAAGTCATTAACGGTAAGCCTAATATATGGACTCCTGTTAATTTAACAATTTTGCCAGCATGGTCAGCTATTTTTTATCAAAAAAGCCTACAAGAGTTTTTATCTGAAAAAGACCAGTTATCTGCTATTAAATTATTTTTCCAAGAGTCAATAAAAGAATTAAAAACGGTTCAAGAACAATATTTTGATTTTCCTTGGAAGGGTGTAAGTATAGAAGCTGATAAAGAAGACCTAGACACCTCACCATCCTCCATCGCATAACCTTAATCAGCTACAGCTATATTAAGATAAAAATAACTCAGCATTCTCGTAGTTGTTATGAGCCTTACCACTGCTAAACGCTTTACTATAGCTGAATATCACCGTCTAACTGAACTCGGCTTCTTTGAGGAGAATGACCGAGTTGAGCTAATTAAGGGTGAAATAATCCAGATGGCAGCAAAAGGTACACCGCACTCTGTTTGTAGCACCCGCTTATATCGGGAGTTGTTCAAGCTGGTTCTAGAAGAGGCGATTCTTCGAGGACAAGAACCAATTATTATACCTGATGATAGCGAACCAAAACCCGATCTAGTCATTGTGCGAAATCGTCCTGATGACTATTTAGAAGCTCATCCAAGCCCATCTGATGTATTGTTGGTAATTGAAATTTCTAATTCCACTTTGAAATATGACCAAGATATAAAATTATCTGTTTATGCAGAAGCTAGTATTTCCGACTATTGGATATTTAATTTAGTAGATAACTACCTAGAATCTTACAGCGAACCTTATAAAGATTTACAAGGTAAATTTGGTTATCGACGTAAGTTGATTTTTTTGCCTAATGAGTCAGTTAATTTGCCATATTTTCCTGATTTAGTTCTGGATTTATCTAAAGTATTTCCAGAGCGATCGCTATAATTAGCGTGTTATATATTTTGAAAATTAGAATAAATATTTCCTGTAAATATACTGAGCTAGCAAGTGAGAGGGAGTAAGGGAAAAATAATAACTCCTAACTCCCTTCATGTCCCCGGCAAATTTCGCAAACGCTCATCTAAATGACTACGCTCTGCCAAAACCTTTAACAGCGGCCCATGTGAGGTAAATTCTACAATACTGACCGAAGCAACAGGGCATCCCAAACGAAAACGGAAGCGTCCCACATCAATCCCTAGTAAACTAGACAAAATAATTCTGATAGTTGCCTTGTGAGAAACCACTAACACATTGCCACTGCTGTAAAGACGCTTGATTTCTTCAATTACCTGTATGGCGCGAGAAGCAATTGTCACACCCATTTCTCCACCAGTTGGCCCATTCCAAGCCGGATCTGCTGACCAGCGAATATAATCATCGTGATATTCACGGCTAATTACTTCTGGGGTTTTTCCTTCCCACTTGCCATAGTTAATTTCCTTCAAACCATCCCTAAGTTGTGGCTCAATCCCGATTGCTTCAGATAAGGGTTTTGCTGTCAATACAGTTCGCCGCATTGGACTACAAAATATTGCCGTCCAATCCATAGAACTATATGCAGATGCAAAAGCCTTTGCCATCTCCAAGCCTTCTGGGGTAAGTTCTGAGTCTATGGAACCGCAAAAGGAATTATTGCGACTGCATTCGGTCTGTCCGTGACGGAGGAAATAAAGAGTTAGGCTCACGGTATATTCTCATCAATGGTAAATTTAACGGCGCTAACAATCAGATGTAGCTGAAGATAGTTAATGCCCGTGCTATGTTACTACAATTTCACGATATTTGGAATCATCTTCAGATCGCCTGACTTTGCTCTCTCGACATTTATTTAGAGACGGTATCTCATCCAATCAAGGGGCGTAGCAGGTGAGCCAATAGAAAATTCAATCGTTCAACCAAATTGATGAAACAGCGTGATGTGTAAGCATTCTGACCAGTCAATATCCTGCCATCAAAACCCATTATCTGAAATCAATTGTTAAAGTACTTGACATTAACCCAGGAGTTACTGCTATATTAACTAGAGTAATGTTGTTGGGGCGTAGCCAAGTGGTAAGGCAGCGGGTTTTGGTCCCGCCATCCCTAGGTTCGAATCCTAGCGCCCCAGTAATTCTAAAAGACAGGCTTTACAGCTTGTCTTTTAGAGTATTTAATTGAATTTTTAAGATAAGTCTCAAGGCATCTAGTTCTGTAAAAGTTATTTGTCAGGAGATTTGAGAGCTTGATCTAGAGTCTGCCGAGCTACTTCCGCTTTAGACCGTGCTTCCTGGTAACGCACATTAGCTTGAGCAAAATTTTTGAGAACTTTAAAACCTTCCTTGAGTCGAGTAATTTCCTCTTCAGTCACTAAATCATCGCTGAACAGAATATCAACAGCTTTGCGAATTTCCAACGCTTCCGATCGTGACTCCTGAACTTTCAACTTGAGCGTAGCTAGGTTACTCAAAACCTGGACAGCTTGTGTAATGGTATCCTCACCACTAGCAGTATCAATAGTTGACTCCTTAACCTCAATCAATTGTTGAGGGCCAAATCCTTCTTCCAGTTCTGTGGGTAGCTTACCTGCATCCATCAGTTCCATCAGTTGATCCATTGCTTTATCACGGGCTTTGGCTGAATCTTTTCCAGAAACAGTAAGGATAATTTCTGGGCTTTGCACGAGAGTATATTGAACCATATTTGAGCAGAAAGTTTGCTGGTTAACCAAGCTGAGGCAAACAATTATAACATGATGCGTCTCAGGTTATTTGCTGGCTCATCAACTTTAGTATCGGTTTGCCAAATATATGGAAATATGATTTCCTTCTTTATTTTTACCTTTACCAAGTCCCTCAAAATAAAACTTTATACTTAAGAAAAGGGAATATTTTCAATAGGAGAGGAGAGCAATGGCTCCCAGTCCCACCATCATGCAGGCTGTGGAACAACTGGGCTACCGTGTCACCGTTGGTGATGTGGCAACTCAGGCAGGATTGAACGTCGCTGAAGCTAATCAAAGCTTGTTAGCCCTGGCATCTGATGCTGGCGGACATTTACAGGTAGCGGATTCAGGCGATATAGTTTACCTTTTTCCACGAAATTTTCGAGCAATTTTACGTAATAAATACTTCCGACTACGATTGCAAGAATGGTGGAAAAAGGTCTGGAGTGTTCTGTTTTACCTGATTCGCATTTCTTTTGGAATTTTCTTAACTGTTTCCATCGCCCTGATAACTATCACCATCTTCATTATCATTACTGCTGCTAATTCAGACCGTAACGGCGACAATCGAGGCAGTAATTCTGGTGGTGGGGGATTTTTCTATTTTCCAAATTTATTTTGGTATCTTAGCCCAAATTATGACACCCACTACCAGGAACGGCGACGTGAAAGCCGAGAAGAAAGCAATCTAAATTTCTTTGAAGCTGTATTTTCGTTTTTGTTTGGCGATGGTAATCCTAATGCCAACTTAGAAGAACGTCGCTGGCAAGAAATTGCTACGGTGATTCGGATTAATCGTGGTGCAGTGGTAGCAGAACAAATTACCCCATATTTAGATGATATTGGCGAGGGATATACAAGAGAATACGAAGATTTTATGCTGCCCGTTCTAACGCGATTTAATGGGCAACCGGGCGTAAGTCCAGAAGGGCAAATTGTTTATTACTTTCCAGAGTTGCAGGTGAGTGCAGTTAAAAAGCGCCGTTATGCAATATCAGATCACTTAGAGGAATTTCCCTGGCGTTTTAGTGCCGCAAGTTCTGGGCAAATTATGCTAAGTGCTGGATTGGGTGTACTAAATTTTGTTGGTGCTTTAGTACTGGGAAATTTGTTGAAAGGTGGCATTGTTGCCGCCCAATTAGGTGGACTGGTAGCTTTTGTGCAAGGAATTTATTGGCTGCTATTGGCTTACGGAGCAGGTTTTTTAGGCATACCGTTATTGCGTTATTTCTGGATTGGGTGGCGTAATCGCAAAATAGGCGATCGCAACCGCGATCGCCTTTCTAGAGCAAGCTTATTAACAAGTCCTGATGCACCTTTGCAACAAAAAATCAACTATGCCCAACAATTTGCAGCAGAAAAAGTCATCGGCAACGAAGATTTAGTGTATTCTAGCGAAACTGATTTACTAGACCAAGAAGTTGAGCGTTCTGCAAAAACTGATGCTGAATGGCAGAAACGCTTGGAAAGAGGGAGTGGGGAATAGGGAGTGGGGAATAGGGAGCAGGGGAGCAGGGGAGCAGGGGAGAAGTAGCAGTAAGTCTTTCCCCTCTGCCCCTCTGCCCCTCTGCCCCTTGTGTCCCATGCCCAATGCCCAATCCCTGATTACTTCGCCTGAATTGGCGTCAGGGCTACACCTTGATAATAATGTCCCAAAATTTGCAGGTGGTTCACTCCTTGCCGAGCCAGATTATATGCGCCCCATTGACTCATACCTAAAGCATGACCGTAGCCAAGCCCTTGTAGTACAAAACTACCGTCGGCCCCCTTAGTGACGCTAAATTTGGTACTTTTTAACTTGAGGGCTGTTCGCACTTCTTCGCCCTGTAGCACCTTTGTGCCCTTGTTACCGACAATTTTTAAAACTTTAACACTGCGAAAAGGTGAGAATGTCTCTGGAATCATCGCTGTCACACTACCTACCTCAGGAAATTTAGCGCTAATTTCACTAGGTGAGAAGGTTTTCACCCAATTACACTCGCGGATATTTTGATCGTAGTCTTCAACAGCACGTAGATAAGGCTCCTTACTTCCCCAAACATCTTCCACGTTTTCGGTGTGTCCCCCAGAACAAGCGTGGAAAACTGAGAGAATAATCCGGTTTTTGTAAGTTAGTACCTGCCCTAGTGTGGAATCTACTGCGGCGTAAGTAGCAGGAGATTCACTGATGACACCTTTATAAATTTGCCAGCGATCGGGAGTATTGCCTAAATCGTAAACGGGATTATTTCGTTGTTTTTCTCGTTCGTAGAGGGCATAGGTACGGGCTGCGATCGCCTGGGCTTTCAGCGCCTCTTGGGGCCAGCTAGCATCCATTTCGCCACCGAGAACGCTGTAGAGATATTCTTGGTCATCAACCCAATTAACAGCCGTTAAGCCTTTTTCTGTGGGTACAACTAGAGTTCTGCCACGATACCAGCGATCGCCAATATAAACAAATCCTTTACCAGTTGGCTCAATCCAAAATAAACCAGACTGCCACTTATCTAAAGCCACTCCGCCAGGAACGGCTTGGGCATAATATGCACTCATCGCTGGCAACTGTCCCAGAGTCCGGCCAGTACTATCCTTGACGATCCCAGTAGTGGAACTGCCCACTTTTACCTGATTAACGCCCCTTTCAATTGCCACGCGCAAGATTACAGACGCTTGGGCTGGGGCAACCAAAGCTATCCACAAAAGGATACTTACCCACCAATGACGTACTTTAATCTGGGAAAATAAAGAGCCTAAGTAAAGTTGGAATTTCATACCGATCATCTAATCACACTAGTATCTAATTAACGCTCTGGATTATGGTGTCTACCACTTTAAGATGGGACACTTTTCCAACGCCGGAAGTTGCCACCTCCTACTAATTATGCATTTTGCTTGAAGCTATAAGGTAGAAATCAGGTGAAGAAGGCAAGAAAAGAATAGTTCTTCTATACCTCTTTCCAATGCCCCTACCAATCTACGATGCCAATACCTTTTGAGAATTGCTCACTTCATTAGCAATAATTCCAATTAAATTCAACTTACTCAAAATTTCTGTAGCTTGAGTCAGTTCAGTTCGAGTCACTTTACCCATGCGCTCTACCATCACAATCCCATTGCAAAAAGATGCCACAATTCTGGCATCAACCGTCCCTAAAATAGGTGGAGCATCTATCAGTACTAAGTCATAATTTTGCTCAAATAACTCTATTAATTCTTTCATCCGTTGAGAACTGAGCAATTTTACCGTGTCTTCTGGTTCCGGCCCAGCAGTCAAAATATCAATCGAGGGGTGAATGGGCTGAATATAATCTTGAAAATCTGTAGTTGTCTCATCAACTAATAACAGAGATAATCCCCAGTCATTAGATATTTCCAAGATTTTGTGCAAGCTAGGATTCTGCAAATTAGCATCAATAACTAATACCCGTCGATGCATCCGTATAGCGCTAGCCACAAGCCCTAAGACTAAGGTTGTCTTCCCTTCCCCTGGTAATGCTGAAGTAAACATCAGCGACTTGAAAGGTAAGGGATATTTTAATATTTGAATATTTTGGTAGATCATGTCCAAAGTTTCATGGACGGGCAATTTAGTAGTAGCTTCTATTGCAGAAGACTCTGAACTTCGCCGCCCATTCCAAGATAGTCCCAGCCGCCGCTTTTTGACACCATAAGATGGTAGCTTTGGTACTGACCCCAATACACGTAGATTCGTCAGTTTCTTTAAATCTCCCGCACAATAAATAGCGTCATTAAACTTTTCCAAAATTAGGGCTGCTAAGATACCTAAAATTGGGCCAATTACTGCTCCCCCAACCAAAAGAAATAATCTGCCATTCCCCATATAAGTACCCGGAGAAGGTTCTGCTAAAACTTGCCAGTTATATCCTTCCTGAGCAATTTTAAGTCCCAAAGACTGTTGTGCTTGCAGCAGTTGTTCAAGGGTTTTGTGACTACTTTGTACCTTTGGTAGCAGACGGTTATACTCTGCTATTATGCTTGGATATTTATTTACCTCAGATCGAAGTCGCTGTTCTGACTCGGCTAAATTCTTTTCATTGGCAGTTAGCCCTAAAACAGTTGTCTGTACCAGCATAAACTCATCTACTAGCCTTGGATCAACCCCTAAAATTTGCCCTTTTAAGAACGGTTCTCCCTTACTGCTAGTAGTAATAGCTTTCACTTCTTCTCGTAATAGCAAGAGTTGACTTTGCCGTTGCTGCTTTAGTTTTTGTACAGATGGATAATCGTCTGTATAGCGGAGCCTCTCTTTAGCTAAAGTTAACTCAGTCTTTTGAATTTCACTCAATAGTGTTTGGTAACGGCTTGACTGATTTAAACGAGAAGAAATTAGTGTATTTTGCTGGGATGAAGATGCTATTTGTTGCTCTAGATTATCGTAGCGAGCATTTACATCTTGAAGGTTGGCACGAGTGGTTTGTAGCTGTTGTTGAATATCAGCTAGAGACTCTAGCAGTATTTTACTTTGGATTTCAGGATCAACTAATTGATGTTTCTTGCGAAACTGTTCTAAATTTTTATCAGCTTTACCCACCTCTTTTTTTACCTCAGGCAGGCGAGCATTTACAAAAGCTAATCCCTGATTTAGACGCTCTTTTTGTTGTTGTTTGTTATAGTCTTGATATACTTTTTGTAGAGCTTGAAGTACTCTTTGTGCTTTGACTGGATCGTTATCATTGAAAGAAACTTTAAATACTTGATGAAAAACTTTATTCGCTGCTATACCTCCCTCTTCTGGAGTTACTTCTAGAGGTGGTTTTTTGTTATGTTCTTTTTGACCATTTATATCTTGTAAGGTAATCTTAGGATAATCAGAATGAAGTAAATCGACGGCTTTCTGAAGTAACTTAGAACTCAGCATAAGTTTCATCTGAGTACTGGAATCAACAACTTGAGAATTAGAATCAGTAATCTGAGTATTTTCCTCTACTGGGATATTATTTGCCTGTGCCCCTTCAGATAAATTGGAATTCACCAATATCTGCATACTGCTCTGGTAAGTCGGTTTGGTAATGATAGCCAAAAGACTAGCAGCTGACATAACTACACAGGAAACGCCCAAGATCAGAAAGCGGCGGCGAAGCAAAATAGTAGATAGTTGTCTGATGTCAAATGCGCTTTGTGCTGAAGTAGTAACCTGTTGCTCTGGATTCAGACTAGTCTTAGCCACTATCAAACTCCTCTAATATCGAAACAATATATTTATTTGGAAGATTTATGAAAAATGTGAAATGATTTTTTTACACCTAATAGCCGCGATAGTATACTTAAATTCTTCTTCCAACGACGACAAGCTCACTTGGCACAATCTTATGCCAACTGGGGCTTTCATGTTCATCAATTCACGCATATAAACTTTTAATCAGTGTGGGAAGAATAAATTTTTAATAAATATTTTATTTAAGGAAGAAAAATCTTGACGAAAAATTAATTATTTTTCATAAAAATTTAAGTAGAAAATTATCTAATTTAAAACATTACTATATATTAAAGTTATTTTGATAACTTGTAATCTAAAGAACACATTAAGAGAAATATTTCAACCATAGTACTTGTATATGATTGATACACTTAGTTAACCTAAATTGTTGGTTAACTAGTTGACTTATTTTAGTAAAACTAAACTGCTGTCTATTTGCTAGACATTATGAGTTTGGCTACTAAACTCCAAGACAAGGCCTGGTTAATTCTAGATTTTAGATTAGAAAATTTCAATCTAAAATCTAAAATCTAAAATCTAAACGTCTACCTTAGTTAACTCTACTTCCCGTCGTCTGGGTACTTCATGAATCATAAAATCGTAAGCCATCTCAGTACGGGGAAAAATAGCACGGGCTTCCTTGAGGAGATCCTTCAACTCCAAGGTATTTCCGGGAGCATAGCGGGGGCTAAAATGACTCATAATCAGCCGATGTGCCCCAGCAGCTAAAGCTGTTTGCGCTGCCATTGTGGTTGTGGAGTGCAATCGTTGAAAAGCCATGTCTGCATCTTGATGAGCAAAGGTTGCTTCGTGAATTAATACATCAGCATCATGAGCTAATTCCACTGCACCATCACAATAAATTGTATCTGTACAATAGGCAATCTTTCGACCAATTTCTGTAGGGCCGCACAATTGAGCGCCATCAATTACCCGTCCGTCAGCAAGGGTAACAGTTTCACCGCGCTTGAGTTGACCATAAATCCGACCAGGAGGAATTTGCAACTCCTTGGCTTTTTCCACATCAAAGCGTCCTGTGCGGTCTTTTTCGGCTACGCGGTAGCCAAAAGCTGTAATGCGGTGATGCAAATTACCACAGCTAACGGTGAAGTCATCGTCTTCATAAATTACCCCTGGACGGATGGCGTGAACTTTGATCGGGTAAGAAAAGTGTGTGTAGGAGTAGCGTGAGGCGGATTGAATGTAATCATTTAATCCAGGTGGCCCATAGATATCAATTCGTTCCACATTGCCAGCCAAGCCGCAAGTAGCAAGAAGTCCCATCAAGCCAAAGATGTGGTCGCCGTGCATGTGGGTGATAAAAATTCGGGAGAGTTGACTGATTTTCAGTTCACTCCGCATAATTTGATGCTGAGTACCTTCGCCACAGTCGAATAACCACAGTTCTGCCCTTTGGGGTAATCTCAGGGCGACGCTGGAAACATTGCGCGATCGCGTGGGTACACCGGAACTCGTCCCTAAGAATGTTATCTGCACAGTGTTCTTTAGTCTTCCTATTGCTCAATTTGCAGCTCTATTTTCTATAGTGGCACGGTTAATGAGTAAAATACTTAGGATTTTGGGGATTGGGTATTGGGGATTAGGGATTGGGGATTAGGGATTGGGGATTAGGGATTGGGGATTAGGGATTGGGGATTAGGGATTGGGCATAGTTAATAACCAATAGTTATTTTTTCCCTAGTTAGTAAGTGCAGACAGACAAACAAAAATTCTGTAGTGGAACTCAAGGGCACTACAGAGGAAATAAAAATAATCAAATAATTAAAAAAGAGTTGTTAGATTTACAAACTGGTTCTTTGCTGCTTATGCAATATTATCTATGAGCCGATCGCGAATTTTTTTGAGTTGGTCTTGAGTCTTAATTGGCTCTCGCGGTGCTGGCAATTCAGTATTCGGCCAGTTAGGTAAATCATTGCAAGGACATGATAACGGCGGCATACCGACGCTTCGCGCGGCTACTGGCATATTGCAACGGCCACAAGGCAGCATATCCCATGCTGGTGTCAGCAGTTCAGCAATGGTTTCATGAGTACCTTCTAGGTAACAGTCACCAGAATCGGGTGAGATAATTTTTTGCCAGCACTCTTCAAATTCTTCACTATAGCGATCGCCATTTAGCACCGATAGCGGCAAAATGCTTGCCTCACCGTTGCCCGTAATCACTTTCTTACCCAACTGAAACCAGTAGGCAAGATATTCTCTAACTTCTTGTTTGGTTGCCATAAGATAATTTTAGATTTTAGATTTTGGATTAATTTGAATCAAGGGTTAAGAATCTTGACTTCTGAATGTTCCAGCATCAACTCTATTTGGCAACGGCGAACCAAGGATGCTGAGATTGAGAACATGACCACCAGTAACTAAATAAACAGTTTCGCTGAGTGTACTTAGCTGGCGCACTAAAGAACCAAGGCGATCGCGGAACTTCCTCCCCAGGGGATAAGCTGGGATCACACCCCAACCCACCTCTTCTGCTACAAATAGCATATCAGCAGCAACCAGTTCCACTGTCTCTAATAACTCTGCAAGAATGTTTTCCCAGCTAGATTCGTCCTGTTCTAGGAGATTAGCAACCCAAGTTCCTAAAGAATCAACTAAAAGACAGGTATAGGGTTTGGCATCGGCGAGAGTTGTAGACAGTTCCACAGGTACAGATAAAGTTACCCAGTCTTGGGGACGACGTTTTTGATGTTTTAAAATGCGTTGATGCCATTCTTGATCGTCTGGGTTATCGGTGGCTGTTGCTACGTAAACAACAGCTTTTCCTGACTGCATGGCCAGAGTTTCCGCCCATTCACTTTTACCAGATCGTGCTGGGCCTGTTACTAAGATGATTTTACCCAAAGTTGTTTACTGAGAATTTTAACAATATATCTACGGTTGCAATTAATTTATAAGAAGAATTCAGAATTCAGGAGTCAGAATTCAGTATGAATTCTGTACGAGTGGGTGATAGCGAGTCCGCGATAGCGAGTCTTCTCCCAAAGGGAGAGGCCAAGGGCGAACGAGCGTCGCGTCTGAATATTGGTTAAAACCGTACTTTGTCCCGCTACGCGCTTTCGCCCACCAGGGGCGAAAAAATTAAAATATTCTCACCTTCAAACTCTATCCCTTTATGGGTAGAGTATTCTGAATTCTGTATTCTGTATTCTGACTCCTGATTTATCACCACAGTTTTTTACGTCATCGGTGAGATTTTTGGTTTCAAATAACTTTTAAGGGATAAAATTAGCACCAGCATCATTGATGCTACAACTGGCAAAAGCCAAAAATCCCAACAACCCCATTTTTAATTATTCGATACCACTGGGGACAGCAAACTTTAGGATATTTTTATGAACGCAGGCTTAAAACGCATTGAAGCAACTCTACACGATTTAGGGAATCGCGGTACTGCCTCTGCCGCTGAAACAGTTGATTCGACAACAAAACGACCTTTCTCTTTTAGAATCAGTGTCGGAGCCAACGAATCCACAGAAAGTACAACAACTCAATCTTCTCAGCATGAGGAAGTAAAATCACAAGGACAAACTGTTGACTGGGGCGTAGATACGGAGAGTGATTATCCAACTGATCAAAATTTCTTTCCTCACCATGAATCTGTGCAGACCTTTCAAGCAGAAGAGAATGGTAACAGAACACCCAGTCTACCAAAGTTGAAAACTCCGAGCTTTAGTAACCATCGTCACGGTGCTAATCCCGCATTGGCGATGAATCTATTGCAAGAAATTCAGGAAACTGTCGCTGGTTGGCAAATAGAATTACAAAGTATTTTAAAGCAAATTCAGGATATTTACTTAGAAGGGCCAATTGTCAATGGCTGGTTAGAATCTAATCCCCAAGAACCAGAACCGGGAGGAACTGCAACACTGCGTCATGCGGAAGTTGACCGCTTAATGAACTACGTAGAAGAAATTTGCGCGAGTGGTGGGAAAGTATCTTATCAATCATCTATTACTGGCTATCGCCTCTGTGGTGTAGACGATACTGGTAAAGTCTGGTCGCGCCCATGTCCAGCAGATCAGGTTCCCAATGTTAGCATGGCGATCGCTCGTTACCAAAAGTTACGTCAACTGTTAGGGCGCAAGCAATCCTTGGAAACCCGCCTGAGTCAACTAGCCCAAACTCTTGTAGTTTTACACAGTCATATTCAACAAACGTGAAGTTTTAAAGATTATTTCCGAAGAAACTCGGTTGGTGAGTCAGTAACTTTTGGTTTAGATTAGCTTTCAGCAGTTGTGCATTGGATTTAAGATTTTAATCTAAAATCCCAAATCTCAAATCCAAAATTAAATCTATGCCAGACACCCAAATCTCTGCCATTATCTGTACTCACAATCGAGATACCTATTTAGGGGCTGCAATTGATAGTCTTTTAGCACAAGATTTTGCTACTGACTTTGAAATTGTAGTAGTTGATAATGGATCTAGCGATGGCACTCGTGAGGTTGTAGAACAAAGGGCCCACAATCCCCGCCTAAAGTATGTTTTTGAACCCACCATTGGTTTATCTGTCGCCCGTAACACGGGTGCAAAAGTAGCCAGTGGTGATATTCTTGCTTATTTGGATGACGATGCTGTAGCCAGTCAGGGCTGGCTACAGGTTTTATATTTTGCCTATTACAATAATTCTAAACTAGCGATCGCCGGAGGCAAAGTCACTCTCATCTGGCCCCCAGGAATCCAACAACCACGATGGCTATCTCCAGGGCTAGCTGCAAATTTGGGTGCATACGATTTAGGTGACAGCAACATCTACATTGAGCAACCTGGCTCAACACCCAGAGGCTTAAATTACTCCATCCGCCGCAGTTTTTTGGAAGAAATTGGCGGTTTTGATCCTCATCTCGGTCGAGTGGGGAAAAATCTCTTATCTAATGAAGAACTGCAAATGACCGAATTTGCCCTACAGCGTGGTTGGCAAGTCGCTTATCTTCCCGAAGCCTTAGTTGCTCACAATGTAGCCCCAGAACGCCTCCAACGCTCCTGGTTTTTAAACCGAGGCTGGTGGCAGGGTATCAGTGAATGCTATCGAGAACAACTCGCTGGTAAAGCTGGGTTCGCTCAATTGCAGCGAGGTAGCGAACGCTTTGTGCGCGGCTTGTATAAGGCATTGCAATATTTCTCCGATCCAGCAGAACGGTTTGACAAACTTGTTTATGCTTATGGTCAGATTGGTTACTTAAATGCTGCTATTCAGGGTCTTTTTTCTACATCAAATAAGAAATAGCTAATAACATAATTTATACTCCTATGCCATCCAAAATACCAGTTTCAGTACTAATTCCAGCAAAAAACGAACAAGTAAACTTGCCTGCGTGCCTTGCTAGCCTTAGCAGAGCAGATGAAATATTTGTAGTAGATTCTCAAAGTACCGATAACAGTATAGAAATTGCTAAAAGTCACGGTGTAAATGTCGTGCAATTCAACTTCAACGGACGCTGGCCCAAAAAGAAAAATTGGTCTTTAGATAATCTACCTTTTCGGAACGAATGGGTACTAATTGTAGATTGCGATGAGCGCATTACCTCAGAACTATGGGAAGAAATTGAGAAAGCAATTCAAAACCAGGAATATACAGGTTATTATCTCAATCGCCGCGTATTTTTCTTAGGTAAATGGATTCGCTATGGTGGTAAATATCCCGATTGGAATCTACGTTTATTTCAACATAAAAAAGGTCGCTACGAAAATCTAAATACAGAAGATATTCCGAATACTGGTGATAACGAAGTTCACGAACACGTGATTTTACAGGGGAAAGTTGGATATCTCAAAAATGATATGCTCCACGAAGACTTCCGCGATCTGTACCACTGGTTAGAACGCCATAACCGCTATTCTAACTGGGAAGCCAGTGTTTATTTTAATATTCTCACAGGTAAAGACGATAGCGGTACTATTGGCGCAAATCTATTTGGTGATGCCGTGCAACGCAAGCGCTTTTTGAAAAAAGTGTGGGTACACCTGCCATTTAAACCATTTTTGCGATTTGTTTTGTTTTATATTATTCAACGCGGTTTTTTAGATGGCAAAGCCGGATATATTTATGCACGCTTGCTAAGTCAATATGAATATCAAATTGGCGTTAAACTTTACGAATTACGTAACTGTGGTGGTCACTTAAATACTGCAACTATCCCGAAGGAGGAAGCAGGGGAACAGGGAAGCAGGAAAGCAGAAGGAAAGTTATTGACCATTGACTCCTAAATGTAACAATTTTAGATTTTGAATTTTGAATTTTGGATTGAAGGAAAAATTGAAAATCTAAAATCTAAAATCTAAAATCTAAAATTAAATGACTAACGATCAACCTTTCGTAGATTTACGCAAATATAACCAATCTTGGTTTGACCGGGGGCGTCCAGGTTGGTATATTTTATTCTGGTGGTTTGTACAAGCGATCGCTTTTCCCCTGACTCCTCAACCTTTAAATATTCTGCGTTGCGCTCTGCTAAGACTATTTGGCGCTCGGATTGGCAAAGGTGTATTAATTCGACCTACCGCCCGCTTTACATACCCTTGGAAAGTTACGATTGGCGACTACAGTTGGATTGGAGATAACGTAGTTTTATACAGCCTAGAGCAGATCCACATCGGTGAACATTGCGTAATTTCCCAAAAAAGTTACCTATGTACTGGTAGCCACGATCTGAGAGATCCTGCCTTTGGGTTAAAAACAGCAAGTATCACCATTAATAATGGTGTATGGGTAGCAGCAGATTGTTTTGTTGGGCCGGGAGTACAAATCGGGGCTAATGCCGTAATTGGCGCTCGTAGTAGTGTTTTTACTAATATGCCCTCTGGGCAGGTTTGTTGGGGAAGCCCCTGTCGTCCCAAGACAGTCAGGATAAAACTTGAACCCTCCACAAACTCGTGATTTTATAGATAAACATTGTAGGAGTGTACAGCTAGCTGTATGCCCCTACTTTTCTATATATATATTTATTTGCTTTTGGAAAAGGAAAGTGCGATCGCCACAATCTTATAGCTAAAATTGCAAGTAGCATAGGCATATCCTACACTACTTACAATTTGCAGTGCTATAGCTCAGAGGCTATGTATTTTTTCTGCACATAGACTTGTGTTTCCAAGCTATAAGCTCTATTTTAGAGTGCCAAATATTTTATTTTAAAGGCAAACAAGTTCGAGAAGTTTTAAAAAAATTTTATAAGAGGTAATTATGAATTTAAATAACAATGAAAAAGACGTAATTTTAATAGTTGATGACAACCCGGTTAACTTACAGTTATTGATCGATTTATTAGAGTATTACAACTTTAAAGTTTTAGTAGCAGAAAATGGGATAAATGCCGTTGGTATGGCGGAGTATGCCTTACCAAATCTAATTTTATTAGATATATTAATGCCAGTAATCGATGGTTTTGAAACCTGTAGACTTTTGAAATCAAATCCAGCTACTCAAGATATCCCCGTAATATTTATCACTGCCATGAATGACAAGGTGGATAAAGTCAGAGGTTTGAATCTTGGTGCAGTAGATTACATTACTAAACCTCTAGAACATGAAGAGGTTTTAGCTAGGATAAATACGCATTTACGTTTACGGAATCTGACAAAAACACTTACAGAGCAAAATAAACGTTTAGAGATGGAAATCTTGGAGCGACAGCAAGTAGAAGAAAAGCTGAGATGTCATTCAGATGCTTTAGATGAATGGAACAATAGATATCAAGCACTAATTCAAGCAAGCGGTCAGATTCTCTACGACTGGCATCTGCATACCAACGATATTCAATACGGTGGTAATGTAGAGGGAATATTAGGTTACTCTCTACCTGAGATGTTAGGAGGTTTGAATCGTTGGCTAGAGTTGATTCATCCTGATGATAAAAACTTCTTTAGTGAAGAAGTTAAACGCGTTTTAACCACAAAAGAACGATTTCATCTTGAATTTCGGGTATGTCGAAAAAATGGCACTTACATCACAGTTGAAGACAACGGGTATATCTTTTTAGACTCTACAGAGAAAGTTGCTCGAATGGCGGGCTTTGTAATTGATATTACCGAACAACAAGCCGCGTTGCGCGAACGTAAAGAAGCAGAACAAAAAATCCGTGAGCAAGCAGCTTTACTTGATATTACAACAGACGCGATTATCGTTCAAAATTTGGTTAACCAAATTCAATTTTGGAATAAAGGGGCTGAACATCTCTATGGTTGGATGGCAGAAGAAGCAATAGGCAAGAATGCTAATCAGCTTTTGTATCGAAAGCAAAGTCTTTGCGAACTGAAAAATATCCAGAAAACTTTAGCTGAGAGTGGTTCATGGCAAGGTGAGTTACATCAAGTCACAAAACAAAGTAAAGAGATAATTGTTGCTAGTCGCTGGACATTAGTAAATGATGATGAGGGACAAGCTAAATCCATCCTGATTGTCAACTCCGATATTACAGAGAAAAAACAACTCGAAGCGCAGTTTCTCCGGCCCCAGCGAATGGAGAGTCTTGGCACTCTAGCAAGTGGCATTGCCCACGATCTCAACAATGCATTGACTCCCATAATGATGACAGTACAACTTTTAGAAGCAAAGCTCCCCGATGAAAAAAGTCAGCAATGGCTGACAATCATGGAAACAAATGTTAAACGTGCAGCAGATTTAGTTAAACAAGTGCTGTGGTTTTCACGCGGCTCTGTAGGTAACTTTAAAACCTTACAGGTAGAGAATATAATTTCAGAAATTGAAAATATTGTTAAGCAAACATTTTCCAGAGCAATTGAAATCCGCATTGATGTTCCTGGGCAAAACCTGTGGAATATCTTTGGCGATGCTACTCAGCTACATCAAGTACTAATGAATCTCTGTATTAATGCTCGTGATGCTATGCCTCATGGCGGTATCCTAAAGATTTATGCGAAGAATTTCTGGGTTGATAGCTACTATGCCCGAATGAATATTGATGCTAAGGTCGGTTCTTACGTGATGATTGGTATCTGTGATACAGGCACAGGAATTGCTAGAGAAATAGTAGATAGAATTTTTGAGCCATTTTTCACAACAAAGGAACTGGGTAAAGGTACAGGGCTTGGTCTTTCAACAGTACTTGGCATTATCAAAAGCCATAGCGGTTTTGTAAATGTAATTACTGAAGTGGGCAAAGGCACTGAGTTTCAAGTTTGCTTACCCGTAACGCAGACACTCGATACAGATGAGAAACTGGCTGGAAATCAGGAATTACCAGCAGGGCATGGAGAATTGATTCTTGTTGTTGATGATGAAGATTCAATTCGAGAGGTGACTCAAACCTGGTTAGAAAAAAATGCCTATAGAGTTTTAGTAGCTAGTGATGGTATTGATGCGATCGCACTATATGCAGAACATCAACAAGAAATTAGTGTGGTGTTGGTTGATATGATGATGCCATATATGGATGGGCCAACAACTATCAATGTTTTAAAAAAAATTAATCCAGACATCAAAGTTATTGGTGTTAGTGGATTAGCCTTCAATCATGAAATGATTAAAAACCTTGGTAATAGTGTCAAAACCCTTCTGTCTAAGCCCTACACTTCAAGCGACTTGTTAATAAATTTACAGATGGTGATTAGTACAAAGTAGAGTTTGTCATTAGTCATTAGTCATTAGTCATTAGTGAATGCCCAATGCCCAAGCAAAATGGTAAGTAGCAGTGGTAATATATTTTCATGGCTGCTCTAATCCTTGCTATTGATGAACAAACTATTGGATGAAACGCTGTCAATCAAAATTGCTGAACTGATAAACAGCAGAGCTAGTACTCCGTTCGATAATGCTTACAAAGCTGCATTGTCCACTGAAGGAGCAAGATATATTCAGGGATTTTTGGCTTTTGCTGGGAAGCCATACAGACCTGTTGAACACAGTTGGATTGAACTAAGCGACGCTTCTGATATCCGTATTATCGATCCTACATTACCGTATCTGAACAAAAATCCCCAAGAACTCTGGTATTTTGCAGCACATAGTCTGACTATTAAAAAACTGAAAGCCATCATTGAAGAATCAAAAGAAGATTATCCAGAAGATGACCCATTGCCAATTTATGGCGATCCACCTTATGAATATTATGGTGATGTAATGTTGGGCGGTCAAGACTATTTGACGGCATATCAAGCCGCAGAGGCAAAGTGCAAAGAAATCAACGAACTCAACCCTGAAAGAAACTAACAAAATTAAATTAAATAATTCATAATTACGAATTACGTTAGCGTAGCGGTAGCGAGTCCGCGTTCGCTTTTAGCGTCTCGTAGAGAGCTTCATTACGAATTACGAATTATTTAATAAGATTTTCCATCGCTCCCAAAGTATTCTCTATAACCACAAATTTTGTCTCCGCGCACATCAAAAGAGACTGCTACCCGATTTTTGTAGGGCTGTCCGAATAAAGGGCCTTCGTCCCGAAACTCAAAGACAGCAGTAGTTTCATTACTGGTAACATGGTCTAGGCTAGTCAGTTTTAGCCCAGGATTGAAGGATTCAAAAACGTACTCGAAAAACTCTCTAGCTCGCTCTTTTCCCACATTTAAACCGTGAAATTTACCCATTGGAAACCAAAGGGTAAAATCTTCTGTGAGCATATCTAATAAAGCTTCCCAGTCTCCAGTTGACATGCCATGCGTCAGATTATCAAATGCCTGTCGAGCAACTTTTAAAGTATTTTCTGAATCTTGTGTCATTCTCACTTCCAACTAGAAGATATAAGCTAATACTGTGTTACTTAAAATTTCACAACCACTTTGCCACAATTTTGACCACTGAGGAGATATTGTACAGCATCGGGTATGGATTCCATACCTTGAAACTGTGTTGGGTCAACGGCAACTTTCAGTTTGCCTGTGTAATACAGGTTTAAAAGGCGATCGCTTGCCTCTGGCATATATTCTTTATAATGAGCCATGAGAAAGCCTCTCACGGAAGCTGCTTTCCAAAATAGTTGGTGATAAAGGCGTAGCTGTGTAATTTGCTCAACATTATTTGCGTATTCGGAGATAAAACCAACTACTACTAAACGTCCCCGCACTGCTAAGTTTTCAGCGCAAGTATCAAATACTGCTTTACCTACAGACTCAAAAATCAAATTAATCCCATTGGGGTATTCTTGCTTGAGGACTTGATTGAGGTTTTCTGTGCGATAGTTGATAATGCGATCGCACCCTAATTCTCTCAGTAATTTTGCCTTCGCCTCAGAACTACAAGTACCAATGACATGATTCCCAGCTAGCTTTGCCAATTGCACCGCAATATGGCCAGTTCCCCCTGCTGCTGCTGTCACTAAAACCACTTCATTACTTTTCATCTCCCCCACTTGTTCCAGTGCCACTAAAGCTGATACACCTGTAGGCATTAGTGTTAGCAACTCTGGCGTTGCTTCCCGCACCTTCACCGCTAAGTTTGCATCAATAACCTGATATTCTCGATAGCCGCCACCACGCGCTGTGGTTACGACAGCATCACCTATTTGAAAATCTTTGACATTTTCACCGATAGCGACAACTTCACCCACAGCTTCCACACCTAAATCGAAGGGAGGAATTAAGTTAAAATGTGGAACATCACCACGACAAAGTAAAGTGTCAAAGCCACCGTTAATACCAGCAAATTTGTTTTGAATTAGAATTTCATTAACAGCAGGTTTGGAAATAGGAATTTCGACAATTTCAACAGCAGATTTAAAATCTGGATTCAGTTGTTTTGCTCTTAACTTTTTGTAAGTTTTTAAATTCATTGGTAGAAGCAATTAGGGCAAATTATTTGAAGCTATGTTCATAAATATAAATTTAGGTGCGTTAGCTGAAAGCATCACACACCTACAACAATTGCCGTGGGCATTACAAGCTTATAAAGCTTTATCCCACTCTAATTGATGAGTTAAACCGTACTTGATAAAATCTTCTACTTTCGCTTGATCACTTTTACCAAAAACACCTAAGCTGTAAGGATTTTCTTGCATACGTTGGGTGACTTGCTCGTTCTCAAATTGGATAACTTCTTCTCTTGGTTTGTCTGGCTTAAAAAAGTCTACAACCAAAACAGTTCTATCATAATTAGTATAATTATGCGGGCAGTGTGGATAGCTATGATCTAAAACTAGGAATTTGCCTTCATGCCAATAAAGCTGCTCATGGCAGATTTTCATAGCTACATCTCCCTTTGGTACAATCAATCCTAGATAGCCACGATTTGTATGAGGGTTGTAGTTCACGTGTAGCTTGATATCCAAGCCTGGATGGAATGTCCCAAAATACACATTTCTGATGATCTCATCATCATTAAAGTTGACTTTTTCTATTAATTTCGCCAAATTTGGGAAATATTTCTCTCTTAAGGCAAGTGCTTTTTGTGATGCTTCTTCTGACCCATAATCAGGATATTTTATTTGATATACTTGAATATATTTTTCGATAAACATACCTTGAAATAAAATTCCAAAGGCACTGTATTTGGCATCACCCTTAGTTTGAATCGTTTTACTTTTAGGGCCAAGAATATCGTAAGCCAGTTTTAAATCCTCATTAGATGCCTGTTTAATAAAGTGTGTAAACTCGTCTCTAATTGCTTGCCAGTTATCTTGAAAACTTTTGAGAAAAGTAAATTCTTTTGGGTCTATATGATACTCATTAAAACTTTCCATTGTCTTTTCTCCCGAAGCTGATTTCATAAAAAACCTTTATATAATAGTGGAATTTGGTCTTCGTCCCGATTCAATGTTGGAATTCCTGGCTAACTCATTTTAGTGTGAGGTATACTGTGTCTGAAACTCCCGTATTAGATCAAATTATCAAAAATGTGCGGGTAGTTCGTCCCCATCAGGATGCAATCGAACTACTTGATTTAGGAATTCAGGATGGAAAATTTGCTCAGATTGCCGCTAATATTAGCCCAGACACGGCTAAAGAGGTATTTGATGGCAAAAACTTGCTGGGCTTTCCTGGAGTCGTAGATGCCCACATGCACGTCGGTATCTATCAACCCCTCGACAAAGATGCTGTAACTGAAACCAAAGCAGCTGCAATGGGAGGTGTAACTACTAGCTTAAATTACATCCGTACAGGGCAGTATTATCTTAACAAAGGCGGCTCCTACCGTGATTTTTTTCCAGAGGTGTTAGCTTTATCCGCAGGTAATTTTTTTGTAGATTATAGCTATCACATCGCACCTATAGCTAGCCAGCATATCGACGAAATACCTCTATTGTTTGAGGAACATGGTGTCTCTTCGTTTAAAATCTTCATGTTTTATGGCGGCTATGGGTTACATGGTTTGTCAGACCAGCAAAACCTCTTTTTGATGATTAATAAAGAGGAACGGTACGATTTTGCCCATTTTGAATTTATTATGCGTGGTCTAACTCGCTTGATGGCAGAACATCCAGAAGCGCGAGATACTATTAGTTTGAGTTTGCACTGCGAAGTTGCAGAAATTCTCAACGCCTATACCAAAATAGTTGAAAATGATTCTAGTCTTAGCGGATTACACGCTTACAGCGCAGCGCGTCCACCTCATTCTGAAGGTTTAGCAATTTGTATTGCTTCTTATTTAGCAAATGAGACTAACTGTGCAAATATCAATTTGTTGCACCTAAGTTCGCGTAAGGCAATGGAAGCAGCTTTGACTATGCAAACGGCTTTTCCTCATATCAACTTTCGGCGAGAAGTTACTGTCGGACATTTGTTATTAGATGTCGATACCCCGAATACAATTTGGGCAAAAGTCAACCCTCCAATCCGTCCCCGTGCCGATGTAGAATACTTGTGGCAAGCAGTACTCAACAATCAGGTAGATTGGATAGTTAGCGATCATGCTTGCTGTTCTGCTGAACAAAAAAGAAGTGTTAAAGACCCGAATAATATTTGGTTAGCAAAGTCTGGTTTTGGCGGTACAGAATATTTACTTTCTGGTGTATTTAGTGAAGGTAGTAAGCGAGGAATGTCTTACAACCATATCGCTAAGTTGTTATCTTGGAACCCATCGCGGCGCTTTGGTTTGTTAGAAAAAGGTGATATTGCTATTGGCTATGATGCTGATTTGGTATTAGTAGACCCCAATGAAAGCTTTGTGGTACGGGCGGCTGAGTCAGAATCACAACAAGGTTATACACCTTTTGAAGGAATGGAGTTAACTGGAAGGGTAAAAAGTACCTTCTTACGTGGAATTCTTATCTACAACAACGGACAAGTTTTGGGTTCACCTACTGGACGTTATTTAAAAAGAAATTAGATTATTGATGCACAAACCTTTTTCCATAAAATGCCTATAGGTTTCCATGTGGATATGACAAAACTGTTGCAACTTGTGATAAATCCCTATCAACTCGAATAAAGAATAAACTGCCATCATCTGTTCTATGCCAAGGCGAGGTGATAAAACTAGGGCCATAAGCAAAATAATCTTTTACAAATCGGTGGTCTCCAATATCACAGTATCCAGCTAGGCAATAGCCCTCCTCGTTATAACATTGAATCATTGGGGACTTGCCATCATAATGTGGCAAGATAGCAAGCAGCCAGACTCCACCCCCGTTACTATCTTTTCTTAGCCACTTCTTATTTGCTTGTACAAATTGAACTGTATCTGTATTGCCCCACGGTAGCAATTTGCTATCCAATGCTGGGATGAAGCCACTTAACTTAGCATCTAGATGATTATCTAGTGAATATTTATACTTGAGAGAACCATTTTCCATCCAGAGAATTTCCGCTTCTTCATCACCTAGCACTTTCCAAGGGCCTACTCTGACACCTGCCGGGATAAAGGAGTAACCATGCTTGCTTAACTGCCACTCTCCCACTTGGATTGCACCCTTAAGCACAAAAATCTCCAAATCAGAAGTAAAGAAGCCAGACGGTGCTTCAAACTGCCGTGGTATTACAACTCTTGACGTTGATGCACCATTGTCATGCCAAGTAAGTAAGCGACGGCTTCCAAATGCTACATTATCTGGCATTCCATTTACTCGCCAACTGTGTTCTTCGGGTACGCCATTTGTATCAAAAAATTGGTACTGGCGAGGTACATACTCTTTGGAGATTGCTGTGCGCCTTCCTGATAGATTCATGCGCCCTCTTCCGTCTCCACCCCAATCCTCTTTTACAGATGCTAGGTGTAAAAAATCATCAGTTTGGTTTTCTTCTACGGAATTAAAATTTATATTCTCTTTACCCACAACTTCACTTTCTCCTGTTGAATTTTAGATTGTGTTAACTGGATTTTTTTCTAAAAATTCAATTGCTAATTCAGCAAATTACCTTTTCTGTGCTACGGTTTGGAACCATTCAATTAGAGGTCTTAAGGTTCCTGGCAATGCTGACTCGCTGACAGTCACCGTATGTTGTTTACCGTTATCTTCTACTGTTAATTTATATTGAAAGCGATCGCTCTCTTGATTTGGTGAGGTAATTAGTTCCGGTAGCCTAAATAAATCAGCAACTTCCACCAGTCGAGGGAGTGTCGCCGCTTCATGTGGCGGGAGAGTTTCTGTATCAACGGTTATCTTCTTGCTGATGCCGGCAAAGCCGCCGGTGCGTTCAAATGATACTCGCATTTTTTGCTCTCCGTTGTGTTATGGCAGGGAACTGGGGACTAGGGACTGGGTTGAAAGTCTGTTTGTATATAGGTTTTATCATCAGTTAACGTCCTAACCTCCAAGTCCCTTGCTATATTTAGTTGAGATAAATACAAAGATTGGGAGATGATAATTCTCACCTCCCACTTTAGCAACAACAAACAACAGATTAATCAGTCGTGAGTACTGACTATTTACAGACACGATTTATCGTATCTCTACTCATAACTCTTGTACAGACGCGATTTTTTATCGCGTCTCTCCTGAATCTAAATAACTCCTACCTTTCGCCAAGCATTCTGCACAGCTTTTTGCTCATTACTGCCACTACCGTAGAGTTCGCCAGCAACCTGAATGGTGACGTTGGCAGCTTTTTTAAAATCTGCTTTGGCATTCAAGCGATCGCGTAAAGTTATATACCAGATTTTGCCAGTTTTTTCCCAAGCATAGCCATCAATCTCAACCGCAGCTAGATAAAAGGCATAGTTAGGGATTCCTGAGTTGATATGCACTCCGCCGTTATCATCAGTACCAGTATATTTATCCTTCACATGGGCCGGTTGGGGATCTTTACCCAATACTGGATCGTCATAAGCTGTTCCTGGCGCTTTCATCGAGCGGAGGGCGACACCTTTGATAGTCGGTACCAAAAGACCTTCACCAATCAGCCAGTCTGCCTCTTTTGCTGTATGATTTTTGATCTTTTGTTTCACCAAGGAACCAAAGACATCAGAAAAGGACTCATTCAGTGCGCCTGGTTCGCCATAATACTGTAAACCAGCTTCATACTGAGTTACACCATGAGTTAGCTCATGCCCAATCACATCAATTGATTTCGTAAAGCGTTGAAACAGTTCTGCATCGCCATCACCATAAACCATTTGGTCGCCGTTCCAAAAGGCATTGTCATATTTAACGCCATAATGAACGGTGGAGTCTAAACGCAGTCCTTTGTCATCAACGGAATTGCGATCGAATATCTCATGAAACAAGTCATAGGTAGCACCAGCCGCATCGTAAGCTTCATTCACTGATGGGTCGCTGCTGGGGGGGTCTCCCTCACCACGCACCAGCGTACCAGGGAGTTGCTGTCCATTTTTGGCGTCGTAGATGGTGCGACGCTTCTCACCCGGAGAAGGCGCAAACGAGATATTACCTACGACATTTCTTCGTCCCAAAAATTGCGCCGAAATATTTAATGTATGAAAAGCCCAACTACGCTGCTGGGGATTGCCATTCACCACGACATTTTTAAGTATATGGGGCGGGACAATACAACAAATAGGACATCTAGAGTCAAGCGAATGCTCATCCTTGAACCGGGCTGATTTCTTTTTATTTCGAGCCATCCAAGATATTCTCCTTTTAAAACTAAGTGATGGCAAACAGCGACTTTAACTCCACTGGAGAAAGGAACAGAAAAACGAATCCCAATTTTGTGCCCCTGGTTTCTGAGTATTTTCGAGTCGCGTCTTGATTCTGATTCCTGAATTCTGAATTCTTCTTCAAATATTAGTTCTTATAAAGACAAAGAATGTTATTTATTGCTGTTTTGTTACTATCAAGCTGTTAATCCGATAAATCCCCATTGGAGATAGGCGAATCTCAAGTCTAGGCATTCAAAACCGAAATTACTCACAGCCAGCCACCAAACACCGCTAGACCATAATATTTCCAAGGTACTGCAACTGTCTTAAATCCAGCTTTGCTCAACATCTGTAAATGAGCATCTAAGCTAGCTAGCTGGTCTTGACTAGAGTAACCTTGAGTGCTAGTTGTGCCAAGCTTCGCGCGAATCTCCGTAAAACTGGTTCCTTGTTGAAGTGACCATTCTTCTCGTGCCGCTTTGTAAACTTCTGCTAAGGCTGGTGATTCTGGTAAGGTGGGGTCTGCATTCCAAAAACAGCCGTCTTGAGTAAGGCTAGCAGCAATTCGCTCAAATAACTTCAATTTCATCTCATCTTGGAGATGATGAATTGCCAAGGATGAGACACAAGCATCAAATTTGCTACCAATATCCAAGTTCTCTGGATTATTTGCCCAGTCGCCAAAATCTGCTTGTATACCAGTCCAGCGTTGTTGATATCCCGCTGCTGTGATTTTATCTTGGGCAAATTGCACCATTCGAGGTGAGTAATCTAGGGCAATTACTTGGGCATCTGGAAAGCGATTGAGTGTCTTGAGACTAAGTTCGCCTGTACCACAGCCTAATTCTAAAATACGCCGACTTGTTGAAGGTAAACAACGGCTAATTACTTCTAGCATCTCATCGTATCGCGGTAACAGTTGGCGAATACCAGTGTCAAAATCCGCAGTGTTGGCGAATACTTCTCCAGGAAATAACTGTTGCATGGGGATTGGAACTCAGAAGTACACTAAATTAATCATTCATCATTACCGAGGTATATTCTACATCGGTGCGAGGAACTTTATCGGTTGCCGCCAAGCCACAAAAGCAGAACGAAAAGTTTATGAACAAAGTTAATTCTGAGCCGCTGGAGATCGCAGATAACGATATGCTCCCAGAATCCGATTTTACTGATGGCGATCGCGGCAAGCATTACCAAGCTTATCGAGGTAGACATACTGTTACCATTCATCAAACTGATGAGACAAGTGTTGTACAGCACTTTACCCTTGAAAATGGGGCGGTAATACTTGATCCCGATGTACGAGAGGATTTTACTGATGAGAAGCTGTCAATCAGGCTTTACGCACATTGATTAGTCTGTTCTCGAAAAATCACAAATCGATTACACTTGAATGTGTTGAATAATAATCTGCATTGTTTCGACGCTGAGGTGCAGACTGTTTGTAGTAAATCCATTACCTGTTCTTTGTTATCTGCAAAGCAATATGTATTGAATTTTTCAGCAATTATCGAGTCTTTAAGTTTCTTTTCTTTGTATTGATCTAAAATCCATACTGCATCTCCTTCACCATACCTCTTATGTCAGATCAACCTTCACCAGAAATCGAACTGCTCCGTGCGGCGTATGCAGCCTTCAACGCGCGAGACATTGACGCTGCCCTTGCCCTCATGGCTGCGGACGTGGCTTGGCCGAAAGCGTTCAAAGGCGGTTTTGTCCGTGGATCTGAAGAAGTTCGCGCTTACTGGACGGAGCAATGGAGCGAGATCAATCCGCACGTCGAGCCGGTTTCCTTTTACTTGGAGGAGGCTGGGCGCATTTTGGTCGATGTGCATCAAGTCGTGCGTGACAAGACTTACGCAGTTCTTGCCGATCAGCACGTGGCCCATCGATTCACCCTTGAACACGGCTTGATTCAAGCTATGGAAGTCTGTCCACTTCCATCGTCCACCCCAAAGGCCTAACCCGCGCAAAGAACGAACAGACGAACCAATTGCTAATCGCTCTTTTGAAACACTCAATGATTTAGAGAATGTCTTGTTGCATCGGTGTTAATCTTTACTCCAACAGACAGAGTTAATTCGTGGCTCCAAATTGGTGTTTAATCGGAAGTTATTACCCGGACATGATATTATTCAGACGCGACTCGAAAATACTCGCTCTAAGCGTACCCCTACGGGGAAGCAAGCTACGCGCAGCGTCTCTAAGAGTTGCCATGCCGCAGGCTTTACGCTCCGCTATCATCCACTCGTACAAAATTCATACTGTTAGCAGATAGCTAAGGTTTAGCGTATTCTGACTTCTGAGTTCTTAATTATAAAGACATTACCATCTTAGTTGGTAATATTTTAGTAATGATTGAGACAATTTCTAGTAACAAAATATTTCGCATTTATAAAAAAATAAATATATATGTAGTTAACTATATGAGATTAGTTGATTAATTTGCGATAAAAATGTCAAAAAGCCTGATAAAAAATGTTACTACTAAAACGACATATCGAATTGATACTTGGTAGAATTTTACCAAGATAACCAAAACTGATAATATTATTATGCCAAGAAAAGAACAAGGATGGGTTACATTTCAAACCTCAGAGGATGAGCGCAAGATTTTAGAGGAGTTCTGTGAACATTCTCAACGTACCAAGACTGAGATTCTACGGGAACTAGTGCGTAGCCTTACTCAGCAATCTTCAACACCAATATCACCATCAACTCAGCAAGAAGAACAGGAAAATATTTATACTCAAAAACCTGATAGAGAAAGTAGTATTCAAAAGAAATCACTAAAAGTTAGCTCTCGCAATATTCTTAAAGGTGTCGTTAAACGAGTTGTTTATGGAGCAGTTAATAGTGAGGTAACTCTGGAGATTGTTCATAAAGTAGAATTAACTTCAATTATCACCAGAGCTTCCGCAGAAGAGTTGGAACTATCTGAGGGAAAAGAAGCTTATGCAGTTATTAAATCTAACGATATTGTCATTGCTAGAGAATAGAAATGTATTGATTTTTGGCTAATAAATTATCCAATACTGTGGGGTGGGCAACATGAGCGCCCAGTCCATAGGGCGCTCATGTTGCCCACCCCACAGGAGTTAATTAGATATTTTTTTATTTGTCACTCCCTAATGGCGTTTCTAATGTTTATGGGCGCAGTGGTTTCTTACCAAAGCCATAGCGCAATGTATCCTTAATCCAATTCTGCAAGTTATCAATGTAGCTAAAGATTACTGGTACTACTACTAGTGTCAATAGAGTGGAAGTTGTGAAACCGCCCATAATCGCAATTCCCATTGGTTGGCGAACTTCAGAACCCGCACCAATTCCTAATGCTAAAGGGAGAATCCCAGCGATGGTTGCGAAAGAAGTCATTAAAATTGGGCGCAGACGTGACACGCCTGATTCTATGAGTGCCTGACGTTGGGTTTTGCCTGCCTGCATGTTGATGATTGTATAGTCAACTAACAGAATCGAGTTTTTGGTGACAATCCCCAAAAGCAACACGATACCAATCAGGGCATATATTCCCAAGGGTTTTTGGGCAATCATCAACGCTACTAATGCGCCGCCTAAACAAAAGGGTAAGGCTGCCATAATTGATAATGGATGCAGAAAATTGTTATACAGCAGCACCAAAATTGCATAGATACACATTAATGCCAGTCCTAATGCACCGCCAAAACGACCGAAAATGTCTTGCATAATTTTGGCACTACCTGAAGGTTGCTGTATTACTCCTGAGGGTAAGTTTTGCATCACAGGTAGTTTGTTGATTGTTTGGACTGCTTCTCCTAAAGAAATCCCTTGCAAGTTGGCTTCTACGGCAACTTGACGGGCGCGATCGTAACGGTTGATGGTAGCAGGGCCGCTACCAAAGCGGATATCTGCAACTGCCACAAGGGGAACTAATCTACCATTTTGACTGGAGACTTGGAGATTGGTGATTGTGTTAATATCAGCCCTGGCTTTCGGGTCGATTTGGACACGAATGGGGATTTGCCGATCGCTCAAATTAAATTTCGCCAAGTTGGCATCATTGTCGCCGATAGTAGCCAGGGAAGCTGTACGAGCGATCGCTTGCACTGTCACCCCCAAATCTGCTGCCCGTTGCGGGTTAGGAATTACTAAAATCTCTGGTTTCACTAAACTCGCAGTTGAAGACACTTCTACTAATCCAGCGATGGATCGCATCTGCTTTTCTAAGGCATCAGCAGCTTGATTCAATGCTTGGGGATTTTCACTTCTGAGGACAATTGATAAACCTTTGCGACTGTCACCTGGCGACTGACTTTGAAAACTAATTCTAGCTCCTGGTATTTGTCCAAAGGAAGGACGTACTTGTTCTTCAAACTGTTTTTGGGAAATATTTCGTTCCTCTCTGGGTTTGAGATTAATCGCAAGGGTTGCAGAATTGATCTGTTCCGTTGCTAGTACACGTTCAACTACCGGGTTTTGCCGGATGATGTCAGTTGCTTGTGTGACTACCTTGTTCACGTCTTCTAGTGTGGAACCAGGAGGTAGTTCTATAGATACGTTAGAAATGCCAAAATCGCCATCATCAACAAAACCCTTGGGAATCAAGGGAACCAGCATCAGACTGGCAATAAAAAAAGCTAAAGCGATCGCCATTGTTGTCAATCTATGGCGTAACGCCCACTGTAGCAGCGATCTATAAGGTTGAAAGCCCCGGCGCTTTTCAGTAATCAGTTTTCTACTTCCATTCCCGCCACCTGGAAGCGTAAATTTAAAATTAAAAATTTTTATTACTCCCCTACCCCCCTGCCCCTCCGCGCCCCTGCCCCTCTGCCCTTCTCCCTCCTTTAAAAGATACGCCCCCATCATCGGCGTCACCATCCGCGCTACAAGGGTTGAGAAAATTGTGGAAACAGCAACGGTAACACCAAATGGTTGAAAAAACTGCCCCGGAATCCCACCCATAAAGGCAACTGGCAGAAATACGGCAATAATCGTTGCAGAACTGGCGATTACCGCTAATCCTACTTCGTCGGAAGACTCAAAAGCAGCTTCCCAAGCTGACTTCCCCATAGCCATGTGGCGTTCCATGTTTTCAATTTCGACGACGGCATCATCTACCAAGTTGCCCACTGCCAGCGCCAATGCCAACAAAGTCATGTTGTTGAGGGTGTAACCAAGGGCTTGCTGGACTGCAAAGGTGGGAATTATTGATAGGGGTAAAGCAACAGCAGTAATTAATGTTGCTCGCCAATCTCGTAAAAATACTAAAATAACAATGACCGCCAGCACCGAAGCTTGAATCAATTCATCAATGGTACTTTGGTAGGATTGGCGGACAATATCGGCTCTAGTAAAAATTAAATCCAGCTTGACATCTGGGGGAAGGGTTTTTTCCAGTTCTTTGATTGCTGCTTTTACCCCTTGTTCCACCGTCACCAGAACGCTGCCAGTACTACGTAAGACTTGAAAAGCTACCACGGGTTGATTATTTAAACTGGCGGCTTGGCGCACGTCACCAAATTTATCTTCTACTGTTCCCAAGCTGGATAAAGGTACGGAACCCCCTTGTGGTAAGAGGATTTCGTATGTTTTCAAAATATCTACACTGGTGGCACTTCCTAAAGTACGAATACTTTGTTCACTACCACCAACTTCGGCGCGTCCGCCAGGTAAGTTAATGTTTAAAGCGCGAATTTGGTCGTTTACCTGGGTGGCGGTAATCGCTAGAGATTGTAAGCGGTCAGGATTAAGATTAATGCGAATTTCTCGGTCAACCCCACCCACACGCTGAATTTGGGCGACACCACGGACTCCCAATAAGGCGCGGCTAATGGTTTGGTCTACGAGGTTGCTTAATTCTTCTACAGAACGCCGATCTGATTTAACTGCATAAGTGATTACTGGGCCGCCGGAAAAATCTAGGCGTTGTACAATTGGGTCGTTGATATCTTGGGGTAAGTTTTGGCGAATTTGAGCGATCGCATTCCGAACATCATTAGTGGCGCGATCGCTATCTGTACCCAAAACAAAATTGATTGTCGTCTGAGAACTTCCATCGCTGACGGTGGAAACCATATAATCGATATTGCCCAACCCCGCGACAGCATCTTCAATTTTTTTCGTCACTTGAGATTCTAGTTCCGCCGGGCCTGCACCTGGTTGAGTGACTTTAATCGAAACTGTTGGCACATCAATATTTGGATTAATATCAATCCCCAAGGATATGAATGAGAACCAACCCACAACTGTCAAAATTAAAAATAAAACTATTGTAGGAACAGGTTTTTTGATCGACCAAGCTGAGATATTAAAAGACATTGGGAAATTTTAGATTAGTCATTGGGGATTGGGAATTGGGGATTGGGGATTGGGGATTGGAGATTGGAGATTGGGGATTGGGGACTGGGGATTGGGGACTGGGTATTGGGGACTGGGTATTGGGCACTGGGGATTGGGCACTGGGCAAATAATCAATAGTTTTTCTTCCCTTGCCTCCCCTGCTCCCCTGCTCCCCTGCTCCTCTGCTCCCCTGCTCCCCTGCTCCCCTGCTCCCCACACTCCCTCATCTCCCCATTCAATTTGCAACTCGAACTTTGTCGCCATCTTTGAGATAACCTGCACCATCAACGACGACGCGATCGCCTAACTGTAACCCACTCTTGATTTCTACTGTGTCGCCATTACCAGGATCTCCTAACTCTACTTTCTGGCTGTGGACTATATCTTGGCCGGATAAGATGAATACAATTACACTTGCGTCTGCTTGGGATTGCACTGCTTTTTGCGGTACTACCATCCTCATTCCTGAGTTAGTCGTAATTGCAGCACGAGCAAACATCCCTGGTTTAAGTAAAGTTGTTGGCGGTAAGTCAATTTTTACCGTCGCCTCACGCCTTTGATCGTTTATCTGTGGTTGTATGTCCCTGACTCGTCCTTGCGATCGCACGCGTTGATCGACATCAGAAGTAATTTGCACCGATGCGCCAATTTTCACCTGAGTTAGTTGAGTTTCGGGCACTTTCGCCTGAAGTTCTAACTTTTCATCTCGAATAATCGAAAATAGCTTTTGTGTGCCACCAATCACAGTCCCTACCTGGGTTTGTGGTGGTATACCAGTAACATCGCCGATTCTAGCCAACTTCTCAGCAATTACTCCCGAAACCGGCGCACGCACCACCGTTTGTCCTAACTGAGTTTGTAATTGTTGCACCTTAGCAGCACTGCTCTTGACATCAGCTTTAGCTCTGTTGATGATCGCTTGGGCATTACCAATATTGGCTTGGGCACTGCCAATATTAGCCTGCGCACTACGTATATTTTCTTGAGCCAGGTTCACAACTTCTATGGCAGTTTTTACAGCATAAGAACGAGTATCGAGTTCTTGCTTGCTAATCGTTCCAGAGTCAGCGAGTTGTTGATAGCGCTGATAATTTTTGGCTGCTTCCTCTAACTTCGCCTTGGCTTGAGCTAAATCGGCTTGTTTTTGCTGGACAATTGCTTTATTTGATGCCAAATCCGCTTGCTTGGATGCTAAATCTGCTTGTTTGGATGCCACATCTGCTTGTTTAGATTCCACATCTGCTTTTGCTTGGCTAATTTGGCTTTGCAATATGGAACCATCCAACACCGCTAAAACTTGACCTTGTTTGACAAAAGCTCCTTCTTTGATATTTGCGGGGATGCTTTTAATTTGTAAGCCATTTGTCTGCGGTAGCACCGGAATTAAATCACTCGCTGCTACAGTTCCAGTGGTTTTGAGAGTACGGACAACACGGGCGGTTTCTACTGTGGCGATGGTGACTGTCATCGCTGGATTGACTGTTTTATCTGCCACCACACTTTGTTGACGAGATGAAAGACGATTTAATACACCCATCCCAACCAAGGCGATCGCAATTCCTAAACCAGCACCCAAGAATAATGGTTTCAACCAGACCCGATTTGATTTCTGCTCTGATTTGCTCAAAAAGCTAGCATCTTCAGAGGTTACAGGTTTTCCCACCCCGACTTCTGAAACACTTTCATCGCTCACAGTCTCACCTCCACTTTCTGTCTAAGCATACCAACCTTGGTATTTCCTTAAGAAAACCTGAAATTTATTTATTTCACATCAACTATGGCGCATTTTGTAATAAATGTCTTTTCTACGTAACAGTATACAATGCAACTTTCTTGCTAAGAGTAATTACTACCAAATTAATGCTGAAACCTGTTATGTAGATTACGCTCAAAAAAATCATCTAATCAGATATAGCTACTCTAAGTCACGTACTACAAGTGTTTAGATCACCGTCAACAAGGCTTAGATATGAAAAACTGATAAAACTAATCTAGACTTATCTAAATTAAAATCATAAATATTTATGTACTTTTGAACACAAGCAAATTTTCTTTCTACATAACCCATAATTCCTCTAAAACCTTTGTTTTGCCAGAAAACCATGCAATACCATGTAATCCAGGCATAGATTAAGCTAGCGTCTACAGCTACACGTGAGTTACAAAGGAGCAAACTCCATTTCCCTAAATTCCAGCAAGGGTGGCCCAGATTAGGGAATTTTGAATTGAAGAAGAAGTCAGAATTCAGGAGCGGAGCCGGAGACGCTCCGCCTCCGGTCAGAATCAAGACGCTCGCGGACTCGCTAACGCTGCGCTGTCCGCCAGTCGCACAGAATTCATTCTGAATTCTGACTCCTGACTCCTGAATTCTGTTTGATCAATCAAATCAATAAATAATTGGTATTTACCAGAGTAACCAAATATGTTCAATGCAACTGAAATTTTAATTGATGCCTTTGTAAATGAAATTCGAGAAGGCTACCGTCGCACTTATGGCTGCTTTAAAAATGATTATCAGGACATTATCGCCTGGGCTGGTAACATGGCTTTGGAAAACATTGCCAATAGCGATGCCCTGTACCACAATGTTGAACACACCGTTTTAGTCACCCTCGTAGGACAAGAAATCTTACGTGGCAAACACATCAGAGAAGGCGGTGTTTCTAGTGAAGACTGGTTGCATTGTATTATTTCCCTAGTGAGTCATGATATTGGCTACGTTAAGGGAGTTTGCCGACAAGACCGAGAAACAGCAGGCTTATATGCCACAGGTAAAAATGGCAGAATGATTTCTGTAGCTCCTGGCGCTTCTGATGCAAGTCTGACACCGTATCATGTTGATCGAGCCAAGCTCTTTATTGATGAGCGTTTTGGAGGTCACAAGTTAATCGATGCTGAGGCAATTAAGAGCAATATTGAATTGACTAGATTTCCCGTCCCTGCGGCAGAAGATCATCAAGATACAAAGTGCTTTGCAGGATTAGTCCGGGCTGCTGATTTGATTGGTCAACTAAGTGACCCGCGTTACCTGAAGAAAATTACTTCTTTATTTTACGAATTTGAAGAAACTGGTGTAAATAAAGTTTTGGGCTATCAAACCCCTGCCGATTTACGTAATAACTACGCTAAGTTTTACTGGAATGGCGTCTATCCCTATATTCAAGAGGGACTGCATTATCTATCGCTGACACAGCAGGGAAAACAAATTCTCGCTAATCTTTACTCAAACGTGTTTGTGGTAGAACATGAAAAGCAACAGGAAGAACAGCAACGCTATTTAGAGAAGTTAGCTGTTAGTAGTTAAGATTTAGGAGCGAGAAGTTAGGAGTTGAAAATTATTAATCATGAGTTATGAATTAAGATAAAAGCTTAATAACTCATAACTCCTAACTTATAACTCCTAACTACTATGGATTGGTGGCGAAGACTAAAGAAAAATCCTTTGGCACGATTTGGCGCAATTTTGCTATTAATTTTCTATATAGGAGTAATTGCCGCTGATTTCGTAGCTCCTTATGATCCCTATGCTTCACAGCCTAATGGTTCACTGCTGCCACCAACGAAGATACATTGGGATTCTCAATCAGGGCAGTTTATTGGGCCTTATGTTTATCCGACAACTCAGGGAGATACGAATTTAGATACAGGCGATCGCAAACTCATTGTAGACTCGACAAAGCCCTCACCCCTACATCTATTTGTCTCTGGGCCAGAATACCGATTGTTGCAGATGAGTTTGCCATTACCCCCGAAGTGGGATGAAGTCACAATCTTTGGTGGTATCCCCTTAAATTGGCATTTATTTGGCACAACAACTGGCGCAAAAGTCAATATTTTGGGCACTGATGACCAAGGCCGCGACCAATTTAGTCGCTTGCTGCATGGCGGTCGCATCAGTATGTTTATCGGGATTTTTGGCATTATCATTACCTATCCCCTCGGTTTGCTTATCGGGGGAATTTCTGGCTATTTCGGCGGTGTGACTGATAGCGTCATTATGCGTTTGGCAGAAGTGTTAATGACTTTCCCCAGTATTTATCTTTTGGTAACATTGGGTGCAGTCTTACCAGCAGGTTTAAGTAGTACCCAGCGCTTTTTGCTGATTGTGGTGATTACTTCAGTTATTAGCTGGGCTGGTTTAGCGCGGGTCATTCGGGGACAGGTATTATCACTTAAAGAGCGAGAATTTGTTCAAGCAGCGCGGGCAATGGGCGCGAACCCACTTTATATCATCCTCCGCCACGTTTTACCACAAACGGCTAGTTATGTAGTTATCTCTGCGACTCTTGCAATTCCCGGCTTTATTGGTTCAGAAGCGATACTGAGTCTCATTGGCTTGGGAATTCAACAACCAGACCCTTCTTGGGGAAATATGCTTTCTCTGGCTAGCAACGCTTCAATTTTGGTGTTGCAACCTTGGCTAATTTGGCCACCGGCTGTGCTGATTATTCTCACAGTGTTGGCATTCAACTTACTCGGTGATGGGCTGAGAGATGCACTTGATCCTCGTAGTTTGAGAAGATAAGCCTTCAATAAATAGCAAATGCGAACCCCGAAATAGCAAATGCATACTCCGAAATAGCAAATGCGTACCCCGAAATAGCAAATGCGTACTCCAAAATAGCAAATGCGTACTCCAAAATAGCAAATGCTTACTCCGAAATAGCAAATGCATACTCCGAAATAGCAAATGCGATCGCTGAAATAGCAAATGCGAATGCCGAAATAACAAATGCGTATGCATCGCTCTACTCTACTGTTGCAAAACCCAACGGCGGAACAGTTCTACCATAATCCGCCAGTTTCCCTGAGTTTCCTCAACTACATCATGACGCTTCAGAGTATTCAGCGCTTCCTGTAAATCGGCATCGTTCATACCTGTAGATTGAGCTAAGGCATCCAGACTTAGCCCTTCTGGGTGAGGTGCAAGCACTTGTACAATTGCTTGTTGACCCTCAGCACCCCGCGCCGCCTGACCCCAAACTCCATCAAAGTAGTAGCGTCCCCGCTTGAAAAATTCAGGGTCATTGATAACTGCTTCCACATCTTCTATTGTGAAAACTGGGTCACGCGATCGCCCTTGCTCAAAAACAAAGTCATTGTAGCGGCGCACTAGTTGAAAACCCAGTAGTTGCACTAAATATGGTTGACCATGTGTCAAAGCATAAATTTCATCTAAAGCTTCTGGGATGTAGTCGAGGGGGAAGTCTTCATTACCTGGGTTAGCTAGAATTTGGCGAGTAGCTGCACGTTCTTGAAAGCCAACATGAATAGGAATGACACTGGCAAAGAAAGGTTGAAAGTAATCTGCTGTCATCTCTTCTAAGGTGTGCAAACCAGCAAATGTAAAAGCGATTTTAGAACTCATTTGCACCAAACCCCGCAGAAAACCCATAAAGTCGATAGGTATTTTGTTCGCTTCAATTAAATCTTCAATTTTCTCGAATTCGTCTAAGGCGATGATTAACCCGCCATCTAGCTGTGCTTCCACCTGCTTTAAATAGCGTTCAAAAGTCCGATAGGGAAGATTTAGTAAATCAGCGTCAGCTGGTGCTGTAAGTTTTACAGTTTGAGAAATTTCATCACAAATTGCCATCAGCACCTCACCAACTCCTTGGGGACTATCTCCCAAACGTAGCAAGTTGACATAGGCTAGCTGGATTTGAGAGCCTAGACAGTTAGCAGCGTTAAGCAGAATAGAGGTTTTTCCCATCCGCCTGTGACCGTAGAGAACTATAGACTGGAGTTGATTACCCATCACCCAGAGTTCTTCTAACTGTCTGATGATATCTTCTCGCCCAACAAAGAGATGACCTTGAACGGGGTCGCCTACAACATAAGGATTAACCACAGGCTTGGTGATGGAAATTTCTCCCACTTCACCAGTGATTTCTAAAAGGCTTTCTTTCCAAGTTTCAGCGATATCTATGATTAACCCTTGCTCTGCTTGTGGCAAGGTGTCAGCTTGATTTAGGATTTTTGTTAGTTCACCTAATGCTCGATTAAGAGCTAAAGACCTGGCTGAACGTGATACACTGCGATTAACAAACTGCACATCCTCAACAACTCGACGCAGATTAGCAAGGATTTTCCAAGTAATCGGACGTAAAAGCGGTTCCTGGGGAAAAGGAGGAACTTGGATAGCTGCAATAGACGCTGATGTTTGAGCTTTCTGAAACGCTGTTAGAGTTTCGGCAAGGGTAAACATTTCCTCGCCATAGAGAAGAGAACGCACTACTGTAAAAGCCTTTACTGCTTTCGCTGGTTCTTTTTCATGCAGATGCCAGAAACCAGCAGCAGTAGCACGAGCAGGAGTATTTAAGCGAGTGTCTACTGTTAAGGGAGGGGAGCTTGGTTCATTTAAATAACGCAAAAATACAAAGCCTTTAACAAGTTGTAACTTGATTTCTTCCGTCAAAGAACCTGAAGCAAAACCTACTAATTTCCAATCAAACGGATTTGCCGCTAGTAAAGAAACACGCCAAATAATTTGTTCTGATTGAGTTGTAGTAAGTACCCTATTGACTGCTTGGACAACAGGAATAAATTGTAGGGTATATGCCAGCAGTTCATTAGTATTATGTAAACCTATTTCCCAATCATTTTGCAGCCAATTTTGCACATGACAGACAAGATTAGGAACGGGAAGCGGAGTGATACGGGGAAGTAGCCAATGACCGTTTTGAATTGTTCGCAAGTTTAAAGGTGAACCAATAAGCCAGGTTTCTGGACGCAGTACCGCCACGCCTACCGCCACGCCTCCCGCCACGCCTACCGCCACGCCTCCCGCCACGCCTCCCGCCACGCCTCCCGCCACGCCTCCCGCCACGCCTACCGCCACGCCTACCGCCACGCCTCCCGCCACGCCTCCCGCCACGCCTACCGCCACGCCTCCCGCCACGCCTCCCGCCACGCCTACCGCCACGCCTCCCGCCACGCCTACCGCCACGCCTACCGCCACGCCTCCCGCCACGCCTACTACCACACCTACCGCCACGCCTCCCGCCAAGCCTCCTGTCATGCCTCCTGTCATGCCTCCCGTTACACCGAACGCTATGCTGAACGCTATGCCGAACGCTATGCCGAACCAGTTAACCGAAATGTTTAGTACCTGAAAAAATAGACCTATAGCTACAGGTGTAACTACTGTTAAAATTAATCCTTGGAAAAATAACTGACGTTGAATAGCATTTTGACGCAATAACTCCCATCCCTTCCGCCAATTCATTTCCTCTCCAGGAATATACCCACCCCCGAATGTATCCACATACCATCGCAAAGCCTGGGGAAAGAAAAACACCCAATACAGCAGGCGCAGATAATCTAAGGGATTCCATAAAGAGAGGCGATGCTTCAACTTGGGCGCTAAGTCTAAGCGGGGTACAGGGGTCATTATTCAACCTCCATCATCACGCGTGAAGAATTTAATCCCCCAGCCCCAACCATCGAAGGGGTTGGAGAAGAGGTCAAAGCGGTATCATTCATTGCACACCATAATATTGTGAATAAGTTCGATAACACAATTGCATCAGTTTGCGAGGATGTCCGCCACTTTCTTGGATGAGTTGGATGATTTTTTCTTCAGTAAAACTCACAGAAGTTCTAGCTAGACGGTTGGTAATAAAAGCACGCATAGTAGCTTCATCCCAAGGATGAATGTGTTCCTCTTGGCAAATACCTGCCAACGGAGAAGTATTACCTTGCTCCTGACTATCGTTAAAAAGGTTGTTCAGAGGTTCGGTAGCAGCTAAAATTAGCTTTAACGGAGCATTACTTCCTTCGGCTAAACCGCGCAAAAAATCTCTTATATTGCGAGTAAAACCTTCACCCGTAAGTTTTCCTACATTATCTATAGCCAGTAGTATTTTACAACTTCGCAAATTGCGGGTTAACTGATAGTCTTTACTGTCAGATATACCGATATCGTGGCACAATTCACTATAAAATTGACTTTCATTATGAAGTAAATTTAAGTCTAAGAAAACTGGCTGACGTTTAACGTTTAGACGAGTTTCTGCTTCTTGACAAATCATCCATAGCAGCGAGGATTTGCCAATTCCCTCTTCACCAATTAAAACGACACTACTACCGCTATTCAAAACTTCCAATATTTGGTTGATTTCCCTCTTACGGTCAAAGAATAGAAACTTTTCTTCTACTCTTCCATTAAAAGGAATAAAGGGATTTTGATTTAGCTCAGGTGGACTATTATTGCTTAGTTCTTGAGAACTGGTATAATCTGATTTTGGTGCATTGATATGAGGTGGCTTTTTAGTATAATCATTGTAATTTTTATCAAAAAAGGTTTCAATTTCTTCCCGAAAACTTCTTTTATCAAGCTCGTCTATATTTAAAACTCTTTTAATCTTATCAATTAATTTTTTACCTATTTCTCTGAAATACTGTTCTGTATATAGTTTGCCATTAGGTTTATTTATTTCACGAGTCATATAACCATAATCCATACCTTGCCAAATTAGAAGAAAAACTTTTTCTTCTAACTTACTTAGTGAAACTACTTGTCCTCTTCTCTTCTGAAATATTTGCTTAATAGATTCTAATGCATCTTTAGCTTCCATTTAACCTGATTGAGTTGCTAGAGTAAAGTTAACATTTAAATATAAGTTTAGTATTTTACAGCAAAACCTACATAATCCTACGTCCATGTAGATATTCTTTGTGTTTATGACATAATCCTACATTTACCTACATCCTACCTATAACTATGGGTTAGAGGCGAGTATAGAGACATCGGAACAAAAGAGGAGTGCAAAACGATGTCTACTTACTATCCTGAAAATGAAAATTTACCCGCGCAGCAACAGCCAATAGATAAATCTCTAAAGGTTCTCAGCCAATCAGACAATACAGAACAACTTCTCAATATCACTGAAAATATTACTGCTGCTTTAAGCAAATCAGATACAGTAGAATTAGTTCAAGTTGGGGGTCAGACAGCAGAAAATATTTTTAAGGTTTTAGTCCAATATGGTGGTAAACCAGTTGCAATTATCTTGGCTACTGCTGTTCTGATTGCAGCTACAGCTATACCAATCTTAGCTGTAAAAGTATCTCTGGGTCAGATAACTCAAATCCCTAATATTTCACAGACGAAATGATAGTTTTGCGTTGGGTTGCGCTTTGCTTAACCCAACCTAAATTTTATTTCTAAGTTAACGTGAGTTCGACGTTTAGAAAACGGCAGGAGGAAGTGCAGGTAAATCTTTTGGGTAAATATCAATCGACGGTTTTTTAGGCAAATAGGTGT